>JAZQCI010000099.1:0-35018 GCA_045546175.1 Lachnospiraceae bacterium | reverse complement strand
TCATGTCGATCCCGACGCTGGAACCCGTCTTCGGGAAGAGTTCTGTAAACGGAGCATCCGAAGAGAGCTGCAGGACAGCATAATAGTCCCCGCAGTTATCCCGGCGGATAGTGATGGCCCCGACGCGGGTGTCCTCTTTATGCGAGGTTAGCATGAACAATACTTTCCCCGAGCAGCGGAAACGGATCGTCCCCAGCATAGGGAGCGTGATAAGATGCGGCACCTGTTCGCCGGCGCTCCTGCGAACGAAGTGCACGTTCCCGTCCTCCCAGGAGGCAGCGTCCTTCCTGTAATGGGCGTTTGTCTGGTAGGACTGTTCATAGGATTTCTTATGGAAGCCCGGGATCCCTGTGCCGGGGACTTCACGGAAGCGCTTCCATGCCATGTTATGGTTCTTTATGGCATTGTCGACCGCAAGGGAGTCCACGTTCTTCTCATTCAGGAAAGGGATCGTGTTCACGAGTTCCTTTTTGGAGAAACGGACCTGTTCCAGGTACGCGATCCGCTCTTTGTACACAGGACACAATCCTGCCGCCCTTTTCATGGCATGGAGGTCCCTGTCGTTTGCGGTCATGCGGTTATAGACGAAGCGTGACGCCCCGTCATTCACTGCGATCATATGTTTCTGCTCTGATGAAGGATAGATCCTCAGTTTTGCAGCGAAGTGGTATTTCATGTCCGCACATTTACGCATGATCAAACCTCAGTAGGATTTTGACTGGTTTTCAATATACTTCCGGACGGCATCTTCCGATACAGACCCGACTGTTTCCACGTAGTAGGAGTGGTTCCACAGCTGTCCCTTCCACAGCTCCTTCCTGAGCTCAGGGTACGCCTCGAATAGTTTCCTGCCGGTGATACCCTTCAGATATTTCACGATATCCGTGATGGAGAGCTTTGGCGGCGCCGACACGAAACAGTAGATGTGGTCCATTTCCCCTGCTTCAAAAAGGTGTACGGTGAAGCCTTTGTCCCTAGCGATCTCCTGTGCAAGGTCTTTCAGGAGCTGCTCGATCTGAGGGGTGATGATCTTCTTCCGATGCTTCACACACCACACCACATGGTAGTTAATATTACACACACAAGTCCTGTATTTAATTATATTTGTTTTCATACGTATAGTATAGCATAAGGAACGCACAAACGCAAACATTTGTTCGCATATAATAAGGATAATAGAAATAATGGATATAAATAGAATAATAAAAAAAGGACAATTCCTCTTGGAGATTGAATCACCGAGAATCCTTGCCCCAAAATCTTGAAAAATATCGTGATCTAGGTTCTCAAAATGTCTTATTCCATGATACCATGTTTCTGAAATTATGACCTCCGGGGGCATCTGTACCTCCAGGGTAACTTGAAAGAAAAGGAACTCTGATCAGTGAAAGCTTTAATCGCCATGAGCGGCGGCGTCGACAGCAGCGTAGCGGCGCAGATCATGTCGTCGCGCGGATATGAGTGCATCGGCTGCACGATGCGCCTTTATGAAAATGATGTGATCGGAAAGGATCTTCTGGACACCTGCTGTTCCCTCGAGAACACGCAGGACGCGCGCAGCGTCTCCGAGAAGATCGGCATTCCCTACTATATCGTCCACTATGAGAACCTCTTCACGCAGGAAGTGATCGAGCCCTTTATCGATGAGTATCTGCACGGGCGCACGCCCAATCCCTGCATCGAGTGCAATCGCCGGCTTAAGTTCTTCTATCTCTTTGAGAAGATGAAGGAGCTGGGCTGCGATCTTTTGGTGACCGGGCACTATGCGCGGACCAAATATGATCCTCAGACGGGCCGTTACCTTCTTTTGAAGGCGCTGGACCCGGCTAAGGACCAGAGTTATGTGCTCTATGTTTTGACACAGGAGCAGCTCGCCCATGTGCAGTTTCCGCTCGGCGATCAGGATAAGGCCACGACCAGAGAGATCGCCCAGGAGAGCGGCTTTAAGAATGCGCAGAAGCACGACAGCCAGGATATCTGTTTCGTTCCGGACGGCGACTACGCGGGGTTTATTGAGCGCTACAGCGGCGCCGGGTGCCCGGCCGGGGATTTCGTCGATGCGCAGGGCAATGTTCTCGGGCGCCACAAGGGGATCATCCACTACACGCTCGGCCAGCGCCGGGGGCTCGGAATTCCGGCGGCGCACCGCTGCTATGTCACGAAGATCGACCCGGAGACCAACACCGTCACGCTGGGCACAAACGATGACCTGATGAAGCGGACTCTTTACGCCCGCAGGATCAACCTGATCACCGTGGATCGCATCAAAGGCTCGCTGCGCTGCAGCGCCAAGATCCGCTATCGCCACAAAGAGCAGCCCTGCACCGTCACGCAGCCCGAGGAGGACCTTCTCAAGGTCGTCTTTGATGAGCCGCAGCGCGCCATCACGCCCGGGCAGTCTGTCGTCCTCTACGACGGAGATGTTGTGGTCGGCGGAGGGGTCATAGTGTGACACGGGGACGTATCAACTGACACATTTTGTGTCAGTTGATCCCTCCCCTTAACACAATTCCGTGACACAATTACGCCGCTTTTCTGAATTTCTCCCGGATCTGAGGTCCCGCCACCTGCACGAGGATAACCAAGATCAGAATGATTCCCTTGATAGCATTGTTGATCAGAGAGTCCATCTTGAGAGCGACGATGATCTTGTCAACGATGGTGTAGGACATGGCGCCGAACAGAACGCCCAGCATCTTGCCGCGGCCGCCGCTCATGGCGATGCCGCCCAGAACGACGGATGCGATGGCATACATCTCATAGCTGCTGCCCGTGGTCGCCGGGTCCGCACTGCCGTTCATCGCAATCCAGAGGAAGGCGCCCAGGCCGGTCAGAATGCCGCAGATCGTGAATGCGGAAATCTTCATCGCGCTGACATTGATGCCGCTCATCTTGGCCGCCTTGAAGTTGGAGCCGATGGCGTAGATCTTCTTGCCGTACTTGGTCCAGCCGGACAGATAGACGAACAGAGCCGTCATGACCAGCATGACGATACCGACTGTAGGAATCGTGGCGATCTTGCCGTTGCCGAATCCGAAGAGGGCCTGATAGGAAGCTTTTGCGGTGTCCATTTTGTAGACGCTGCTGCCGCCGCCGATCAGCGCGCGGTCCACGTGCTGGCAGAAATACTGGGCAAAAGAGCGATAGATCAGCATGGTCGCCAGCGTCACAATGAAGGCCGGCATCTGCACGCCGCCGACAAGGACGCCGTTCACAAATCCGCACAGTGCGCCGAAGCCCAGCGCGAAGAGAAGGGTCAGCAGAATGCTTCCCGTGATATTAAATACGATTACGGAAAAACCTGCGGTGAGTGCCAGCATGGAGCCCACGGAAAGGTCGATCTCACCGGTCAGGCAGATCAGGCCCATGCCCAGCGCCACCGTTCCAATAACTGCGCTGTGACGGAAAATATTCATCACGCCGCTCCAGGTAAGCCCCGAGCTGGTGATCGCATAAACTATAAAAATAACGATTAATACAAAGATGAAACTGTATTCTGACCATATTTTGCCGAGTTTCTTCATGACTGTGCGTCCTCCTCTCCTGCGGCCTTCTGCGTGATGCCGACACTGTAAAGCATTACATCCTGTTCGTTGATCTCTTCATGCGCGAGTTCTTTGATCATGCGTCCGTCGTAGAAGACGATGCACCGGTCCGCGACCTTCATGATCTCGGGGATCTCCAGCGTGTTTATGAGGATCGTCTTGCCCGCCTTCGCCAGTTCCAGGATCAGGCGGTAAATCTCCGCTTTCGCGCCGACGTCGATACCTTGCGTCGGATTGTCCAGGATCAGGATCTCCGCATCCGTGTTGAGCCATCTCGCGATAAAGATCTTCTGCTGATTGCCGCCGGACAGGGACGTGATCAGGTCTGTGCTGTTCTGGGCCTTGATATTCAGCATCTGTTTGTATTCGTCGTATCTCTTCTTATCTCTCTTCGTATCCACCGGGAGCTTAGCCGCTGACAGCGTCTGCTCGGAGATCGCCATATTTTCCATGAGGGACATATCGGGCAAAACACTGTTTTCCTTCCGGTTATTGGGGAGCATGGCGATCCCCGCCTTCATCGCACTGTGAATGGAGTTGTGGGGCACAGTCTTTCCAAAAGCCGTCACAGTTCCCGCCGTCGCCCGTGAAGAGCCGAAAATGGCCTGCAGCATCTCACTGCTGCCGCTTCCCTGCAGTCCCGTCATGCCGACGATCTCGCCCTTCTTCACGGAGAGATTGATGTCGTGGAACCCGTCGCCCGTGAATCCTTCCAGTTTCAGGACTTCCTCGCCGAGCGCTCTCTTCTCATAGACCTCGGCGTTGGAGTAGGTCTCACCGACCATCATGATCGTGACCTTCTCGGGTGTCGTCTCGCTGATCTTCCCCTCGCCGATATACTCGCCGTTTCTGAAGACCGTGTAGCGGTCCGCCAGCGCGAAGATCTCCGGCATCTTGTGGGAAATGAAGATAAAGGAGGTTCCCTCCGCCTTCAGCTTTCTGAGAATGCCGAAGAGATGGTCCACTTCCTCGTTGTTGAGGGAGGTGGTGGGCTCGTCGAGGATGATCAGCTTCGCTTTCAGGTGCAGCGCCTTGCAGATCTCCAGCAGCTGCTTCTGGCTGGTCTTGAGGTCCGATACCACCGCGTCGGGGTCAATCTCCACGCCCAGTCTCTCGAACAGCTCCCGCGCCTCCGCGCGCATGCGCTTCTTGTCGAGCCTGCCCAGCTTATTCGTATACTCCCGGTTCAGGAACATGTTCTCGAAGACCTTCAGGTCATTAAACAGGTTCAGCTCCTGATGCACGAAGGCGATCCCGAGCTTCTCGGACTGCGTGATCGTGATATGCTCAAGTTTTTGTCCGTCAAATTCGATGGTCCCGCCGTCTCTGGGCAGAACGCCGGTCAAAATATTCATCAGCGTAGACTTTCCCGCGCAGTTCTCTCCCAGAAGAGCATGAACTTCGCCGCTCTCCACCGTGAGCTGTACGCCCTTCAATACGGAGACGCCGCTGAACGACTTCCGTATGTCTCTCATTTCCAGCAGACTCATGTGCCTCTCCTTCCCCCGATTAACAAACATTCGGGCCGCGGCCGGGGTTTCCCGGCCGCGCCCCGTCAAATTCCGAAACGCCGGATTACTTGTCAGTCAGAATTGTCATTCCGGCTGTATTTTGACAGATCAGTCCGTTCCGATCAGTTGAATGCCTCGTAGTTGTCAACGTTCTCGCTTGTGACGATCTCGCATGCGATGACGTGATCCTGCTCGACCTGCTTGCCTGCCAGATAGTCTTCCATATCCTGGATGGCTGTCTTGATCATGGAAGGGCTGTAGGTAACGCTCATGACGCCGCCCAGCTGCGCGGAGATGTCCGCATAATTTGTGCCCTTGAGGACATCGTAGAACTCGCCGAGTCCGCCGCAGCCTGTGATCACGGGCTTGTTAGCGAAGAAAGCGGTCTTTGTGGCGTCGTCGATTCCGCCGCCTGCAAGTGCTTCCAGGATGCCCATGCCCAGCTCGTCGTCTTCTGCGTAGAACCACTTGATGTCAGCGTTCGCGCTGTCGCCCATCAGGGACTCGAAGGAGGACTTGGTGTCGCTTCTGCTCCAGTTCATGGCTCCGGAATAGGTAACGGCTTTGAGGTCTTCGTCTGTCCACTTCGCATCGTCTGCGATCTTCTGTCCGGCGTATTCTGCGTCGCCCTTCAGATAATCAACAAAGCCCTGGTCTCTGAGAGCGGTAACGGAAGAGGTGTCGCCTTCATAGACATAAACCTTGTCGCCGGGCTTCATGCCGAGGCCTACAAAGTAAGCTGCCGCTGCCGCGCCGATTCCCGCGTTGTCGCCCTTGACGTTGGAAACCGCTGTGGACTCAAGACCTGCGATGATGCGGTCGAATGCCACATAAGGGATGCCTGCGTCGACGATCTGCTGGATCGCGGACTGCACTGTGTCGTCCAGAGGCTGCACAACGATCGCGATGTTCTTCTCGCCCTTGGAGATGATGTCTTCGATGGTCGTGATCTGCTCAGCCGCGCTTGCGGATGTGATCAGCTCTGCCGTGTAAACGCCCTCTGCGTTGACTTCCTCAACCTTTGCCTTTGCAAATGTTGCGACGGAACCTGTCCAGCCGTGGTCCTCGGATGCTGTCAGAACATAGATGTGTGTCTGCTCGCCGGTTGCTGCGGGAGCCTCTGCCTGTGCTTCGCCTTCCGCGGGAGCTGCTGCTTCCTGACCTTCCGCGGGAGCCGCTTCCTCGGTCTTTTCCTCAGCAGGTGCTGCAGAGCTGCTTGATGATGATCCGCCGCAGGCTGCGAGGCTCAGTGCCATAACGCCTGCGAGAACTGCTGCCATAATTCTCTTTTTCATAACTACCTCCATATTATGTAAAAAGTGTTTCTGTTCTTTCGAACTGAAATAATTTTACCAACCCCTCCAGGGTTGTTCTTTTCAGCTGATTCATACAAAAGGCCGTCTGTTGCAATCTCTCATGGGACTTCCCCACAATTTGCAACAAACGGCCTTCTTTTATTGCAGCTCGCTCTGCGAGCCAATTTCGTTTACCTGTTCTCCGGAATCGTCACCATTCTGCCGATCTGTGAGGAAGCCATAGCTGCGAAGATTACCCGCATCGATTTGATCGCTTCCTCTCCCGTACACCTGCAGGGTCTGCCTGTCAGGATGCAGTCCACAAATTCATCGATGACGCCGGAGTTATAGTTCTTGCCCGTTCCGACCGTCTGGTCATTGTTGGTCAGCATTTCCTCCGTGGAGAGGAAGTTCTGTCTGCCGTCATCTCCCTCCAGGATCAGACTGTATTCCCTGTCATCGTAGCAGCGGATCGCGCCTTTGGTCCCGTGAACAATGATCGAATTATACTCGTGGCCATAGTCCGTCCAGCTTGCGTGCATAGTACCGGTCACACCGCTGTCTGTGCGGTAGATGCACCAGGCGTTGTCCTCCACATCGATCAGATTCCCGTCCGGATAGCGCTTATCGAGCGTTGCTGTGTGTGCGTACACCTGCGTGATCGGCTCGCCAATCAGATAATGGGCGAGGTCCGTCTTGTGGATACCCAGATCCGCCAAAGCTCCCATGCCGGCCGCGTTCTTTCTGAAAAACCACGTGTCCTCCGTGCCGGTCCAGCGCTCCGGCCCTGCATGCCCGAATTTGGTCTCAAAAGAAAGGACCTTTCCGATCGCGCCTTTCGCGATCAGGTCATGTGCCTCCTTGTGGGCCGCCGAAAACCGCTGGTTCTGCGCGATCATAAGAAGCTTTCCGGATTTTCGCGCCTCTTCTACCATAGCGGTGCACTTCTCGATCGTCACATCCATGGGCTTTTCGCAGAGCACATGCTTGCCGGCCCTCAGCGCCAAAATAGTGTCGTGCGCATGCATCGCATTGGCCGTGCAGACACTGACCGCGTCCAGATCCATGGCGACCATCTCTTCCACGCTGTCGCAGACGACGCCGCCATAGATCTTCTGCATCTCTTCTGCCTTGCTTCTCGTGCGGTTGTAGAGCGCCGCGATCTCGACATTTTCATTGGCTGCATACTCCGGAAGATGCCTTCTCACAGAGATGGCGCCGCATCCGATCACGCCGATCCTGAGTTTCCTGTTCTTGTCCATCTCGTTCCTCCCTATGCTCTAAATCTGAACGGTTATTTGTATTTTATATATGCAAAGGCCTATGCGGCGCATCATTTGTACTGTTTTTTTATTTGTTTATTGCGTTTGTTTATCCCAATTACAAAGGGCAGCCGGATCGGCTGCCCTTAAGCAAAAAAGATTCCTTCTTTATGTCGCGGCAAGCCAGACGCCATGTATCTGGCTCGCCGCCGGGGGAAATAATGTAGATAGCCTTGGATGATTACTCGGGCTTGTACTCGTCAAAATCGTAGTGGATGGTTCCGAAAGGAGTCTCCTGATCGCGGATCGCGATGGACTTGGCCATCTTCTTGATCTCATCGACAGTTACGCTGCGGCCGAGCTCGTTGGAGAGAACAACACCCTCGGAAAGCAGTGCGGTCTGCATTGCGATGTAAGGGGAGTCGATTCTGGTCTCGTCGGTCAGGATGCCGCGAAGGTAGCTGTACCACTGCAGCTGGTTGTCGTTGTACAGATCCAGCTCGGGATGGATCAGGGATTCCTGCAGGCCATAGGTGTCTGTCAGAGCGCAGTCAAGCTGTGTCGTGAAGAGCTGGTTGTCTTCGTTTATGCCGTAGTAAGTCAGTCTGGGCTTCTGAAGGTCGCCGCCGCCCATGATCTGGCCGCCTTCCGGAACTGCCATAGGGCCGCCGGTCTGGTCAACGTCTGTGAACTTAAGTCCGCCCAGGGAACCTGCGATAAATGTGCAGCCGATGTCTTCCATGTGGATCGCCCAGTCTTCATAGATGTCCATGCAGATGTCGCCCTTGAAGCGGGCCATACCTACGCCGAGGTCCTCGACGGGAGCGGTGCGGTTTGTGATCTTGTCAATAGCGGGATGTGTCCAATATCTGGAGCTCTGGAAGCCGTAAACGCTCTCCAGCTCGGGCATGCCAAGAACATAGAGCATCTGAGCAATGTGATAGATGCCCAGGTCGAACAGAGGTCCGTGTACGCCTACGTTGGGATCGATGAAGTCACGGCTGAAGAAAGGCATATCGTAGCCGGGACGGCCCTGACGTCTGTGGCCGACGCTTCTTACGTGATAGATCTCACCGAGCTTGCCTTCCGCGATCATCTTCTTGGCGATACGGGTCTGAGGGTTGTAGATGGAGCTGATCTGGATCGCCAGTTTCTGCCCGTATTTCTTCTGTGCGTCATAGAGGATCTTGGCATCCGCATAGCTTGCTGCCATGGGCTTCTCGGAGTAGCAAGGGAAGCCTGCCGCCATAACTGCGGTCGCAACGGATGTGTGCAGGTTGTTGTGTACGCAGACCTCGACTTCGTCGATGTCGTCACGCTTGAGCATCTCACGGAAGTCCTGATACAGGTTCTCTTCTGCGATGCCGTACTGCTTGCCCCATGCAAGGAGTTTCTCTTTGTCGATCTCAGCAGCTGCGACAACCTTAAGGTTCTGTCCGCGCTTGTTGAGGTTCTCGATAACGGTCATGTGTCTGTGGGAAATCATTCCGCAGCCGATGATGGCGATTCTGAGTTCTTTCATGTTGGTTCCTTTCCTGAAATCTATGTGTAGTTGTCAAAATATAGTTCGTTTTTGGTCATTCGCCGTATGCATGGCTCATTCAGAAGCCGCACCTTGTGCGGCTTCCAAAGTTCGCTCTTCGTTGTGAGCGAACTTTTTTATTCGCTCCTCGTTTTGAGCGAATTTTTTACCAGCCGAGGATCTTCAGATACTCGCGGCTTCTTCTTGCGCACTCCAGGGGCTCCAGCTCATAGTGCTCATCCTGCTCTACGATGACCCACTGTGCATTTGCATCAAGGCTTGCCTCGAGAACGGGCTCCCAGATCATCTGGCCAAATCCGACGGGACGGAAGCCGAAGTAGCCTGTATCGCCCTCGGACTCCTCTTCCTCGATACCGATCAGCTTGTACATGTTCTTGACTTCACCCTTCTTGATGTAGTCTTTGAGATGGACAACGGGGATACGGTCTGTGTACTTGCGGATAAAGCCGGGAGCGTCGCCTGTAGCGACATCGCACCAGCAGGTATCAAGCTCGGGCATCAGGTTGTCGTGAGGGATGGAGTCGAACATTACGTCATATCCCCACTGGCCGTCTGCCATCTTGACGAACTCGAAATCGTGGTTGTGATACAGGAAAGTCATGCCTGCGTCGTGGATCTTCTTGCCGACTTCGTTCAGCATGGGAAGGAACTTCTTAAAGCCTTCCGGATTGACCGGGCGATACTCTTCTGCCATATAAGGCATTACCAGGAACTTAACGCCGATCTTCTTGTAATCCGCGATGATAGTGTCGAGATCTTCCATCATCTCAGCGAATGCGACGTGTGCGCTGATCGGGATAAGGCCAATCTCGTCCAGCACTTCTTTGACATACTCAGGAGTAAGGCCGTACAGACCAGCCAGCTCAACGCCGTCATAGCCCAGGTCCTTTACCTGCTGCATTACATTCTTGAAGTTCTCCGGAGTGTTCTCGAGGAGATCTCTGAGTCCGTAAACCTGAATACCAACCGGAAGCTTTTTGCTCATTTTTAGTTCCTCACTTTCTACATTATTTTTAATTATTCAGCACACTGAGGTATTGAATGATTAATACTATCCGCTGCTCTCTGCAGCTTTTTATTGTTTCTTGTTTCTGTATATATAGTATCTGTTTCTCATAGCGCATTCTTTTCCGAGGTTTTAGTTTGCGCCACATCTCTTGCAGGATCACACCGTGCTTTTGGAGAACGTGCAATAAATAGTTTCCTTTTATTGCACAGATTGTTCAGATATTCGGAATCTTTCCGAGTGCCTCATTGAGTTCGTCCAATTTGTCTGTATCGATTCCCCTCTCGACCAGAAGGTCTCTCAGCGTCATCTTTCCGAGTGCCTGCATCATATCGTCGAAGGTCATCTCCGGCGTGAACGGAGTGATTTTCTCTTTCATTTTGCGGATCGTTTCTGAAAGCGTTTCCCTGGCTTTGGGATTTTCGTAGATCCGGGATATGCTGCAGTCCAGGCTCAGCCAGGCCAGCGCATCGTCATTGACATGAGGACGCAGTACAGGCCTTGTCAGTCCCTCATTGCCCCAGTCTCCGAAGAGGTCGTGCAGCCAGCTGATGCTGTCATCGATCCAGCGGGCTCCCCTTTCCGGGAACAGAGTCTCACAGCTCTGCACGGAGTGGTCTCCCGTCGCGAAGCCGTGAGGGCCATACGCATAGATATGACACTCGTAGGTTGTATGAAAGCGGCCAAGCGCATTCAACATATCGACAATATTCTGGACCGGAACTACGCTGTCCGTTCTTGTCCCAAACAAAAAGCAGGGGCAGGTGTTCTCATCCACGTGTTCCGGAATACCGGGCATATTCTGTCCGATTTCGAGTGCTGTTTCCCGCCTCAGTACCGGATATCCGAGAATGGCGGCAGCCGGACGACGGCGTCCCATGGTCGCAGCCGCTCCTGCCAGATGACCACCGGCCGAAAAGCCGATGACAGCGATCTTGTCTGTCATCACATGCCATTCTTCCGCCTTGTCGGAAATACATTCCATCGCCTGCTCATAGTCCTCCAGGGGCTGGGGCCACTTGCTGTATTCTCCTACGGAATAGCGAAGGATAAAGGCGTGGTATCCGGCTTTCATGAAGGCAAAAGCGACGGGATCTGCCTCTCTGTCTGAACAGAACTGATATCCGCCTCCCGGGATCACGAGTACTGCAGGTCTCGCAGAGATTCCTCGAAATTCGCCTCCCACGCCCTGAATCATGGCTGTTAATGTCACATTCCTCTCTTCGGAGATTGTAATGATTTCCTGATGCATTGTTCTCCTCCGGTCTATATCGTTTGTGTAAATGGAAATATCCCAGCCCCTTCGCATTCAGCGAAGGAGCCGGGATCTATGCTCATAAAGGATCACGACTTATTCAAAATCGATGGATTTTCCGGTTCTTCCGGACTCTCTGACCGCATCCATCAGGCGCAGTACGCGGCGGGTCTCCGGAATCTTGACCAGGAATTCTTCTTCGCCGTGCCATGCTTTGACATAGTTCTCGAAGTAATTTCTGTGGTTGGTGTCGACCTTGGGAAGTTCCTCGGTGAGGATCTTGCCTTCCGGCGGCGGTCCGAAGGACCTTGTAGGGCCTGCGGCCGTCATGGTGCGCTTGCCGCCGACATTCTGCAAAAGGCCGTTGGTGCGGACGATCTTCCCTTCCGGTCCGAAACCGTCTACATAGGCGCTTCCCTTGTTGCCGCCGATGAACCAGTGGCGCTCGAACCACTTGTCGTGCATCTTGTCGGTCAGGAAGTAAGTGCCCAGCTCCAGAGTTGCAGTCACGCCGTTGTCGAAACGCATCATGATCTGGAAGTAGTCGTCAACCTCTGTGTTGATGACGTTGCGGATGTCGGCGAATACGGATTTGAGCTTGGCGCCGGGGAACATCCAGCAGAACTGGTCCAGGAGGTGTACGCCCCAGTCATAGAGCATTCCGCCGCCTTCACTTACGAAGACGTGCCAGTCGTGCATATTGCCGTTGAAGCCATAGAGCATGCTCTTGACGCAGTAGACATCTCCCAGTGTGCCGGAGTCATAGACAGCCTTCGCCGTGCGGAAGTCGGGATCGAAGCGTCTCTGGTGGTGGACGGTGAACTTCACGCCGTTTGCCTTGACGGCCGCTTCCATCTCATCGAGCTCTTCCAGGCTCATGGCGATGGGCTTCTCGCAGATGATGTCCTTCTTCGCATTGGCCGCCTGAATGACCAGATCCTTGTGGAATCTGTTGTTTGCGGCGATCAGGACTACGTCGACCTCAGGATCCGCCATCAGCTCTTCGTTGCTGGAATATCTCTTGAGTCCTTCCGTCACGTCTTCGAGCTGCTTCGGATCGATGTCCGCAAAGCCGATCAGTTTGATTCCCGGGAAGTCCAGAAGCATTTTCTCGTGCTCATGGCCCATGAATCCATGTCCGATGATCGCAATTCCGATGTCTTTCATGTGTACCCTCCTTCTATATTTTCATTATTGTAAGTTTTTCCGATGTAGTTATTGTACGAAAACCGGAGGGCTGATTCTTTTCATGAATTTCTGTGCTATGCGCATTCCTTGCAATTAAAAACCCCCAAAAAAGAAGCATCGCAAGAAATGCATATGTTTTCTTGCATTTCTTGCGACGTTCTTAATCAAAGTCTCTCTATTCAGTTCAGCCCCCTGCAAACGCTTTGACCTGTGAACAGTCCGGTTGTGAGGCGATTGATCTTCGATCAATCAGCCTCCACAAACGCTTTGACCTGTTTGTAGATGCCTTCCCCATCCAGCATATACTTGTGCAGCAGCTCGCCCGCAGTGCCGGACTCGCCGAACTTGTCGCGCATGCCGATTCTGTACATCTTTGTCGGGCACTTCTCGGCCAGGCACTCCGCCACCGCACCGCCCAGGCCGCCGATGATGTTGTGCTCTTCCGCCGTCACGACCTTGCCGGTCTTGGAGGCGGTCTTCACGATCAGGTCCTCGTCCAGAGGCTTGATGGTACAGATGTCGACGACTTCCGCGTCGATTCCGTCCTTTGCAAGCATCTCTGCCGCTTCAAGCGCGGACGCAACGCACAGGCCGTTGGCGATGATGCTGACGTCTTTTCCTTCGCGGATGACACTGCCCTTTCCGATCTCAAACTCATAATCCTCGTCAAAAACTACCGGCACCGGAGCTCTTCCGAAGCGGATATAGACCGGTCCGTCGTGCTCGACAGCCGCTTTCATGGCTTTTCTCGCCTCTGTATCATCCGCAGGGCACATGACGACCATGCCCGGGATGGTTCTCATCAGCGCCAGGTCCTCCAGACACTGGTGGGACGCACCGTCCTCACCGACAGAGATACCGGCATGGGTAGCGCCGATCTTGACGTTGAGATGTGGATAACCGATAGAGTTGCGGACCTGTTCAAACGCACGGCCAGCCGCAAACATGGCGAAGGTGCTCGCGAAGGGAACCATGCCGGAGGCCGCAAGACCCGCCGCGATGCTCATCATATTTCCTTCTGCGATGCCGCAGTCGATATGTCTGTCCGGATACGCTTTTTTGAACACGCCGGTCTTGGTGGCGCCCGCAAGGTCTGCGTCCAGGACAACCAGGTTCGGCATCTCGGCCCCCAGTTCTACCAGGGTCCTGCCATATGTTTCGCGTGTCGCGATCTTCTTCACATCACTCATAACGCCTCACCGATTCTTTCCAGATCTGCCATAGCAATCTCGTACTGCTCCACACCCGGCGCTTTTCCGTGCCAGTCAATACTGTTCTCCATGAAGGAGACGCCTTTGCCCTTGAGCGTCTTGCAGATGATGACGGAAGGCATACCCTTGGTCGCTCTCGCCTCCGCGAAAGCCGCCGCCAGCTGCTCGAAATCATGGCCGTCTGCCACGTTAATGACGTGGAAATTAAAGGCCTCGAACTTCTTGTCGATGGGATAAGGGTTGTTGACTTCCTCGATGGTGCCGTCGATCTGCAGGTTGTTGTTGTCGACGATCACGCACAGGTTGTCCAATTTCTTGGCACCTGCGAACATGGAGGCCTCCCAGACCTGGCCTTCCTCCAGCTCGCCGTCGCCCAGCAGTGTGTAGGTGCGGTAATCCTTGCCCATGAGCTTTGCCGCCAGCGCCATGCCGACCGCGCAGGAGATGCCCTGTCCCAGGGATCCCGAGCTCATGTCGATGCCGGGCAGATAGTGTATGGACGGATGTCCCTGCAGGCGCGCGCCCAGGTGGCGGAAGGTCTTGCACTCTTCCCTGTCAAAATATCCTTTTTCCGCCATCACGCCGTAAAGGCCGGGGCAGGTGTGTCCCTTGGAGAGGACGAATCTGTCCCTGTCGGGATCTGCGGGCTTCGCCGGATCCACATTCATCTCTTCCATGTAGAGATAGGTGTAGATATCTGCGGCGGAGAGGGATCCGCCGGGATGGCCCGCATTGGCGTAATACACCTCGGTGACAATGTTCTTGCGCACCTGGTTTGCTGTCTTTTTCAGTTCCTGAACGTTCATTTGGCACCTCTCTGGCCATAATACGCGTTGGCGCCGTGCTTTCTGTAATAGTGCTTGTCCTGCAGCTCCTGAGGAGCGGGCTGCACCTTGGGGTTAATCAGTTCTGTACGGAAGGCCATTTTAGCGACTTCTTCCAGAACGACTGCGCAGTGGACCGCGTCTTCCGGGTCCTTGCCCCAGGCAAAGGGTCCGTGGTTCTTGCAGATGACCGCGGAGACCGCCTCGGGATCCTTGCCCATGCGGGCGAACTCGTCGACAATGAGCTTTCCTGTGTTCAGCTCATAAGCGTCCTCGATCTCTTCCTCTGTAAGGCAGCGCAGGCAGGGCACTTCGCCGTAATAATAATCCGCGTTCGTGCCGTAGCAGGGAATGCTGCGGCCGGACTGGGCCCAGCTGGTCGCATAGGAGGAATGCGTGTGCACGATTCCGCCGATCTTATCGAACTTCTTGTACAGCCATGCGTGGGTGGGCGTATCGGAGGAAGGGTTCATGGCGCCTTCCACCTTGTTGCCGTCGAAGTCGACAACTACCATATCTTCCGGCTTCAGATCCTCATAGGGAACGCCGCTGGGCTTGATGACAAAGACTTTCTTCTCTCTGTCGACGCCGCTGACATTGCCCCATGTGAATGTGACCAGTCCGTACTTGGGAAGCAGCATATTTGCTTCATAGACTTTCTTTTTCAGTTCTTCCAGCATTTGATGGCCTCCTTCTCGACTGCAAGGCATCTCTTGTAATCTTTTATGAACTTGTTGAAGCCGTCCACTTCGTTCTTCTCCGCCATGACTGTGGCAGACTTGCAGCCGTGGAATACTTTGTCATCCAGATAATCTTCCAGGGACTCGTCTTTCTTCCAGAGCATATAAGCGCACAGGAGCGCCATGCCGTAAGGGCCGCCTTCACCGGCTGTCTCCATGACGGATACAGGTGTATCGATCGCTGCGGAGAGAACTCTCTGGCCGACTTCCGGTGTCTTGAAGAAGCCGCCGTGGCCGTAGATCTTGTCGATCACAACATTTTCCTTGTGAAGGATGTCCATGCCGATCTTCAGGGTAGCCATCGCGGAATAGAGATGGGTTCTCATGAAGTTGGCAAGCGTGAATTTGGAGTCCGCTTTTCTCATGAAGAGGAGCCGGCCTTCGTTGAGGTCTGTCACGCCCTCTCCGGAGAAGTAGTTGTAGCTGAGAAGGTCGCCGCAGTCGGCGTCGCCCTTAAGAGCCGCCTCAAACAGCTTGGTATAAAGCGTATTGGTGTCGACCGTAAAGCCGAATTCATCCAGGGACTCCCTGATCAGCTTGACCCAGGCATTGATATCGGATGTGCAGTTGTTGCAGTGCACCATCGCGACGGGCTTGCCGGCGGGCGTTGTGACCATATCGATCTCTCTGTGCTTTTTCAGTTTTTTGTCCGTGACGACCATAGCGAAATCGCTGGTTCCCGCGCTGACATTGCCGGTCCTTACGCGGACGGAGTCCGTTGCGACCATTCCGGTCCCGGCGTCGCCTTCGCAGGGAGCGACAGGGATCCCCGCCTCGAAGTTTCCGGACGGATCCAGATACAGCGCGCCTTCCTCGGTCAGGAAGCCGGCAGACTCACCCGCCAGCTTGATCTCGGGCAGCATGGAGATCAGGTCAAGGCCTGTAAGTGCGTTAAACTTCTTCACCATCTCTTCATCGTAGCAGAGCTTTTCGGAATCGATGGGGAACATGCCGCTCGCTTCGCCGATCCCCATAAATCTCTCTCCGGTCAGGACAAAGTGGACGTACCCGGCCAAAGTAGTGATATAGGCGATGTCCTTCACATGCTCTTCCTTGTTCAGGATTGCCTGATAAAGGTGGGCAATGGACCATCTCTGCGGAATGTTGAAATCAAACTCTTCGCTCAGTTTTTCCGCCGCTTCCTGGGTGATCGTGTTTCTCCAGGTGCGGAATTCGCAGAGCTGCCAGTTATCTCTGTCAAAAGGCAGATAGCCGTGCATCATGGCGGAGACGCCGATCGCCCCCGTCGTCGTCAGCACTGTATCATACTTGTCCAGTACATCCTTTTTCAGCTCGGCAAAACAGTCCTGCAGTCCGGTTCTGACGTCTTCGAGGGAATAGGTCCATACGCCGTCCTCGAAACGGTTCTCCCAAGTGTGATCACCCTGTGCCAGTACTTCATGGTTTTTGCCGATCATAACGGCTTTGATCCTTGTGGAGCCGAGTTCTATTCCGATTGCTGTCTCTTTTAAATTCATACCTTACCTCCTTAACAAATCCCCTGTGGATCTTTCCTGCTATGATCAGCGAAGCTTCCAGATCAGGTCGTTCACAAGCAGCTGATCTTCGAGAGCTTCCACGGTTGAGTCCTTCGTGATATGTACAAATTCAATGTCCATGAACTTGGCAAAATCGCGCATCATCTCTGCGGTGACATCCAGGCTGAGCACTGTGTGATGGGCGCCGCCGGCGGTAATCCAGCACTCCACGCCCGTCTCCAGAGAGGGCATAGCCTTCCACATGACCTTGGCAACAGGGAGATTCGGCATATCCATGATGGGCTTTACGCACTCGATATCCTGCACGATCAGTCTCATTCTGCCGCCCATATCGATCAGGGAAACAACAATTCCCTTGCCTGCTCTGCCGTCAAAGACCAGCCGGGCCGGATCCTTCTCGTTCATGCCGATGCCCAGGTGATGAGTCTCGATGCGGGGCTTTCCGGCTGCAAGAGACGGGCAGACTTCCAGCATATGCGCGCCAAGAGAATATTTTGCCCCCTCGACCAGGTGATAGGTGTAGTCCTCCATGAATGCGGAAGCTCCGTTCTCGCCTTCGCCCATCTTCTTGAGAATGGCTGTCATGGCGCTGACCTTCCAGTCGCCCTCTCCGCCGTAGCCATAACCCTGGGCCATCAGGTGCTGGGATGCCAGACCAGGGAGCTGCTCCATGCCGTAAAGATCCTGGAAAGTGTTGCTGAAGGCCTTGCAGCCGTTTCTGTCCATCATCTTCTTCATGGCGATCTCTTCTCTCGCCTGATATCTGATGGCTTCTGTATTGTCTGTCGCCACGTCATACAGGTCAAAATATTCCTTGCAGAGCGCGTCTACTTCTTCCTCGGTGACGGCGTTCATCTCTTTTACGAGATCGCCGACTGCCCAGAAATTGACTTCCCAGCCCAGCTTGTTCTGTGCCTCGACCTTGTCGCCTTCGGTAACGGCAACATCTCTCATGTTGTCGCCGAAGCGCATGACCTTGAGGTTTTTGGAAAAGTCGATGCCTACGCAGACCTTCTGGAACTGTGCCAGTCTTGCGATCACGTTCTCTTCCTTCCAGTAGCCGGCGATCACTTTTCTGGCTTTTCTCAGGCGTGCGCCCATAAAGCCGTGCTCTCTGTCGCCGTGCGCCGCCTGGTTGAGATTCATGAAGTCCATGTCGATCTCTTCATTTGGAATTTCCTTGTTGTACTGGGTTGCCAGATGGCACCAGGGCTTCTGCAGCATGGCAAGACCTGTCAGCCACATCTTGGAAGGCGAGAATGTGTGGCACCATGTCACCACGCCCAGGCACTCGTCGTCATAGTTGGCTTCTTTGATCACCTTGGTGATCTGGCTGGAAGACATAGCCGTCACTTTGTAGACCAGAGGATAAGGGAGTTTTTCGCTCAGCCACGCGGCCATTTCATCCGCTCTCTCTGCCACTGTCTTAAGTACTTCTTCTCCGTAAAGATCCTGGGATCCCACTACAAACCAAAACTGCTTCATAAATTACCTCCATTCAGATGCGCTTCACTCAGACGCGTTTTGCGCTGAGACTCAGGCGAATATATCTGTGTTGTTTCCATTTAGAATTATAAAAAAACGCACCCTTGCATAAAAGAAATCTAATCCCTCATTCTGGACATTTATTGTCCTATACGTTAAACTCAAATCATGTTAGCAAATCACGAACACCGGATCTATCCGGACCACTCCCTTGTCTGGGTGGGCAAATATCGAAATCTGAAGAATATTTCACACTGGCACTTTGACCACGAGATCGCCGTGTGCGAAACCGGAGAAGCGATGATCTCCCTGGACCGGGAAACTTATACACTGCAGAAAGGACAGTGTATCTTTCTGAGGGGACAGTCCGTTCATTCCATCATTTCCGCGCCCGGCACTACTCTGTACGTGTCCCTTTTCTCGGAGGAACTGGTTCGACGGATCACCGACAATTATTGCCTTGACAGTCCGATCTTCACGGATGATTTTCATGTGCTCGAGACGCTCGAGATAATCAGGAAGGCATGTATTAAGAGGGAACGGTTTTATGACGAGCTCAGCAATGCGCTGATGCAGAAGATGATCGCCGAAGTGTTCTCTTCCCTGGAGATTCAGGCCGCTGCCGTCTCGACATCGGCAGCTACAGAGCGATATAAGAAACTGTTGTATGATATCGACGAGAATGCAGAGAACTACAGCTTTTCAAGAGCCGTGACCTATATGAACATGTCAGAGGCCTACTTCTCACGTTTTTTCAAAAGAATATCGGGAATGACTTTCTCCATGTACCTCAATCACATTCGCGTGAACAAGGCCATCGATCTGATCCGGGACAGCAATATGACTATGACGGAGATCGCCATGAACTGTGGTTTTGATACCATACGAAACTTTAACAGAGTCTTCAAACAGATTACGGGATACGCTCCCCGAGAACTGCCGGACGGCTATATTCTGAACCTACGGTCCAACTCAGGCAACGATTCCGGCTTTGACCCTACGCTCAACACCTCAGAGCTTATGGCGGAACTGTGAGGACCGGATTCCGGCATGGAATTGTCAAAAAATGTGCAACATCTCGTTGCAGAAGAAGCCTGCGATCCATTTCGATCGCAGGCTTCCCTGTTTTGTTTCTTGTTTTTTTGGTCAGACGATCAGCAGTCTTCTCTCATTTACGTGATGACCGAACTCGGGCATGAATACCATGCTCTCCTGGTCGGGATCGAGATGGGCCTGAATGATGGGCGGCATGTACGAAGATGTGAAGCAGAAACCGTACTTCAGATCGTGGTAGCCCTGAGCAAGTCCGCCGGGCTTTTTCACCTTGAGCACTGCGGGGCAGGTAACAGCCCAGTGTGTCTGGAAGTCGGTTCTCATCTCTTCATTTGTGAAGTCTTCGCCCTTGATGTTCCATACGATGTCATCCTTCTCGATCTTCTCGCCATCGATGAAAAGAGTGCCGGGACGGATCTGGGAGAGGAAAATGCCTCTGTAATAGGGAAGTCTCACCTTGAACTGGAAGCCGGTGACATTTCCGTTCTCATCTTTGATATTTCTGAATCCTACAGACTGAATAACCTGTTTTTCCATATTTTTTTCCTCCTTGCTCCGATTTCTTTAATCGCCAAGCAGATTCTTGAGCATGATGTGCTGTTTTCTCAGTGTCTGGCCTACTTCGTAGCCGTCATCATACTTGTCTGCGCCTTCATATTCGCTGAGGAGATATCCCTCATAGCCGTTCTCCTGCATGACCTTGATGATCTCCGGATAAGGAATCGTGGTTTCCTGGAAGTCATCGCTCATGTTGATGAACTTGGCGTGGCAGCAGTAGATGTAAGGAAGAAGCGGGATAATGTCCTCAGGCTTGTTGGGCGTGTAGTTGGGATCTACCCACTCGCCTTCCTTGAACTCGGTGCGGAATACGGAGAAGTCAATGTTAAGGCCAAAATTCTTGGTGCCTGTCTCCTTGATAAAGTCAACAAAATCTGTGACCAGCTTGCCCTGCAGGTTGGAGGGGGTGTGAATCTCGGGGCACATCTTGATGCCGAGTTCCTCAGCCAGCGGCAGAGCGCCCTTGATGATCTCTCTCCAGTTCAGGACGGGCTCGAGCAGATCGTTGATGACGGGCATTTTGGTTCTCATAACAGTGAATCCGAGGCGGTGTGCCAAGCGGATATCTCTCTTGAGCATCTCTACAGACTCCTCTGTTGTGAGGTCTCTGTCGCCCAGAACATGGGAGTCGATCCAGTTGCCGTACTCTACGGGAACGATCTCATACTTGTCGCAGAGCCTGAACCAGTTCTCTACCCACTCATCTGTAGGATAAGGGTAATTCTCGATATGTGTGTTAGCCAGGATTTCAATTCCGTGGGCGCCAATATCATGGACATCTTCAAAGCAGTCCTCAAGTGTCTTTGTCAGACCGAATTCTGCAGAATAGCTGTAGAGAGCCACACCGCGCTTGGGTCCTTTTCTGTCATATTTGTACATAACAATCTCTCCTTTCGTGAGACGCCCTTGCGGCGCCGGGAACTGATGAACTATTGTGTCTGTGTTGTTTCCAAGTATTATTTTATGAATTTAAAACCTTTTATTCTTTTCAGATGTTTTAGAAGATGTGTTAATTGTTGCAATTCTCTGCCGCTCCGGCGTCAAAAAAAACACCTCCTGCAACAAACGCACGACTGCGGTTGCGGGAGATGCTTTTTGGATTCCGTTTACTTTATGTGCACTCCGATCTTCCCGAACATCCCGGTCGGCTCAAGCGCCTCGTGGAAGAAGTCAAAGGGCGGCTGCGGACAGGAAGCCGCGTCGCGGGCAGGCGTCGTCGCGACTTCGATCTCTATCGTGTTGTCCTCTGCCTGCAGGAACTGTCCGATCGAGACCTGATAGGGCGGCGCAAGAACCGTCCCGGTCTCTGCGCCGTTAACCAGGACGCGCATGACTTCATAGACCTGCCCGGCAGACAGATAAGCTTCCGCCGGCTTTCCCGCAAGAGTCAGTTTTTTCCTGTAACGAATCGTTCCGGAGAAAGAGGGATCCTCGTCGCTGATCGGAGAAAGTTTCTTCACATGCTTCCATTCTCCCCGCCGCGTGTCCTTTCCGGACTTCGTGCGCTGCACTTCCCAGTCCTGTGAGATGTCAATATGCGCACTGCACTGCGCGATCTTCTCGCCGAGATCCTCATGTACGCGCTGCACCTCGAAATCACCGCACTTCTCCATGAGCAAGCAGCTCTCCCCGGGCTGCAGCCGGATCCGGATCTTCGCGATACCTTCATTTACGGCACACTCTGCCTCTTCATACCTGTCCGCAAAGGCGTCATAACAGGCAAATCCTTTCCCGGAACTCACCTCAAGAGTCCCCTCGAAGGCATCTTCCGCCGATTCATTCATCAGCATCAGGATCTGTCCGTCTCTGCGATAGTGGTAGACAGTGACATAGGGTGCCGCAGGCCGGAGTCTGATCTTCCGGGCGCCGATCTCCTCCAATTTGGCTGCCAGAGACCCGCAGTCCACGACCGGAATGCCGTCAAGCGCCCCTGCATCTTCCGCTTTCCCGCTCTCATCGCTGAGGATCGCGGCCGGCCTGCGGCCGGCAAACCAGACCGGAAAGCTGCCGGCCGATGCAGCAAACTGCACAAGCCCTTCCGGCACATAGTCCGCGCCGGGCACCAGCAGTGCGTCGAAAGTCACACCGTTAATGACCAGTTTTCCGCCTGAGAGACTTCCCTTGTAAGCGGGAAGATTTCGCAGCATATCCAGGCAGACGATGTCGTATTCGATCTGATCTTCCGTGAGCGCGCGGCAGATCTTCTGCATGGGCATGCGATCTCCCGTCCAGTCCAGCTCTCCGTCATACAAGACAGCAACAGATGCAATGTGTGCACCGCCATTCAGCTGGTCACACATCCTGTTCGCGTATTTCATCAGCTCTGCAAAATACGGAAACTCCGGATTGTTTCCCCGCGCGTAGAAGTGAGGCGGGCAGTCCGGATCTGGAAACTCCGCCATGGAGAATGCATGGGGCACCAGGTGGTTGATCCCTCTGACCAGCAGGTGGTCCAGAAGGTGCTTCATGTCGCGAACGCCAAATCCCCAGCCGTAAGCGCCGAAGAGTTCGCACATGGTACGGCCCTTTTTCTTCGGATCAAGATGGCCGCCGGACGCACCCATCTTGCCGAGCGCGTAGTGGAAGAATTCGCCGTCCCCCTCCGCCATCATCTTCCGCTCCTCTACCGGCGCGCCAAAATAGTACTGACCTCCGATCACATCGATCCCCGCCATATCCTGCCCTTCCATGGCGCGGAACCAGTGCGCGGCGCCAAGTCCCAGGCGGCTGTGGACGCTGTTGTCCTCCACGACATGTCCGATGTACTCCACGCCGTGCTCCCGGCACCACTGTCCGATGGGACGGGCGAAATTCTGCGCGTACAGCCTGGAGATGCAGTCCATGTAGTCGTAGCGGATCTGCGGCTGTACCTCTTTTTCTGCACTCTCCGCAAAGAGGAACGGAAGAAGCGCGCGATATTCTGCCCCATATCGGTCTGTCAGCATCTGCTCGAGTTCTTCGCTCCAGGGAAGCGGCATTTTCTTTTTGCCCAGCTTTGTGTCAAAGCTCTGCTCACTGATATTTCCGAACTGAGGCTCGTCGGAAAAGAATCCGGCGATGGTCTTCCCGAACTCTTCCGCATACCTTGCGTAGTGGGCCTCATAGACGCCTTCAATTTGCGTGTGGGCTGACACTTTATCGATCATATTGATGTAGGTCGGATCTCCGCCGTCCGTTCTTGTGCGGTAAACCACATGAATCCGCCACTGGCCCTCCGGGAGCTTAAAGGAGACCCTTCCGTCCCGGCACTGATCTGTCAGGTCCACCACATCTTCGTGAAATATATGGCCCTCCTCATAGCGCAGCGCCACGGCACAGACAAGCGTATTCCTCGCCTGCTCGGCATAATCGACGGGGTTTCCGATCTCCCAGAATCCGATCGTCGGCTTGAGCATGCGCTGAATGTTCAGCGACAGCGGCCGGCTCGCCCCGAAAATATCGACGGTCGTGCAGGCGATGTACTGCTTTTTTCGCTCCGGATGCTGCTCGATCAGGCCGTTTGCGTAGCCTGTCGGAAAATGCTTGTCATCGAGGATCCAGATCTTCATGCCTCTCTTTTTTGCCTCCTCCAGGACGATATCCATATCATGCCACCATCCCGGGCCGCAGAAGTCCTTGTGAGGCCTCGCCTCCACACACACGGCGCGGATGCCGCACTCAGCGATCTTTCCGATCTCCTCGCGGATCACATCCTCCGGCTCACCGCGCATCCACAGAAAAGGGAAAATATAGTTATTATTCATAATGCCCCCTTAAATACAACAAGAGCGGAGGGTCTCTCCGCTCTTGGCTAAATCAGATACCTGTACAGCTGACCCACAAAGGTTAGACTGTGTTCAGTCAATCCGTTTCCTGATTATTTGTCCCATGCGTGCTTGCCGGCCTCGAGGTCCGCACGGATCTCACCGACGCGCTTGTCATCGAGCTTGTACCAGATCAGCGGGATGCAGGATACGATCGCGAGGATCGCGGGAAGCATGTTGACCATGAAGTTGATGCCCATCTTGGTGGAAGCGGCCTGCTCTACGTTGGGAACATAGCCAACCGCCTCAAGAAGCAGGACAACAGGCGCGCAGATCGCAGTTGCCAGCTTGACGCCGAAGCTCAGCATGGAAGCCGCAAGACCTTCCTGGCGCTTTCCGAGCTTCCAGTCGCCGTACTCGAGGGAGTCGCCGACCATGCCGTAGCAGATGGCGGGAGCTCCGAATCCGAGAGATCCGATGAAGGATGCGCCGATCAGGAATACGGGATTGCTGGTGGGATTGAGGAACAGTGCCACAAAGCCTGCTGCCATGACCACATTCATAATGATCATATAGTTGCGCTTGCCGAACATCTTGGTGCCCCACGGAACCGTAAGTGTGCCGCAAAGCTGACCGACTGTCATGGCGGTGAACATGGTGGCAATATACTGCGGACCGCCTACGACGTAGATAACGTGGTAGACAAGGATTCCGTAGCGGCCGGTAACGCAGATGGTACCAATGACAGTTGCGATGACGACCATGAGCAGCTGATCGTTCTGGAACAAGCCCTTCATGTTGTCGATAAAGGAAGCCTTCTCAGCGGGAGCGCTTCCGTGAAGATGATCTGTATAGGTCTCTTTGCAGATCGCTGCGCAGAGCCAGAAAACAGGGATCAGGATCAGGGAGAAGATCACCGTTGTCACGAAATAGCCGTGACCGTCTGCCATCTTCTCTCCGTTCGCGTTAACAGCAGAACTGAAGTGAAGGATCAGGGGCATAGCGACCATCGAAAGGATGATGCCGATGATGGATGCGCCGGTACTTCTTGCCGTGGCAAGGAGCTGACGGACTCTGGAGTCAACCGCGATAACGTTGAGCAGCGCCTGATAAGCGATGGAGCATGCTGTGTAAGCCATGCCGGCGCCGATATAGCAAAGGCCGCAGAGGATTACCTTGGCCAGGCCCTGCACCGGGAATACCGTGAAGGTCAAAATATTGAAGATCGCAAGGACAGGCGGTGCGAACATCAGATAGGGACGGAACTTACCCCAGCGTGTATGGGTGCGGTCCGCGATCTGTCCCATCATAGGGTCGTTGATCGCGTCCCAGATTCTGGCGATCAGGACGATCGTGGAGATCGCTGCGCCTGTAAGTCCTACAACGTCCGTGTAGAAAATGTTCAGATAGTTGTTGATCATATACCAGCTCATCTGGCATCCGACTTCACCGAGACCATAGCCTACTAACAGCTTCGGGCTGGCTTTCTCCTGCACGGGGGCAGTTTTCTTTTCTTCCATTATTACACTCCTCCTTTTACTGGCGCCTCGGGCCTCCCCTTATGCTGCAGATCCGTGATGACTGATCCGGCTGCCCTTAACGCAATGCAGATACCTCTGTGCGGGTCATGGACCCTTGTCTTGGAAACAACACAGGATACTTAACATCTTGCAACTATCCGGCGGCAGGCCGAATAATCACAACGCTTGCATTCATTATCTATTTTTGGACCTTCTGTCGATACGGTTTAACCGCCACAATCTGTTTCGTTCCTTGCAAATAAAGAGAAATATTTGTTGCAGCGCGAAATGAATAGCTGCCGTACGATTCACTTTTTGCAATTATAAAGTTCGTTTCTTGCAAGGAATCAGAGGTCCTCGTATTCCGACCGGCAGAACAGCGCGCAGTTGTCCGCATCGCGCCCGTTTCCGCTGGCATACAGGCCCAGCACTTCACCCACCATGCAGCCCACTTTTTCAGGGTTGATCACGGCGCCGTCCGCACGGGCAAGCTCCGTGAGCGCACCCTCCTGAGCTCCATAGCGGAAGATATAGCAGTTCTCGTCCATTTCCGTCTCCAGGACGATCTCCCCGCCTTCATAAGGGGCGCAGGCCAGCACCTTTCTGTTCGTGGTCGATGTAAAACCGGGGAAATAGGGCTGCAGATCGTAATCCGCAGTGTACTGTAGCAGCTGAACCACCGTCTGACCGTCCGCACGGGCAAGTTCCAGGTGGAACTGGTGATTCATGGCCTGCACGATCGCGATTCCCGCGCTCTCACTCCCCTGCGGCGCAAAGCGCATCCTGCATAAGAAGCGGCAGTGGGGCTGCAGACGTCTTCTGCATACAAAGGCCAGAGAATTGTTCTCCGGTCTCTGCGCCCCCATAGCCATGGGGCGGAGCGGATCGGCGGGCGCTTCCTTTAGGCAGGGGAGTCTCAGTCCCTCCTGCGTCAATTCCGCGAACTTCTCGCCGTCACTCCCCCAGAAACTCCAGGCCAGGCTCAGCGGCGCTTTCCCCAGCTCTTCCCGAACCGGCGCTTTTTCCACCGGTGCCCACGCGCAGTTCTCCGGAAGCGGATACTCCCATTCCACCTTGCCGGTCTGCGGGGAAAAGAGCAGCCACTCGTCCTCCCACTCCACAGGCACGATAAATGTCTCTCTGCCCAGGTTCTTGCTGACGCCGCCGATCAGGCGGGAAGCGAGAAATACGGCGTACCACTGACCACTCTGCGTCTGCACCAGATCGGCGTGACCGGCGTTCTGGATCGGCGCTTTTTTGCCCATGTGACGGACCGTGAGAATGGGATTGGAAGGATCGCCCTCATAGGTCCCCAGCGCGGTGCGGCTTCTCGCCACCGTGGCGCTGTGGTACATCTCCGTGCCGCCCTCCGCGATCAGCAGATAGTACCAGTCGCCGATGTGATAGATATGCGGCGATTCGGGCGACGCGACGCCCGCCATGGCGCCTCCCCAGAGGGCGACGGGCTCGGAGATCAGGCGGAAGTTTTCAATGTCGTACTCGGCCGCCCAGATTCCCTGCCGCGTTCCGCCTTTTCCGTCCGGCCAGATATTGGCGGTTCCCATGATGTAACATTTGCCGTCGTTGTCAAAAAAGAGAGAGGCGTCAATCCCCGGCACATCGTCGAGGAAGTGCGGCGCCGACCAGGGACCGGCCGGATCCTTCGCCGTGACGATGAAATTGCCGCGGTCGCCGAAATTGCAGTTTATGATGTAGAAGGTCCCCTCGTGATAGCGGATCGTGGGGGCCATAACGCCGCCGTTTCCCGTATTCTTGTCCACATAGAAACCGTTCTGCGGCGTGAGCACATAGGAGATCTGCTCCCAGTTAGCCAGATCTTTGCTGTGAAAGAGCGGAAGGCCGGGGCTCAGCTCGAAGCTGGAGCAGACCAGATAATAGTCGTCGCCCGCTCTGCAGATGGAAGGGTCCGGATAGAAACCGGGGATGATCGGGTTCTTAATTTTCTTTTCCATACTATCTTTCTCCTCGTTTCTGTTATCCTGCCGTCTCATGTTTTCAGAATCTGACCGTAATTTTCTCTTCCAGCAGGTCTCTGGAATTTCCGCCCGCACAGATTCGGAAGAGGCCGTCCTCCAGGCGATATTTTCCCGCGTTGTCGTAGAATCCCATGTCCTTCTTATAAAGTACGAAGAAGACTTCCTTCTCTTCGCCCGCTTCCAGCTCCACTCTCTTATAGCCCTTGAGTTCTTTTACCGGGCGAACCAGGCTGGCCGTGACATCCTGCATATAGAGCTGTGCGGCTTCGACGCCGGCGCGCTCGCCGGTATTGGCGATCTTCACGGAGATCTCCAGGCGGTCTTTCTTTTCTTCCACGCGCAGATCGCTATAGGCAAACGTCGTGTAGCTGAGTCCGTATCCAAACGGGAACAGCGCCTCCGCCGGCGCGTCCAGATATTTGGATGTGAACTTGCTCTTTCCGGCCGGCCTTCCCGTGGAAGGGTGGTTGTAATAGAGCGGGCACTGTCCGTTCACATAAGGGAACGAGGACGAGAGCTTCGCGCTGGGCGCCACATCTCCGAAGAGAACGCGCGCGAGGGCGTTCCCCATCTGGATGCCCAGGTGCCAGGCCTCGACCATGACCGGGAGATGCTCCGCCTCCCACCCCAGCGCCAGCGGTCTGCCGTTCATGAAGACCGTGACGACGGGTTTTCCCGATGCGATCAGCTTTTCGAGCATTTCTCTCTGTCTGCCGGGAAGCGTGATGTCCGCCTTGGAGGAGGCTTCTCCGGACATGGCGGTCGTCTCGCCAACGATCGCGACGATGACGTCGCCGTCCTTGCAGGCCGCCGCCAGTTCTTCTTCATTGAGACTGCCCTCCGGCCCGCCGCAAGGGTAATAGGAGACATCCGCGCCCGCGTTCTTAAAGCCGTCCAGAATAGTGACGCAGTCCTCTTTCTTCCATCCCATGGCCCAGGCGCCGGTCACTTCGTCCGCCGAATCCGCCAGTGTGCCGACCAGGCTGATCCTGCGGCCCTTGTCAAGAGGCAGCACATCGCCGTCATTTTTGAGAAGGACAATGGACTCCTCCGCAGCCTTGCGCGCGAGCGCGGCATGCTCCGCCGGTATTCCCTTCTCATAGGCCTCGATCACTTCTTCCGGCACATAGGGGTGCTCAAACAGTCCCAGCCACACCTTGACGCTCAGGATCCTGCGGACCGCTTCGTCGACGACTTCCACGGGAACTTTTCCGCTCTCCACGGCCGCTTTCAGGTGGTCCTTGTAGATATGCGTTCCCATATCCATGTCCATTCCGGCGATCGCCGCCTGTGCGCCCGCATCGGCGTCGTCCGCCGCGATCCCGTGAATAACACATTCCTTGATGGCGTTGGCGTCACTCACCACAAATCCTTCAAGTCCCAGCTCCTTCTTGAGAACGTCGCGGAGCAGATACTCATTGACCGTGCAGGGGACCCCGTTCAGGTCATTGAATGCCGCCATCACAGTCGCGGCGCCTTCTTCCATGGCCGCGCGGAAAGTCGGCAGGTAGACGTTGTAAAGCTGCGATGTGGACATGGACGTCGTGTTGTAATCTCTTCCGCCCTCGCAGGCCCCATAGCAGATATAGTGCTTGGTGCAGGCCGCCACATAATTCCCTGTGTCGGAGGTGTCCCCCTGCAGTCCCCGGATCTTGGCGCGGGCAAACCGGCTTCCCAGATAGGTATCCTCGCCGGGTCCCTCGGATACGCGCCCCCAGCGGGAGTCGCGGGCCACATCGATCATGGGAGCGAAATTCCAGCTGATGCCGTGGGCCCTGGATTCCTTTGCCGCCATCCGGGCCGTCTCTTCAAACAGCGCATCGTCGAAGGATCCCGCCTCCGCGATCGCGATGGGGAACACACTGCGAAGGCCGTGAATCACATCAAATCCGATGATCAGGGGAATGCCCAGCCTCGTCTCCTCGACGGCGATCTTCTGCAGTTCATTTGCTTTTCTCGGATCGTTTCCCATAACGGAACCCACCAGTCCCGCCCGAATCTCCTCCTCGTGGAAGTCCTGCTTGGCCGTAGACATGAGGCGCTCAAATTCCTCCTGGGCAAGTCTTCCGTCCGTCAGCATCTCGATGAGTTCCGAAAAGGGGACATCAAATCCTCCCACTATGGAAGGAGATTCCTGATTCATCTGCCCGATCTTCTCTTCCAGGGTCATCTGCGCCAGGATTGATTCCACTTTCGCCCTCTGTTCATTCGTAAGTTTCATATGCGTTTCACCCCCTTGTGTTTATTGCAGACAATTCCTCTGTATTTCATTTTATAGAGCGAAACATCTGCATTCTTTTCACAGGTTCCGCTTGTTCCTTCACCGATTGCAAGTAGTGCAGCCCGATCAGGCGCAAAAAACAGCGGACCGCAACAAAAAGAAGTTCTTTGTTGCAGCCCGCTTCGAGAATCCGCGTCATGGTCCGTCAATCACCTTGTCAGACTTTGTAGATATGCAGGAGCACCACTTCCTGCGGCTCAAGTTTCACCTTGATCTCCAGGTCCCTGTATGCATCCGTTATCACTCTTTCCATCTCGATCCGCGGCACACTGATCGCCTGCAGATATTTGACATCCTCCCTGTTCAGCTTGGTCTCATAGCCAAGCCTCCCCCACTCATCCAGGACGCTTCCGCTCTGTTTGTTGAGATATCTCTTTTTGACTGTGTATTCTCCTCTCTCGGTCATGCCTCTGAGCATGAATGTCATCTCCAGCTTCCGCTCGTCGTCATAGCGGATCTGCCGGATGCAATCCAGGTCGATCTCATCTCCGTTTACGCGCCCGGTCTGCTGGTACCAGCGGAAATTAAAGCACAGAAGGTACAGGTCGCCGTTCCCTTTTTTGGTCAGAAGATAGTGGTCCCCTTTCGACAGGAACTGGGTTCCCATGTGCTCAAGGAATGAGAAGGCATAGAAAGCCGGCTTGGCGATAGTGTCCTTGGTCAGAAGTCCCACGCCTCCGTTTAAGACCTTGTTGGTGTCGATATAGCTGCTGACCCAGTCCGTTCCGCCCATGACAGCCGTCATGTCGGTCATTCCCCAAAGCTCTACGGTCTTTGCTGTCAGATAAGCTGCCCTGAAGCAGCTGTCATTTAAGTAATTCCTGTTTCCAATCGAATTGTTCCACTCGGAGAGGAACAGTTTGCGGTCCTGCAGCCCGACATCCTTCATCAGCGCTCTCATCTGAAGGACCTCTTCCCGTTCAAACCGCATATTGGCTGTCGCCACCCTCTGCACGGTCTCTCCCTGCGGTCCGCTCACCGTCTCATAAGGATAGAGGAAGAAGGAGACAAAGTCAGGTTTATAGTCTTCCTTCACGCATCTTCTGAAGAATTGTTCGGCAAAATCCCGGTCCGTCCCGATGACTGTGGAGATCCCGCCGATCATTGCGCCCGGGACCTTCTCGCGGACCGCGCGGTACGCGATCTTCCAGACCTCAAAGTAATCGTATTGATCGTCCTTGTAGATCCCGTTCTCACGCGTGTGAAAGTCCCGCGTGAGCTCAAAGACCCAGCTGCTGACCTCTTCAAATCCGTAGCGGGTGATCACATTGTCTAAAAACGCCCGCAACAGGTCTTCCCAGATTTCCTTGGAGACAAAGTGGATATGCTCTTCTTTATAATAGATCTCATTTCCCTGTGAGCGGATCGCCGTATCGGGTCTTCTTCCCAGATCCAGGAAAGGTTTCAAGTGATGGACCACCAGGAAATCCAGCACCTGGTTGATCAGGTCAAAGTTGTAGTGTCCGATGGTCCTCCCGTCCGAGACCATCATCTTCTCGGAGAAAATATTCCAGAGCCTTATATATTTGTAATGCAGATGTTCCTGCAGATACACCACATGAAACTGTGTATTGGCCCGGCTCAGTTCGAAAAAACTTCCCACATTGATGCAGCGGCTCCATACCTGTTTATAAGAGGCGGGGCTGAGCTCACTCAGGCTCAGGTCATATTCCTTCCGATTGTCCTGCCGGCTGAACTGGTAGCCTTTCTTTCGCAGTTCCTCCCTGATCTCCAGCTCATCCCTGGCCTCCTGCTCCTCGCTCTCCACCGAGATCTGGTACTGCTTTCTGTATTCGGACGGCATCATGCCGGTCACTTTTTTGAAAGAGCGGTTGAAGGCCGCGGAAGTCGAGAAGCCGCAGTTCATGGCGATCTGCGTCAGATTCTGCTCGGAAGTTCGCAATAGTCCCAGTGAAGTGCGCACGCGCAGCCGCATCACATAATCCGCGAAGTACATGCCGGTGTTTTTCTTGAAGATCCTGGATAAAGTCGATGTGGATACAAACATCTCATTGGCCAGGTCGGAAAGGCTGATCTCATCGTGGATGTGGTTGATGATATACTGCATCATCTGCCGCATCCTGGCATCCGTGTCGTTCTCATCCGCCTCGATCTGTCCCTGCCCCAGCTGATAATGCTCGATCAGGCAGTCTAAAAGACGCAGCATCAGGCTGTCCATGGCGGCGCGCGTCCGGTGCGCATGCAAAATATACTCCGCGGTCATCTCCTGCAGAATATCCCGAAGGTCCTGGTAGGTATGAAGGACGTCTCTGGCGGAGTCCACATACAGCATCAGGCTCTTTTTGTCCATGATCTGGGAAATGATTCCGATGGAAAACGACGCCGTGCCGTAGATGCAGTCCCTGGCTCCGCTGATCCCGTACTCCATGCCGGAATTGATCAGGAGGATATCATCCTTGCTCATTCGGATCCTGTCGCCGTAATATCTGACGGTCATCTCTCCTTCCAGAACATAGAGAACGATCAGATCCGTCTGCATAAAGCTTTCTTCAGAGCCGGCCTTCACTATTTTGTATTCCAAATGATTCAGTCCCATAAAACCTCACTCCATATCTTCAAAATAAGCTGCCCTAAGTTAACATTTTAACTGCCGCCTTTTTTTTATTCTTTTCCGTCATTCCCCTATTTTCTTCATTCCGTGCAAAATGCTCGTTCGGGGCATTCTCTTTTGCAACAGATGCTCTCTATCTATTGCGCCAGGAACGAAGTGCACTGTCTGAAATGGAAACGAAAAAGAGAACCGCAGGTTGTGTGATGATCGAACACATTCTTTGGTTCTCTTTTTTCAAATCAGATTATGGGAGCCGGCTTTGCGGCGTTATGCCGCAGGAGGTGTCTGAATCTTTCTGTGCATACATTTCCTTTAATACTGGTACAGCTCCACCATCAGTGCACTCGGCATGTCGCCAAAGCGCAGATTCATTTTCTCGTCGCCGTTAAGCACCCGGCCGCCGATCCACTCGCCGTTCTCGATACGGCCTTCCTCCATGCGCAGCAGATCCAGTTTCCTGTTTACGCCGGGCTTATTGTGGAAAGCGGGCGTGCAGTTGAGACCGATCAGGAGGAATCTCTCGGGCGTCAGTTCAAAGGCAAGGAGGGCACCCAGCGGTTTCGCGCTCATGCGCGGGCCGTAGGAGACCGCCAGATCACACTTTTCAAAGCGCAGGAATGCGCTGTAGTCGGTCTCGCCGTGGCGCACGCAGGCCTGCTGGCTCTTTGTCCCGCGATACTTCAGTATCAGCGGTTCTATCTGTCTGAGCAGGTCGTAGGTGGCCGCCAGGCAGTCCTTGCTCCCTGTGATATCAAAGGCAGACGGGTCGATGTTCAGCGCGATCATAAGGTCCATCGGCGGCTTGTCCAGCTGACTGGGATCCAGCGCAAGGTCTTCGATTCCGAAAGGCGAGAAGCAGATCGCGTTCTTCTGGCCGAATGCATACAGCGCATAGGAAGAAGCTACCGCGTCCTTGCGGATCTCGGGGATGAACAGCGGGTTTTCGTCCGTCGCGTAAGAATCCATCACGTCCGCGCAGTAAGGGACATAGATGTCCGGACCGAAAGCGAACAGAGAAGGAGCTGCCGCGCGCCAGATGTGCTGCACTCTCTCCACCGGCCCTCCCGAAGGATAGGAGCCGGGGAACCAAGGGCTCTGTCTGAGCCACGCGTTGGCATAGCAGGGAAGATCATGCTCTGCTTTGCCGGATGCCGCGATCGTCTCTACTGCGGAGGCAAAATACCATGCCATGAAAGCCTCTCCTGCGTCCTCGCCGTATACCTCTTCCCAAGTGCCGCTCTTGTTAACGGCTTTCGCCAGGACTTCCGGAAGGGGCGCTGCGAACGCGGCGTTTGCTGTTTCACTGTAATCCCTGTCGGTGCCGAGAAGGCCGATCTCATTCTCCACCTGAATCACAATTACTGTGTTCTCTTCCCCGTCAATCTCACGAATGTGCTGCATCACGGCTGTAAAAGCCTTTCTGTCTTTCTCAACGGCTGCGGCACACAGGGGAGAAATGGTGTTCATCTTCTCTCCCGTCACCTTTTCGGCGCGGAAATAGGTCTCGGTATCTCTCTTCATCCAGGCCGGCACATAGAAGGATTCCGCGTTTTTCCAAAGGCCAAACCAGAGGAAGCAGAGCTTTAAGCCTTCCCACCTCGCAGAGGCGATCATGTTCTCCAGCAAGGTAAAATCATATTTTCCTTCTTCCGGCTCGATCAGTTCCCAGTAGAGGGGGGCGATCACGGAATTCATATTCAGGCCGCGCAGAGCAGGCCAGAGGCTTTCCTCAAGAAATGCCGCATCGGAAGCACTGGAATTGTGGATCTCGCCGCTTCTCATAAAGAAGGGCTTGTCATGGACAAATAATGTGGGGATACCTCGCTCATCACGTTTAACTACTGGAAGACTCATCTGGCTGCTCCTTTCTATATAATTATTGCTTTTTTCGAAAGATTTTTCTTCAAAAATTGTTGATTTTGAATATTTTGGCCAAATATTCTGTTTTCTTGTCTCTATTGTATCTTGACGATACAGTCAACACAATCTTAGTATATTAATAATCGTATCAAGTTCTTAATGTGGAGATTTGTGATATGCGCTATTCGATCAGTGTGACAAAAAGACAGCGTGAAAGGATCCCGCTCCTGCTCCGCAGCGTCGGGATCAGCCACCTGCAGGAACCCATCCGGCGCCCGGGTGGTTTCCCTCTGTGGCAGATCTTTTACGGCGAGTCCGGCAGCGGCGAATTCTTTATTGACGGTGAGCGGGCTGTGCTGCAGCCGGGACAGATCGCCGTTCTGGAGCCTCATTTAAGACACGGTTATCAGGGCTCTGGCGGCGACTGGGTCGTCCATTACGTCGGCTTCGAAGGAGAGGCCTGCCTGAAGTTTCTGAGCTGCCTGAGGATGGGCCGCTCCGGGATCTACTCGCTCTCCGACCCGGATCTCTTTCTCTCTCCCCTCAGAGAGCTGGAACAATTGGTCTCGGCCCCGAAAGTACAGCAGGTTCCGTGTTCCAAAACGCTCTACAACATGCTGCTCGACCTGTCCGGCGGGCTGCGCCTTCTCCCCATGAGTGAGGCCGCGGAAGGCTCCGGGCTGATCAAAGAGGTCATTCTCTTTCTGGAAGACCACTACGGCACGGATCTCTCCCTGGATGATCTATCAAGGCACTTTCATAAGACGCCGGAGTACCTCTGCACCTTATTTAAGAGTGTCACCGGCGAGACCATCATGCACTACCTGCGCCGCATCCGCATTCACCACGCCAAGGTCCTTCTCATGGAGGAGCCGGACGCCGGCATCAGAGAGATCGCGAGTCGCTGCGGTTTCAGCAGTGTCAGCTATTTCGGCCGCGTGTTCAGGGAGACTACGGGCTTTACGCCGCAGGGATACCGGTTGGGTGTGTCAGGGGGACGTATCAGGTGACACATTTTGTGTCACCTGATAAGTCGGATCGTAGCCATGTCGTGCTGTGAGCCAAGGAGT
>JAZQCI010000098.1:0-3777 GCA_045546175.1 Lachnospiraceae bacterium | reverse complement strand
CATTTCCTTGACGATCTTCTCCATGGGTCTCTTCGCAATACCGGAACCGATAAAGAGCACTGCACCTACGGGAGGGGTCAGAAGGCCGATACCGCAGTTGAGGACCAGCATGATGCCGTACTGGACCGGATCGATGCCGATCGAAGTAGCGATAGGCAGAAGGATCGGGGTCGTGATCAGGATGATGGGTGCCATATCCATGATCATACCGAGTACCAGCAGGATGACGTTCAGCAGGATCGCGATAACATAAGGGTTATCGGATACGCCTGTGATCATGTTCGCCGCCAGCGACGGAACGTGAAGCTTTGTCAGCATGTAGCCGAACGCGTTGGATGTAGCGATCAGGATCAGAACGATGGACAGCGTATCCACGCACTGGTCAAGCGCATACCACACGCCTTTCCAGGTAAGTCCTTTGTAGACATAGATGGAAACGAACAGGGAATAGATAACCGCAATAGCTGCGGACTCTGTCGCGGTGAAGACACCGGCGCAGACGCCTACGACAACGATCAGGATCGCGGACAGCGCCCAGATGGATGTCGCGAATTCCTTGCCCAGTCTGGCAAGGTTGAAAGGCTCTCCCTTCGGGTAGCCTCTCTTCTTGTAGAGGATGTAGGACAGGACCATCAGGCAGCCGGCCAGGACCGCGCCCGGAAGGTATCCTGCCAGGAACAGGCTTCCTACGGAAAGGCCGCCTGCCGTTGTGGCGTAAATGACCATGTTGTGGGACGGAGGAACGAGCATACCCTCTACGGAGGAGGAAATCGTTACGGCCGTCGCGAAGTCTACGTCGTAGCCTCTGTTGACCATCATCGGGATCTCGAGGGAACCAAGGGAAGCCGTGTCAGCAGATGCGGATCCGGAGATGCCACCGAAGAAATAGGAGGCAACGATGTTAACCATTGCCAGGCCGCCGGTCATCCAGCCTACGCATGCGTCCGCCAGGTTCAGAAGTTTCTCCGATATACCGCCCGAGCCCATCAGGACGCCCATGGTGATGAAGAAAGGTACAGCCATCAGTGAGAAGGAGCTGATACCCTTGACCATCTGCTGGGTCAGGGTTGCCAGCGGCAGTCCCATATAGGACAGGCACAGAAGTGTGGAGATCGCCACCGAATACGCGATCGGGAAGCGAAGGAATACCATGGCAAGGAATGTGACAAGAAGGATGACTATAGCTGTTGATTCGCTCATAATACTTCTTCCTCCTTTCTGCCGAAATATCTCTCAATGTCGATAATAATTCTCTCGACCTCGAAGAAGATCATCGCGATGCCCGCCAGCGGGATCGGGAAGTACTGCCAGAACTTGGACAGCCAGGGCATGGAAATGAAGGTACCCTTTGCGCCCAGGCCTGTGGCGTAGGACCAGCCCGTCGTCAGCATGACGATCGCCAGTGCCAGGACCGCCAGATCTGCAATCAGGTCCAGAGTGATGATCACTTTCTCGGGGAGATAGCGGTCAAACGCGGTCATTCTGATGTGTGCGTTTCTCTTGATGGCCAGCGCTGCAGAGAGCACTGCCATGTAGGACATCAGTGTCAGGATCAGCTCCTCGCCCCAGTTGGGAGCGGGAATCACTTTGATATAACGTGCAAGCACGATCCAGCTCGTGATCAGGATATCCGCCACCAGAAGGAGCTTGCAGATAAGCATGAACACCTTGTATACGAATATGTATACCGGTTCAATTTTTCTCAAACTGTCAAAAATTGCAGGCATTTAAATCCCCCTTCCAAAAAAAGTGCTCCGGCTGTCCGGAGCACTTTTCAGATCAGCCTATTGTTTGCTTTTCTTGGCTTGTCAGCAGATTAAATTACTTTGCAAGGTCAAGAAGCTGCTGGTAAACCTCTGCCAGGTCGCCAGTTGCATACTCATCAGCGATGGGCTTGCAGGCTGCCTGCCAAGCGGTCTTGTCTGCGATCTCGATAACGTTGATGCCGTCAGCCTTGAGCTGCTCGAGAACTTCGTTCTCCTTCTGCTCGGAAACTTCGCGGCAGTAATCGGAAGCAGCCTTGCCGGCCTCAAGGATCCAACCCTGCTGCTCTTCTGTCAGCTTGTTCCAAGCGTTGTCAGTGATGATGGTCATCATAGCGCCCAGTGTGTGGCCGTCCAGTGTAAGGTTGGGACCGACTTCCTGGAAGCTGTTGCCAGCATAGTTAACAGTGGGCTGCTCAGCGCCGTCGATGGTGCCGTTCTGCATGGAGGAGTAGATCTCACTCATGGAAACGGGAGAAGGAGTAGCGCCAAGGCTCTTAACCATCTCGGTCATGATCGGGTCATTGGAAACACGGATCTTCATGTTCTTCATGTCGTCAGGGGAAGTGATGGGCTTAGCCTGAACTGTGAAGAAATGACGGAAACCTTCCTCGCCGAAGTACAGGCCCTTAACACCAAGGCCCAACTCTTCGGACTCATTCAGGAATTCCTGGCCGAGCTCGCTGTTAGCGAAGTTCCAATAGTGATTTCTGTCAGCGAATGTGTAAGGCAGGGAAAGAAGAACGGACTTCTTTGTGCCATAGGATGTAAGTGCGAATGCGGAGATACGGCAGATATCAACTGTACCTGTGCCGCCCAGCATACCGTCAAGGATGTCAGCCTCAACACCGAGGACGCCGCCGCCCTGCAGGTCGATCTTGATCTGGCCGCCGGAAAGCTTCTCAACTTCCTCTTTGAACTTAAGGTCCATAGCGCCGCAGACAGTGTTCTCCAGAGGGTTAACCTCTGCCATTGTCAGTGTGATGACATCGCCGGAAGCTGCCGGAGCTGCTGCTGCATCGCCCTCTGCTGCGGGCTCAGCCTCTGCCTCTGCTGCAGGCTCAGCTGCGGGCTCGCTGCTGGATGCAGATGTGCCGCCGGAAAGGCCGCAGCCTGCTACCAGGGATGCTGTCATTACTGCGCAAAGCACAGCACTGATGAGTTTTTTCTTCATAATGAAATCCTCCCTTTGTGTGTTTTTCCCATATGCTCCCGCAATGGGAATGAAACATGAAACTTATTATAGTGAAACTATAACCATTTTTGGCACGAAGCAGACAATTTATTGTGCAACTTCTATGCCGTTTATAATACGATTATAAAAATTCAGAAAAAAAATATAAATGGGAATATTTTTTGATACACTGGTAAATTCTTGTTCTGAGGGCGTATTTTTCCGTATATTTGTTCTATATCCGTATTCTGTCACTCAAATTTGCCAGGTATGTGCTAAACTGTTAAAGAAATCCCTTACAGCAGGAGGAAAGTGATATGCCCAATACTTTTAATTTTCTTATATGCATGCTGGCCCTTCTGGTCGGAATCCTGATCGGCGAGAGATACCGCAAGTGGAAAAAGGCGCGCGAGGAGAAAAAAGAGGATGAAAAAGGCGGGGGAATAAGTCACACCCGCTCTTCGAAGACGGACAAAAAGAAGCCCGGCGATCAGCAGAAATAGTTATAAAAAAGAAAAAGAAAGATCACGGAAATGCCTTGAGGGGCATTTCCGGGATCTTTTTTACGGATCAGGAGTTTATCTGTTTCCTTATCTCTTATTACTTGCCGTAGCCGAGGGCCCACGGGATTCCCAGCGAGATCGCAGGGATAAATGTGATCAGCAGCAGTGCAATGATCATGAAGGCGTAGAAAGGAATCATTTCCTTGACGATCTTCTCCATGGGTCTCTTCGCAATACCGGAACCGATAAAGAGCACTGCACCTACGGGAGGGGTCAGAAGGCCGATACCGCAGTTGAGGACCAGCATGATGCCGTACTGGACCGGATCGATGCCGAT
>JAZQCI010000097.1:0-46857 GCA_045546175.1 Lachnospiraceae bacterium | reverse complement strand
TCTCAGATAGTTCAGAACTTCCATTTTCGAGTCTTCCATGTAGTCCATTGTTATTCCGTCCTTCATTCATTAAGATATGGATTTTTCTATAGCCTCCACCACTTTCACATCCGCCGGCAGCCAATTCACCTGCCGCAAATCATCGAGCGGAAGCCATCTCGCCGCTTCGTGTTCAAGAAGTGTAAGCTTGCCACTTTTCACACTGCACCAATAACAGGCCATGGAAAGATGAAATTCCGGATAATCATGTTCTACTGTGGTAAGATACCTCTCTACCACAATTTCAGATGCCAGTTCTTCTTTAATTTCCCTGACTAATGCCTCCTCCGGAGTTTCTCCTAACTCCACTTTTCCGCCCGGGAACTCCCACCAATCTTTATAATCTCCATATCCTCTCTGTGTTGCAAATACACAATTTTCTTTGCGAATTATTGCCGCTACTACTTTTCTGTCATTACTCTACTTCCAATCCGGGAGTTTGAAGTCAAAATAAAGATCCTCCGGCGCAGTTCGGTTCATCGGAATCCTGAATAAATGCGCCCCGTTTGCCTTTTTCGAATTTTCAATGTACTCCATTTTCCCAGCACCAATATATGTAAACGGAAGCTGTATCCCGTCCTCATTATCAACCTTTCGTACAAACAAGTGCGCACCCTTACTGTTCTTGAGCGAACTGAGCTCTTTATCGCCTATATGCGCGACTGTCTCCCACCGGAAAGTATCGGGATCAAGATAGCCGTCTTCATACTTCAAGTCTTCTTTGACACTTGCGCCTTTCACAACCGTTACATATATATAAACGATCTCATCATAAATCGCTGTTCCCTTCATAATGTCTCTTGGGTTATTCAGCAGCAACTGCTGCACTTGCTCCTTACGGTATTTTGCCCAAGGAAGGAAACGCTCTGTTCCATCAGATTTACTAAAATCAATGTCAAATTTGCCGAGACCGTATTCAAGCAGATCCCGCATATATTCATCCATTTCCACGCCGAGCGCAATATTGTTGAGCGACAATTCTTCTCCGTTCAATGCAAAGAAATCTGTAGTCAACATGTAATGAAGCGCATGGTCAAACGACGCCTGGTCATACGTTGCTGCATTGATCTGCACATGCCGCTTAATCTCAGAAAGCTTCTCTTTTCCTGCTCCGAAAATTAGCTTCTGAATCATGAGATATTCATATGGCCTCACAATCGGAAGCATTTCCGAAACATATTTTATGAATGCCTCTTGGCGATCGTCGAATGCGGGCAAGTCCTTCTCTCCGATTGCTTGGAGGAAGCCATAATATGAGGCGTTCTTTCTTCCGCCGATCTTTGATTGCATGAACTTAATCAAATCAGGAGCATAATCGTTATTCAGATAATCCACATGGCGCGGATAGCTGGCAGCGCTTATATACTTTTTGAAGTTCTCATAATCCTGCGCCAAATACTTCTTGACGTTAAAGTTGACATCATCAATATATGACAATATTTCTTTTTTGCTCAGGTCATCAAGGTGGATCTCCACCCCGTAATCTGCCAGTCCAATACTTTTAAAATTGTCCTTAACAAGCGCAGCTACAAGCTTTTTCTCTACAACGAAGTTCTCGGAAAGGCTCCCGAGTGCAAATGCGATCTGCACACTTCTCTTATAATCGTTACCGATGAAATCCAGTACCGTTACGTACTGCTTGCCCTCATATTTTCTGAGGCCACGACCAAGCTGCTGTATGAAAATAGTCTGAGAATCTGTTGGTCTCAGAAATAGGACCATGTTTACGCCAGGAATATCTACACCTTCGTTTAGGATATCCACCGTAAATAAGATCTCCAGATCCGCCGAGTCATCCTGCAAATCCTTGTAGGCGCGTACACGTTCTCCAACCGAATTCCGTCCAGTAAGATACCGAGTGACATAATAATCTTCCATTGCCTGAGACATTCGAATCGCATGAGATATATCACGACAAAAGGCCAATGCTTTCAGCTTCTGCCCCGGCAAGCGATGCTTCTCGATCATCTGATATATAAATTCACAGTGCTTTTCATCAGAAAACTGCTCTACGAATTTATGTCCTTTTGTCTCCTTAATTCCGTACTCGATCAGATCATCACGAATCCCATAATATTTAAACGGTACAACCAAACCGTTAATAATCGCGTCACGAAGCCTTAGCTCATAAGGAATATTTTGGTCAAAGAGGCTGAAGACATCTTCTCCATCCATTCGTTCCGGCGTAGCTGTTATACCCAGTAAGAACTGCGGTTCAAAGTAGTGAATGATCTTCTGATATGTTTCCGCCGTCGCATGGTGGCACTCGTCGAGAATAATATAGTCGAAGGTATGCTTATCAAATAGTTCCAGCGAATTGGCCATTGTCACATTTGTGGAAAACACGAAATCCGCATCAAATTCCTTGTAGTCCTTATTGTATATTCCATATGTCCGCTCACTACCGAATACCTTCTGAAAAGTCTCAAAGGACTTCATCAGAATCGATCCCTCATGAACAATATAAAGAAGCCGCTTCGGGTTAAAATTGAGCGCATCAAAAGCAGCCAGGAACGTTTTACCTGATCCTGCTGCCGCAACAGTGAGCGCCTTTGTCGCTCCCATCGCGCGAATGCGGTTAAGTTCTTTCAGTGCCCGGCGTTGCATGTAATTAGGCTTGTACTGTGAATTTGCGATGTCATAATCCATATCCCATCTCTCGATGGAATAGTACAGCCTTGTCTTATACTCCTCGATCAAATCCCTATTCAGTGGAAGCGTACGCTCCCAGAGTGCATCAAACTCCTTCTTGGCGTCCTTAAAGGTCTCTGCCCCCTGTCCTTCAATAATCGACACGTCCCACTCAATATTCTTTAATAGTGCATATACAGTGATGTTGGAAGATCCGACCAAGAGTTCATTGTGGTCATTAAACTCAAAGAGATAGCCTTTGGAATGGAAACCGACTACATTTCCATGAAAATCATGAAAACACTCACGGTCCAGCCTGCATGTAAATGTATCCGGATAACGGGATTGCATGTCATAAAACCATGTCAATGAATCTATATCTGTGAAATTCTGATATGTTGATGTGATAAGCTGGCCCTTGGCCCCTCTTGATAATGCGGCCTCAATATTCGGCGCAATCAAACGAAGCCCCGGCTTCTTTATAAAGCTGACCGAGAAATAGAAGGCCTTGCAGGTATCTATAGCATCATCATCCGGAATGTAAATATCATGATCTGTTCCATAATTACCCTGAAGCGGTTCATGTCTAACATTCTCTCCATTAATGCTACACTTTGTTCGCTCCCAAGTTACATATCTAGCTATACCTAAACGTTCCCATTCTTCATCACCGGGATGAATTCCACGCTCTAACAATCTTTGCGCCTCCTCATCAGAGACTTCCAGTATTGAAAGCATTCATACTCTCTAAATCTACAAATATAATGGTAACACCGTAAATTGATAGTTCACGGTGTTACCATTGCATCACAGAAACTTACTAAATGTGTGTACCTCAATAATAGTTTTACCAGTTTCCTCATCAAGGTAGGGATAGTCAATCATCTTCATATAAAGACCAGGTTGAAGAAGAAGTTCTTCCTCAGCTCTTCGCCTAATCAGATTTGCGAAAATTGCATGAATAGGCGTTTGGTCATCTACATACATTTTCAGCATATATTTATGATTCCCACAATTAGTAGCACAACACTCTTTCAACAGGCACGTGCTCATAAATCCTTTTTCATGATATGGCAGGCTGTCTTTAATTCTATTATTAGCAATCATTTCTTTTATCATTTTTCTTGAAACTTGTCGATACAAAACAATTTTTTTGCCAATTATAGGAGCAGAATAAATCGCCATTACAAGATTACTAATAATTCTTTGGTGAGAAGGTGAGATGTCTATTTTTTCTCCTGTACGAAGGAATTCGTTAAGTTCACGATATGTGTACCCGAAATATAGATCTGCTGGGTCCTTAATATGTAGAATAGAATCCTCCTTATACTGCGAAGTCATATGAATAACGTTTTTATATACATCAGTCCATTTTTTGAACTTATCAAAGCCCCACTTTTCAGCTTCTTCGACATTTGTAAACTCATAATAATCTTCCTTGGAAATATCCGTATTCACATCTCCATATTTAATTTCTAAGTTGTTCAATATTTACCTCCATATTATTTTATTAATACTACTCTGCGTTCGCACAGTTTTTCTATGTAAGCTTTATAAATTGCTATTTTCATAAACATGTCCTTCAGCAATACAGCTTAGGTTTAATCATGATTTGATAATATCGATCTTTCTAACAAAATAGGTCAAATGGAATTTGACTTCTAAATATTAATGTAGACAATAAAACAGGTGCCCCCATATGGGGCTGCCTCGACAATCCACTATTAAACTACTAGCGCTCTAGTAAAGCTTTTTCCTCCCTTACAGTAATAGTATCCTCTTGTTGTCTAATCAATATCCCTAGCGTTTACCGTCCTCGGTTGTCATCCAAAAGAATCTCTTGAACGCATCATGCCATTGGGGTCACCCCTTTTTGCTCTAAAAAGGCTTACTGCGTCAGCCGCAGTAAGCCTTTCTATAGTTTCATAGTTTAACCGAGGTGACCATAATTTTTATACCGCCTCAGACCTGGCATCGCACTATTTTGACCTCGATTTATTGCGGCCATCCGTGTGTTGATCCAAAAACATACCACAAGTGTGTCACGGGGACGTATCTACTGACACATTTTGCTCCAAAATGTGTCATTAGATACTACCCCGTGACACAAACCCTCTGTACTGTCCCCGCCCATCAGAGCATATTCCGAATTATCTGATGTGCACAGTTTTCACCGGTTCGATGATCACTGGGCGTAACCGCCAAAGATGTCCAGTATCTCCCATCGCCATAATAAACCAGTTTGTAGTGGTCTCCTTCTTTTGTGATCTTGAATCCCAGCTCTTCAAGGAAGCGTTTCTGAACTCCCGATAGATTTTTATAGCCTCTGAGGGTGTTCTTAAGCGCTTCGGCTTTTTTGGATGCCGTCCCCTTAAAACCGCCATTGCTGCGGATAAGGTCACCTAGCACATCTGCGCGCCTTGTTTTCCCTCTTGTTTTCTTAAGAGTCTCTGACAGAGATTCAAGAATAATCTCTTTTATCTCATCCTGGAAAAATTCATCTTCTGCTCCGAGATATAGTATCGGCGATTTGCTCATTTCTCTCATTTTCGCCCAAAGGCCCTCATTTTCTGTTGTGAGCGCATCATTCTTTCTGGTCAGCTCTTCAATCTGCTGACGCATCTGCCTCATCTCTTCGTCCACCGATTCGACTAGATCCTCATTCTCCTGTGCGAGCGAATGGGCTTTTTCCACCTCTTTGCGCATCGCTTCAATTTGCTGATCTGCGCTGTTCAGCTTTAGTTTTACCTCATATTCTCTCATCCTTGCTGCGGACTCTGACAGTCGTCTTGCAGATTCCGATGCCGCAAGTTCCTCCCGTTTGCTGCTGTATTTATCGCGAAGGAGGGCGTTGCTTACTCCCTGCCAGGTGTAGAGAGTATCAATCCTTTGGATATTGCTGTACTGGATCACTCTGCTGATGACTTTCTCCGTCATCCTTTTTCCGCTGCCGGCGTAAATATGATTCAGGATCCTTTCATGCCCCACCGCCTCATTAGGGTAGTATATTCCTATGGCACCGTTGTATTCATTTTTCTTATTACAGAGCCGATGAATTGCGGCGCCGCTCCATGAGTGCTCCTGGACAAAGACGTGCGCAACGCCTTTCAGTCTTTTGGCTACTTCCCGCGCGTTTACCGGGTCCCGTTCGTCGTCCGTTTTCGATATGTAGACAACCGGCAGTCTGTAATGTACATCTCCGTTTATGACATCTGCGATCAGGGACAGGTTCGTTTCATTTATCAGGACCGGACGTCTTCCGACCGGAAGTCCGTTATCATCTTTTACATAACCGCCATCGATCAAAAGAGCAATGAAAGCGGGGGTGTGAAATGCCGAATGGACACTCAGCGCCTCTTCCAGATAACTTCTGTCAAGCCTGATCGCCATCTTCATCTCATTGAAATTCATAACATAATCCGAATCCCAGATTACGCCGTCCCCTTCTATCTTCTCATACCTGACGGCTATGATATTTTGATTGCGGTATTCTTCTATCTGCATCCAGAGTTTTTCATTCCCATACCGGATATTCCTCTCGCCGTTCCACTCAATACCCGGTATGACATTTTCTTCCCGGCTGCCCTGATTCCACTTGATAACCAGTTGGATAAATGCATCTTTCGTTAAAGTATCATTGATTGACAAAACCGTAGAAAATAGCAGCATTGTTTCCCCCTATTCGCGAAGCTTTCCCTATTTCAATATATCTTCGATCGATGTAATGATTTCAGGATTTGTATATCCTTTTCCGTCAGGCCCGTCCGGACCGTAAGCGATGAGGTAACCGAAATTATCAGCCATGCACTCCTCCGGATCGATCACATAACCCGTGTTTTTGCCGAAGATTTCATCAAAATTTTCAGCGTCTTCCGGCGTATAGTGTTTGTCAGTGCCATCGATCGGCACCAGCGCGGTCATGGCGCTGTCAATGAAACGGTCGCCCTCTTTTTCGAAGTGCTTCGTTGTTACAAATGCCGCAAAGCACTCGATTGGTTCTCCTCCAATAACAAATGTCGCATAGGAATCGTGATGCTCCACATCCGGATTGGATATGAAGAATTCCTTCGCGGACTCCGGGATAGCAAAATCATCGTCCTGTATTGTGAAATGGATGTGTCACATTTTCCTGTTTGGCAATTTGTTCCGTAAGATGGATATTCCTGCTGTTCCAAGGTACCAGCGGTTCCGGTGTCAATGCTTTTGAGAAAATAACCGTTTTGTATTTCATGCAAGCGGGATCCGTGGAGTTCTGATAAGGTTCTCCAATATAGCCGTTTGCCTTGTAAAATGCGATCGCCGCATAATTATCTACTGCGTCCGTATACAAGCGGGCAAACAAATATCCTCTGGACGCTGCCATTTCTTCGAATGCTTTTAGTGCTGTTGTGCCGAGGTTCTTTCTTCGAAAGCCTTCTCTGATGCCGAACCATCCCAGCCAGGCGCTATTTTGGTCCTCCGGATAAGAGTAAATTCCTATAACGCCGACACATACTCCGCCTTCATAAAGCAGGTAATATTCATAGCCGGAGTTTTCAACCAGCGATTCCTCGAAGTTGGTTCTTCCGCTTTCTCCGGGAAAGAGTTCGGCCTGGATCTGAGTGGCGTAATCGATATTGTCTTGGGTTATTCTTTCCAGTGTCATTTTCCGGTTTTCCATATCATTTCACTTGCTCTCTGCCAGACGCGATCCGGAACATTTTTGCCATCAGCGGGATATAAGTCACTGCAAAAACACCCGCTGCTGTTCCAACCGCAGCCTTCTTATATTTGTCAGGCACCAGCGTGCCGGCCGCCAGCCCCATAGCAAACACACAGAACTTTACGAGTGCAAAGTCCTTCCAGCTGCTGTCTTTCGCGTAGCGGTTGCCCAAATCCAACAGTCTATGCATGCTTTGCTGCTCCTTTCTTACTTCTGTTGTTGATTTACTATAGTATAAGCATGACATTCTTGTGGTTCTTTTGCAACTGTATGCTGTGTGTCACGGGGACGTATCAGGTGACACATTGTGACCGCCGGAGGCGTGGCGCGGGAATGTGTCAGCGTATACGTCCCCGTGACACATGTCAGTCCTGATCACAGAGCAGACCTCCTTGAAGCTTGCAGGTCTCTCATAAAATACAGCTTGGTCATAGGTAAGATTCGAGAGTATAATACTGATATGATTCTTACGGATGCGATCAGCAAGACGATTGATGATATGCCGGAAGACTTCCTTATATCTGACCTTCTCAAGGCGCACAGAGCGGAGGTAAGTGAAATGCTGGAAACCGAATATAACCAGGAAGAAGTTTTAAAAATTGTTGCTGAGGATGCTGAAAGGCGCAGTGAACGAAAGCTTACTGAATTAATAAAAAAATTAACCCCAGGTAGTAAGGAATTTGATGAGGCACTTAATGCCAACCACGAAAAGCTTGAAGAACTGTACAGGAAATATGGTATTACCGAGAATTAAATAATAGGGTGTATCATGGGGACGTATCAACTGACACATTTTGTGTCAGTTGATACGTCCCCGTAACACATTTCAGGAATTACGAGGTGAATTATAATAGCGAGACTTACATGCGTATACTGCAATAACGTGATTAGCAGAAGCGACAAGAAGTGTCCGTACTGCGGAGCTGAAACCGAAAGCTCCATCAAAAAATTTACGGCGGTGAGAGAAGCTGATATAGAGAATAACAAAACTCTCCTGGCGGCTCTGAACAAGAGCCGGAGAAAACAAATGATCAGCCTTGTCTGCGCAACACTCGCATTAGTCATCTTATCAGCGCTGCTGTTTAAGCTTGTCACACCGTCGACAGCAAAGACCATCCTTTTTGTTGTGTTGGTCTTAGCATACGCTGTCTGCCTTGGCGTTGGCATCAAAAGCGTTCGCAAAAACAGTGCTGAACGTCGCGAATTGAACGCCCGTCTGGATGGACTGTCACACGATATCATCTTCGATTGCGAAGAAGTAGAGCCTTATAAGATGATAAATGATGTGAAGAGCATGCCCAATGAGGGCTGCTTTAAGGAGGACCTTCAGCAGATTGCTTTTAAGATCAGCATCACCAATGGAAGCGCCAATAAAAGAGAGTTTACTCTGGTCGATGAATTTTTTGCCAAAGACAACAAGTTCGGGTACCACGTTCGCCTGAATGCCGACGGCATCAGTATGGAAGACTGCAAACTGGTCCCGTTCTTTGGGCATCACGAAGAAAGCAATAAGGTCTTTGAGCCGCCCCTGTATAAAGATGGCTTTCAAAAAATTGTGCTCAGGCCGCATGACTCGCTCGTCGGCTGGGTCGCGTTTTATGTAGATCCGAAAGCTAAAGACCTTGAGCTCTTGTTCGCGGATGATTATGTGATGATGAAAAACCCTGCGCTTGCAGATGATAACGCAGGGTAAATAGATGCTGGTGTCTGAATGGGTCATGTCTATGGCAGAGTAAGATTCTGGTGTCGGCGGGATCGGAATGATGATTTTTTCAAATCATTCCGTCCCGCTTTTACTGTGACACAAAATGACCCCAGAGGTCTGTTTTGAAGCCTTTATATCACCACAGACAATCTATGATCTCTTCCTTATTCCGAAGCTTCTCAACCCAGTCATGTACGTCTTCGAGTCCATATATGATTCCGGCAATTCCTCCTGCAACAGCAGCGACAGTATCCGTGTCTTTTCCAAGATTGACAGCCGCTAAAATATCATTTCGGAAACCTTTTTCCCAATCTCCTTCGTGGCTGACTACCCACAGTGCTGCCTCGAGAGTGTCAACTACATAGCCGCTTGACTTGATTTGAGAAATATCCAGTGTGTTTATGTATTTAAGCCGATCAAACGGCTTCTTGTTCTCAAGTGTCGGAATGATCGATGCTATGGGCTCTCCGGCAAGCAGTCTTTTGGCAACATGTACATAGATCACACATGCTTCTTCGGAAATCCAATGGCCATGCGTGATCGCTGAAACCGCACGAATCTCATCATCCGTACAATCTACAAATGCAAGTGGAAGTATTCGCATAAGAGATCCATTTCCATTATCCCATTCACCTACAGCCGGTCTTCCCTTTTTTAATGCCGTGCATGTAGTTATCCCGGCGTCAAACACTTCCCCGTTGACTGTATAATCCCCATACAAGAGCCAGTAGTTAAATCTTCTGCAGATATCTTCTGTTACAATAATCCCATTATTATTCTTTAGGCTGTCCAGTGTCGCAAGTGTCATCGAAGTATCATCAGACCAGGTCCCTTCCGGCTGATTATGCGTTCCATATCCCACCATGTCGGAACATATAAACGATCCTCTTTGCTCGAACTCATATGGAACACCAAGTGCGTCACCGATGGCAAGGCCCAGAATTGCATCATATAGTTTGCTCATTGTGTTTTTTCTTTCTTTCCCGATTTGCAAAGGCCGCACCCGAAGCCGATATGGCCTTTATTACTCATGGTCGCGCCCGCCCTCTGACTAGTCGAATTTCTTTATGAAAAAGGCTTACTGCGTCATCCGCAGTAAGCCTTTCTATAGTTTCATAGTTTAATCTGGGGTGACCATAATTATTATACCGCCTCAGACCTGGCATCGCACTATTTTGCCCTCGATTAATGGCGGTCGTCGGCGCGTTGGTCCAAAAACAAACCAGAAGTGTGCCGCGGGAACGTATCTGCTGATACATTTTGGTTGGTCACACGTTATTTGTTTCTATACCCTGACATCCGGGTTCTTTTCCCCGAATTTCTCTTTCAGCGTCTCGCAGATCTCTCCGCGTTCCTTCCCTTGTTTTTCCATGTTTTTAATGGTTTTGTAAGCTGCAAACAATGTGGACGGACCGATCTCCGAGCTGAAATACCCGATTCCCTGGTTCCAGGCCAGCAACTCAAATACATCATCGAGCGCTGCGCTGTCCAGGCCGTGGATGTAGGCTTTAACAAGTTCGCGCGTCGCCTGTCTGCTCCGTGTGACGTTCATAGCCGATCCCTTCCATCACCTCATACAGAGGGATCGGTTCAAAAGACTGAACGATCTCCATGCCCTGACCTGCAGGCAGCTGCGTCGCCTGTTTCTTGATTCCTGCGAAGAAATTGCCCTGGATGCCCCGCACATCGATCTTTTTGAACTCAGCCGTCTTATCCTTCCATTCCGAATAGCTCATCGTCTTTTCCTTTCTTTACTCCAGTATCCTCCCGTCCCTGGATACGGTCACTACCTGCCAGGGAATAAACTTTCCGCTGGCTCGAAGCGCGTTCTCCGCGGCCCGCTGCAAGCCGCCGCAGCAGGGCACTTCCATCCGCACGATTGTCACACTCTTAATATCATTGTCCCGAATAATTTCGGTGAGTTTATCAGAATAATCAACCGCATCCAGTTTCGGACATCCGATAATGGTGACCTTGCCTTTCATGAAATCCTCATGCATGTTTGCATATGCATATGCTGTGCAGTCGGCTGCGATCAGAAGCTTTGCACCGTCAAAAAACGGAGCTCTGGTGGGCAGAAGCTTGATCTGACAGGGCCACTGTCCCAGGCGCGATACCGGTTTTGCAGCATTTGCCAAAACAGGATCAGCCTCTGTGTGGTCGAACTGCATCATCCTTGATCCGGGGCAGCCGCCCTCATGATGCTCATGGTTTCTCTCGTTCATCATTTTCTCCTCCTTTGCCTGCCTGACCGCAGCCTCATCATAGGCCGGGGCCTCTCTTTCCTCAAATGTAATAGCACCTGTCGGGCAGTTTGGAAGACAGTCTCCAAAGCCGTCACAGAAGTTTTCCCGAACCAGTCTTGCCTTGCCGTCTATGATATCGATTGCGCCTTCGTGACAGGCCTCGGCACACAGCCCGCAGCCATTGCATTTTTCCTCGTTTATATGAATGATCTTTCGCAGCATTTTGATACCTCCTTGCCTTTCTGACACCATTATAGTAAGATGTCTTGCGCAGGTATGTGGTTATAACCACATTTTTAAAAATTTTCGGGAGTTTTTATGGATAAAGCGTTTCTTAAGAATTCCATCCTTTTTCGGGGGATGTCAGAAGAAGATATCTCCGCTGCGTCTTCTTTTCTTCAGGCACAGGAGCAGGAATATAAGAAGGGGGATTTCGTTTTTCATGCCGGTTCGCAGACTGACCGCATGGGTCTGGTTCTGGACGGAAGCGTCACGATCGAAAACAATGATATGTGGGGAAACAGGACGATCCTGAGCCATGTCAGTAAGGGACATTTTTTTGCCGAAACATATGCCTATTTGCCTGATGAGCCTATGCTGGTGGATGTCACTGCAAACGAAAACTGCCGTATCCTTTTTCTGAGAATCGGGAATCTGCGTGCGCCTGCATATGCGGCCGGTCCATGGCTCATGACTTTTGTATCGAACCTTCTGCGGATCTCCGCCCACAAAAACCTGACCCTCTCCGGCAGAAACTCTCATACGGCTCCTAAGACGATCCGCGGGCGGGTCCTGTCTTATCTGAACTCTGTTTCCCTTCAGAAGAAGCGTCGGGAATTTGATATCCCGTTCGACCGCCAGCAGCTGGCAGACTACCTTGGCCTTGAGCGCAGTGCTCTGTCCAAGGAGCTGGGGAAAATGCAGAAAGATGGCCTGATCACTGTAAAAAAGAGCCATTTTGTTCTGCATGATCATGCCGGCGATGTGTCACGGGGACGTATCAGCTGACACATTGCGACCGCCGAAGTCTGGGCGCGGGAATATGTCAGCTGATACGTCCCTGTGACACACTGGGCAGATTCGTCAGCAGACTTCTTGACAAGAAATTGAAGGAGTGTAAAAATGTTGAACATATATAAAACCTAGTAAATGACTAGGGAATTGTAAATTGTATCGGATCATGAACCCTGCGTTCCGAAAGAAGCATCAGGAACGGAACAAAAAGCGAGACAGCAGAAAGATGAAGCATATGGATTACATTGTGGAAGTACAGCACCTGTATAAGACCTTCCAGACAAAGGATGCACAGGTTGAAGCACTAAAGGATATTAATCTTCAGATAGAGACAGGCGATATCTACGGAATCATCGGCATGTCCGGTGCCGGCAAAAGTACGCTGGTACGCTGCCTGAACTTTTTGGAAGTTCCGACCAAGGGCGAGGTCCTGGTAGAAGGGCAGTCTCTGGCCAAATTGTCAGACCCTGAGCTGCGAAAGCTCCGCAGCAGCATCAGTATGATCTTTCAGGGATTTAACCTGCTGATGCAGAAGTCGGTCATAGATAATGTGTGCTTTCCTCTTCGCCTGCAAAATATGAAAAAGGAGGAAGCGAAAGCAAAGGCGAGAGATCTTTTGGCATTGGTAGGTCTTTCCGATAAAGAGAATGCCTATCCGGCCCAGCTTTCCGGCGGACAGAAGCAGAGAGTTGCTATTGCAAGAGCCCTGGCAAGTGACCCCAGGATCCTGCTTTGCGATGAAGCGACCAGTGCGCTGGATCCGCAGACGACCCAGCAGATTCTGGATCTTTTGCGGAAAATTAACGAGGATACAGGAATCACGATCATCATTATCACGCACCAGATGTCTGTTGTCAGAGATATCTGCAACCATGTGGCGATCATCGAGGACGGAGTTCTTGTGGAGGATGGTCTGGTCGAAGATATTTTCAATCATCCCAAGTCAAGGGCCGGAAGATATCTTGTAGTTGAAGGGAAGGATCCCGATGAATGGGAGCGGGCGCGCCTTGAAAAGGAACGCCACAAGGGTGAGAAGGACCTCCTGCATGAGGACCGCAGGATCCGCATTGCGTTCACGAGCAATTCTTCTTTTGAGCCGGTGATTGCCAACATGGTCCTGCATTTTGGCACGCCTGTAAACATCCTGCATGCAGACACCAGGGATGTGAAAGGAGTGGCCAGAGGCCAGATGATCCTGGGACTTCCTGAAGACAAAGAGCTGCAGGAGGAGATGATTTCCTGGCTGATCAGCCGCGGACTTGCAGTAGAGGAGGTGAACAGCGATGTGGAGCAGTGAAGTTATTCAAATGATCATAGTAGGAATCGGGGAATCGCTTTACATGACTTTGGCGGCCACCCTCTTTGGCTATGTTCTGGGCCTGCCGTGGGGCGTGGTGCTGGCAGTGACAGACGCGGACGGCATTAAGCCTAACAGGCCTGTCTACAGAGTGCTGGATTTTGTAACCAACATCATGAGATCCATTCCCTTCCTGATTCTTCTGATCCTGATTATTCCCCTGACCAGACTGATCGTGGGGAAGAGTTATGGATCTACGGCGACGATCGTCCCGCTTGTGGTATCGGCTGCACCCTTTATTGCGCGCATGGTTGAATCCTCCCTCAAGGAGGTGGACAAGGGCGTGATCGAGGCGGCTCAATCAATGGGGGCTGACAATTTCCAGATTATTATGCATGTCCTTTTGGTGGAGGCCCGCGTCTCCCTGATCACCGGCGCGACCATCTGCCTGGGCACGATTCTCGGATATTCTGCTATGGCAGGAACTGTTGGCGGAGGCGGACTGGGCTCCATTGCTATTCAGTACGGTTATTACCGGTACCAGGCAGATATTATGATCGTAACAGTGGTTCTGCTTGTGTTGATCCAACAGGTTTTCCAGCTGATCGGGATGTCGATCGCATCCAGGATCGACAGGAGAAAGGCCTGATGACGGTATTTTTCCGCAGGCGGAAGGAAAACACCGGCTGCTCTGTGGAATAAATATAAATATTCAATTACAAAGGAGGAAAAGATTATGAAAAAGAAGGCTTTAGCAGCAGTGCTCACATTGGCTCTTGCAGCAGGTGTTATGGCAGGCTGCGGAAGTACAGGAAGCTCCGGCAGCAGCGCACCTGCAGCAGAGGAAACTCAGGATGCTGCCGCTGAGGAGTCACAGGAAGCGCAGGAGCCGGCAGCAGCCGGAGAGGACAACGTTATTACGATTGCGGCGACTCCTGTTCCTCATGCACAGATTCTGGAAGAGGCCAAGAAAATTCTTGCTGAGCAGGGATATGACCTGAAGATCACTGTCTTTGAAGACTATGTACAGCCAAATGAAGTTGTTTACTCCGGTGAAATGGATGCCAACTACTTCCAGCACATCCCTTATCTGGACAGCTACAACGAAGAGCATGGCTATGACCTTGTCAACGCCGGCGGAATCCATTACGAGCCTTTCGGCATTTATCCCGGAACCAAGAAGACCCTGGATGAGATTGCGGACGGCGATGTGATCGCGGTTCCCAATGATACGACCAATGAGGCAAGGGCACTGCTTCTGCTTCAGGACAACGGAATCATCACCCTGAAGGAAGGCGCCGGCCTGACCGCTACTGTTAATGACATTGCTTCCAAGGCATATGACATCAAGATTCAGGAGCTGGAAGCAGCACAGGTTCCGCACGTCATCGATGAGGTATCCTATGCGGTCATGAACGGAAACTATGCGCTGGAAGCTGGTTTCTCTGCAGCCAAGGATGCGCTTGCCTATGAGAAGAGCGATTCTGAGGCAGCAGAGACATATGTGAATGTTATTGCAGTCAAGGACGGAAATCAGGACTCCGCAAAGATCAAGGCTCTGGTCGATGTACTTAAGTCCGATGAGATCGTAAAGTTCATCAATGATACTTATGACGGTGCAGTTGTTCCTTTTGCGGAATAAGCTGAATATATGCTCCGTATTTGACAAAACCGGAAGCATACCGGAAATGCCTGAACTAAGGCATTTCCGGTTTTTTTATCCCGAATGTAAGAATATGGGATTTTCACCGGCATATTACGATCTTTGAACCCAGGATGATTTACAGACGATCAGATCATTTCATCCATCTCTTTTTTGGCGTAACCGAGGGAAGAGAGAATCTCCTCTGTATGGTAGCCTTCGGGATAACCGGCATGATCATAACGGGGAGGACACTCTGAAAGATGCATCGGGCACCCCATCTGTTTGATCGTCCTGCTGTCAGAGAGCGGGACCTTGACTTTGGGCCACATGCCGCGATGGACGAGATGCTCGTCTTCAGAGACTTCTTCGAGATCCATGACGGGCTCAACGCATGCATCAAGCGATTTGAATACAGCGGTCCATTCATCTCTGGTCTTTGTCTTGAAAACATCGCGGAAGACTCTTTTGACCATAGCAGTATCTGTCTTGAGTATTTTGCCGTCTCTCCACTCCGGGTGTTCCAACCCGTCGCATAGGGAAGCGAAAAACTTGGGCTCCAGGGACCCCACGCTCATGTATTTTCCGTCTGCGGTTTCGTAGAAGTCATAGATGCCCCCGCCGTTTAAGAGACCGCTCTCGCGCGCAGGCATCGGGCCGCCGGCAAAATAGGAAGCGCCGTCCATGGAATTGAATGGAATAACACTATCCTGCATGGAGACATCGATGAACTGCCCCTTCCCGGTCCGCTCCCGGAAAATGATCGCCGCAAGGATTGAGGAGACTGCGTTCATGGAGCCGCCCGCGACATCCGCGATCTGGAAATTATAGAGAGACGGGCCGCTGTCACGGCGCCCGGCAGACCAGGAGATTCCGGAGCGGGAGATATAGTTGATGTCATGACCCGCTTTCATGGCGAAGGGACCGTCCTGCCCGTAGCCGGTGATCGCGCAGTAGATCAGATGCGGATTGACTTCCCGGAGCGCATTATACCCGACGCCGAGCTTGTCCATAACGCCGGGGCGGAACTGTTCGACGACAATGTCATATTCCATGACCAGTTTTTTGACAGCTTCCACTGCTTTGGGCTTTTTCAGATTCAGGAACATAGTTTTTTTGTTTCTGCCCAGCCAAGCCTGGGTTCCCGTCACCTGTGCACCGTCGATCACGGGGGGCCAGTTCACCACAAGATCATATTTATCTTTGCCGCTGACCTTGAGAACCTCAGCGCCCATGTCCGCCAGCGTCATTGTTGCATAGGGCCCCGGCAGGAGCGTTGTAAAATCCAGTATTTTGTATCCGTCAAGTGCACCCATTTTTGTATCTCCTTTCCGCGCCGGTGTGTCAGGGGGACGTATCCGCTGACACATTGCGACCGCCGAAGGCTGGGCGCGGGGAAGTGTGTCAGCTGAGGGTGTGTCAGGGGGACGTATCCGCTGACACATTTTTTGTCACAGGCGCGTCGCCGGAGTGTGTCAGGTGATAGGTCCCCGTGACACACTCAGCAGATTGCCACCCACTTGTTTGCCGGGGTTTCCCCTCGGGAAATGCAGTCGAGCAGGTTGCTGAGCTGGCGCCGCTTCTGACGGTGGTCTCTCTTTTTTGCTATATTGTAGTACTTCTTCTCCTTTCTGGAGTTCTGAGGAAGGTTGCGGTAGTCGACTGCGATGATTTTTTTAGCCTCATCATGTTTGATGATGTAGGTGATGATGCTGTTGGGGGAGGTCGAAAGCTTGACATCGGCCTGGTGGTGGTACTTCCCGTGCATCATTTGCTCTGTGGTGAGGGCCTGGTCGAAATTGTTCAGGTGGTAGAGCCTGTACTGCAGGTCTCCTTTCGTATACATCTTCCAGAACCCGACGTCCGTACGAATGTACAGGGTGTCAGTATCCGGTGCCAGGGTGAACTGCGTGCCGTATTGGCGGGTCATTTTCTTCAGGAACGACTGGCGGATGCGGTAATAAGCCTGAGTTGAGCTGCAGTATCTGCAAGGGCGGTATCCCATATGTACGGCTTGGTCCCGTTTTATGTCTTCTCTGTTGTAATAGCGGATTCGATTGTCGTAGGGGCATCCCGACAGGTGGAACACCTTGTTTCTTGATGTGGTACTCAGCGTAACATTCATTCCTGTCCTCTCCTTTCCGGTTCATGACCTGGTGCTTGTTTGGTCTGTGATCTATGATCTTATTGTCGCAGAAAGGATGTGCATTTGTTTGCACGGAATGGATGTTCGGGTGTGTCAGGGGGACGTAGCAGGTGACACATCTGCGTCCGCCGGAGTCGGGGCGCGGAAATGTGTCAGCGGATACGTCCCCATGACACATTACGACCGCCGGAGGCGAGGCGTGGGAATGTGTCAGCGGATACGTCCCCATGACACATTCCCATGACACATTCTTGTTGTTTCCATACAGATATGATACTCTGATTATAGCAAGTCAGATTTCAATTCTTTGCGGCGTCCGCTGCATCAGGTGGTATTCTCCACAGAAATTCCTTGCTCGCAACTATATAAATGAGCAGGGGCTGGAGTTTACCGGATGGAGCTGCACTCTGCTCCTGCTCTGCCATCATTCAGACAGAACAGGAGGAACGTGTATGGCAAAAGAATACGAGGAACTGACTTTTCACGATGATTTTATGTTCAGCAAGATTTTGGAGAAGAATCCGGCTATGTGCCGGGAACTTCTTGAGTTGGTGCTGGACCACAAGGTGGGGGAACTTGCCGGTGTCAACAGGGAGAAGCCTGTTCAGATCACTGCAAACGGAAAAGGCGTAAGGTTTGATGTGTACGCCGAAGGAAGCGACAGCGTTATCTACGACATCGAGATGCAGAACGCAAGTATTGACTCGATTGCCAAGAGGAGCCGCTACTCTCAGGGAATGATTGATCTTAACCTTATTAGTAGCGGTGCTCACTACAGTGAATTGAACCGGTGCTATGTGATATATATCTGCAGGTTCAATATTTTCAAGGATGGAGAACTTCACAAATACAGTTTTCGGAATCTGTGTCTTGAAGATCCGCAAATTGAGCTGGGCGACGAAACTGAGAAGATATTTTTGTGTTCGAAAGGAACCGCAGACGATGTATCCGAGAAAATGCAGGCCTTCCTGAATTACATTGCCTTAGGTACTCCCAGCGACAGCTTTACAAATGAGCTGGAGAACGAGGTAAAGAAGGCCCGCGATCACATTGAATGGAGGACGGAATATATGACTTTTTTAGAGCAACTTGAAAAAGAGCGAGAAGAAGGACGTGCGGAAGGTCGTGCAGAAGAACGTGTGAATACGGAGCGCGAAAAAGCACGCGCTGATGAACTTGCCAGAGAAAATCTTGAGCTGAAAAAGCAGCTTGCTTCTCTCAAGCATGGGCAATCCTGATTGCATATTGAAAAAAGTGAGATGGTGCTGAAAATCCTCCGGCAGCTGAAGTGAGCTGTCGGAGGATTTCTGTTTTCAAGATTTTTTGGAGTGTGTCAGGGGGACGTAGCAGGTGACACATCGCGTCCGCCGGAGGTAGGCCGCGGAAATGTGTCAGCGGATACGTCCCCCTGACACACTACTCTTCCTCGTGGCAATCGAAGCTCACATAAGGCGGATTCTCCCCTCTCTCCTTGGCCGGCAGATACCGGTGCCAGAAGTCATCGAACAGGCGGAAGATCTCTTTGTGCTTGGCTACGATGATAAAGATCGTGATCAAAACATAGACCGCCGATAGCACATCCGTAAACGCCCACAGAAGATCCGCCTCGATGTTATAGAAGATGACGCAGGGAAGCATGTAGTAAATCATATAGATGGGCATCATCTTCTTGTTGGACTCCGTGTCTCCGAAGGCGTAGTTTACAGATTTCTCGCATGTATAGTACATACCGATGATCGTAGTCCAGGCAAAAACCGCGATGGCGATCGCCGTGAGTTTTCCGCCGATCGCGCCGTACGCGTTCGTAAATGCGATTGTCGTCAGCGCGCCGCTCGTCGCGTCGCTCGTGGTGTAAGAGCCTGTCATAATGATCGTGAAGGCTGTGATCGAGCAGATAATGAAGGTGTCGATGAACACTTCGCCCCAGCCCCAGAGAGACTGGCGCACAGGATGATCCGTCTGCGCCGAAGCGTGCGCGATCATGCCGTAGCCGGTGCCCGCGTCGTTGGAGTAGATGCCTCTCGCGACGCCGTACTGGATCGCGTCTCTCACGGTCGCCCCCGCAAAGCCGCCTACCGCCGCCGTAGGGCTGAAAGCGCTCTTGAAGATCAGCGCGACGACCGCCGGAATATGCTGGAAATTGAGGATCATGATGCCAAGTCCCATGATGATGTACAGGACCGCCATGATCGGCACCGCGCGGGACATGACGTCCGAAATTCTCCTGAGGCCTCCCCAGATCGTCACCAGGCATGTGATGCCGATGGCAATGACGGACCAGATATTAGGGATCCCAAAGGCTTCTCTCATGGAGCTGGTCACCGCCTCTGTCTGCACGCAGCACGTCCAGGGCCCGAACAGGAAGCAAAATACAGCCAGCACCACAGCTCCCCTTTTCCACCCGAAGGCATTTTTGAGCACGAATGATCTGTCGCAGACAAACTCATTCATGGACTTTTTGTAGTGCTCTCTGTATCTCTGGCCGATGATGATCTCACAGGCCTTTGTAGACATTCCGAAGAAGGCAGACACCCACATCCACACAAGTGCGCCGGGTCCCCCGCTGACGATGGCCGTCGCGACGCCGCTGATATTGCCGGTTCCGACCGTGTTGGCCAGCGCCGTGCAGGCCGCGCGGAAACCGGAGATGGTTCCTTCGCCCTCTCCTTTGGCTCCTATTTTGCCATAGGTATTCTTGAAGTTGAAAATGATCTTTGTCTGGTATCGAAAACCAAATCGAATACTGAGGATCACACCCACTGCCAGTAGCAGGATCGTCATCCAGGTCCCCCACATAAAATCATCGAGCTGATACATCAGGTCAGTCAATGTCTGCATCTCTAAAACCCCCTTTTTTCAAATATCAAGGTGTGTCATGGCCTCATTCGACTCAGTGTGTCACGGGGACGTATCTCCTGACACACGACCGCCCACGACACACCCCCAGCGACACGCCTGCGACCCAAAATGTGTCAGTAGATACGTCCCCGTGACACACCGCCGCGGCTATGGTCTGATTCGCCTCGGCTCCCCTTCCGCCAGGAACTTTCTGCGCGCCTCGACAACCTGGCGCACATGCTTCTGCACTGTGGTGCAGCAGCCGCCGACCGCGTCTGCGCCCGCCTTCATATACAACAGCGCATACTCGCCAAAATCTTTTCCGTCCCCTGTTCCATGCCAGGTCTTGGTGACTGCGTCGTACTCCTCTCCGCTGTTGGGGTATACGCCGATCGGTATTTTGGCAGACTGTCCTGCTTCCTCCAGTCCGGCCGCGATCTCGCGGACCAGGCTCTCAATGTACCCCGGCTTTGAGCAGTTGACGCCGATCATCTTCAGATGGGGGTGGCCTGTTGCAAATGCTTTTGCGCATTCTCTGATCGGGTCGCCTTCGTTGATATGCTTTCCGTCTCTGCAGGAGAAGCTGATCCAGTAATCCGCGCCCAGCTCTTCCGCAATGCCGGCCGCCAAAAGCGCCTCATGCAGGGAAGGCTGCGTCTCAATGAGCAAAATATCGGCCCCCGCCTCGTGCAGGATTTCCATTCTCCTTCGGTGGAATTCGTCGAGCACCTCGTCGCTGACGCCGTATTTGCCGGTATACTCGGATCCGTCCGCCAGATAGGCGCCGTAGGGGCCGATTCCGGCCAGGCACAGCGGCCACTCGCGCCCTGCTTTTTCACCTTCTTCGTTCCACCACTGCTCTCTGGCTTCCAGGAAGATCTCCACGGAGCGTGCAATCAGCTTCTCCGCCTCTTCCCTGGTGCACCCGCTGTTCATGAGTCCCGGAATCGTCGCCTGGTAACTGCAGGTGATCCCGCAGTCGGCACCTGCCCTGAAATAGTCCAGGTGCACCCTCTTTACGAGGTCCGGGGCCACTTCCAGCGCCTTCGCTGTCCAGAGCTTGGAGTTTAAGTCTGCTCCCAGATTCTCGAGCGCTGTGGACATGGAGCCGTCTATTATCATGATCTTTTCTTTGTCGAGAATGTGTTGAATCGTGTTTGTCTGTGCCATATACTTCCTTTCTGCTTCTGTGGTGTGTCAGGGGGACGTATCTACTGACACACCCCCCATGACACAACTCGTGACACTTGAAAATGTGTCAGCGGATACGTCCCCGTGACACACTACCTTTTCGCCATCTCCAGCAATTCCTTAACTTCTGTGATCCTGTCTTCGATCGGCCCACACTTTATGATTCCGTCCGAGACGATCAGCGCCTTGGGAAACGCTTTCCATTCCATAGCGTCGAGACCGGTAATCTCGTTGCGGTACAGCCGCAAGGCTTCCCCTTTTATATATTTTGACAAAAGAGTCTGCAGGATCTCGGACAAGTCTTTGTCCATCACGCTGCCGTACATCTGCAGCGCTTCGGCGTTTCCGAGCAGCGCCGCCGCGGCGTCGGTCGTGCCGGAGCCGAGGTTCTCGATCACCGGTTTTTCATCCCACAGCATGACGTGCACTTTGTTTCCGCCTTGCGAGAGTTTCAGCGCGGTGCGGTAGATGCCGAGGGCGTTCCACTGCTCCGCGATCTTCGTCTTCGCGTCCGTCTCGCCGGCGGCCGCCGTCTGCGACTTGATGTACTCCTGCACCGCTTCGGACGCGGCGCCGTCCGAGTATTGCTGTATATCGGCCACGACCGCGGAGATCAGTTCTTCGTAGTTCCGGTCGCCGATCACGGACCGCATCACGTGCATTTCCCTGCCCGGAATGCCCAGGATGAAGTCGACGCCCGAAGCTCTGCCCTCCTCGTAGGCGGCAAAAACGTCCGCAGGAACGAGCGTCCCGTCATTAGTCGGCGCGCACATATTCCGCCAGAGCCTTTGGGCCGCTTCCTTCAGAGATTCGATGCTCAGTTGCATGAGCTCCTGCATGGAAGACGTGTGCGTCTCTTTGAGCAGCTCTTTGGCCAGGGCCCTTGCGTTGTCCGGCGTCTCATACACATGCCCGAGGTTTCCGTTGAAGACAAAAGCCTTCCGGAACAGCCCCTTCGCCCTCTCACTGGCCGCCAAAAGACAGATCGATGTAGCTCCCGACTCAAACCCGAGTACCGTGATCTTGTCGGGGTCACCGCCGAAGGCGGATATGTTTTCTTTGATCCACTGCAGCGCCGCGATCTGGTCCAGAAGCCCGAGATTTATGGCGTCCGGATAAGCCTCCCCGCCGGGAACCTCCTTGAAATCAATGAATCCGAAGATGCCGAGGCGGTAATTGAAGCTCACGAACACGATGTCTGGATGCCCGGCCACATAATTTGTGCCGTACATCAGGGGGCTGACGGCCCCTCCGCAGGTAAAGTCACCGCCGTGAAAGAGCACGAGAACCGGTTTGGGGGTTCTGTCTTTTGACTCCCCGACACAAATATTCAGCGTCAAACAGTCTTCACTCTGCCTGTGATTCTTGATGATCGATCCCTTGTGATCGACCTGTATGGCCGACGCGCCAAAATTCTGCGCCTCCATCACCTGGTCGGAGGACTCAAGCGGCTCGGGCGCCTTCCATCTGCGCTCGCCGACCGGCGGCTTCGCGTAGGGAATCCCCAGATAGCAGGCGGTTTTCTTCTCAAGATAACCGACAAAGACGCCGGTCCGGGTCTTCACCGCCAGGTCAGCGTCGTAATCGCCCTGGACGGCCTGATTCTGTGCGTTCGTCTCCTCGATGTCCTCTTTCGTCAAATCGAAAACAAAGCCTTTGCTTCCGTCCCCGTAGCGCTTGCGGATCTTCCGGACCCGGAACCCGCGGATGATCATATTCACGATGAAAGCCACAATAGGGAAGCCGACGACAAAGGCCCATTCATCCCGCAAATCTCCCAGCAGGGACACGCCCATCCGTGAGTACGCAAAATATTGAGCAGCCGTGAAAACAAGAAAAATAACGACATACGTTATAAACCGGTTGCTGTTTTTCTTCTGGACGGCTTTACTGTAAATGATCTTACTTACTACTGTTTCAAGCGACATTCCGAGCACAAGGCAAGCTGCCAGAGACATTATGTCGGACCAGCCGGCATGCTTCGCAAGAGCATAGCCGAGGCCATACCCCATCGCGGACATGAATGCCACCATAAAGTCGTCGATTGTAAACAGTTTTTTCATTCGGTACCCTCCAAGTTGTGTCAGGGGGACGTATCCGCTGACACATTTTTGTGTCAGCGGATACGTCCCCGTGACACACTTTACACTCTTCAATAGACAAAAGCTTTGTCGTGCCCACTGTGCAGCGCATCGTAAATCTGGCCGGGCTTGCAGGAATCGCCCACCAGGATGAGCTTGTCACCATATTCCTCACGCAGCGCCTCCAGGTCGGGCCTGTCGGGCCGGACACCCATGGCCAGAACGACCAGGTCCGCGGGAATGCTACTCTCGTCGCCGGTCTTTGTGTCCGCGATCGTGACCGCGCCGTCCTCGACGGCCGTCAGCCGCTTGCCTTTGAGGATGCTGCCGCCGCTCTTCAGGATCTCCTGCGCGAGGTGCATGACCACGCTGGGATACAGGTTTCCGCCCACCTTGTCGAGCATCTCGACGACCGCAACTTTGTTCTTCGCCGCCAGATATTCCGCCGTCTCAAGGCCTGTCACGCCGCCGCCGATGATAACGATATTTTGGCCTTCGGGGGGCGCCACTCTGCCGAGGGTTTTCTCCGCCGTGACTGCGTTTTCGATGCCCGGGATTGCGGGCAGAACCGGTTTTCCGCCGGCTGCCAGGAAGACGGCTTCGGCGCCGGTCGCCCGGACCGCTGCCGCGTCGGCCTTCACGCCCAGGCGCACGTCGACGCCCGCCTCCGCGAGCTGCGCCTGCATGGTCTCCACGAATTCCGTGATCATCCCCTTGTTGGGAGGGATCGCTGCCAGGTTGGCGGTTCCGCCGAGCTTATCCTCCTGCTCGATCAAAATAGTGTTAAATCCACGCTTCGCCAGCGTCAGCGCAGCTTCCATGCCGGCGGGGCCTCCGCCGATGACCGCTACGGTGCGGCCGGCTCCGTTTTTGACAAGTTTTTCGTCGCCGTATTCAAATTCACGGCCCAAAACAGGGTTGAGCGTGCACCCCAGCGGCAGTCCGTCGTTGAGGATCCGGAAGCATTCCATGCAGCCGAGACATTTGCGGATCAGGATGTCCTTGCCGGCTTTCGCTTTTTTGCCCCATTCAGGGTCCGCCAGGTGGCCGCGCGCAATGCCGACAAAATCTACCGCGCCGTCCTCGAGCATCTTCTCGGCGAAGGCGGGGTGCTTGACGTTGCAGACTGCGATGACGGGGATCTTGACCGCTTTGCGGATCTGGGCGGCCAGATCGATCTTCCACCCCTCCGCAAAATAACTGGGCTCAATGATCGTCGCGCCGGAATCGTAGGTGCCGCAGCTGACGTTGATGCAGCTGATTCCGAGGGCTTCGAGATATTTTGCCTGGGCGATGCCGTCCTCCTGCGTGATCCCGTCGGGCAGGTAGTCGCTTCCGTTCATGCGCACCGAGATCGGGAATTTGGGGCCGCAGTAGGCCTTAATGCCCATGATGATCTCCGTGACAAAGCGCATGCGGCCCTCAAAACTGCCGCCGTATTTGTCCGTGCGCTTGTTGGTGTGGGGCGAAAGGAACTGGCTGACCAGATAGCCGTGGGCCGCATGGATCTCCACGCCGTCGATGCCGGCCTTCTGGGCGATCACGGCGCCTGTCACAAATTTGCGCACCATCGCTTCCACTTCTTCGGTGGTCAGGGCGCGGGGCTGCTCTCCAATGACTTTGCAGGTGACGTCCGACGCCGAGACGGGCTGCTTGCCGCCGATCAGGCGGCTGGGCGTCTGGTTGCCCGGGTGGTGAAGCTGCACAAAAATCTTTGTATCATAGGCGTGAACAGCCTCTGCCAGGCGAGAGAGCTGCGCGATCATGTGGGTGTTGGTGACGCTGAGCTGATTGGGCGTTCCGACGCCGGTCTCGTCGTCGACGCGCGTGATCTCGGTGATGATGAGACCCGCGCCGCCGCGCGCGCGGTCCGCGTAGTACTTGATCATGCGGGCGCCGGCTTCGCCGGTGGATTCTGCCAGTGAACATCCCATGGCAGGCATCACGATGCGGTTCTTCAGTTCGAGATTACCGATCGTTCCCGGTTCGAATAGTCTTTCATACGACATATGACTGTTCTCCTTTCTTTTGTTGAGTATTTTGTTGATTATTTCGTTGAATATTTCATTGAATATGAAATGAGGCCCGTGGTGGTTGTTCGCGGGCCTGTTGTACTTCTTTTATTATACTATTTTTTGTGTCAGGGGGACGTATCCGCTGACACATTTTTTTGTTACAGGAGTGTCACGGGGACGTATCTGCTGACACATTTTGCGCTGCGGTGTGTCACGGGGGCGTATCTGCTGACACATTTTGCACCTACTGTGTCAGGGGAAGTGTGTCACGGGGACGTATCCGCTGACACATTTTGTGGCAACTGATTTGTGCCACGGTTGTGTCAGGAGATACGTCCCCCTGACACACCCCGTTACATCTAAAAATGTGTCAGCGGATACGTCCCCTTGACACAACTATCATCAGCGACAAATACCCTGCTTCGTCCGGAATATTTTCAAGTCCATGATAGATCTTCTCCCCCTGCATGCCACAGTTTTCCACGAGATACACATCTCTTCCGGAATCTGCGAGTTTGCTTTTCAGCATCCGGAGTTTCTTGTCGGCCTTCAGGATCACGAGCGTATCACCGCAAAATAGATCAACCTTCTCCGGATTGGAAACCAGGATCGACTCTTCGCCCAATGCCAGTGCTGTGGCAATCTTTGCCGCGGCGGCGCAGAAAGATGGTACGCCTGAAATATACTCAACAGGATAGCCTTTTTCCCTGACCTTGTCTGTTACATAGGAGCATGTTGAGTACAGTGCCGGGTCGCCGAGCGTGATCAGAGCGACTGTCTTTCCTGCTAGCAGGAAGGTCTCTATCTTTTCTGCGGCCTCATCGTGTGCTTGTGACAGCAGTTCCTGGTCTTTTGTCATCGGAAAATCCAGAGGGAGGATTTTCTTTGTTCTGATTTCCGGAACTGCTTTCTCTGCGATCTGAAACGCCACTCCTAACTCATTTCTCTTTTTTGGCGCTGCAATAATATCCGCCCCGGTAAGTATTCGAGCCGCCTTCAGCGTGAGCAGCTCGGGGTCGCCCGGTCCGACGCCCACTGCATATAATATTCCACTCATGTTTTCTTCCTTTTTGTTCAAAGCTTGAAGTGTGTCGCAGGGATTGTGTCACGGGGACGTATCTACTGACACACCCGTGGCACAACCAAATCAGCTGACACAAAATGTGTCAGCTGATACGTCCCCCTGACACACATCAAATCTCCTGACGCAAAAATGTGTCAGCTGATACGTCCCCCTGACACACCCCTGACACACGCCAAATCTCCTACTCAAAAATGTGTCAGCTGATACGTCCCCCTGACACACCCCGCTGACACAAAAACCCCTGACACGTCAATCCAGCAACGCCTTATCAATAACCTGGAAATTAGCCCTATGAATATACAGCGCTTTCCCATCAATCATCAGCTTAGTGAATCTCGGCAGATCATCTTCAATTTCCCAATACACTTTCTCGCCGGAAAAAGCATAGATCGGCGCGCCCATCTGGGATTTAATGACCACCACCATGGGTTTTCCGAACTTGTTTTTGATGCTGTTTACTCTTCCGCTGATCAGCGTCGAATCCAGGAGGCCCGATGAATCGCTCTCTATTTTGTCCAGGTAGAATTCGTACTCCGGAGTGAGCCGCTTGTCGTAAAAAACGCAAGTGTCGCCGCAGGAGATCAGCTGTTTGCCGTCGATCGTGATCGTGATCACGGAGCTCAGCGTCTTTGTCGTATACCATTCATCGCTCGAAGAGGCATACGTTTTCTCTTCTACGACGTTGTTGTCGATGTCAATCTTCTTCCCGTGGGACCGCAGCGTGCGGATCCCTGTATTGTCAAAAATATCGATATTGTACTCGTTTCCGATGATGCTTCCGTGCAGGTCGTGGACGCCGCTCTGCATCTTGGCGCAGCCGGCGAAGCTGATCATCAGAAGCACAATTACGGCGATCGTCACTACATTCTTGATTTTTCTCATTTCTGTTGGTTCCCTTTCTGAAGGTTCCTTTTATTCCTGATTTTGGGCGCCCGGTCCGATCATCAAATCGACTGCCCCCGGATCATCCATGATGACCTCGCCCACAGACTCCGCACGGATCCTGCCGCTGCGGGGATTCTTAATGCTGACCACTGATGAGACGATGTCCGCTTCCACGTCCGATTTCTCGAAGGCCAGGTCGCAATCCACCATGCGGCAGTTTATGAGTTTCAACCCCTTGCAGTAGCACAGCGGCTGCGTCCCGATGATGGTACAGTTCTCGAAAGTCACATTCTCACAGTACCAGGCCAGGTACTCGCCCTTCACAACGCTGTCCCTTATAACGACATTTTTGGCATGCCAGAAAGCGTCCTTTGTATCCAACTCGCAGTTTGTAAATACCGAATCCGTTATGTACTGGAAGGAATACTTGCCCTTCAACTTAACTCTGTCAAAAGACAGACTCTCCGAACGCATCATAAAATACTCACTCTGCGCGCTCGTGTTCTTCATTGTGATTCCGCGGATCGACCAGCCGAATTCCGGCGAAACGATATCGCAATCCCGGATCGTCACATTCGCACACTCTCTCAGTGCCTTGATTCCGTGCATCTTAGTGCCGGCGATCTCAATATTTTCCGAATACCAGAGCGCTGCGCGGCAATTTTCCGTCATCTCACTGTCCGTGATCTTCAGGCCTTTGTCGTGCCAGAAAGGATATCTCAAGTTAAAGAAACAGTCCCGAACCGTTATATCACTGCATTCCTTGAAGGCACTTTCGCCGTCTGCCGGGCCGTCAAAGCGGCAGTGGACTGCTTCTGTATTTTGGCTGCCGTATAAGGCTCTTTCCTCATCAAATGTCTGATTCGTAATGTACATAATTTGCCTCTTTCTGTGTGTCAGGGGGACGTATCCGCTGACACCCCCCTGACACACTCAGAAATCCACCAGATAAATCCCAATCGCTATTTTAGTAAAACTCCCCTTTTTTTCAATCTCTTTGATCTTCGCCGCCAGCATCTTCCCGGCGTCCATCAGCCGCGCAAAGATGATGTTGTCCTTCTCCGGCACATACCCGAGCTTCTTTTTCTCAGCCGTGAGGATCATAATCGCATTGCTGTCATATTTATTGTCCTCGCGAAGGAGGGAGAGCGAATCTCCCACCTTGATCTCCTCCAAGACGGAAGGGTCTTTGAGATGCGTCGTGCCGGCCACAAAGGAGTCGAACAGGTGGATCTCCCTGATCAGCGGCTGCAGAAGCTCCCCCAGGTCATGGTTTTCCATAGCCATGACGAGTTCGCCCGTCTGGTGAAGGGAAAGTTCCCCTTTCTGTTTTCCGTTTAATCCACCCACATTTAATCCATCCGCCATATGATCTGAACGCCTCCCTCCCGCAGAATCTTCTCCGTGAGTTCCGTGAGCTCCTGATGATACTTTTTGTAGGTTTCGAGTTCGCTCGTCAGTTCCTGCTTTTTCCTCTCGACAGCCTCCTCATCTTCCAGGAGCGCGCGATAGGTGTAAGGCTCCTTGCTCTTGATGTCCTCGATCTCCTTTCGGACCTGCGCGATCCTGTCCTCCAGGTCCGGGATCTCCACCCTGGCCGCAGTGTCAATGGCGAGGTCCGCCAGCGCTTTTCTGGCCAGAACTTCCAGCTCGGCCAAGGCCTTGACGTCGTTGCGCCCATAGCTCTCCGTGATCCGGACCCACAGTTTCATCAGCACTTCTTCCCGGTCCGTCTCGGGGCGAATGTCCGGATGCAGGAGTTTGGCGAGCCGTCTGTACAATATTTTGGCGCGCTCCACCTCGTAATTGGTGGAAACGCCCGCCTCCATGCATTCCTTGTGCTCCTTGATCATGCGGCGCAGCTCCGTCTGGTAGGCAGCCATCTCCTGCTCCAGTTTCCTGTCCAAAGCCCCCGCGTCGATCGCCTCCCCGCGGTTCGCCGCCGCCTGGTAATAGCCGATCAGCTTCTTCTGCCGGATGCAGGCCACCTTCTCCTCGAACACGTCCGTCATCAGCTGCCCGAACGTCTTCACATACACGGTCCAGACCTGGCCGGCCTCCTTGCGCACGCGGTCCCGCTCCAGAAGCAGCTCCTCATACTGGTCATATTGTGTGTTTTCTGCTTTTACCGGTTTCACTGTTTTGCCACCTCGAAATTATAAAGTTCTTCATAGAGAGTTGTCAAAAGATCGTCACCAATCTGCGCCTTCTCAAAAAAGTCATCAATCGTGCGGTACCACTTCCGGTCGAAGCGGATGACCACCGTCCCGTCTTCTTCCACGGCTTCCACCTCATGCGGCTCGCCCTCAAAAAGGAAGCTCACGCGGCACGGCTCCCTGAGCAGCTCATAGAGGTCAAAGAGCCCGATCCGGCTGACGTCCATCTCCTGCAGCGCATAGATCTTGCCGGTCAGGTCCTTCATGATCGTCCGGTCGCCGAAGAAAGCGCTGTCGCGGATCCTGCGGGCCACGAGCGGCCTGGCGGTCTTGTACAGTTTCAGGGCCTTGTCCGTATTTCCCTCTTCCGCCAGGATTTCCCCCATCCGCAGGTACACTTCCGGGAGCTTGCTGTACGGGCGCTGCAGGTACCACTGGCTGCCCCGGCGAAATTCCCGGTACAGATCCGCGATGATCTCTCTGTATTTTGCCGGATCTGCCTCCACATACAGACCTCTCCGGTACATGTCCGCCACTTTGTAAGCGGCGTTTATGTCGCCTCTCTCCCTCGCCCTGTCAAAATATTGAAACGCCTTCTCATAGTCGCGCGTCCCCGTTCTTCCATAATACCATATATAACCGAGACAGAGCATGGCTCTCGTGTCGTCATACTCGGCGGCCATCTCATAGTACTTGCGGGCCAGCTCAAAATCCTTCTGTTCATAGTACAGGCCGCCCAGTTCCATCATATACCCGGGGTCCTTGGTCTCTGCGATCAAAAAATCGAGCGCTTCCGTTACAAGAAAGCGGTCCTCGTCGGTGGGGTTAGAGAGATTGTAAAATGCTTCGCATATGTCCTGTGCTTCGAATATAGTCATCGTATTCCTCCCTTTCTGTGTCAGGGGGACGTATCTCCTGACACATTTTTGCGTCACGTGGGTTTGTCGCGAGGGTCAAGGTTGTGTCACGGGGACGTATCTCCTGACACATTTTTGTGTCAGGAGATACGTCCCCCTGACACACTTTTATTATCGCATAAAGAGGTGTACATTTGTCTGCACAACATATCAGTGCCGCCGGAGAAAACTCCGGCGGCACACTTTCTTTCATTGCCTTCAGCTCATATCTTCATAGTGTTTACCAGTGTCTGGTATTTGTGTCAGCGGATACGTCCCCCTGACACACTTCCCCTGACACACTTTCACGCACCTCCACGCCTCCGTAAGCCTCTCCAGGCTCCACGCCGCATTAGCCGGACTCGTCGACGGCAAACAGACCGCCTTTCTTCCAATAACAGGTTCGATGTACTTGCGGTACATTTTTTCGGCCGTCTTCCCGTTGACAAAAATCTGCCCGATCGGCGCGTGATCCAGTATGACCGTCAGGTCGTTGGGAACCACATCTTTAATGCTGGCGTCCGATGACCCCCGGATCGTGCACGAGTGGATCACATCCCACGCCGCGATCTGATGCCGTATCAAAAAATCCCTCTTCTGCGGCACATCGGTCGGCACGCTGTCCTCGAACACAGCCGCCATCACTTTCCAGAATCGGTTCTGCGGATGCCCGTAGAAAAACGCGGATTCCCTGGATTTCACCGACGGAAAGCTCCCCAGAATCAGTATTCTCGAATCCTCCCTGTACAGGGGCGGAATCGGGTGGATGATCTTCTCTTCTCTCATTCTTCGCCCTCACATCTCAGCCAGACAGAACCGAATGCTCAAGATCGCCGCCGTGCACCAACCGATCGGCCAGGCGCACCAGATTCCCGTGGCTCCCAGCGCTGTTTTGGACAGAATCACCGCCAGCACGACCCTGAGAATCAGGTCCGTAAAAGTACCGATCATAAATTGATTCATCAGCTCCGCTCCTCGGAGGACGCCGTCCGCGACCAGCTTTGCGGAAACTACGAAGTAGAACGGCGCCAGAATGCGGAGGTAAGTTACGCCGGTGTCGATGGCCGTCTGCGACGGCTGGTCGATGAAGAACCGGATCAGCGGCTCCCCGGCAAAGAAATACAGAAGGGCGAGCGGGAGGCCCAGGGTCCACACTATTTTGATCCCTGCGCGGAAGCCCTCCCGAATTCGTTCGCGCTTGCCCGCGCCGAGATTCTGGGCCGTGTAGTTGGAAATTCCGTTGCAGAGCGTCGTAAAGGATGTGATGACCAGGTTGTTCAGCTTGACCCCGGCCGCGTATCCGGCGATCACCCCGCCGCCAAAGCCGTTGATGACGCTCTGGATGATGATGTTTCCGACGGAAATGAAGCTCTGCTGCAGAACGCTGGGGATGGCGATCCGCATGAACTTCTGCAGGATTATGCGGTTGAACCGCGCCGGCCGCTCCGGCGTCTCGATCCTGCGCAGCCGCCGCATGATCACCACCAGCGCCAGCACACAGCTGACGCCCTGGCACAGGAATGTCGCCCACGCCACGCCCGCAACGCCCATGCGGAAAGCGGTCACGAACAGGATGTCCACCGCGATATTCGCCGTAGACGAAGCCGCCAAAAACCAGAACGGCGTTTTGGAATCCCCCATTGCCGAGAAAATTCCCGTGGAGAGGTTGTAGAAGAACACAAAGGGCAGGCCCAACACGTAGATATTCAGGTACAGCAACGAGTCTGCCATCAGTTCCTGCGGCGTGTGGATCAGCCGCAGGAGCCAGCCGCCGCCCAGAAGTCCGAATACCATCAGCAGGCCGCACACCAGCGCACTTGCGATCATCGCCGTGGAGACGGCCGTCTTCATTCGGCTGTAATCTTTTGCGCCAAAGAAAGAGGACACCACCACAGAGCATCCTATATTACATCCAAAAGCGAACGCTATAAAGATCAATGTGATCTCATAGCTATTCCCTACTGCTGCCAGTGCGCTCTCTCCGACGAACTTTCCCGCCACCAGAGAATCCGCAATATTGTAGAGCTGCTGAAACAGGATACTCCCGAACAGCGGCAGACAGAACTGCCACAGCACACGCTCTGGTTTTCCCACTGTCAAGTCACGATTCATTTTTATGCCTCCATTGCATGATTTGCCGCAGACTATTATAGCGACGGATGGCAGGGTGTCAAGAGTGTGTCACGGGGACGTATCCGCTGACACATTTTTGTCGCTCAGGTGTGTCACGGGGGTGTGTCATGGGGATGTGTCCGCTGACACATTTGGGGACAAAATGTGTCAGCGGGTACGTCCCCCTGGCACACTGCTCGCGCCATTTTAAAATGTGTCAGCAGATACGTCCCCATGACACACCGAAAAACTTTCGTAAAACTTGTTGACATTTCAACAACTCGGTGCTATTCTTCTGGACGTTGATAATTCAACATCTTAACCACCAACCAAGGAGGACTATACAAATGGCAATAAGAATCATCATCGATTCCACCGTAGATATCGCAGACAAATACATCTCTCAGTTCATCGTCGTCCCGCTCACCGTTTCCTTTGGCGAGACGGATTACATCGACGGCGTCACCATTACCAAGCAGGAGTTCTATCAGAAACTGCTCTCCAGCCCGGAGCTTCCCAAGACCAGCCAGGCGACGCCGGAGACTTTTGCCAAGAAATTCCGCCAGCTTCGCGACCAGGGCGACGAAGGCGTGGTGATCACCGTCTCTTCCTGCCTCTCCGGCACCTATCAGAGCGCCTGCCTCGCAGCAGAAGATTTCGAAAACATCCGCGTCGTAGACAGCCGGAACGTCTCCATCGCCTCCGGCGTTCTCGCACTGTACGCTCTGCGGTGCGCTGAGAACGGAATGACACTCGATGAACTCTCCCATCACCTGTCAAAAAAGAGAGACCAGATCGGCCTTGTCGCCATGGTCGACACGCTCGAATACCTGAAAAAAGGCGGCCGGATCTCCGCCGCCGCCGCGCTTGCCGGCGGCCTCCTCGGAATTAAGCCGGTCGTCACATGCAGAGAAGGCGAGCTCGCTGTTCTCGGCAAAGCCCGCGGCTCCAAAAAAGCCAACAACCTCCTCGTCGAGCAGATCCGAAAGGACGGCATCGATTTTTCCATGCCTCTTCTGCTCGGCTACACCGGCCTCTCAGACGATTTACTGCGCCGCTATATTGAGGACAGCCGCTGCCTGTGGGAAGGCCACGTCACGGAACTGGACTGCGTCCAACTCAGCAGCGTCATCGGCACGCACGCCGGCCCCGGCGCCGTTGCAGTTGCTTACTTCAAATCAAATGCTGTAAAATAAGGCTATTCAAAGCAGTTAAGGCTCGCAAAGCGAGCCGCTGCGCCGCGTGCGGGTTGCCGGTAAGGCAACATCTACCTTGCCGCACGCGTGTGCATCGTTGAACTCAGTGGAGGCTTATCTCCCGCCACTGAGTAAAGTTTGTTAAAAACTCACCGCCTAAAGAGGCGGGAGACCGCCCCCCTGAGTTCACAGACCCTCATGCGGCCAGGCGCATCTCGATATAAGCGCAGGAAAGCAGGTGATTTCGACCCGCCTTCCCCTGCCACTGCGCCACCCGCAGAAAGGAGCGCATCATGGATAACCGATTCGAGCATTTTACTTTGGATATTTTTACCATTTCCAGATATTGGAACAAAATAGCGACCGATGAAATGAAAAAGTACGGCCTGCGGGGCACGCACGCCCTGTACCTTCTGCTGCTCGACCGCTATGAGGGAGACATCACGGCGGCAAGGCTCGCCGACCTCTGCCAGCGAGACAAGGCGGATGTCTCCCGCGCACTCGCCGACTTCCAGAAAAAAGAAATCCTGAAGCCGTATAACGGCTCCAGGTATAGAATCACTCCCAAGCTCACGCCTCTCGGCCGCACAATCGCCGCCCAGATCCGCGAGCGCGCCGCGGTCGCCCTCGACCTGGCCAGCCAGGGCATCACCGACGAAATGCGCGAAAATATGTACCTCTGCCTCGATCTCATTTCCGCCAACATGCGCGAAATCTGCGAGGACGGGCTTATGGACCAGTGAATGTGTGTCAGGGGGACGTATCCGCTGACACATTTTAGAAAGTCACGGGTTGTGTCGCGGGGACGTATCTGCTGACAAAAAATGTGTCAGGAGATACGTCCCCCTGACACATCACTCAGCGTACTCCCAAGTAAGTCCTTTATCCTTCAACTCCCTGTCCAAAACCTCTTCATTCGGATAGATCATAGCATTCATCGCAGCCCCATCTTGGTAATAAGTAAAGATTTCCACCATCGCAGTAGGCTTTGTGGCCTTCTCCCAGTCTAAGTCCGTCTTGAAGACAAATTCCGACCTGTCATCGCTCACGCATTCCGTCGCGGAAATAGGCGTCTCACTCAGACCCGTATACACGATGTACGTCTCCACGGGAGCGCCCGCCGGAAGCTGGAAATGAACCGTCAGTTCGCCGGTTCCGATGAAGAAAGGAAAAGGATATTCCGATCCGTCCTTAAAGACTTTCACCTCACGAACGTTCTCCCCTTCCAGGCGAAGCGACGCCTCGTCCGAGGACGGATAGACCGGCTGCGCCGCCAGCACCTGCGCTGCCTCGTCGCCTGTCAGAAGTCTCACCTCATCCACCGCGAACAGGTCCTCGATCTTCTCATCGCCCGGGATCTCCATTCGATATGCCGCAAACCAGATCTCATGCTCTCCCTTCGCGAGTTCCACCGCACACGTATCCCAGTCATGAGTGCCGGAATATGCCTTCACCGGTTTATCGTTGTCAAAAATCAGCAAATTATAGTACCCGATATTGACCGCCGACTTCAGGTCAAAAGCCAGAACACTGCCATCTTCCGTCACCTGAATCTTCGTGCGCACAAGAGCGTCATTTCCGAGTGCTTTGCCGCCGGACGCCACAGCGGCCGTCCGCCCATCCATATCTGTCGGAATAAAGGGAAGTCCCTCTCTGTCCGGATCGCTCTCAAATACGAGCGTGCCGCCCTCCGCATTCATCGCGGCGGAAAGCGATGCGTTGTCGGGATACTCTACTTTGACCACTTCTTTGGGGACATCTGTGAGAATCTTGCTCTCCGTGTAATCATCTCCGATAAATGTGTCCAGGACGCGGTCGATCTGCCCTTTGTTAAAAAAGCATCCGCTCTGAACGAAACAGATCGTCCCGAACCGGTCCACAACGATCGTGGCCGGGATCCCTCTAAAGGCGCTGAATGTATCGATCGCCAGATTGTCATCGTAGGCGACATGGAAAGGCAGTTTGAAATCCTCTGCGAATTTTTTCAGCTTTTCCTCTGAGTCGCCGTTTTCGTGATCATGCGAAAAAGCAAAGACATCCACATAGTCCTTGCGCTCCTCGTAGGAACTGATCATCTCCGGAAACTCCATCTTGCAGGGCCCGCACCAGGTCGCGAACATGTTGATCAGAACGACCTGCTTCTCCTTCAGCGCTTCTGACAGCGTAAAAGTGCCGCCGTCCACCGTCTTCATCGTGAAGTCCGGAAACTTTGTTCCGAGCAGATCTTCCGGCTTCTTCTTCGCATCCGCGCCCGCCGACGCGTCCGTCCCGCTGCCGGCCTCCCCACTCGAAGCCTGGCCGCTTCCTGCCGCGTCCGCCCCGCTCAAAGGCTCGCTCCCGGATTCCTCCATATTTTCAGCCGCCTCCTCATGGGTCAAAATATTGTCCGCCGCATCCGCTTGCGCCGCATCGCTCGTCTTTCCCGCGTCACTTGCATTTGAACCCGCACAGCCGGTGAGAAGTGCGAGAATGATCGCCGTGGTCATAAATCGCTTCAGATTCTTTCTCATGATGTACTCCTTAATTAATGTGTGATGAACTGTTTTCACAGTTTTCTATATTATATCAGTTATGTGTCAGGGGGACGTATCCGCTGACACATTTTTTGTCACAAGGTGTGTCGCGGGGACGTATCTCCTGACACACTCTCTTCTCGGCCCGGACATCCCGGTCCGGCGTCAAACGAATATTGTACATAGCTAACGTACCTTTCTCTTATATGTGATATCATGATTCAGAACACAATAAATCAATGCCAAAATAGTGCCTCAACACACTCACAATCATAAGGGAACGATTATGCAGGAGTTTTATTATCGAAGAGTTGAAGACGGGACATTCTGTCTGACCAGATATGAAGGAAATGAGCCCGAGGTCGTCATCCCGGATGACAAGGTCTTTACGATCATAAATGACAAAGTCTTTCGCGGCCACAAGGAAATCACATCCATCAAAATACCGGATACGGTCACCGATCTGGGAGAATTTGTTTTTGACGGATGCAGTAATCTCCGACAGCTGAAGCTGCCGGAGCAGTTGAAGACGCTGTGGGGCTATACTTTTGTCCGATGCGGGATCGAAGAAATCGTGCTTCCGGATCAGCTCAGAATCATTCCTCCGTACGCCTTCAAAGATTGCAAAAATTTGCGCAAAGTCATCTGCGGCGCAGGCCTCGAAAAGATCTATGCCTGGGCCTTCGGCGGCTGCGACCAACTCACCGAGGAGAACCTGATTCACGGACCCGGCGTGGAAATCAGCCCGCAGGCTTTTGACAAGCGAAATTGAGCAGTGGGCGCTGGCGCCGCGGCGCACAGGCTTTTGACTAGTGTCGCCGCCCCCCCACACATCGCCCAACAAGCGCAACTAGACGCCGGCCGCTGCTCCCCGCACGCCCATCCCGGCTCCCGCCACCAGCGCCAGGTCCAGAATCACATTCAACACAGAAGAAATCACAAGAAAGACCAGCGACATCGCGGAATCCCTGATCGCCCTTAGCAGCGATGACAAAAGATTGTAAGCAAACATCACCACAATCCATCCGCCGATGACCCTGATATAGGAAAGTGCTTCCGCATAGATAGCTTCCGGTGTTCCCAACAGTCGCAGAAGCGGTCCCAGCCCCAAAAGCGACAGGACCGTCATCACCGCAGTCGTGCCGACACCGATCACAAGCGATCCGGCCACCGACTTGCGAAGCTTCCTCTCATCTCCTTCCCCGTACGCTCTCGAAACAACAATGCACAGGCCATTTCCTAGCGACTGCGCAAACATGACCATAAGGTCAAAGATCGCAACATTCGCCCCCACCGCCGCCAGCGACTGCTCTCCCAAATAGTGTCCCACAATAGCCGTATCCACAGCATTGTAAAGCTGCTGGAACACATAGGACACCAGGATCGGCAGCATAAAGATCAGAAGATTCTTCATGATCGGCCCCCTGATCAGGTCGACGGAAGTCAGCGACCTGTTCCCGGCCGTATTCGATTGGGCTTCTCCTTTGGTTGGATTTGTTGATTTCACTTAATATGCCTTTCTTTTGGGCGGATGGGGTTTGTTCACGGATGTGCAGATCTTGCGCCTGATTATATTTTGCCGGGGCTCACGCCTGCGGCTCGATCGCGTAGATTTCCTTGTATACTTTTACGCTACGAGACCTTCACGCCTGCGGCTCGACCGAAAAGATTTCCTTGTAAACTCGCTTTCCGTCCTTCAGTTCCGATTTCATCAGAGAGACCTTTTTCACCATCATCTCTCCCTTCGGCGCGGGCACTTTTTTCCAAGGACCTCCCATTTTGCGGACGACTGTGACGTGTGGTGTAAATTTCTTGTGGTCATAGGAAATATCTGCCGCATCGAGAGCCTCGCCGACGTGTCTGGCCAGCTTGTTCAGGCCCTGATTTCCCTTGATTCCGATCCACAGAAGGTTGTCAAAAGTTCCCATATCCGTAAACGCCATCCTGAACGGCTTGAAATCTATTGTCTGCATTGCGGCCTTCACCGCAGCTGCATCACTCGTCTCACCTATAAAAGCCAATGTCACATGCAGGTTCTGCAGGGGCACATAGCCGCCCTTCACGCCGGCCTTTTTCAGCTCGTGCATGGTTCCTGTCACTGTCTTCTTCATCTCGTCGGAAAGCTGTATAGCAATGAATAATCTCATGGGTGTTTCTCCTTGTTTCTTTATTTGAATGTCGTAGGGCTGTTCGATTGTCGCGAGGGCTGTTCGATTGCCGTTGGTGCACAAGTCAATTCTATCACTTTCTGCAATTTGTTTCGCAAGACAAATTGGGGAAATTCAGACATTCTCTTTTGCAGGATTTCGTAGGCGGGAGTATAATACACAAGCATTAAGAATTCGGAGAGGAATCAAAAGATATGGGATCGCTCATTAATACAATAAGCATCATCACCGGCGGTCTGATCGGCATGGTGGTCGGCCGGGCATTCAGCGAAGATCAACAGGAAGCTCTTACCAAAGCTTGCGGCATCAGTGTGCTTTTCATCGCTATCGCCGGAGCAATGGAAGGAATGTTGCGCGTTGAAGGCGGACAGATTGCCAGCGGTAAATCGATGCTTGTGGTGCTCTGCCTTGCGATCGGTACACTGATCGGAGAACTGATCGGCATCGAGAAAGGCTTCGTGACCTTCGGTGAATGGCTGAAAATACGGACCGGCAACAGCGGCGACGCACAGTTTGTGAACGCTTTTGTGACGGCGTCTCTCACAGTTTGCATCGGCGCTATGGCAATCGTCGGCTCCATTCAGGATGGAGTGACCGGGGATTACTCTACTTTGGCAGTGAAATCGGTGCTTGACCTTATCATCGTTGCCTTGATGACCTCATCGCTCGGCAAGGGGGCTGCTTTCTCGGCAATTCCGATCCTGCTCTTCGAAGGATCGATTACACTTCTTGCCAAATTGATCGCGCCGCTCATGACAGAGGCCGCCATCGCATATCTGTCGCTGATTGGCTCTGTGCTGATCTTCTGCGTCGGCCTCAATCTGGTCTTCGACCGGAAACTGCGCGTTGCCAATATGCTTCCGGCGGTATTTCTTGCGGCTGCGGCGGCATACCTGCCTTGGCAATTCTAAGATATCTGCTATATCTCTCATAATGCTAAACTGGTGCCGAAGGAGTTACCTCCCCCGGCACCCCAAAAAACAAAACAAGGGGTGCCACCCACGGCACCCCTCTCTCTAATCAATATTCCAAACCGATTACCTTCAAGGCTCGCGGAGCGAGCCATTGCGCCGCTTCTTACTACTCCCCGTCTTACTGCGCCATCCTCTCAAAGAGACCTTCGAAGAATTCCGACATCGCCTGGGTCTCCGCCTCCTCACTGTAAACGGCTGTCTTCTCACCGTTAATGCAGTTGTGAACGGCCTGCGTAATTCCTTCCACGTCATACCAGGGAACAAGCTTGATGTCCACGAGCGAAGGCATCATGTCATAATCCGGAACGACTGCTTTTTCATCGGATACGAATCCGCTTCCGTCATCTTTTCCGAGCTTCAGCATGCAGGAGTAAACCGCGTTGCGGCCGTAAGCGTCGATGAAGCTGCCGACAACACAGTCTCCTCCGCCGGGCCTTGTGCCGATGATTTTGGCGAGACCGTTCTGCTGCGCAAAATAGGGAAGCGCATTGCCGCAGGAATAGGAGGATCCGCTGCACATGATAAAGAAATCGTACTGTCCGCCGTAGCCGTCCTGGTCATCCGCGACGCCGTCCAGGTTGGTGTCGACGTGATACCACTCACTTCTGTAACTTCCGGTCATCACGTCTTTGTTCGTGAGGTTCACTTCTCCGTCTCCGGAGAGGAAGCCGAGAATCGCGATCAGGCCGGTGGCCGATCCGCCTCCGTTGTTGGAGAGGTTGATCACGATGTTTTTAACTTCTTCGTGCTTCTTGATATCCTCGAAGCAATTATAGAAAAACGCGAAGTTGCTGGTCTCCTCGTCCTCCGGTTTGATCGGAATCATGTAGTAGGACGGCTTTCTGAGTGTCGAGTCGTCCTTGAAGCCCTCGAAATAGATGACCGCCGTGTCACCGGAATAGTCAAGGCGCTGCTTTCCGTAGTCGGCAGGCTTGATTTTGTCCATGTACAGGGTCCAGACCATGAGCGGAGCGACCTCCGGCACATTGAATCCTTTTTCCATCAGCGCGCCCAGGATCGTGTTGACAAGATCTTCATTCGGATCCGTCTGCTGCGCTTCTTCGAAGAGTTCTTTACCTTCTTCCGATTCCTTGATCTCGTCCGCTATTTCGCCGACTGTCTGCTCATCGGCCTGAACGGTTCCGAAGACCGTATCGACCCCCAATAAGGAGTCATGTCCAGAGTCAAATAAATAGTTGAACAACATGACTTCGGCGGCAACGGCTGCGGAAGGATCTGTGGAGCACAAGGATCCCTTCGCGTTGATTCTGGTGAAGTATTCGTCGAATGTCGTGATATTCTTCTCTTCTTTGTGGCCAAAAGTCAGATCCAGCAGAAGGCATGTCGAATAATAACCGTAATCCGCATACGCCTGGGTCGTCCTGTCCTTTTTGCTGAAAGGTCCGGAATAGACCGCCTTTACGTAAGGGCTGTTTGTCACGGCCTCCCCTTCTTTATCAAAGGCGGATTTGATCTCGGACAAATTGAAATAATCCTTGCCGTTATAGGCCAGAGCGACCATCATGGTGACGTTGCCGAACGTATTCTGCAGCGCAAGGAACGGCATCAGGATGTCGTCCTCATAGGCGACGACCGGCATGTGGTAGTCTGCGAACTTGACAGTCACCGGAGCCGGTGCCGTCTCTGTGGACTGATTTTTGACAGACGGCATGACGACACTGAATTCCATCGGATCAACTACAGGGCCGTTTACCACGCCGAATCCTCTCAGGCCCGCGGGATTTTCCATCAAAAGAGTGTCCGCCGCAGGATCGATCACAGCACTCGCCCCGTTGACATCGATCTTCATGACGCCGTCCTGCATGACGACTCTCTCTTTGCCATCGAAGGTGGCATGCAGGTAATCCGAAACTTTGAGGAAAGGAACATCTTCATATCCCTTCACTTCATAGGTCTTGACTACATTGAAGCTTCCTAACGATGAGCCCCCGTAAATGCGGCTGTCGTCCCATTTGACGGAGATATCCGAGGCGGGAATCTCTGCAGCGGCTCCGGCTGCTGCGGGTGCTGCGTCTCCGGTTCCGGCTGCTTCTCCGGCCCCGGCTGCATCACCTGCTCCGGGCGCTGCGTCCCCGGCTCCGGCGGCATCTCCGGCCCCAGCGGCTTCTCCAGCTCCGGCTGCATCCCCGGCTGCGGCTGCGTCCCCGGCTCCGGCAGCATCTCCGGCTCCGGCATCCGCCGCCGCATCCCCGGCCGCGTCCGCCGTCTCTTCGCCCTGGGCGGCTCCGCCGGTCTCTTCCGTCGCCTGGTCCCCGGATGTAGCCGCTCCGGTAGCTCCTCCGCAGGCTGCCGTCGAAATAGCTAATACCAAAGACAGCCCAATGCTCAATAATCTCTTGTATTGCATTGTCTCCTCCTTTTGTGTGTAGTGGTTATTAATTATGGCCCGCAATGAGGGCCATGACCGTCCGTTCCTATTTTCTCAGATCTTCATTGCCGCCTCATAAGCGCCCCAGATGACGCTTCGCAGATTGCCGACCTTGCGGCAGTCTCCGACGAACTGCACGTTCTTCTTGCCCGCCGACGAGAGCGGCGCAGGCAGGTATCCGGCGCAGGAGATCACGTTGTCGCATGGAATCTCGAACTCTTTGCCCTCTTTGTCCAGGCAGACGACGGCGCCGTCCTTCACCTCGGTGAGGCGGGTCTCCAGATAGACCGGCACCTTCTTCCAGGCAAAATATTCCCTCAAATAAGAGCTGTTGGCAAGGCACACGCCCTTCTGCTTGACAAGGTCGTCCATCATCTCGATGATCACGGGCTTTTTGCCCTGCAGATGGAGCTCATAGGCGATCTCGCAGCCGGTCAGGCCTCCGCCGATCACAGCGACTGTTTCTCCGAGCTGTGCCGGAGGAAGCAGCGAAGTAATGGGGGCTTTCTTGACAAGCTCGCTCTTTGGGTCCACTTTCGCCGCGCCCGGTGCGATCACCATGCCGGCTGCCCGGAAGGATCCCGGCTCGCCCAGGAGGTAGTCGCAGGCCTCGATCATCTTCTCGTGTCCTTTTACGGCTTTCAGAACGCGGGGAACGGCGCCGGTCGCCACGATCACGGGCTGGTCCCCGAACTCGCGCACTGTCCTAACTTCATAGTCATATTGGATCTCGATCCCGAGCTCTTCCATCTGTCTGCGGTACCAGTCAAGCAGGTCGCGCAGTTTTCCTTTGTAGGACTCCGAAGCGGCTGCGATGAAAGCGCCGCCCAGCATATCCGTCCGCTCGTAGATCACCGGCTTGTGGCCGCGCAGAGCGAGGACTCTCGCCGCCTCCATGCCGCCGATGCCTCCGCCGACGATGGCGACGGTCTGCGGGGTTTTCGCTTTTTTGATAAAGTGCTTGTCCCACTGCATCATCTCTGCGTTGACCGCGCAGCGCGCCAGGTGCAGGGAGTCGCTCAGATCCTGGTCGTTGGGAACGCCCTTGTAGTGGGCCATGTTGAAGCATCCGTTGTGGCAAAGGATGCAGGGACGAATCTCGTCCTCTTTTCCTTCCAGGAGCTTCTTCACCCACTGCGGGTCGGCCAGGAACTGCCTTGCGAAGCCGGCTCCGTCGATGCCGCCGCGCTCGATGGCTTCGGCCGCCGTCACGGGATCCATGCGGCCCGCGCAGACCACGGGGATGTCCACAAATTTGCGGATGTGCTCCACGTATTCCAGGTTGCAGTTCTCGGGCATATAAATGGGCGGATGCGCCCAATACCAGGCGTCATAGGTGCCCTTGTCGCAGTTGAGCATGTCATAGCCCGCGTCCTGCAGATATTTTGCCGCGCGCTCGGACTCTTCCATGTCGCGCCCGGCCTCCTCGAACTCTTCGCCCGGCAGCGCGCCCCGGCGCATTCCCTTGGTCTTGGAGACCACGCTGTAGCGCAGGGATACGGGGAAGTCGTCCCCGCAGGCCTTCTTGATGGCCTGCACGATCTCCACCGGGAAGCGGTAGCGGTTCTCAAACGATCCGCCGTACTGATCTGTGCGGTGGTTCACATATTTGAGCGTGAACTGGTCCAGAAGATAGCCCTCGTGCACCGCGTGGATCTCCACGCCGTCCACGCCCGCCTCCTTGAGAAGCCTTGCACACTCGGCAAAAGATTGAACGAATTCCTTAATCTCCTCCACCGTCATGGCTCTGGAGGGCACTTTGTCCGACCAGCGGTTGGCCGCGGGCGACGCACTCGCCGTGATCTTGTCCAGGTCCATGACGGGCTTTGAGAGCTCGCGCAAAAGCTCGTTGGAATAGAGCTCTTCCATCGCCTGCGAGATCGTAAAGCTTCTTCCAAAGCCGGCCGTCAGCTGCACGAACAGCTTGGCGCCGGTCTCGTGGAACTTGGGCATCCATTTCGCCAGGTCCCTGTACATCTTCTTGTTCTTGTGCAGCCACTGCCCGAACATAGGGTTATAGACCGGCTGACAGCCCGGCAGGACCAGTCCGGCGCCGCCCTTGGCCGCCTCCAGGATAAATTTTGCCCCGGCTTTATCAAAATGATTCTGCTCCATCCAGCCGAAGAGATCCGTTCCGCCCATCGATGTCACGACAAAGCGGTTCTTGATCTCGCAGTTTCCGATCTTCCACGGCGTAAGGAGCGCCTGGTATTCCTTCTTCACAGATGTTTCAGCACTCATGCGATTCTCCTCTTTTTAGATCCTCTTTTATAGAAAATTCGCGAGACGCGGCTGCACGCTGTGCGTGCCTTTTGCCCACTCTGCGAACCTTGTATATTCACTGCAGGCGCGTCACGGCGCCGCCTCGAATAAATCTTCGTATTCCACCAGTACTGTCCCGTCCTCTTTGACATGAATCCTCTGGCCTTCTTTGATGTCCTGGAGAAACCCTTCGCCCAGATCATCCACCAGCACGATCGGATGCTTCGACCAGTTTGCCGTGAGCACGGCTCCGGCTACGGCCAGCGTGTCCGCCTTCCCGCTGAAGAGCATACAGGCGGGAGCGACGCCCATTACGGAGGCACAGTACAGGACCATGCCGCCTGTCGTGGAACCGATGGTCTCCGGCAGGCACAGGATCTTGCCGGGGATCTTCTTTCCGTAGAGTTCCGGGTTGTTCATATCCTGCAGGACTCCCTTGGGATTGAGAAAGGAGCCCGCCGTCTTGAGGTTTGCCAAAGTATTGAAACCTTCGTGTGTAACAAGCGCACTGCCGGTCACATCGCCCGGCACGACCACTCTTCCTTTGTACTTAACGATCATACCGTCACCTCCATTTCTCATTCCAGCCGCCCGTGATGATCTCGACCAGCTCTTCTTCACTGTAGAAGCGCGCCTTGCTGTAATAGCGCAGTTTATTGGAAGCCGTGATAATGCGAATATTGTCGGTCAGCGGGTTGGAAGTGTAGGAAAGCGGGCAGAGTCCGGAGACGGTCACGCCGATCTTTTCCAGCCTCCTTGCCCTCTGCGGATACTGTTTCTTAAAGGCCGCTATTACATCGGGCGCCGCGCAGAAGATCGTGTTCATGGTGACCTCCTGGTTGCCGTGCCTCTTTAGCCCCTCCACCAGCCTGTCCGTCCATTCGCACAGCTGCCGGCAGGAGAAATGCGGACATCCAGCAAAAGCGAGCTCCGGCGCCTCGTCCCAGTCGTCGCGCCCCTTCCAGGGATTGGGGTAGCTCGCCTTGACGCGGGCAATCTCTTCGTCGTCGATCACGAATACTTTCGCATTTTCCCTGATCAGGGAATTTCCGCCGTCTTCGAGCGCGTGGTTAACCGCCTCCGGCGTCAGGTTCTCCACATGGTAGAGCCCGACGGAGCCGTTGGAAGCGGCCGCTGCACCCATATCCTTCAGATAATCCTTCACTTTTTGTGTGAGCTCGTTGCCAAGCCACTTGTCCAGGCCCCGGATATAGGGGACATCCTCGACACATTTAAAGCCGATGGCGCTGCCCAGAAGCTGGGGCTCGGGCATATTTTGACATTTCACTTCTATGATCCAGTCGGCTTTCCTGCCCTCGTCCGTGAGGAGTCCGAACTCCGGCACGTAGCCCAGGATGTTGGACATGATCTCCAGGATGCCCGAATTGCGGTTGCAGCGAGCGCCGATCACCGAGTTGACATAGGAGACGGCAGAGGACTCGGCCCAGCCCAAGATCTCTCCGTACTGCGGGATATTGCCGACTTCCTCCATATAGGCGGTGCATGTGTAGGCATTTTTGTCCTTAATACCCATCCGCTCCCACTCCTTCTCCATCCGCTCCTGGCCGGAGAAGATCACCTTGAACATGCCCCAGTCCAGGAGGCTCATCGGAACGTGAGGCTCCACGCCGCGCGGGTCTGTCGTAAAGCTCTGCCTGGGTAGGGCTCCTCCGTTAATCAGCTCTTCCATGAGGTCGAATACCGGTTTCCACGTCATACTGCCGGTCCCGATCACCGCATGTCCCATCTTCCCTGTGATCTTGACCATGCGCTCTGCGCCGAATGCCTCTCCGTACATGATGAGCGTTTTGAGCACCTTGCGCATGGCTTCACCCTGTTCGCCTCGCTCGACGGCGAGAAGTTCCTCATTCAGAATCATACCGATATCCCTCCTTTCCCGGTACTTCTATAATACCATGAGAATGCAGCAGATTAAAGCACGCAGAGCGAACTGCCGCGCCGTGTGGGGGTTTGCCTGAAAGGCAGCATCCACCTCTCCGCACGCGTAAGCATCATACGGCAAAAGACCGCCGCACTGAAAAAAGTGCGGCGGTCTTTTGACATTTATCTGACCTTCCATTTTATCGTCCCGATCAGCCGTTTAACCGGATTTTTCATAAATCTCCAACACGCTTTCTGACATCAGCTCTGTCACGAATCCGATCTTTCTTACATCAGAGGAGCTGCCAGTCTCAGGATCATCTGGCCAAAGCGCATGAAGGCGCCGCGCCCGTTGGCGTAGAACTCGGTCACTTCTTTGCTCTTGGCAAATGTATCTTCAAAATCTCTCTTTGTGTCCATTACCGCGTCGCAGTCCGCATACAGGCAGCCGTTCTCGAAGTGATGATACAGGCTGCGATAGTCCAGATTGATCGTGCCGCAGGTCGCCATGAGATCGTCCGCGATGGACATCTTGGCGTGGCAGAAGCCGGGCGTGTACTCGAAGATCCGGACGCCGTTCCTGGCCAGTCCGTTGTAATAGGAGCGCGTCACGCTGTAGACGATCTTCTTGTCCGGAATACCGGGTGTTATGATGCGGATATCCACGCCGCGTCGCGCTGCCAGCGAAAAGGCGTGGCACATCTCGTCCGTGATGATCAGATAAGGGGTGATAAACCAGCAATACTTCTGTGCGCTCTCCGCCATGCTGATGTAGACGTCTTCCCCTACATGGA
>JAZQCI010000096.1:0-13602 GCA_045546175.1 Lachnospiraceae bacterium | reverse complement strand
TGCGCCGTTTTCCCCCATCAGTGCATGGACAGTACCCGGGCGGACCGAAAGGGAAACATTATCCAGAGCCTTAACGCCGGGGAAAGACTTGGATACACCTTTCAATTCAAGATAATATTCTGCCATGCTAATCTCCTTTTTTGTATTCCCGTCAATTCACATCGGAATGTACAGGATGCTTGTTTTCGCTAAAGAGAGACAGGTGCGGCGGCACGCCGCACCTGTCAATTCAGACTGTGAACAAACTGTTCAAATTGCTTTAATTACTTCAGAGAATCAAGGATCTCCTGAGCGTTATCCTTTGTGACCTTCTTGTAGTCGCACTGGATGTTGTGCTCGTTGCCAGCGCCTGTGATGTAGTTGATCGCTGCATCAGCTGCGTTGTGGGACTGTGCGAAGTGATCGTTGAAGACTGTGCCGGTGATGTCGCCGGAGATAACATACTCAACAACCTCAGTCAGAGCGTCAACGCCTACCAGATAGATGTCTGTGCCAACCTTGCGGCCTGCGGACTGGATGGACTGCAGAGCGCCAAGTGCCATAGCGTCGTTGTTGCAGAATACAACTTCGATGTCGTTGCCGTACTGGGACAGGGAGTTAGCTACGAGCTCAGCGCCCTTAACCTGATCCCACATACCAACCTGCTCATCAAGCTTGTTAACTTCGAAGCCTGCGTCTGTCAGAGCCTTGATGGAGAACTCTGTACGATACTGAGCGTCAACGTTCTCGGGATCGCCCTTGATCATGATGTAGTCGATCTTGCCGTTCTTGTTGAAGTCAACAGCGTCAAGGCCGAGGTCACCGATGATCTCGCCCTGGTATGTGCCGGACTGACGAGCGTCGCATCCAACGTAGCAGACGTTCCAGTTGTTGTCTGCCCATCTCTGCTGCTCATCTGCAGCGGGCTCACGGTTGATGTAAACCAGCGGGATGTTCGCAGCTACGACCTTGTCGGTAACTGTGGAAGCGGAAGAAGAGTTAACCAGGTTGATGATCAGGACATCAACGCCGTCAGCGATGAAGCTGTCGATCTGGCCGGACTGTGTAGCCTGGTCATTCGCGCCGTCAACGATGGTGATGTTCTCTTTTGCGAAGCCCTTCTCGATGAGATACTTCTCGAGCTCTGTTCTGAACAGGGTCATGAAGTTATCGGAGAACTGATAGATGCAGACGCCGACTTTCTTTGTGGAAAGGTCGCCGTCGGTCGCTGCTGCAGCCTCACCTGCCGCATCAGCTGCGGGCTCTGCCGCGGGCTCAGCCGCTTCCTGTGCTGCAGGCTCGGAAGAGCTTGCGCCTGTGCTTCCGCCGCAAGCTACCAGCATGGAAGCTGCAAGGACGGTTGCTGTCATGATAGCAATAACTTTCTTAAACATATTCATCCTCCTGCGAATAATGTTAAAGGTTTCGCGCGGTGACTCCGCGCCTGTTACAATAAGCATTATAGGAAAGATAGTTTTTTCAAAACATTGAATATACTTTGGTGTTGTTTGAAAATTCTACACATATCTGAAAAAAAGGCCCGCGCCTCCGCGCGAGCCTTATCTCATTCTTCCCCGGATCCGAATCCCGGTTTATTCCTTACTATTTGAAAAATATCCCATATTGTCAGCAGCGCGATGAAGATCGCAGCCCCCTTGGCAAAAGGCCTGAGCCTGACCTGACAGTGCATATTGCTCAGAAGACATATATGCACAAGCGTCCCCGGGATCTTAAATATAACCGGACAGAGTGCCAATGCCGCAGCATCTAAAATGAGTCTTGCCGTCTTGTTTCTCACGAAGGCCGCGGCCAGAAAGAGAAGCGCCAGACAAATGCCGCACACCGCGACTGCGATCTGCGCGTTATGACAGTCCATATAACTTCCGTCCGCTCTGGGCAGGCACGCCGAAAAGATCGTCATGGAGCCTGCGGCAAGAAGCAGCCCGGCAACTGCCATAATCAGAGAAATTCCTCTGATCTTTCCTTTCATTCTCTTTCTCCCCTCATCTTGTGCTATTTTCTCTGGTATGAAAAAGAATTCCCCCTGACTCTTCTCCGAATATTCTAATCATAAACTGTAACTAAACAATTGTAAACTGTTTTTAAATTGATATTCTTTCGTCACTGTTTGTCGGCAAATTTGTAGCCGGCTCCCCAGACCGTGATGATATACTCCGGCTTCTGGGGATTCTCCTCAATCTTTTCCCGGATCCGTCCTATATGGACCATGACGGTCGCGGTGTCGCCGGGCGTATCCTGCCCCCAGATCCGCTCCAGAAGAGTATCCCTGGAAAAGACCATTCCCTGGTGGGAGGCCAGAAAATACAAAAGCTCATATTCCCGGTTCTTGAGATTGACTTCTTTGCCGCGCACCGTAACTCTCCGGTAGGGCACAGAGATCACGAGATCCCTGTGGCGGATCTCCCTGTCCTCTTCGCCGCCCTGTCCCAGAAGCGTCTCATGAATGCGTATATGCGCCTTGACCCTGGCGACCAGCTCGGCGGGATTGAACGGTTTCATGATATAGTCGTCCGCGCCCAGCCCCAGTCCCCGGATCATGTCCACATCCTCCGTCTTGGCCGTGACCATCACAATGGGGATATTTTGCTCGCGCCGGATCCTGCGGCAGATCTCAAACCCGCTCATTCCGGGGAGCATGATATCGAGAAGAAGCAGATCATAGTCCCCGCTCAGCGCTTTTTTGTATCCTTCCTCTCCGTCGGCGCACAGTTCCACCTCGTAATCGGACGCCTCCAGATAATCTCTCTCCAGCTCCGCCGCCAGAATGTCATCCTCTACGATCAGTATTTTTCTCATGCCTTCTCTTCCCTCCTCGCTGCCGGCAGCGCCATGGTGATGCAGAGCCCGCCGTCCGATGATGCCTCGACCTGTCCGCCCTGTCCCTCTATGATCCTCCTGACGATCGCCAGCCCGATTCCGCTGCCCTTTTCCGGCGTCGTTCTCGATTGGTCCGCCCTGTAAAATGATTCGAAAAGGTGCTCCAGGTGTTCCTCGCCCACTCCGGGCCCGTCGTCAGAGAACAGGATTTCCACGCCCTGCGGATTCCGGCGGACCTCGATTTCCACTTTGGAGCGATCCGAGGTGCGGTATCGCACCGTGTTCTCCAGAAGATTCATGAACACCCTCTGCATCTCCCGAATGTCCAGCTCCGCCTCCGCATTCGGGTCCTGCGTCCTGTAGAGGACCTCCACCTTTCTGTCCGTGAGCCAGGCCTCTTTTTCTGCGAGGAACTGCCGGATATACTCATCCAGATTTACTTTTTCCGGATGCAAAAAGCCGCTTTCGGCGTCCATTTTCAGGAAGATCGACAGGCTCCCGGTCAGTCTCTCCAGGTCCTCCGCCCGTGTCAAAATAGCGTCGCAATACCTTGTTCTCTTCTCCGGCGTGTTTGCGATCCCGTCCTTGATCCCCATCGCATATCCCTTAATGGATGTCAGAGGGGACCGCAGGTCGTGTGTGATACCTCTGAGCAATTCCCTCTGCTGCTGTTCATCCCGTTTCTGCCTGGTGAACGCTTCCTTGAGCTGCCGGCGCATGAGATCAAATTCTTCGCACACCTCTCCGTATTCATCGCGTTTATTGTAAGAGATCCGGTAGTTCAGATTCCCTTCCGCGACCAGCTTGGCTCCCTTTTTCAGCTGCCGCAGCGGAACCAGGACCGTCCTTGTGATCATGCGTGAAAAGGCTGACGAGACAATAGCGATACAGACTACGGTGATCAGAAAGAATCCGATTCCGATTCCCACAGGCACCAAATACAGCGGCGTCATCGATCTTTTCACGCCGGCGTCCACCCGGTCCTCGTTGTAGACAGCCGTCACATAATAATCCCTGTCCGCATAACGGATTTTCTCCCCGACAACAAGCTCCTTGTCTGTCACATAGGAGAAGTTCTCCGTTACATCTCCGGTTCGTGCGAGCATTCCTTCGTCCGCCGGCTCCATATTGGTAAAAGAAATCCCATAGGGAGACCTGACCTGAATATGATATCCGAGGGCCTCAAGTTCCTCGATTCTCTGTGCCTCGGGCAGCAGCGTGATCTCCGTTTCCTTACCGCCCTCCGGCAGGACTGCCTGCCATTTCATCTCGGAAATCTCTTCCTCAAAGATATACAGAATATTCGTCCTCTTTGTCAGTCTTTCAATGCCCCCCGCCGATCCGCTGCCCTTATTGAACGTCGCCTCGCTGAAAAAAAATACATATGCCACACTTACTATAAAGATCATAAGCGCAGTGATCATATTGGCCGCAAAGTTGCTGATCATTAATCTCTTTTGTATCGTCATCTGTTCTCCGTTGCTCCGAACGTTTTCGCTACAATAAAAGGATATCGTATTTACGTCCAATTCTAAACTTTTTTCAAAAAATATTCAGCAATTCCGAAAAATGACGAAAAAAATTCCGAACAGCCTCGGCCGTTCGGAATCTTTTTCATTATTCTTCCGTGTTATTTCAAAAATCCGTTGACGATCTGCTCCTCGGCTTCCGCCTCGGCCAGGCCCAGCGTCATGAGCTTGATCAGCTGATCGCCCGCGATCTTGCCGATAGCCGCCTCGTGGATCAGCGCGGAGTCCGTGCAGTTGGCTTCCAGCTGCGGGACCGCCAGGATCCTTCCCTCATCCATGATGATGGAGTCGCACTCCGTGTGTCCGCTGCAGGCTGCGTTGCCGTTTACGCGAAGATCCAGCTTCTGGTAGGACTTGTCCCTGGCCACGGACCGGGATACGATGTCCGCGCTGGATCCGTCGCCGTCCAGGTCGACCAGATAAGCGCTTGCGGCGTACTGCTCGCCGTGGGTCATCAGTCTCTCCATGACGACAAGGCTCGCGCCGGCCGCTACTTTGGCAACCGTGCTTCTGTCTGTGGAGTCGCCGCCCTTGATCTGGACCATCTCCATCTCCACGTGGCTGCCTTCTTCCATGTAGACTTCCGTGACCGGATTGAGAATTCTCTTGCCGGTGCCGTCGCCTTCGCCGTAGTGCTTCTCTACGTACTTGACATTGGAGTTCTTTCCCACATAGAAGCGGTGAATGCCGTCATGCTCGGAGTCCATGCCGCCGCAGTTGCTGATGCCGCAGCCGGCGACGATGACCACGTCGCAGTCCTCGCCCACATAGAAGTCGTTGTAGACAACATCGTGCAGGCCGCTCTTGCTCATGATGACGGGGATATGCACGCTCTCGTTCTTCGTGCCGGGCTTGATGTGAATATCAATACCGCTTCCGTCCTCCTTGGAGACGATCTCGATATTGGCGGAACTGGCGCGCCCGGCCAGCTGTCCGTCGCTTCGGATATTGAAGGCTCCCTCCGGAACCGTGTGCAGACCGGCCACTTCCATGAGGATCCTCTTCTGGATCTCGTCCATTTTCTTAAATTCCATCAGATTTCTCCTCCTTTCGCCTGACTTTTGGGAATGGGATTGCCATTCTCATCCCTGGGAACCTGCGGCACTGCGGCGGGCTTGCCGCCCAGCGGTACACAGACGCCCACCGCGGAAGTCGTTCCGATCAGGGACGGCAGGATTTCCTCGCGCGGTCCCATACGGTCGATCTTTCCGTCCGCGACGACGATGATCTCGTCCGCGATCTCCAGGATCCTCTCCTGGTGGGAAATGATCAAAATAGAGCTGTCCTTGATGGAATCTCTCATCTGCTCGAAGACCTCGATCAGGTTCTGGAAGCTCCACAGGTCAATGCCGGCCTCCGGCTCGTCGAAGACGGAGAGCTTGGTGCCGCGGGCAAGGACCGTCGCGATCTCAATTCTCTTGAGCTCGCCGCCGGAAAGGCTCGCATTCACCTCGCGCATGATGTAATCCTTGGCGCACAGGCCGACTCTGGAAAGGTACTGGCAGGCCTCGGCGACCGTCACTCTGGTGCCCTTTCCGGAGGCAAGGCGCAAAAGGTCCAGGACCTGGATGCCCTTGAAGCGGACAGGCTGCTGCATGGCATAGGAAATGCCCATGCGCGCGCGGTCCGTGATCGACTTATCTGTGATATCTTCGCCGTCGAGCAGGATCCTGCCCTCGGTAGGTTTCTCAATGCCGGCGATCAGTCTCGCCAGTGTGGATTTGCCGCCGCCGTTGGGGCCGGTGACGACAACGAACTTGTTGTCCGGAATCGTGAAACTGACGTCGCGGATGATGCCGATGTCTTCTGCCCCTTCCCGGACGTCAAAACGAATATTTTTCAGTTCCAGCATTCTGTGGTCTCCTTCGCTGCATGTCTACTGTTAGTTGTAGTATATTATCAGTTCATTCTGTTGCGGCGCCTTGCTGTCCGGGACGATCCGCAGCTTCCCGCTGCTCCCCGGTGCACTGACTTCAGCCGCATATTCAAGTATAGGCAACGTGCCGTTGGTTTGTAAATCCTAACTTTGACAATTGTCCACCTTGTGCCTTTACGGGCTCTAAATCTCCAGAAAAAAGATTGAGAGCAATACTGCTGTAAGTCTTTCTGCTGCAGAACTTTTCATGGTAACCTCCCCGATAAGGAAAAAGCGGATATTATCTATCCGCTTCTCTTCCCCTGTGCCCATCACCAGCCGCGGCACGATCCGCTCTGCTCACTTCAGCTCCAGCCCCAGCATGGTCAGGTCATCGAACTGCGTTCTGTCACCCACAAATTCCTTTACCCTTTTATTTATATTCTCAAGAAGTTCCTGGGGCGAGCCGTCCCTGCACTCATTCAGGGCCTGCGTCATCCTGTCTGTCGAGAAAAGCTTGTCATACGGATCCGTGGCCTCGGGCACGCCATCCGTGTAAATGAATATTTTGTCACCCTTTCCGAGCTGCAGTTCAAAATCCTTGTAGACCATCCTCGGCTGTATACCCACTGCGATATTGTGCCTGGTCTTGTAAAGTTCGAACTCGCCGCCCTTGTGACAGACAGCCGGGTCTTCGTGGCCTGCATTGACAAAGGTGAGTTTTCCCGTCGAGAGCTCAAGGATTCCCAGCCAGATCGTGACAAACAGGTTCTCGCCGTTGTGCTCGCATACTCTGTCATTTACATACGCCATGATCTGCGCCGGCGTCCCCCCAATGCTTGTCCGAAGGCTGATCATGATGTTGATCGCCATCATGAACAGCGCCGCCGGAACGCCCTTGTCCGACACGTCGCCGATCCACATGGCCAGATGGTCATTGTCCACCAGTATGAAGTTATAGAAGTCGCCTCCCACTTCTTTGGCGGGTCTCATGTAGGCGTAGACGTCAAATTCTCCCCTGTCCGGAAAGGCCGGGAACTTGGTCGGCAGTGAGCTGTACTGGATCTGCTTGGCAAAAGACAGCTCCGTTCCGATTCTCTCCCGCTCCGCGGTGACCAGCGTCAGGTTGTCCACGTATTTGACCATATCCGTTTCCATCTTGTCGATGGACCGCGAGAGATTGTAAATTTCCTCATATTTGCTGACGTCCCCGAGCTCCTCGCCTTTGGTGTTCTCTCTGGCAAAACGGGTCGCCTCATTGGAGATCGTCCGGATCGGCCCAACCACCCACTTTTTCAAAAAGCGAGCCAGAAACTGCACCACGATCACGGACAGGATCAGCGCGGCAATGACGATATAAGTCACAAAACTTCCTATTGCGGACGCCAGCTCGCTGATCGGGCGCTGCACGCACAGAAGAGCTGCCACGCCGCCCTCGGAATTTTTGACGGGAACGATCATTGTAATGTGCTGGTGCAGGCCGGGACCGGGATTGAACCGGTATATGATCTCATAGGGCGTCTCTCCTTCATAAATGTCTTTATAGGCACTCCGATAATTCTCGTTTGTGGTCTCGCGCTGGTACCCCCTCTCCCACTCTTTGTAATTGGAATCATCTACCGTATTGTCTACGGCATTAAAGACGGAGACAAATCTCCCGTAATCGCTCTGATCCACATCAATTACATAGACAAGGGAGACGCTCATCCTGGTGCAGTAGGCATTGAGGATCCTCTTGGTCCTGTTATATTCTTCTTCCTGCTGCCCGGCCAGGTAGTCCTTGATATGATCGCCGTTCACCAGCGAAGCCGCCGTATCCGCAATATGATAGGTTGTGTTGGAATATTCGTCGTCGAAGGCACTCGAAAACTTCCAGATACCGGCCACGCATACAAAAGTTCCGAAAGCAATCAAAAGCAGCATAATCACCGCCGTAATATTGAACGCCATATTGCTGCGCAGTTTTTTTATCTTATCGATCATGGCCTTACTTCCTCCTCGACCGGAACATGCGGCGCCTCCCGCCCGAATGCGAAGCCTTGGAGACGTGGGGAGCTGAACAGTTACTTTTATTTTATCATATACGGCCGCGGTTCATCACTAAAAAGACCGCTGCAGCAGATGCTGCAACGGTCTTTTCTGTTACATCCGCAAAGCGGATTTTCTATATTTCCTCACTTGACTGCATTTACCATGATCGCGACGTCCTCGGCTCCAAGACCGTAGTCATCGTCGCCGCCTGCGCCGTATGCCAGAACCGCGTAATTGTATTCGCCGTCCGTCCAGATCGTCTTTGTAGCTTCGCCTTCACGGTTGCCAAAGCACTTGACTTCCTGTCCGTCTACATTCTGCGTCCACTCATGCGCGTAAACTGTGGAGTCAAAAGATACATCGCCGTCCCCTGCGGGAACCTTTCCCTTGATCACGCTCATCTCAACAGCTGCCGCAGGGCAGAACTCCTGAACAACACCGTCCATGTATCTGTAAGTGATGTCGCCCATTTTTCCGAGCTCACCCAGAGAGATCACTGTTCCGTTCAGATCAGCCATGGAGTCAAAGCCCGCGCCCTTCGCGGCTTCCTCAGCCGTAGCTGCCTGGGTCCAGTTTGTGTGGCCGCCGGCTTCGCCGGTCTCCTCAGTCGCTGTTCCTTCTGCCGCGCCGGCCTCCTCACCTTCTGTCTCGGTAATTACCGTGGAAGGCTGCACGTTCATAGTGATCTTACCTGTCGTCTTGTCCAGCATGACAACTTTTACATCATAAGAGCCGGGAAGCGGAGCGCAGTGCGCAATGTCATCTCCCTCCAGAGTGATCTCATGATCCGGATTCTCAAACGCGGGCGGCGTCGCGGTATCCAGGTCTTCCACCTGCTCACTCTTCTGGAGCTGGATCAGTACTTTGCCCTTCTCAAGCTCGGCGCCGAACAGGATCTCTTCGCCTTCTCCGACTTCCAGTGCACCGGAAGTGGTGGATTCGTCCTTGCCTGCATTTTCGATCGTAACTTCGCCCTCTTTGCCGTTCAGAATTTCAAAAGAGAGTGTGTAAGAATCTGATTCTGAACTCGAAGAGCAGGCCGCCAGCGAAAGTGCCATGATCACTGCTGCAACTGATGCAAATAATTTTGTCTTTTTCATAACATTTTATCCTTTGATTTTTTTAACTTTTGTTTTGTTGGTTACTGAATACATATACGCAGACTCATTAAATCTGCCACGCACAAATTTGGGACTTGTGGTGCCGAATAGTTACGCTATTTTGTCCTTCTTCTCGAAGCGGGCCCTGTTGGCTGCTTCGCCGGCGCCGGCTTTGATCTCGCCCGCGCTTGCAAGTGCTATCCTTGTCAGCTGAGGGCCGACCAGCTCATAGACCAGCACACTGAAGAGAATGATGTTGCGGACCATGCTGCCCATCTCCGCTCCCAGCGCCTGTGCCGTGACGACCATTCCGAGCGCCACGCCTGCCTGCGGGAACAGCGTGATGCCCAGATATTTGCGGACTGTCTCACTGCAGTGCATCAGCGAACTGCTGAGCCGGGCTCCTGAATACTTGCCGATGCAGCGCACCAAAATATAGACGATTCCGATCAGGATGATCGCGGGATAGCGGAAGACGCTCAGATCCAGTTCCGCGCCCGAGAGCACAAAGAACAGCGCATAGAGCGGGGCCGTCCACTTGGAAGAACGGTTCATGATATCTACGGAATACTCACTGAAGTTGCAAAACACCGTTCCCAGCATCATGCACACAAGGAGCGAGGAAAACCCGATCCTGACGCCGCCGCCCAGTTCAAACTCTCTCGAGGCCATCGCGATCGTCATAATGACAAAAGATATTGTGAGGGACAGGCGGTTGGAGTTGGAAAAGAAAATCTTCTCCAGAACCGTCAGCAGCGTTCCCATAATGGCGCCCAGGATCAGCGAGAACACGATCTCCAAAAGCGGATTGACAATGACCGAGATCATATCCAGCCTGCCGCCGACCATGGCCTGCGCCACTCCGAAAGAGACAGAAAACACGACCAGTCCGACTGCGTCATCGAGCGCGACGATCGGCAGAAGAAGGTCCGTCACCGGACCTTTTGCCTTGTACTGCCTTACAACCATCAGTGTCGCGGCGGGAGCCGTTGCCGAAGCTATAGCGCCGAGCGTGATCGCGACAGGCAGCGGCAGCACTTCCGGCCCCAGCACAAAGTGCAGCAGGATCAGAACTGCGTCTACAAGAAGTGTTGCCATAAGCGCCTGGATCACTCCGATCACAGTCGCCGTTTTTCCTGTCTCCTTCAGCTGTGCCAGTCTGAACTCATTGCCGATATCAAAGGCAATGAATCCCAGAGCGACATTGCTGAGAGCGCTGACGCTCTCCAGATCCGCCATACTGTTAAATCCGATTCCGTGAATGCCCAGTTTTCCCAGCACAAACGGTCCTACCAGGACGCCGGCGATCAGAAACGCCGTCACATCCGGGAAATTCAGCTTCAAATACTTAAACACACGGGTCATCATAAGGCCCGCAAACAATGCCAATGCAGTTTCCAGTAATAAGCGCATAATAAGCCTCCTTTACAGACGAATTATTTTAGCACTTGTTCCCAGAAATGCAAGTTTTTCGGCATTATGATTACTGATTCGTATATAGTTGGTTGAGAAATTAATTTTGAGGCATTTTTTGTGGGTGATTGGCAGCAGGGTGATGGGGGAACCGGCGGCCTGTTCTTGCTCTTTTGCTCTTTCGGCGGCTTGTTCTTGCTCTTTGGTTTCCTCTTTTTGAGCCGGTTGGACTATAGCCGCATTTTTTAATGCCTTGGCCCCTATGAAGAATTTCTGAAACAGCTTATTCCTGTTAATTTGATGCAAGAATCCTGCCCGGTTGGATTATATAGTAAGCTAATTAAGAGGTGGCCTCCATCGCGCTGCTCACTAAGCAACGTTAATGGGGGCCACCTCCTGAAATATCTGCAGTCTGGTCCAACCGGGCAGGAAATCAAGCCCAAATAATGGCTTTTTTAGCTTTTCTTATTTTTTTGCATGGGGGCCACAGGAACAAAATCAAGTCAAATAGTCCAACACATCGAAATCTCACTCGCAATTCACCCAGCGCGCATAGCAACCAGGCATGTAAACGTCAAACTAGCGCAAAGCCTCAAACTCCGCGTGCATACACTCCTGACACGAAAGCGCAAACTCAGCAATAAGAGCCAACTTGCGCACACTGCTAACTACCTTCCTGCTTATGAGCTGGCTGTATGAGTTGCCTGAAAGCATTGGCTACCTGAAAAAAGGCAACCAACTTGCCATTAAAATCATGAAGGCGTAAAATACTATCGAATCCATCGCTCGGGCAGATCCCGCGCTATTCATGCAAGCGGCCGCCCGACAGATTCCGGAAACAATTCTTACTTCATTTCTATTTCCAACTCGGAAGAAAGGAGCCCGTATGACAATCTATCAACTTGTAACAAGGGAGCAGTCTCGTCTCCTCCAGGAAAAAGCGGATCTTGAGCAACAAATTCATGCTGCTCCTCCCGGTACTCTCACCTTTGTCAAAAACAGATCAAAAAACAGAACCTACTACAAATGGTATGTGAGAAACGAAAATGCCGGTTCTCGCCGCACCAAAACCTATCTTCCGCGAAAGAAAAGACCATATGCCAAAAGACTGGCAGAAAAAGGCCTTCGCCAGGCACGCCTCGATGATATCAATCGGGAACTGAAAGCGTTGGACGCTTACCTGTGTAAGCACTGTGACAGCTCTTTCTGGAACAAACTGATCACTTCTCCAGGCTACGGCGAGCTCTACGCCGATGATATAATCCCGACAAATACTGAATTAGAAGACGAGCTCGAGAAATGGGCACATGAGAAATTCGAGTCCAATCCCAATCACCCTGAAGAACTAAATGTTCCGACAGATTACGGTATTTTCGTCCGCTCCAAATCAGAAGCCATCATTCTTATGCTTCTCGTCATGTACCGCATTCCTTTTCGTTATGAATGCAGGCTTGACGTCGACGATCATGTTTATTATCCGGATTTCACAATCCGCCATCCTCTCACCGGCGAAATAATATACTGGGAACATGCCGGAAAAATGGATGACCCGGCCTACCGATCCGATTTTCTCACAAAGACCCGCATCTATTACAATAACGGCATTCTTCCCGATCATAACCTGATCCTCACCTTTGAGAGTAAAGGTCATCCCTTGGACATTTCCATTGTCATGGATAAGTTCAGAGAATTCTTCTTCTGCAACAAGCAGGCTTTAAACTGAGCCAATGCCAACGTGAAAGGTTTGTCCTTGCACTTTTTGAGCACCGATTCTTCAGATGCGATCCACAAACTTCACCACAAACCCGCCCGCCTATAGTATAATTTATCTAAACTATTTCTAAACTAAGCAGTGCGGCAGGCACTAACAGGAGGGTTATCTTATGATCAGAAGAAGCAAGGATAAGGAAAGCATCACAAAGCCGGCTCCCTTTAATGGCGTTGGTGAGATTACTGTAAGAAGTCTTTTGAACGGTCCTGATGAAATGGAAAAAAAGGGGCGTGTTTTCGCGCACACGACGGTTTATCCCGGAAGCAAGATCGGCCTCCACACCCACAATAGCGACGCAGAGACTTATTACATTCTCTCCGGCAGCGGCAAATACAACGACAACGGCACAATTGTCGATGTACAGCCCGGCGATGTCTATTACTGCGGCGACGGCGAGTGTCATTCCATCGAGGCGATCGGTGAGCCGATTGAGATGATTGCGCTGATTCTTTACACGACCTGAGTTCCTTGATAGGTAAGACTCAATAAGCAAATTTCTGTGCTGCGGCATTGTTCAAGACTTATTAAGTGAAGTTCTGCGCGGCAGCAACACAATAACAGGGTACATTTTGTTGATTGACAGGCAAGATGTATCCTGTTTTTTTGTTGCCTGGGAAGCCAATTTACTTGCTGAAGGCATCTGAATGAATTCTTTCCCATGTCAAAAACAGGAAGAAGAGCGTTCGGTCCAATTCAGATCGTTTGTTGGATCATAGCAGCAATTTTTCTTCCTTCTGCCCCCATGCACTTTTTCTCCTGCCGGCTATTTTCACCAAAAATAAGGAATATTCTGCCGGCGTTGGACCATAGCCGGCTCCTTTGCGGCCGTGGCCCCCATACGGCATCGTGATGCCGTGGGCAAATGGAGGCCACCTGCTTCAACTTGTGCGTTATAATCCAACCCGATCAGAAAAGGGCCTGAATAAGCGTCTGTTTCAACCGCCTGCCCATTTTCCATGGGGGCAGGCGGTCAAAAGCAAGCTCATATAATCCAACCGCGCTTTTTTCCCTCGCCACAAGGCCCCCCCGGCCCCGCAAGCTCACCCCGCACGACACCCCAGAGCCCCCGCAGTGCCCCAAAGCACC
>JAZQCI010000095.1:0-28545 GCA_045546175.1 Lachnospiraceae bacterium | reverse complement strand
TGAGATCGGCTGCCAGGTCGAGGAGTCGGACGACATGGTCCGCGTAGTGGCCACCAAGAGACTCGGCCGCACGAATGTCAAAACATTGCCTTATCCCGGTTTTCCCACCGATATGCAGCCGCAGATCACCGTTGTTCTGGGACTGTGCAGAGGAATCAGTATAGTCACCGAGAGTATTTTCGAGAACCGCTTCAAGTATGTGGACGAGCTCACGAAGATGGGCGCCAACATCACGGTGGAGGGCAACACGGCCATCATCGACGGCGTGGAGCAGTACACCGGAGCAGTGCTCAGTTCTCCTGACCTGCGCGCGGGCGCGGCGCTTGTGATCGCAGCCCTCGCGGCGGACGACTACAGCGAGATCCGGGACATCAAGTTCATCGAGAGAGGCTATGAGGACTTCCCGGAGAAGCTCCGCAAGATCGGCGCGCACATCGAGAAGATCGATACGGAAGAGGACAAGAAGAGATTTATGTTCCGCGTCGGATAAGTTGGGATTTACAGATCCCGCTGTACGGTATATAATTGTTCGATGTAAGGACCACGGATGTGGTCGGCAACAACTTAATAACCACGATGTTTTTCGGGGCAGGGTGAAATTCCCTACTGGCGGTAAAGTCCGCGACCCGCTTCGGCGGCTGACTCGGTGAAACTCCGGGACCAACAGTATAGTCTGGATGGAAGAACAAACTTCTGGTAATGTGCAAGGGAAAGTGGAACTTTGGTTTCCGTTTTCTTTTGGCGTCGGATGTAAGGAATGCCCCGTGTGCGTATGCGCGCGGGGCTTTTTGCGGCTTATGGACCACGGATTTCTGACACTACACCCGGAAAGTTTGGAAAAGAATTACTGTCATTTAAGGAGGTAAAAAAAATGAACGGATTCTTTGAAGCAGTTAAGGAAAATGCGAGCTTTGTGGGTGTGTGCATGATCACGGTGATCGCCATCACGCTGATCGCCTATGCGGCGGAGAAACTGGCCAAACGTAGAAACGGCAGCACGGACCGCGTGCTGGCCACCAGAAAAGTAGTCATGATCGGCATGTTCGGGGCCATCTCCGGCATCCTTTACTGCTTTGACTTCGGAATTCCGATCGCGCCCTCTTTCTACAAGCTGGACTTCAGCGAGCTCCCTGCCCTCATCGCGGGATTCGCGTTCGGCCCTGTGGCGGGCGTTCTGGTAGAGTTTGTCAAGCAGCTCGTCAAGCTCCTGCTCAAGTCGACTTCGACGGCCTTTGTCGGCGACCTGGCCAACTACCTGATCGGCTGCATGCTGGTGCTTCCCGCGTCCGTCATCTATCAGTTTCATAAATCAAAACACAGCGCTTTGATCGGCTGCGTCGTCGGAACGATCGTCATGACGATCTTCGGGACCTGGTTCAACGCCGTCTACCTGCTGCCCACCTTCTCCAGACTTTTCGGCATGCCGCTGGATGCGATCCTGGGCATGGGCGCGGCCATTAATCCCAGAGTCACGAACCTGACAAATTTCGTGATCCTGATGGTGGCGCCGATCAACATCATCAAGGGGACCGGCATTTCCGCGCTGACCATGCTGATCTACAAGAAGATCAGCCCGATCATCAAGTACGGAAATTCCGAGCTGCAGAGTGTGAAAGCAGCAGAATAAGCAGTATGGTAACGCATGTGTCAGAAGCATGTGTCAGAGCGGACCGAACGTCGCGGCAGGCGGCGCTCGGTCTGTTTGTCTGTATGCGGCAGGCGGACAGTGTGCGGACAGGGCTGCTCCCGGCGGAACGTCCTTGTTTTAAAGAAGCATTTGTGGAATAATGGTGTCTATGAATACGCAAATGATTAAATCAATTAAAGAGACCTCCTGCATGGAGGAAACAGCAAAATATGCCTATGAGATGGCGTCGAAGGCACAGACCGGTCAGGTCTACGCTCTGATCGGAGACCTTGGCGTGGGCAAAACCGTCTTTACCAAGGGATTTGCGAAAGGACTGGGGATCGAGGAGCCGGTGAGCTCTCCGACTTTCACTATTTTGCAGATTTATGAGGAGGGGCGTCTGCCACTGTACCACTTCGATGTCTACAGGATCGAAGAGCCCGAAGAGATGGAAGAGGTCGGGTTTGACGACTATATTTACGGCGACGGCGTCTGCCTGATCGAGTGGGCGAATCGGATCGAGGAGATCCTGCCGGAGGAGACGATCTATATCGTGATCGAAAAGGATCTGGAGAAGGGGATGGACTACAGGAAGATCACGGTGGTCCGCCCGGAGAAAAAATGAGGCATATGTCTCTTTTAAAACCCTTCTTCGGTGGAATATCCACCGAAGAAGGGTTTCAAAAGAGGGTATTGCCAATTAAAAAGACATTAGAAAAGAGATACAAGTAATGAAAATTCTTGCAATAGAAGCTTCAGGACCGGTGGCGGGGTGCGCCCTGTGGGAGGACGGAACGCTGACGGCGGAGTACAGCGTCCAGTATAAGAAAAAGCACTCTCAGAGCCTGGTCCCGATGCTGGAGGAAATGAAAGAGATGGTCGATCTTGAGCTGTCAAGCATCGACTTTATTGCCGTCACGTCCGGCCCCGGGTCTTTCACGGGACTCAGGATCGGAGCGGCGACCGTCAAGGGACTCGGACTGGCGCTCGACAAGCCGGTGCTGCCCGTCCCGACGGTGGACTCGCTGGCCTGCAACCTTTACGGGACGGACCGGGTGATCTGCCCGCTCATGGACGCCCGCAGGCAGCAGGTCTACACGGGAATCTATGAAAACAGAGACGGGCTGAATGTTTTGCGCCCTCAGTGCGTGACAGCGCTGGCGGACATCGCGGAGGAGCTGAACGGTCTCAGCAGAGAAGTTGTTTTCCTGGGAGACGGAGTGCCCGTAAATGAAAAGGCGCTGGCAGAGCTCATGAAAGTGCCGTATCTGCTGGCCCCCGCGCATCTGAGCAGACAGAGAGCGGCCGCGACGGCAGTCAGGGCGGCACAGATCTATGCGGAAAAGGGCGAAGCGGCGCTGGTGTCCTCGGACGATTTCAGGCCGGAGTATCTGCGGATTCCCCAGGCGGAGCGCGAGCGCGGGGACAAGCGCAACTACAAGGTGTTCGTGTGATGCGGGAACTTGAAAACGGACAGAGCCTGACCGGGGGAGCCGGCGCCGCCGGCCGCCGCTCGGAGGAGACCGGGGGCCGAAGACCCGAAGAAATTGTGATCCGCCGGATGACGCCGGAGGATATCGAGAACGTCCTGGTCGTGGAGAGGGCGTGTTTCTCCGAACCCTGGTCGGCGGAAGTCTTTTCGGCGACGCTCCTTCTGCCGTACGCCCACTACTACGTGGCGGAGATCACGGAAGAAGGCGGCAGCCGGAGAATCATCGGGGAGTGCGGCGTGAGAGATATCGTCGGAGAAGGGGAGATCACCAACGTGGCGGTCCACCCGGACTGGCAGGGATTTGGCGTCGCGACCAGGATGCTGGGCACTGTTTTGGCCCGGTCTGTGGAAGAAGGAATGACGGCGTTCACTCTGGAAGTGAGGGCGGGCAACAGGCCGGCCATAGCGCTGTATGAAAAATACGGGTTTCGCACGGAGGGGATCCGAGCCGGTTTTTACGAAAAGCCGGTGGAAGACGCCCTCATAATGTGGCGCAGAGACTTTAAATGATGCACACGCGTGCGGAAAGGAAGATGCTGCCGCCGGCAGCCCGCACGCGGCGCGGCGGCTCGTTTCACGAGCCTTAATAACTAAGAGGTTTTTTATGATTGATGTTTGTCTACTGGGATCGGGCGGAATGATGCCCCTTCCTTATCGCTTTCTCACTTCCCTGATGGTGCGCTATAACGGCAGGAGCATCCTGATCGACTGCGGGGAAGGGACGCAGGTGGCCCTCAAGCGCAAGGGGTGGAGCCCCAAGCCCATCGACGTGATCCTTTTCACGCACTATCACGCGGATCACATCAGCGGACTTCCGGGCCTGCTCCTGACAATGGGCAACGCGGAGCGGACGGAGCCTGTCCTGATGGTGGGCCCCAAGGGCCTTGAGAGAGTGGTGAATTCGCTCAGGGTCATCGCGCCCGAGCTTCCCTTTGAGATCCGGTTCAAGGAACTCCGGGAGCCGGAGGAGTCCTTTAAGCTTCCCGGCGACAAGGACTTTACCATTCACGCCTACCGCGTGAACCACAACGTGACCTGTTACTGCTACGCCATGACGCTGGAGAGAGCGGGCAAGTTCGACGTCAAACGCGCGATGGCGCTGGACCTTCCCAAGCCCTACTGGGGGAGGCTCCAAAAAGGCGAAACTATTGAGACGGAAAACGGACTGCTGACACCGGACATGGTCCTGGGAGCCCCGCGCAAGGGTCTCAAGGTCGGCTACTGTACAGACACCCGCCCCTGCGAAGGCGCCGTCAAGGCGGCGGAAGGCGCGGACCTCTTCATCTGCGAGGGCATGTACGGCGAAGAGGACAAAATAGCGAAGGCGAAAGAGCACAAGCATATGACGTTCTGCGAGGCGGCGCAGATCGCGAGAAAGGCAAAACCGGCCAGACTATGGCTCACGCACTACAGTCCGTCGCTGACCCATCCGGATGAATTCATGCCGGCCGTTCGGAAGATCTTCCCTGCGGCGGCGCCGGGCAAGGACGGAAAGAGCGCGGAGCTTCTATTTGAACAAGAGGAAGAAAATGGATAAGGATATTGCTATTTTGGCTATAGAATCGAGCTGTGACGAGACAGCCGCTTCTGTAGTTGTGAACGGGAGGGATGTGCGCTCCAACGTGATCTCCTCCCAGATCGACATACACACACTGTACGGCGGCGTGGTGCCGGAGATCGCTTCGAGAAAGCACACGGAGCGGATCAACCAGGTGGTGCGCGCGGGCCTGTCCGAGGCGGGAATGACGCTGGCGGACATGGACGCCATCGCCGTGACTTACGGGCCCGGGCTGGTGGGACCGCTCTTGATCGGGGTGTCCGAGGCCAAGGCGCTCAGCTTCGCGACGGGAATTCCGCTGATCGGCGTGCACCACATCGAGGGGCATATAAGCGCCAACTACATTGCCAACAAGGACCTGGAGCCGCCTTTCGCCTGCCTGGTGGTCTCCGGAGGACACACGCACCTTGTACTGGTCAAGGACTATGGCGAATATGAGATCCTGGGGAGGACCCAGGACGACGCGGCGGGCGAAGCTTTTGACAAGGTGGCGAGAGAGATCGGGCTGGGGTACCCGGGAGGCCCCAAGATCGACAAGGTCTCCAAGGAGGGAAATCCCGCGGCCATCGACTTTCCCAGAGGGAAAGTGGCCGGTTCGCGCTACGACTTCAGCTTCAGCGGCATGAAGTCCTCGGTGCTCAACTATCTCAACACCTGCAAGATGAAGAACATTCAGATCTCGGTGCCGGATGTGGCGGCCTCCTTCCAGCAGGCGGTGGTCGACGTGCTGGTCTCCCACGCCATGTGGGCGGTGGACGAGTTCCACCTGACCAAGTTCGCGCTGGCCGGCGGCGTGGCTTCCAACAGCGCGCTCAGAGCGGCCATGGAAAAAGCCTGTGCCGAAAGGAATGTGGAATTCTTCTGTCCGCCTCCGATCCTGTGCACGGACAACGCGGCCATGATCGGGAGCGCGGCATACTACGAATACATAAAAGGAGTCCGAAGCGGCCTGGATCTTAATGCAAAGCCCGGGCTTAGATTGGGGGAGAGATGACAGGAAAAGTCAGTAAAGAAAGGACCCATAATAATCAGACTTGGAATAACCAGACCGACAGTGAGCAGAGGACAAAGGCGCGCGGGGATCGATGCACAGCCATCCTCCTGGCGGCCGGCAAGGGACTGCGCATGGGCGGCGAGACCCGCAAACAGTTCATGGACGTCAGCGGAATGCCCCTCTTTACGTATTCCCTTCAGACCATGGACAATTGTGACATCATAACGGATATTGTGATCACGGTGCCGGAAGGCGATCAGGAGTACTGCAGGGAGACGATCGACACCTGCGGGCTTGGCAGAAAGGTTCGCAAGATCGTGGTCGGCGGGCGCGAGAGGTGCTTTTCCGTGCATAACGCCCTGCAGGCGGTGGACTGGCCCTGCGATTATGCTTTTATTCACGACACGGCCCGCCCTTTCATCGAGGAGTCTACCATGGAGAGACTCTACGACGAGGTCCGCATCAACAAAGCCTGCGTCGCGGCCGTTCCCTCCAAGGACACTGTCAAAATATCGGATACCGAAGGCTTCGTCGTGCAGACGCCCAACCGAAAGAACGTCTGGATCGTGCAGACGCCGCAGGTATTTGATTTCGAGCTCATCAAGACGGCCCACGAGAAAATGGTGGAGCAGTACGACGAGCTGCTGAAAAAGGGCGTCATCATCACGGACGACGCCATGGTGGCGGAGACCTTTACCGGAAACAAGGTCAAGCTGGTAATGGCTTCCTACCGCAACATCAAGGTGACTTCGCCTGAGGATCTGGTCACCGTATTTGCCTACATGAAAGAGAAAAAGTGAGCAGCTGAAAGCGAGGCAGTATGGCATTTACACATCTGCACGTCCACACGGAATATTCGCTGCTGGACGGCTCCAATAAGATCAAAGAATATGTAAAGCGCGTCAAGGAACTCGGCATGGACAGCGCGGCGATTACCGATCACGGCGTCATGTACGGCGTGATCGATTTTTATAAAGCCTGCAAAGAGGCCGGGATCAAGCCCATCATCGGCTGCGAGGTCTATGTGGCGCCCGGATCGAGGTTCGACAGGGAGCAGGGGGCGGGCGACGACCGCTATTATCACCTGATCCTTCTGGCGGAGAACAACAAGGGCTACGCCAACCTGATGAAAATAGTGAGCCGCTCCTTCACGGAAGGGTACTATTACAAGCCCCGAGTCGATGAGGAGCTGCTGCGCGAGTTCCATGAGGGGATCATCGCGTCCAGCGCCTGTCTGGCCGGCGAGATCGCAAGGAATATAGTCAGGGACGACCTGCAGGCCGCGGACAAGGCGGCCCTCAAATATCTGGATATCTTCGGACAGGGCAATTTCTTCCTGGAGCTGCAGGACCACGGATATCAGGACCAGCAGAAAGTGAACATGGCGCTCATGGCCATGAGCAAGCGCCTGCGGATCCCTCTGATCGCGACGAATGACATCCACTACACGTACGCCGATGACGTGGAGGCGCACGATATTTTGCTGTGCATTCAGACGGGCAAGAAGCTGTCCGATGAGAACCGGATGCGCTATCCCGGCGGGCAGTTCTTCGTAAAGAGCGAGTCGGAGATGCGAGCCCTGTTTCCCTATGCGCAGGAGGCGCTGGACAACACGCACAAGATCGCGGACCGCTGCAACGTGGAGATCGAGTTCGGCGTCACCAAGCTCCCGCACTTCGAGGTGCCGGAAGGGTATGACTCCTGGACTTACCTGAACAAGCTCTGCGACGACGGCATGAAGGAGCGGTACCCGGACGACGACGGGACCCTCATGCAGAGACTGGAGTACGAGCTGAACACGATCCGCCAGATGGGGTACGTGGACTATTTCCTGATCGTCTGGGATTATATCAATTTCTCGCGGGAACACGACATCATGGTCGGACCCGGAAGAGGGAGCGCGGCGGGAAGCATAGTCGCTTACTGCCTGCACATCACGGACATCGATCCCATCAAATATAACCTCCTCTTCGAGCGGTTCCTGAACCCGGAGCGCGTCTCCATGCCCGATATCGACGTGGACTTCGGCTTCGAGCGAAGGGGCGAAGTCATCGACTATGTAACGAACAAGTACGGGCGGGACAAGGTCACGCAGATCATCACGTTCGGAACGCTGGCGGCCAAGGGCGTGATCCGGGACGTGGGACGCGTCATGGACCTGCCTTACGGATTTGTGGACTCCATCTCCAAGATGGTGCCCGCAGAGCTCAATATGACGCTGGACAAGGCCCTGGGGCAGAATCCGGAGCTGAGAAAGGCCTATGAAGAGGACGAGCGGATCGGAAAGCTCATCGACATGAGCCGGAAGCTGGAGGGACTGCCCAGGCACAGCTCCGTCCACGCGGCGGGCGTCGTCATCTGCTCGGAACCGGCGGAGGACCTGGTGCCCCTCGCCAGAGCGGCGGACGGCTCGGTCACCACGCAGTTCACCATGACGACCATAGAGGAGCTGGGCCTTCTGAAAATGGACTTTCTGGGCCTGCGCACGCTCACGGTCATTCAGAACGCCGTAAATATGGCAAATCGCTCCATCGAGGAGGCGGGCGGCGCCTATCCCTCCTATGAGCCTTCCCTGGGCGGAGACAGAGCACGCGTGACGGAAAATCCCATCGGCTATCCCGTAAATCTGGCCAATCTCGATTACGCGGATCCGGCCGTTTATGCCTCGATCTCGACAGGCAGGACGGACGGCGTGTTCCAGCTCGAGTCCGGCGGCATGCAGGGATTCATGAAGGAGCTTCACCCTGAGAGTTTCGAGGACATTATCGCGGGGATCTCGCTCTACCGGCCGGGTCCCATGGATTTCATTCCCAAGTACATATACGGCAAGAAAAATCCCGACAAGATCACCTATGACGCGAAGGAACTTGTCCCTATTCTCGAGCCCACATATGGGTGTATCGTGTATCAGGAGCAGGTCATGCAGATCGTGCGGGACCTTGGCGGTTACACGCTGGGGCGGAGCGATTTGGTGCGCCGCGCCATGTCCAAAAAGAAGCAGAAAGTCATGGAGCAGGAGCGCAAAAACTTCATCTACGGCAATCCCGAGGAGGGCGTGCCCGGGTGCGTTTCCAAGGGAATCGACGCCGCAGTGGCATCGCATATCTATGACACGATGATGGACTTTGCCAAGTACGCATTCAATAAGTCGCACGCGGCGTGCTACGCGGTGGTCGCCTACCAGACGGCCTGGCTGAAGTACTACTATCCCACGGAGTTCATGGCGGCCCTGATGACTTCCGTCATTGATTTTCCCAACAAGGTGGCGGGCTATATTTTGACCTGCAGGAGTATGGGAATAAAGCTTCTGCCCCCGGATATCAACGAGGGAGAGGCGGGATTTTCGGTGTCGGGCGGCGCCATCCGCTACGGACTGACAGCCATCAAGGGTGTGGGACGGCCCGTGATTGACGCGGTAATCCGCGAGAGAAAGGAGCGGGGACCCTTCCGCGACTTGCACGACTTTTTGTCGCGCATGATCCTGGGAGAGCGCGAAGTCAACAAGAGGGTCATCGAGAACTTCATCAAGGCCGGCGCGCTGGACTGCCTGGGGGCGACCCGCAAGCAGCTGATGAGCGTCTACATGCGGATGATGGATGACCTGATGAGCTCCCGCAAGAACGATATGGCGGGGCAGATGTCGCTCTTCGACTTCGCGGACGAGGAGGACAAGCAGGACTACGTCATCGCCATGCCCGACATAGGGGAGTATCCGACGGAACTCAAGCTGGCGTTCGAGAAGGAGGTCCTCGGCATCTATGTCAGCGGCCATCCGCTGGAGGACTACATGGGCCTGTGGAAGAGCCACATCACCAACCGCGTCTCCGACTTCCTCCTGGACGAGGAGACGGGCACGACCAGGGTGCAGGACGGAAACAGAGCCGTGATCGGAGGCATGATCTCCGGCAAAAAAGTGAAATACACCAAGAACAACAAAGTCATGGCGTTTCTGGACGTGGAAGACATGACCGGCACCATGGAAGTCATCGTCTTTCCGAACACCTATGAGAAGGAGAGCGAGAAGCTCATAGAAGACGGCAAAGTATTCCTGAGCGGCAGAGTCTCCCTGGAAGAGGAGCGGGACGGCAAGCTGATCTGCGAGAAAGTCATTCCTTTCGACGCGGTGCCCAGAAAGCTCTGGGTCCGCTTTGCGAACATGGACGACTACAAACAGGGAGCGGCGGACCTGCGCCGGATCATCGACGAACACGGCGGACGGGACAAAGTAGTGATCTATATAGACAATCCCCGCCTGCGCAAGGAACTTCCCGCCGGGCAGGGCGTAAGGGCCGATGAGGCTCTTATCAGAACGCTTTCGGCGCGCTTTGGCGAGAAGAATGTTATTCTGGCCTGAGTAACGTTCAGCGCGCTTTGGCGAAAAGAATGTTATTCTGGCTTGAGCAAGACTAATTGCATTGGAAGTGATAATGGGATAAAATAATAAGGACAATTTGTCTTTTATTGAATTCTTGAGGATGCGGAGGCACCGACTATGGCTAAAGAAATCAAAAAAATTGGCGTATTGACCAGCGGAGGAGACTCGCCGGGCATGAATGCGGCGATCCGAGCGGTTGCCAGGGAAGCTATGTACAATAAGTGCAAAGTAATCGGAATTCAGAGAGGATACAAGGGCCTTCTGAATGAAGAGTTCAAGGAAATGAAGTCCGTCGACGTAGCCGGTATCATTCAGCAGGGCGGGACTATTCTCGGTACGGCGAGATGCCCCGAGTTCAAGGAAGAAGAAGTACAGCAGAAGGCTGCGGATATCTGCAGGGAACACGGTATTGACGGTATCGTCGTCATCGGCGGCGACGGCTCTTACCGCGGCGCGCAGGCCCTTTCCCGTCACGGCATCAACACGATCGGCATTCCCGGCACGATCGACCTTGATATCACCTGCACGGATTACACGATCGGTTTTGACACGGCTGTCAACACCGCTATGGAAGCGATCGACAAGGTCAAGGATACTTCTTCCTCTCACGAGAGATGCAGTATCATCGAGGTCATGGGCCGCCATGCGGGCTACATCGCACTCTGGTGTGGCGTCGCCAACGGCGCGGAGGACATCCTGCTCCCCGAGAAGTATGACTACGACGAGCAGAAGATCGTCGATCACATCATCTACGGAAGACGTCTGGGCAAGAAACACCATCTGATCATCAATGCAGAGGGTATCGGCCACTCCACTTCCATGGCGAGAAGGATCGAGGCCGCGACCGGCGTCGAGACCCGCGCGACGATCCTGGGCTACATGCAGAGAGGCGGATCTCCCACATGTAAGGACCGTTACTACGCTTCCGTTATGGGCGCGTACGCAGCGGACATCCTGGTACAGGGAAAGACAAACCGCGTAATCTGCTACAGAAGCGGCCAGTTTGTCGACCTGGACATCGAGGAAGCGCTCGCAATGACCAAGAACATCTCCGAATACGAGTACCAGATCAGCCAGCGCATCTGATCTTTCAACATGCAGCATTTGCAGGCCGGGCGAGAAGTCGCCCGGCCTGTTTTTTAGAAGCTGATCCTGCAGCACCGGATTTAACAATTTTGATAACAGAGGGAAGTATGATAGAGAAAATTACATCAGCGACAAATCCCAGAATAAAGAGGCTGACAGCCCTGCGCAAAAAGGCAAAGAGCAGGAGAGAGGAACAGGCCTTCATAATAGAAGGAGAGCGCCTCTACAAGGACACTCCGAGAGAGTTTCTGAAAGAAATCTACATGACGGAAGAGTTTCTTGAACAGAAACTCGGCAGAGCCGCGCGGGAGATCGCCGGAGCCACGCAGGAGAACATTTCGATCATCACTCCCCAGATCATGCAGAAGATTTCTGATACGGATACTCCCCAGGGAGTGCTCTGCGTTGCGAAGATGCCTTCCTATGACAGAGAAGATTTGCTGGGCGACGAGAAGAAAGAAAATCCTCTTCTGTTGATTCTTGAAAATATACAGGATCCCGGAAATCTCGGTACCATGATGCGGACAGCAGAGGCGGCCGGCGTAACAGGCGTCCTGATGAGTCGGGACACAGTGGACCTCTTCAATCCCAAGACGGTAAGGGCGACCATGAGCGCGATCTTCCGTGTTCCGTTTCTGTATACCGATGACCTTGTGGGGGAGATTCAGAGGCTTCAAACAGAAAACGGCATCGCGGTGTACGCGGCGCACCTGCGGGCGAGTAAGCCATACGACGAGGCTGATTGTACAGGGGCCTGTGCTTTTCTGATCGGAAATGAGGGGAACGGATTGACCGATGAAGCCGCAGACGCGGCGACGGCGCGTGTTCACATTCCCATGCAGGGAAACATTGAGTCTCTCAATGCGGCGATGGCGGCGGGAATCCTCCTGTTCGAGGGAGCCAGGCAGAGAAGAATCTGACTTGCAAGTTCGTTTGTATATGCTATATTGTAAATATTCGGCATGAATTCCCGGCATACCGCGAAATGCCTGCTGAATGACTCGGAAAAAAAACAGAATCCATTCAACCGGACGATTTGTCTATGACTTAAGGAGGTGGTTTTATTGTCACTTAGTATGACACAATTTTGGCTGATCGCCATAGCACTGCTTTTGCTTATAGAGTTTGCGACATCAACGCTGACGACGATCTGGTTTGCCGGAGGAGCTCTGATCGCGCTCTTATGCGCAGTGGTGGGCGGACCGGTATGGCTGCAGGTAACGCTCTTTCTCGCGGGATCTGCCATCCTGCTGCTGCTGACAAGGCCCATAGCCGTCAAAATATTGCACAAGGGAACCGTCGCAACGAATGCGGACAGCCTGATCGGGCAGGAAGCCGTTGTCACGCAGAAGATCGACAACCTGCACAGCACGGGAGCGGTAAAGATCAACGGACAGGAGTGGACGGCCCGCTCTGTCGTCCAGGAGCACGTGATCGACGTGGATGAGATCGTCATGGTGAGGGCGATCGAAGGCGTCAAGCTGATCGTCGGAAAGCGGATTGACAGCGCGAAAGCTCCTGAAGATGAAGCAGCCGGAAAGCAAATTGACAGCCCGGAGACATCCGAAGAATAACTGAGAAAAATCCCCGCCTCCACAGGCGGCGAGCATGAAACATTCAATCATAAGCAAAGAAGAGATAAGAAAGAAAAGAGGTAATAATTATGCCCGGAATCATTGCAATTGGTTTACTTATTGTAATCGCATTGGTCATCGCTGTATCCTGCATACAGATCGTGCCTCAGGCACATGCATATGTCGTTGAGCGCCTGGGCGCTTACAGCGCAACATGGGGCGTAGGCCTGCATTTCAAGGTCCCTTTTATTGAGAGGATCGCGAGAAGAGTCAATCTCAAGGAGCAGGTCGTGGACTTCCCGCCTCAGCCCGTTATCACCAAGGATAACGTAACAATGCAGATCGACTCCATCGTCTTCTTCCAGATCACGGACGCCAAACTGTTTACATACGGCGTAGAGAATCCGATCATGGCGATCGAGAACCTGACTGCCACCACACTGAGAAATATCATCGGTGACATGGAACTGGATGAGACACTGACATCCCGTGAGATCATCAACACCAAGATGAGAGCATCTCTGGACGTCGCGACTGACCCTTGGGGCATCAAGGTCACCCGTGTCGAGCTCAAGAACATCACTCCTCCCACCGCGATCCGCGAGGCAATGGAGAAGCAGATGAAGGCAGAGCGTGAGAGACGTGAGTCCATCCTGAAGGCGGAAGGTGAGAAGAAGTCGGCGATCCTGGTCGCAGAAGGTAAGAAGGAATCCCTGATCCTGCAGGCGGAAGCTGACAAGAGAGCGACCATCCTTGCCGCAGAAGCGGAGAAAGAGAAGATGATCCAGGAGGCGGCAGGCCGCAGTGAGGCGATCCGCCAGGTGCAGCAGGCTAACGCAGACGGTATCCGCATGATCCGTGAGGCGGGCGCCGACGAAGCCGTTCTCAGAATCAAGAGCCTTGAGGCCTTTACACAGGCAGCGAACGGCAAGGCCACCAAGATCATCATTCCCTCTGAAATTCAGGGAATCGCGGGTCTGGCCGCATCCGTCAAGGAACTGATCAAGGAAGACGGAACCGCCGGGCAGAACTGATTGGGGAAAAACCACCGGATAGAACTGATACATCAGCTTCGAACGGCGAGCCGGCCTGCCGCTGCAGGTATCGGCTCGCCGAGAAGTATTGGACGATATTTTGAAAGGATTTTAGACCGATGGCTGTGAATCTTAAAGGAAGAGACTTTTTGAAACTGCTGGACTTCAGCGAGGAGGAGATCACCTATTTCCTGGACCTTGCTGCCGACCTCAAGGATAAGAAGAAGAAGGGCATTCCCCACAGGATCTGTGAGGGCAAGAACATCGCCCTGATCTTTGAGAAGACCAGCACCAGGACGCGCTGTTCTTTTGAAGTGGCGGGGCACGACCTGGGCATGGGAACGACTTATCTGGATCCCTCGGGGTCGCAGATCGGCAAGAAGGAGAGCATCGCGGATACGGCGCGCGTGCTGGCCGGCATGTACGACGGCATCGAGTACCGCGGGTACGGGCAGGAGATCGTCGAGGAGCTGGCAAAATACAGCAAAGTCCCCGTCTGGAACGGCCTCACCAATGAGTTTCATCCCACGCAGATGCTGGCGGACATGCTCACCATCAGGGAGCATTTCGGCTATGTGAAGGGGATCAAGCTCAGCTTCTTCGGAGACTGCCGCTACAACATGGCCAACAGCTGGATGGTGGCGGGCGCCAAGATGGGAATGCACATCACTCTGTGCGCCAACAAAAAGTATTTTCCCGATGAAGAGCTGGTCAAGACCTGCAGGGAGATCGCGGCCGAAAGCGGCGGAAGCATCACTCTGACAGAGGATGCGAGAGAAGGCGCCAAGGGCGCGGACGTCCTGTACACCGACGTATGGGTATCCATGGGAGAGCCCATGGAAGCCTGGGCGGAGAGAATTCAGGAGATGAAGCCTTACCAGGTCACAAAGGAACTGATGGATCTTGCCGGAGAAAAGGCTGTGTTCATGCACTGCCTGCCCGCTTTCCACGACCAGGGAACCGGGATCGGAAGACAGATCTTCAAGGAGTTCGGCATGGCGGAGCTCGAAGTGACGCACGAGGTCTTTGAGGGACCGCAGTCGGTGGTATTTGAGGAAGCCGAGAACCGCATGCACACCATTAAAGCCGTGATGGCAGCAACACTGTAAAGAGCACACAAGAACACAATGGACAGAAAACAGGAAGTTTTGCGGCAGCTGCGGGAAACCGGAAGCTTCGTATCCGGGCAGCAGCTCTGTGAGACGCTAGGCGTCTCCAGAACGGCGGTCTGGAAGATCATAAAAAAACTGAAAGAGGACGGCTATCCGATCGAGGCGGTGACCAATAAGGGGTACCGCCTTCTTTCTGTGGAAGGGAAAGACCTCTTTAACAAAGAAGAGCTGGAGAGGAGACTGCAGACGCGCTGGGCGGGGCGCCCCCTGATCTTTTCGGAGGAGACCGGCTCCACCAATGCGGACATATTCCGGCTGTCGGAGCAGGACTATCCGCAGGGAACGCTGGCTGTGACATCCAAGCAGACCGCCGGCAAAGGAAGAAGAGGGCGCACCTGGATCTCTCCGCCCGACGTCAACGTCTACATGAGTATCCTGCTGCGGCCCAATTTTAAGCCTGAGACAGCGCCCATGCTGACGCTGGTCATGGCGCTGGCAGTGCACAGGGCCTGCGAGGAGCTGTATGGAAAAGGCGCCGGCGCAGTTGAACTGTCGGCCGATGGTGCAGAGAAGCGCAGTGACGGCGCCGGCCAGCCGGAAGACGGCGCAGAGGCGTGCCGGTTCGGCATCAAGTGGCCCAACGACATCGTGGTCAGCGCAGGGGATGGGAGCTGGCGCAAGATCTGCGGTATTTTGACCGAGATGCGCATGGAAGAGAAAGAGATCCGGGACATCGTGATCGGAATCGGGATCAACGTGAACCAGGCGGAGTTCCCGGAAGAGATCCGCGAAACGGCCGGATCGCTGGCACTGGCGCTGGGACATCCCGTGAGCAGAGCGAATCTGACTGCGGAGGTGTGGAAATATTTTGAGGAATACTACGAAGTGTTCGAGAAGGCGCGGAGCCTGTCGCCTCTTCGGGAAGTTTACGAGCGCGCGCTGGTAAACCGGGGCAAAAAAGTGAGAGTCCTGGACCCCGAATCTCCCTACGAGGGGATCGCGCTCGGGATCAACGAAGAAGGAGAACTGCTGGTAAAGCCGGATGACGACTCGGAAGTCAGGCAGGTCGGGACCGGAGAGGTCTCGGTCCGAGGCGTGATGGGGTACGTGTGAGCCGGAGGCAGCAGACGGCAAGCTGTCTGCTGCGCGCGGCAGATGCGCGGCGTGGCTGAACATGCGATGTGACAGCGCACGAGGCGCGACCGAACATGCCGCCGCGCATATAGGACCTGAAAGAAACGGAGATAAACTGGAATAATGAGCGACAACATATTAGAACAAATGGAAGAAAATGCGGATGCGGACCGCTTCCGCGTCGTGCTCTGCGGGGCCAACGCATACGAGAAGAAGTACTATTTTAACAACAAATTCGACAAGATCCCGGAGAATATAAAGGAAGAACTGCATATTATCTGTGTGCTCTTTACGGAAGAAGTGGGCGGCATCTTCACGATCGGCTTTACGCCTTACGGAGAAGTGGAGATGGACACGCAGAAGGAAGAGGAAGACCTTCTGTACGACGAGATCGGCGCGGAGCTTCTGATGAAGGAGATCCGCAGGAAGAAGGCGGATATGTTCAAAGCGCTGTCCATCTTTTTCAAGGTCACTTTCCTGCATCAGAACGCCGCGGAGCTGCTCGAGCAGGACGACGAAGAGGAATAAGGAGCCGGATCACAGTGGAAGAAAACAGATATTCGTCCCCGTTTCAGATCGGGAATGTGACGATTCCCAACAGAACAGTTTTTGCACCCATGGCAGGCGTTTCTGACCTGCCATTTCGTCTGCTCTGCCATGAACAGGGCGCGGGCCTGGTGTGCATGGAGATGATCAGCGCCAAGGCGATCACTTTCAGAAGCCGCAGGACGGGCGAGCTCTGGGAGACCGCTCCGGAGGAGAAGCCCGTATCGCTCCAGATCTTCGGCCATGAGCCGGACGTGATGGGCGAGGCATGCCGGATCCTTGAGGAGCAGACTTTTGACATACTGGACATCAACATGGGATGCCCGGTGCCCAAAATAGTGGGCAATCAGGAGGGATCGGCGCTCATGCGGGATCCCGGCCTGATCGAGAAAGTCGTGCGTGCCTGCGTGGAGAACACGAGCCGGCCGGTGACCGTGAAGATGCGGCGCGGGTTCGACGCGGACCACATCAACGCGGTCGAGTGCGCGCTGGCAGCCGAGGCGGGCGGAGCCTCCGCCGTGGCGGTCCACGGAAGGACCAGAGAGCAGATGTACAGCGGAACGGCCGACTGGTCGACCATTGCGGATGTCAAAAAAGTGCTTGCCATACCCGTGATCGGCAACGGCGACGTCGTCGACGGGCCCAGCGCGAAGAGAATGATGGATGAGACAGGGTGCGACGCGGTCATGATCGCAAGGGCGGCGCAGGGAAATCCCTGGATCTTCAAGGAGGTGAACGCCTACCTGGAGAGAGGCGCCATCCTGGAGAGACCTCCGAGAAGGGATATTGTCAGGATGATCCTGCGGCACGCGGACATGCTGTGCGAATGCAAGGGCGAGAAAGTGGGCATGCGCGAGATGAGAGGGCATGTGCACAATTACCTGAGCGGTTTTCCCGGCGCTTCAAGAGTGCGCGGGAAAGTCAATTCCATTACGACGAAAGCGGAGCTGCAGGCTCTTTTGGCGAAGGAATATCCGTACGCGTAAGGCGGTAAAATGATTGACAATAATACCGATACTCTTGTATAATTCAGTGTCAATGGAAAAAACCGGAAAACGGTTTGATTAGTATAGAAAAAGTGTAATTGGGAGCAGAAAATGGAAGAGAAAAAGAATATTTTGACAAGAGAAGGCCTCAAAAGATATGAGGATGAACTTCACGAACTCAAGGTAGTCAGAAGAAAAGAAGTTGCGCAGAAGATCAAGGAAGCGAGAGAGCAGGGCGACCTGTCCGAGAACGCCGAGTACGATGCAGCCAAGGATGAGCAGAGAGACATCGAGGCCAGAATCGAAGAGCTTGAGAAGATCCTCAAGAATGTCGAGGTCGTGGATGACGAAGATGTCACGGCAGACAGAATCATGATCGGCAGCAGTGTCAAGATCTATGACGTCGAGTTTGACGAAGAGTTGTCCTATAAGATCGTCGGTTCCACAGAGGCAAACAGCATCAAGGGCAAGATCTCCAATGAGTCTCCCGTGGGCAAGGCTCTGATCGGCGCGCATGTCGGAGATGTCGTGACCGTGCATTCTCCCGCAGGTGAGAGCCAGTACAAGGTCCTCGAGATCACAGCTCCCAACAGATAAATTAATGAAAGGCTGCTCGCTCTGCGAGCCCTGTGTACGGGGCACGCTCAGCGGGCTGTATTACGGAGGAAGAAAGTGGCACAGAATAATCAGCAGAAAGTACAGGACGTTTCTCAGCTCGAGAAGGTCAGAAGAGAGAAGCTCGCGGAGCTGCAGGCGGCGGGAAAGGATCCTTTTCAGATCGTAAAATATGACCAGACTCATCACAGTGCGCAGATCAAGAGTGATTTTGACAAACTGGAAAATGAGACTGTTTCCATCGCCGGCCGCATGATGTTCAAGCGCGTCATGGGCAAGGCCTCGTTCTGCAACGTGCAGGACAAGGAAGGCCGCATCCAGGTCTATGTAGCAAGAGATGATCTGGGCGAGGAGGCCTACAAGGAATTCAAGCGCATGGATATCGGCGATATCATCGGCGTCAAGGGCTTTGTCTTCAAGACCAAGACCGGCGAGATCTCCGTGCATGCCAAGGAGCTGACACTGCTGTCCAAGTCCCTTTCTCCCCTTCCGGAGAAGTTCCACGGACTGCAGGACGTCGACATGAGATACCGCCAGAGATACGTGGATCTCATCATGAACGAGGAGTCCAAGGAGACTTTTATCAAGAGATCCAAGATCATCAGCGAGATCAGGAAATTCCTGGACGGCCGCGGATTCATGGAAGTTGAGACCCCTATGCTGGTCTCCAACGCGGGCGGCGCGGCGGCTCGTCCTTTCGAGACGCATTTCAACGCCCTGAACGAGGATGTCAAGCTCCGCATTTCCCTTGAGCTCTACCTCAAGAGACTGATCATCGGCGGACTTGAGAGAGTCTATGAGATCGGCCGCGTGTTCAGAAATGAAGGCGTAGATACAAGGCACAACCCTGAGTTTACCCTCATGGAGCTGTATCAGGCTTATACAGACTACTATGGAATGATGGAACTGACCGAGAGCATGTTCCGCTATCTGGCGGAGAAGGTCTGCGGCACAACGACCATCGTATATGGCGACAAGGAAATCGACCTGGGCAAGCCTTTCAGAAAGCTCACCATGATCGACGCCATTAAGGAGCAGACCGGGATCGACTTTGATCAGGTCGCTACTACTGAGGAAGCTAAGAAGATCGCGGATGAGCATCACGTCGAATACGAGGATCGCCACGTCAAGGGCGATATCGTGAACCTCTTCTTCGACGAGTTCTGCGAGGACAAGATGATCCAGCCTACTTTCATCATGGATCATCCGATCGAGATCAGCCCGCTGACCAAGAAAAAGCCCCACGATCCGACTAAGGTTGAGAGATTCGAGCTCTACATCAACGGCTGGGAGATGTGCAACGCTTATTCCGAGCTCAATGATCCCATCGATCAGAGAGAGAGATTTGCGGCGCAGGATGCGCTGGCGGAGGCCGGTGACGACGAGGCACAGCACACGGATGAGGATTTCCTGCATGCGATGGAGATCGGTATGCCTCCTACGGGCGGTATCGGATATGGTATTGACCGTCTTACCATGCTGCTGACTAACAGTGCGGCGATCCGTGATGTATTGCTGTTCCCTACAATGAAGACCATGAAGGATAAGAGTCAAGATACAGTGCAGTAACGATTGTGGAAGAACACAATCCGCAGAGAGATATTTTCCAAAGAATACTTGGGAAATATCTCTCTTTTTTGCGTGAAGCAATGAGCCATGCGCAGACAGGATGTCGAACGGACGACGAGAACTCGTTCTCAGGAGGACGTTTGACAGACTGGATGGGCTACAGATTCTTCTTTTGATCACGCACATCGGCAAATACTATACAATTGTGCCGATGTGTGTGATTGTTGATTAGAATTCTTATGCACATTTAATAATTAAAAACGGGAAACGCGTTGATAATTGCTAGAATGAAGTGTAAACTGGAGTTGTAACGAGTATTAATAACGCAAAATACGTTTTTAATTATAGGAGGGTGACGATATGAGACTTCTCAGGGCTACAGCGGAAGGGCTTCCGCTCTTTAAAGAAAAGCTCGACATTTGCTTTTATGCGCAGCAGAGGATATCGGAGGAACAGAAAGAACAGCTTCATCCGCTGTTCTCAAATGTATATCTGAATCCGGCAATCGGATTCATAGGGATAAATGCATCAGGAAAGACATCGGTTTTAAAGGTAATCCTTCTGATTCTCGGTATTATGAATAATGAACCGATCAACCATATAGATACGAGAGATATTCTGGGAGATGCGAAGAAAACTGTATTGAACATTTTCTTTTATTCGGAGACTAATAAAGAAGTCTGCCGTTTGGAAACAGTCGTAGCGGCGAAGAAGACAAAGACAGAAGGTATAATATACAGCATAGTTTCGGAAAGAATATGGTCAAAAAAAACTGATGAGATAATTGCCAGGAAGGCAATGCTTGATTTTGATGGGAAAGAGCCGATTATGGTCAGAAGCGGGCAGGAAGATTTCTTGTCTGATGATGTAAGTATCATGATTGCACTGAACAAGAAGACCGGTGAGAATATCAGAATTGTGGACCTTCTGCTTTTTACAAATATCAACGTGCTTCCGTTTTCAGAGGAAATACCGCCAGAGGTAATAACGTACCTTGATCCAACTGTTGAGAGCCTGTATTTTGATGAGAAGGATCAAAAAAAGATTATTCGTCTGAAATTTAAAGATAAGGAAGAGATTGTGTTGAACAATCCGTTAGAGTTGAACAATTATCTCTCTTCCGGCACAGTTAAGGGCATGATCATATTTACGTTGGCAAAAGAAGTGCTTCAGAACGGCGGCTATATTGTTGTTGATGAGATTGAGAATCATTTCAATAAAGAGATTGTCACAACACTGATGCGTTTCTTTATGGACAGCAAACTGAATAAAAATGGTGGAACACTAATTTTTTCGACGCATTATCCGGAACTACTGGATGAATATGATAGAAATGACAGCATTTATATAACGAGAAATCGGAATGGGATTACAGCAGAGAATCTAAGTTCAATCTTAAAGAGGAACGATATCAAGAAGAGTGATGCATACCAGAGCGGATTTCTGGAAGGGACTACTCCTATGTATGAAGCATATATGCGGTTGAAAAAGAGTTTGGCAGCAGTGCTCAGGTAGGAGGCGTCTTATGGAATTGGCAAAATACAAGGCGTGTATTTGTGAAGGATCCGCAGAAAATGCCATAATGGACATTCTGCTTGATAACAACCTGCTGATCTTTTCCAGAGAGGAAATGCTGGAGGAGGAAGTCATCCGCTGCAGAGAAGGCAAGCGGTTTGAAGAGAAATACGTACGGGAGTTACGGTACGGGAGTATTTAGAGCGTTTTAGGGTTGAGAATTGATGTTGGTCGTATTCTTGACCAGCTTGACGAGACAAGTAGATTTTGGCTTGATATTACAACTTTTACTAACTATAGTTATGTTAACAGAAATAGTCAGAAGGCTACCATAGATAATGATTTACGAGGAAAGATTCATGATGAACCGCATTTTCAAAGCAGAAGAGATTAAGGCAGTACGAGCAGCAGTATGCGCTCGTCTGATTCTGTGCGCAGAAAATGCTTTGAAAGGCGGACTAATGAGTCGATATTATAGTTGTCCCAGTTGAACATGTCGGACAAGCATTATATCGTCAGGTATTGCCGCCTTACAGAGAATAGACTGTAGGGCGGTTTTTTATTTGCTATATTATTTTGAGGTTATGCTATGAAAATATACATCAGAACATCAACAAACGGTTTTCCTGAAACTGAAACAGAATATACTGCCTGGCAAGGATTCTTGGAGCTGGGATTTCACCCCGTGTTTTATCAGAAAGAAGAGGAACTAGCTAATTGCAGACCTGACGATCTGATAGTTGGTGGTGTCTCAATTGTCAGAAACCGGCTTAAAACATATGGCATTACGATCCCGGAATATGATTATCCGGAGGAACTCACAAAACTGCTTGGCAGGAAGATTTGGACAGATACTCTTTCCTCAGTTCTGCTAAAACAGGAACAATGGCCGATATTTGTCAAGCCGGTAAAAGATAAAGCTTTCCAAGGTTTTATACTTCGGTCGGAAAAAGACGTACCGCGCATGAGGCAGGCAGATCAGGATGAGCCGGTATTATGCAGTGATCCAGTCAGTTTCTGCACTGAATGGCGTGCATTTGTACGATATGGAAGAATATGGGATGTTCGGCCATACCGCGGTGACTGGCACTATCATTATGATTCAAATGTTTTGGATTTTGCCGTCAGTAATTACAGGAGCGCGCCGGCTGGATATGCCATGGATTTTGGAGTGACAGAAGATGGAAGGACGCTTCTTGTAGAAGTAAATGACGGTTATGCATTAGGGTGTTATGGAGCAGATCCGATCCAGTATGCAAAGCTTCTTTCTGCGCGCTGGTGTGAGCTTGTTGGTATCCATGATGAATGTGATGTTTATTTTGAAGGGGCGGACTGGAGAAAAAGAAAGGGGGTAAATAAAGATGCATTTTCTTATCCAGAATGATCCAATAGGTGTGGACAGAGTCCAAATGGAGATTCTCCTGGAAGTCCTACGTCACAATAAGTATGATCATTCTTATGAATTGATAGATTTTGATGGTTTCTTCAAGGAAGAAAAAGAATTTGAATTCGGGGCATCGGCGTTCCGGGCAAAAGCCGCTGATGAATTCCCTGCATACTATAAGAACGCTATTCCTTTTGGAACAATTGAGTTTACTACAAGGTGGCTGCAGACCTTTAAAGGGATTGAGAGGGAGATACCTATAGAGATTCCGCCATGCCTGAGACAAGAACGTTTTCTAAAACGAAAATACAATATTGTGCCTGTTGATCAGGTCCCACGAAGAGGGGATTTTTTTGTAAAAGACGCATCACAGGCAAAGTGGCTTAAATATAAAGGGGACTTGGAATATCAATTAAATGATGAAATGTTTGCTCCACCGATAAGCAGTCGCGATAACTCGATCCGTTTTCTTCCGGATCACCTATATCAGGTATCTGAGATAGTTCCGATCAAAGCGGAATACAGAGTTTATATTGTAAATCGAAAAATCGAAGCGATCTATCTATATGATGGTGATCCGATGGTCCTTCCGGATGTTGAATTGGTTAGAGAAGCACACAGGATATATTCCCGTCAACCGGATTGCCCCCGATCTTATTCTATGGATCTCCTGGTAAACAATCGTGGTACGTCGATCATTGAGATGCATACATTTACATGTCTGGGGCTCTATTCCGTGCTATGGGATGAAAATCTTTTATATGCACTCAGGGATGGGATCCGCTATGTGGAAGAGTATAATACGCCCCAGACAGTCTTTATCTGTGACTGGTAAAGAACCTATACACTTTTTACATAAGACATTTGAGATAAGGAGGAAAATACGTTGGGAGCAGAAAACTTAAGCTAAACTTTAAACTTCTCAGAGGAAAAGTAATCGGCACGATCATAAATGGCAGGAAAAGAGTGATCGGTATATTGGATCAAGTCTGTTACTTACAGAAAGAAAAGAAATATCAGTTTATCTTCGAAAATGGCAATGTTCTGGTGATTCAGCAGGATGCAGTTTATTATCATGTGATACTGCATTATGAAAATGACTGTATCTTTTTGGAATGGAGTGATAACACTGTGTTCTCGGGCATTGTTGCATATTCACTGTACGAGACATATGGGCTGCCTCTGGAAGACACTGTCGATGAAGTAAGCAGGTATGGATTAACTGTAGATGAAAAGGGATTTTATATCCTGCAGGAGTTTCAGCGACAGAATAATAAGGGGACATTTAAGAACAGAAGTGCTTTTGAAACAGGAGACCTGTAAGATGAGGGCATATATTCACGCATTTCACGGCAGACCGTGGAACACAGAATGCCGGGCTGCATATGAAGGCTTCCAAAAACTTGGTGTTGAGACGGTATTGTTCTCGACAAATGAGGAATTTGATACACGACACCCGGAAGATGTAGTTGTGGGTGGAATCGCTATAGTTTGGCATGCCTTAAACCAAAGAGGTATAATTCCGGAGCATTACGATTACCCGCAAGAACTGACCGAATTCTGCGGAAGAAAGATCAAGCAAATGAAGCTGAAAAACATTAGAGACGAGAAACTTCCTGTCTTCATTAAATCTGTGGAAGATAAAGCGGCTCCTGGTATCGTAATCAATAGCTGGACAGACTTGGAAGAGTATAAATGGCTGGATCCTGAGTTTGACATTTATTGCAGTGAATGTGTTCATTTTGTTTCGGAATGGAGATGTTTCATGATATATGGTCAACTCGCAGACGTCCGCTTCTATTATGGCGATGAAAGTGTCAAATGTGATCAGAGTATAATCTATGCCGCAATCCGTGCTTATCCCAAAATGCCTGCTGGCTGCGCATTGGACTTTGGTGTTACTGACGATGGAAGAACATTGCTGATAGAAATGAATGATGGTTATTCACTTGGAATATATGGGTTGGACCCTACATTGTATGCCCGTTTGCTTACAGCAAGATGGGCAGAGTTAAACGGCACAATTGATAGCTTGACTCCCGATCATGGGGCGTGAAAGCGTCCCTGGCAACAGAACGGTAACTGTATTATGATCCTGCATGGAATCAACGTAAACATCGGAAAAATTTCTATTTTTACTGATGTTTACGTTGATTTGCTTTATGAAATAAAAAGAAAATCTGATCATTTTTGCGCAAAATAGTCTCATATATCACAGCCTGCCGCATTTGGTCACTTAAACACCCTAAAAATACATAAATTCCGAGAAAATCTTATATATATATATAGTGGGAAGATCATGGCGCTGCACACCACGCCATATTATGTGCAGCAGAGTATAGAGGGTTGATTAAAAGTTGCAGAAAGGCAGGAAGAATATGGGACGCAAAAGAGGACGCAAACCGAAAACAGATAAGAATTACAGAAAAAGCCCTAAAGGGCAACTTTTAAGAAAAGGAGAGAGTTACAGAGAAGACAAAGAGTTATATTACTTTCAATATCTCGATTCGTTGAATAGAAAACGGGTTATTTATCGTAAAGACTTAATGGCATTAAGAAAAATAGAAGCTGAAGTGAACAAGGATCTTGCAGATAACATCCGGACATATGAAGCGGCTCATATGACAATTAGCGATGGGTTTGAGCGGTATATGTTAATTAAATATGAAATCAAACCCAGCACCCGGGCAGGTTATATAGCTACGTATATTCGCTACGTAAGAGATACGATTGGGAGACGGCTGCTAAAGGATATTAAGTGTAGCGATATCAAAAGATTCTATTCTTACCTTCTTGAAGAGAGAAATTTGAGCATATCTACAGTAAATGGTGTACATGCGTTACTGCATCCGGTTTTTAATATGGCGGTCCGGGATGATATCGTCCGGAAAAATCCCACAGACAATTTAATGAAGGAATTATGCGGGAGCTGGACATACGAAAAAAAGGAAAGAGTTGTACTGCCCAGAGAACAGGCAATTGCATTATTGGATTTTGTGGAGAACCATCCGATATTTTGTCACTGGCTCACTCTTTTGACTGTGCTCATCGGTACAGGAATGCGGATCTGTGAACTGTGCGGACTCCGGTGGGTAGATGCTGATTTAAAAAAGCGTGAGATCAGCATCAATCACCATATTGTATATAAACGTTGGGTAGGCGATGCGAAAACGCGCTTACATGTTCTGTCACCTAAAACAAAAAAAGGATGCAGAATCATCCCCATGCATGACGAGGTATATAATGCGCTGCAGGCAGAGTATGCCTATCAATCGGTGACCGGATTCTGCATTGCGGAAGTAGAAGGATGGTCGGGATTTATCTTTAAGAATCGATACGGGGGCGCGTATCATGAGGGCCCGATCAACAAGGCTATTCACAGGGTGGTAAATCATTATAATGAGGAGGAGAAGCGGAAAGCGGAAAAGGAGAACCGCGAGCCTGATTTGATTCCGGATTTTTCAACTCATGACATGCGACATACATTCTGCACCCGCTTTCACGAGTGTGGTCCGGATGATAAGGCCTTGCAGGAAATAATGGGGCATGCAGATTTTGAAACAACGCGTAATATATACCCACACTTCTAATGAAGCAAAGCATAAAGCGGTCAAGAAATTGCAGGAAGGCGAGAGATTTTTCTAGTGCCATATAAGATTGTAGCTGATTAGGCAATAGAGAAATGAGATTAGAATGCACATGTACAAGCAAATTGTTGTTTGAAACTGTTTTACTGCAAACGCCTATTTCAATATGATATTGAAACCCGAGAATACAGTAAAACATCTCTTGAAAGTATTGTGTTTTACTGATATGATAGGTTTCAATAATTAATTGAAGGGGGTAAATATAGTGAAAGGCCAGATGATAGAATCCATTTCGGTTCTGAAAGAGCTTCTCGGAAGGGTTCCGGTTGTAGAGGACATACAGATTGCGGATGAGTCGGAACATGGTTTCACTGTGATTCTGCAAGAACGGGGGAGCGGGAGCTTTGAAATCCATGTTACCTGTCTAAAACGGGCGGTCCCCAGTTCCGTAAAAGAAGTGGTCAGTCAGTCGAATGGGCAGGTATACTGTATCATTATGGCTCCATACATAAGCGATGCCTCTGCAAAGATTTGTGAGACATACGGTGTGGGATACTGTGATCTGTCTGGAAACTGTCTGATTCAAATGGACAGTATCTATATTTCCAATAAGGGGAATCCGAATCGTTATCCGGTAGAAAACCATGCCAAAACAATATTCAAGTCTTCCGCAAAAACCACCTCCCTTATACTCCGGGAGCTTATGAAGGATGTGTCAAAGAGATGGAAGATAAAAGAACTTGCAGAGGAAGTTGGCTGCAGCATTGGGATGGTCTCAAGGGTTAAGAGATATCTGTGCGAGCAATCATGGGCGGAGATGGATTCCTCCGGGCTTCATATCACGGATGCGGAATCCCTCATGAAAGAATGGAGCCGCGCTTATGAAATCCCTGAAGCCATAAGCTGTTACACGATTGAAAGCATTCCACGCTTTGAAGAAAAGTGTTATGCGGCTTACCGGAATAAAGGAGTGTCGCTTTGCCTTACCGGTTTTTCTGGGGGTGTCAGATATGCACCGGTTGTAAGGTACACAAAGGCTCATGTCTGGGTTGACAGGAAAGATATAACAGATTTCCTGAATCTGACCGAATGTAAGAAAGTCGATTCAGGAGCCAATGTCACTGTGTATTTAGCTGACAGCGATGAAGTATTTGTTGACTGCAGGGAAATCAACCAAAGCACGGTTGCCTCACCGGTACAGGTATATCTTGACTGCATGCAGCTGAAGGGGAGGGGAGAGGAAATGGCAGAGGCTGTATTTTCAAAGGAGATTTGTAAATGATTCGTGATGATGAATTAAGAAGCAGCCTTGATTATAGTGAAGGGCAGAAAGAAGCAGCCCATCGGGTGCTTGTGGAGCTGGTAAATCTGTTCAATGAGTACCGGGATGATATTCGCATCGTCGGAGGATGGGTTCCGGATCTGATGTTCCCGGGTGAAGGGCATGTAGGTAGTATTGATGTGGATGTGCTGATCAACCACATAAAGCTGAAAGACAACGGATACCTGACTATGGCCAAAATATTGCTGCGAAACGGATACAAGGAGCATCCCGAGAAGTATTTTTCTTTTGTGAAACAGGTGCAGGTTGATGGAATTTCGTATGACGTAGATGTAGATATCCTGGCTGGGATGTATGGCGGAACGCAGAAAAAGAAAAGGAGCCAACATGTACAAGGGGTAAAAGCGCTGAAGGCGACAGGTGGAAATTTCGCGTTTGAGTTCGATCCGCAGACAGTAAGGATCGAAGCGGAACGAACAGACGGGGCGATGGATGTCGTAAGGGTTAATGTGATTGCTGTTGTGCCATACTTTGTCATGAAAACTGCAGCTATGGGCAGAGGAAAATCAAAGGATGCATATGACCTTTATTTTCTGGTCAAGCATTATCAGGCTGGAATAGATGGGCTGGCAAAGTTGTTTGAGGACTATAAGGACTCGAAAATTATCCTTGAAATGAAGGAAAAACTGGCAGAGAAATTTGCTTCTCCAAATCATGCCGGCCCGGCGGATGTTGCCGCATTCCTGGATCTGGATGATGAAGAAGAGATTGCCTTTACAAAACGAGACGCATATGAGCAGATGCAGGCACTGATTAATATGATGTAGCCAACCATTACATCTCAGGAAGCAGCAGGCAGTTGGTTTTATAAGGCAATATAGAATCGGGACCGGGATGCGTGTCGGTGAAGTGTGCGGACTAAGATGGCAGGATCTTGATTTTGAAAAGCGTGAGATCAGTATTAACCACAATCTGATTTACACACGTTGGGATGGCGATGGCGGGAAAGAGACTTTTCACATCTCAACGCCCAAAACTGCAAAAGGGATCCGGATGATTCCTATGACAGATGAGG
>JAZQCI010000094.1:0-66584 GCA_045546175.1 Lachnospiraceae bacterium | reverse complement strand
CTGCCCTATATTCAGAAATTCAATCGTAAGATTATCGTTGTAAAGTACGGCGGAAGTGCCATGAGCAATGAGGAACTTCAGAAGAACGTTATTAAGGATGTAACCCTTTTGAAACTGGTAGGTTTCAAGCCCATTATCGTCCATGGCGGCGGGAAGGCTATCAGCAACTGGGTAGGCAAGGTAGGCAAAGAGGCTCAGTTCGTAAACGGACTGAGAGTTACCGACGAAGAGACCATGGAGATTGCAGAGATGGTTTTGGGCAGAGTGAATAAGAGCCTGGTATCCATGGTGCAGGAGCTTGGAGTTAAGGCTGTGGGCATCAGCGGTAAGGACGGTGGTCTGCTGAAGGTTGACAAGAAGTATTCCAACGGTCAGGACATTGGTTTTGTGGGGGATGTAAAGCAGGTAGATGCAAAGATTCTCTACGATTTGCTTGAGAATGATTTTCTGCCTATCGTGGCTCCCATCGGAATGGATGAGAATTTCGACACCTTCAATATCAACGCGGATGAGGCGGCCAGCGCGATCGCGAAATCCGTCAAGGCGGACAGACTGGTCTATCTGACAGATATTGCGGGTCTTTACAGAGATATCAATGATCCGACTTCCTTTATCAACCGCATCACGATCGCGGAAGCGGAAAAGATGATCGAGGACGGGATTGTCGGCGGCGGAATGCTGCCTAAGCTCTCCAACTGCACGCAGGCCGTGCGCGGCGGAGTGCACAGAGTCCATATCCTGGACGGAAGGATCCCGCACAGCATGCTTCTGGAATTCTTCACCGATAAGGGAATCGGAACCATGTTCCACCTGACCAGCGACACGGATATGAACTGACAGATATTTAGATGAAAGCGGTCATTACCGCAGGAAGGCGCCAGCAATGAGTGAAATGATGAAAAAGATGATCGACCAGGCCGAGGCAGACCTGCTGCACACTTATAACCGCTACCAGGTGGTGCTCGATCACGGCGAAGGTATGTATCTCTACGATGTGGAAGGCAAGAAGTATCTGGACTTCATGTCCGGAATCGGCGTCTTTGCGCTCGGCTACAGCAACGAGTACTACGAGAACGCGGTGAAGGAGCAGGTCGGAAAGATCCTGCACACTTCCAACTATTTCTACAATGAACCCGCGATCAAGGCCGCGCACAGACTCAAAGAGCTCAGCGGCATGGACAGAGTATTCTTTGCCAATTCCGGCGCGGAAGCTGTTGAGGGCGCCCTCAAGGCGGCCGTCAAGTACGCCTATGTAAAGGACGGAGGTAAAGATCACCAGGTAGTGGCTCTGGAGCACTCCTTCCACGGCCGCACCTACGGAGCACTCTCCGTAACGGGCAACAGCCACTACAGAGAGGCCTTCGGCGCCATGCCCTGCGAGGCGCGATTTGCCAAAATGAATGATTGGGAAAGCGTTCTGGAGGCAGTGACGGACAAGACCTGCGCCATCATCATGGAAGTGGTGCAGGGCGAAGGCGGCATCGTACCTGCTGAGGAGGAATTCCTGAAATCCGTCCGCGCTCTGTGCAATGAGAAGGACATCCTCCTGATCTTCGACGAAGTGCAGTGCGGAATGGGCCGCACGGGCTATATGTTCGCCTGGCAGAAATTCGGGATCAAGCCGGATATTATGACGACAGCCAAGGCTCTTGGCTGCGGCGTGCCCGTAGGAGCTTTCCTGATGACGCAGAAGGTCGCGGATCACTCCCTGACGGCCGGCGATCACGGCACGACCTACGGCGGAAATCCTCTGGCCTGCGCTGCTGTCAACGCGGTCCTGGACCAGTACGAGGCACTCGGAATCACGGAGCACGTGCAGAAGACCGCGCCTTATCTCGAGAAGAAGCTCGATGAGATGGTGGCAAAATATGATTACTGCCTGCTCAGACGCGGCCGCGGCTTCATGCAGGGCCTGGTCTGCAAGGGACCTGTCAAAGAAGTGATTGCGGACGCGATGGACAACGGACTGATCCTGATCAACGCCGGCGCCGACATCATCCGGATCCTGCCGCCTCTCGTGATCACAGAGAAAGAGATCAACGAAATGGTGCAGATCCTGGGACAGGCACTGGCTAAAATGCAGTAAATAAAGGGCCGGGAGGCCGTCAGAAAGCTTACTTCCGCAAATTTCACGCGATGTAATGAGACTGACCATTTATGTTACAGTTATGTATGTAATCCCCACAGCATGGGAAACGGCCCATGTTGTGGGGATTTTTGAGGCTGTTACTATATTTTGTATAAATATGCGGCTAGGGAAATAAAAAAAGCGTTAACGAAACCGACTTTTTTCTTGTAAAATATTACGGTAATGATTACAATAATGTTGTCGCATAGCGGGTCCCTTATAAAACAAGGGGATAACTATGCAATCTCACATTACATTTAGTACATTTTCTTTAAAGATAGAAATAATATTTGTAATATCCGCTTTTCTTACGTGTTTGCTGACGGGCGGCTGCGGAAAAAAGGAGCAGACCGTGTTCACCGAAACCGTTTATGCCTCCGGAAACGGCAGCTATTCGGTGGAGGAGAGCTCTGGAAAGAGTAATTATTCTGCTAAAGGAAACTATTCCGGAAAGAGCGACTATTCCGGCAGCGAGGGCGATCAAACGAACGGATTCGGAACTTCGGACCGGACGGGCGCCATGAACGGGACAACGTCTGAGGACGGCAGCAGGGAGAACGCAGTCTGTGTCTTTGTCTGCGGCGCCGTAAACGCAGAGGGCGTCTATGAGCTTCCCGAGCGATCGAGGGTAATCGATGCGGTGGAGGCGGCGGGCGGATATTCCGATGATGCCGACAGGACTTATGTCAACCAGGCGGAGTATGTGTATGATACGCAGCGCATCGAGATCCCTACCAAAGAGGAGGCGCAGATGCTGCGTGAATACGAGCGCGACGCAGGGGCGGACAATGAGAGCGGCCGCAGCGATGGGCGCATCGACCTCAACACGGCGGACAGGCAGGCTCTGATGACCCTTCCCGGGATCGGGGAGAGCAAGGCCGACAGGATCCTCGAGTACAGGCAGGCGCACGGAAGATTCGGTTCCACAGAGGAACTGATGAATGTGAGCGGAATCGGCAGCGGTGTATATGAGAAGATAAAAGATTACATAAAGGTCTAGTGATACAAACCCTTCCGAGCGGGCTTACGGCTCACGAGGCGGGCTCGTATTTGGTATAGATAAAGAGAGGAGAAATGAATGGCAACAAAGGTACTTGTGGTTGATGATGAAAAGATGATCGTTAAAGGTATTAGATTCAGTCTTCTGCAGGACGGTTATGACGTTGACACTGCGTATGACGGCGAGGAAGCGCTTCAGAAGGTAAATGAAAATCAGTATGATATCATTTTGCTCGACGTGATGCTCCCCAAACTCTCCGGTTTGGATGTCCTTGCGCAGATCAGAGAATTCTCCTCCGTTCCAGTGATCATGCTCACCGCCAAGGGCGAGGACATGGACAAGATCCTGGGCCTTGACTACGGCGCGGACGACTATATCACCAAGCCTTTCAATATTTTGGAAGTAAAGGCGAGAATGAAAGCGATCATCCGCCGTGTGGCCGGCAGCCGCAAGGAAAAGGATGAGGAAGAAGAGAGGATCCTTGAAAACGGTGACCTTAGAATGGACTTTGACAACCGCAGAGTCAGCGTCGCCGGCAAGGAGATCAACCTCACAAGTAAGGAGTTTGAGCTTCTCGAACTTCTGGCCACGCATCCCGGCAAGGTCTACAGCCGGTCGATGCTTCTCCAGACAGTCTGGGGAAAGGACTATCCGGGTGATGTGAGAACAGTGGATGTTCACATCAGAAGACTTCGTGAAAAAGTAGAACCCAACGCTTCCGAGCCGGTCTATGTGCAGACCAAATGGGGCGTAGGCTACTATTTCAGGCAAAATGACAGATAAGCTCAGGGAGCTGGTTCAGAAATTCTCAGTGGTCAAAAGCCTGAGAATGAGGCTGTTCATAATCATCTTTGTAGTCGGGCTCGTGCCTTGCGTGCTCCTGCACTACGGGATCCTGAGCAATTATGAAGCCAGGGCCGTCGAGGTGAGAACGGAAGAGGTGGAGACCCATCTGCGGGCGCTCGCCAATCACCTGATCACCTATGATTACCTCAATGATCAGTCCTCGGAACTGATCGGCGCGGAACTTGCCGAATTCTCAGCACTCTATGACGGACGTATCATGGTGATCAGCGATCACCTCAAAGTAATGAAGGACACCTATTCTATGTCCGACGGCAAGACGATCGTCTCGCCGGACGTGGTGAAATGTCTGCTGCAGGGAAATACGGGAAGTACTTCCAATTATGACCGCCGCGACGGCTTCATTGAAATAGTGACGCCGATTATAGCGACCAATTATACAGACAGCAGATCCGACAATGAAGAGTCCTCGCTGGACGTCACCGGCGAAGAAGTTGTCAAGGGCGTCCTGCTGTCCAGCGTATCCACCGTCTCTATCAGAAACACACTGGGAATACTGAGCCGGAAGGCCTTGCTCCTGGAAGTGATCCTGATATTGGCGGTGTTATTGATTTCATTAGTTCTGTCCACTGTTCTGATGAAACCGTTCGAGAAGCTTTCCACGGAGATCTCCGCAGTAAAAGCGGGATATTCGACCGACCCCATCAAGGCGCCCGCGTTTGTTGAGACGGAACATATCGCGGATGCTTTTAATCAGGTGCTCGCAAGAATGAACGCGCTCGACGAGTCGAGGCAGGAATTCGTTTCCAACGTCTCCCACGAGCTCAAGACGCCCATGACGTCGATGAAAGTCCTGGCGGACTCGCTCGTGCAGCAGGAGAATGTGCCCGTCGAGATGTACCGGGAATTCATGCTCGACATTAAAAACGAAGTCGACCGTGAGAACCAGATCATAACAGAGCTGCTCACCCTGGTGCGCATGGACCGGAAGGACTCCAAGCTCAACGTCAAGGAGTGCAGCGTAAACAAAATGGTCGAGCTGATCCTGCACAGGCTCAGGCCGATCGCGCAAAAAAGAGACATCGAGCTGACGATGGTCAGCATGAGAGAGGTCTACGCCGAGATCGACGAGGTCAAGATGATCATGGTCATCACAAACCTGGTCGAGAACGCGGTCAAATACAACAGGGATCACGGCAAAGTCCGTGTGACCATCAACGCGGATCCCTACAACTTCTATATAAGTGTCGAGGACACCGGCGTCGGAATCCCGCAGGACTCCCTCGACAAGATCTACGAGAGGTTCTACCGGGTCGACAAATCCAGATCAAGAGAAGTCGGTGGAACCGGCTTGGGCCTTTCCATTACAAAGAGTATTATCCTGCAGCACCACGGTGCGATCGATGTCCAGAGTATTCTCGGTGAGGGCACCAAGTTCACGGTGACCATTCCGCTCACCTATGTGGCCCATCCTGTGGAACTCCGGAGGCAGTCAGACCGAAGAAGACTGAACCGCAATAGAAAAGAAAGTTCATCCACCGCTGTGCACAGGGCAGATGGAAACGGGACGGCTGCAGTTCGCAGGGCGGACGGAGCCGGCTCGACCGGCACACGCAAAGCGGCCGGAACCGGAAAAAAGGCGGCCGGAAGCGGAAGAGTTGCGCCTAGGAAAAAAGCGGCGGGAAGTGCGAATGCTTCGGCAGGTACGAATGCTGCGACCAGGAAGAAGGCGGCCGGAAGCGGTGCGGGCGCCGGGGTCGGGAAAAAGACGGCAGGCAGCGGAACTTCTGCGGCTAAGAAGAGGCCGACGGGAAGCAGCAGTGCAAGCGGCGCTGCGAGGAAAAGGCCGTCCGGAAGCGGCAGTGCCACGGCTAAGAAGAGGCCGGAAGGCAGTCCGAGCGGTACGGTGAGAAAAAAGTCTGCTGAAGGCAGTGGTTCCGCAGTTCATAAGAAACCGGCGGAAAGCAGCAGTACAACAATCTGATGATCGGCCGTTTGCGGCTTTGGGTACAATCTGAGGAGAGAGATTGAAAAGAAGAAGTGTAATTTCTTTTATAATACTAATATTGTGTCTCTTACTCAGTGCCTGCGGCAAAAAAGGCGCGGACAAAAGAGGAATCAGGATCTATTATCTCAATAAATCCGATTACGGGATCCAGGAACAGGATTATATGCCGGAAGCGGATGACAAGGACAGGATCATTGAGGAACTGATCGCAAAGCTCTGCGTACAGCCAAAGGAGATGACGCTTCGGGCTCCCATCTCGAATTTCAGATTTCTGGCGAGTGAGACCAAGGGCAGGATCGTCACATTGAACTTCTCTTCCGAATACTACGATCTGAGTGCGGTTGAGGAGGTCCTGACAAGGACGGCTGTGGTCAACACCCTGTGCAGCTTCTCGGAAGTGGACGGCGTCTATTTCATGGTGGAGGGAGAAGCTTTCCACGACGCGGACGGAGAAGAGCCGGGCATCATGAATCCCGATCAGTTCATCTACAACTCCTACACGGAAATGCGAAATTACGAGAGAGTGAGGCTCCATCTGTATTTTGCCAACGAGACGGGGGACAAGCTGGTGGATGCCTACAGGACGGTGGTCTACAACAGCAACATGTCGCTTGAGAGGATCGTGCTGGAGCAGGTCATTCAGGGGCCTAACGGGAGTTTCGCCTATCCCACGGTCAACAGCGAGACCAAGGTCATCAACGTAACCACAAGGGACAGGCGATGCTATGTAAATCTCAACAAAGAATTCCTCAGCGGACAGCAGAATGTGCTGGCGCAGACGGCGATCTACTCGATCGTCAATTCTCTGTGTGAGCTGCCCAATATCGATTCGGTGCAGATCTCGGTGGACGGGAATACGGACGCCATTTTCATGGAGTCTATTTCTCTCACAGGAAGTTTCCGTATGAATCAGGAGCTTGTTGAGAGTACGCAGGAGGAGACTGCGGAGGAGTAAAGAATTAAGGAGCGTGTGAAGACATTACAGTTTTCACACGCTCTTGTATTTTATGACTTTCTGATTTACGATAAATCTATTCAGGACCAATCGGTCCATCCCGTGCCGGGTCCGGCCGGGGAATTTCACTTTTTTTGTAACTGTCTTATTGTGGAGGAAAACTTGCGAAGACCTGTCTGTCTTTTTGGCTTGCTTTTGTGTGTTTCTGTGTATCTTGCATTGGTTTTTCGGCCGCCGCAGCCTGCTGTTCCTGACAAGGCGGAGGGCCGTTATGTGACGCTGCGAGGCAGAGTGGAAGAAAAAGAATATGCACTAAGGAAACCCGGAGAAGAGCTCTATATCAGGCTGACTTTGGAAGACGCGGAAATGGAGTCAAAGATTCCGCAGGAAGGAACTTTTGAAATCCATGCGGATGACAAGGTGCTCTGTCTTCTTGAGGATGAGCCAGGGGTGCAGCAGGATTGGGCAAAGGAAGGGGCGATAGTGCGCTTGCGCGGGAGGATCCGTCTGTTCAAAAGACCGACAAATGATGGAGAATTCGACGCATTCACCTATTACACGGCGATCGGAGGATATCTGTTTACGCTCGCGGATGCCCATATTCTTGCCTACACTGATCAAAAAAATCCTGTCAAAGCCGCTCTCTACAGTGTGCGCTGCGGGCTTTCAGATACTATTGACAGGGTTTATGGAGGAAAGCGCGGTCGTTACGGTCCGGAGAGCGCCTCTGTCATGAAAGCGATGCTTCTCGGACAGAGCAGCCTGGTTGATCCGCAGGTCAAGGAACGATACCAAGCGGCGGGAATCATTCATGTGATCTGTGTCTCGGGCCTTCACATATCTCTGATCGGATCGGGAATCTATACAGTTCTGCGTAAGTGCAGAATCCCCTCCGCACTTTCATTTGCCATTTCTGTCAGCATACTATATCTGTACGGTCTTATGACGGGTATGCACGCGTCATGTCTGCGGGCGCTGGTCATGTTTGCTCTTCGGGCGGGCGCAAAAGCAATTGGAAGGACTTATGACATGCTCACGGCTATGTCGATCGCGGCAGCGCTTCTGTTGATCGAACAGCCCTGTTATATCTATCATAGCGGATTCTTATTTTCTTTTGCAGCCGTCGCATCTGCGGCACTTCTTATTCCGGTGATTCCGAGGATTCTGAAACCTCTGGCAATCCCTGTCTTTACACTTCCGGTGCAGCTCTGCTTCTTCTACACTTTCCCATTGTACAGTGTGTTATTAAATGTGATCGTGATCTTTTTGGCGCCCGTAGTCATGGTCAGCGGCGGTATTTCCTTGTTTCTGGGAGTAATCGCTGGGGTATTTCCTGCAGGAATATGGCTTAGCGCGGTTTCGGAAGCAGGTGCAGGCGTGGTTGGAGAGCTTCCGGTCTTAATCCTGTTTGGATTTGACAAGCTGTGCACCTTCACAGAAATACTCCCTTTCAGTACTCTGGCGCCGGGCAAACCGGCCAAATGGGTGATCGTGGTCTACTGCCTTCTGGTAGGGAGCGTGATTCTTGACAGGAATCTGAGTACAGACTTGAAGAGAGTAAGGAGTTTTCTGCAATTTGCCTGTATGGCAGCGGCGGTAATTTTGCTGTTCAGCATTCGCTATGAACCTCCCTTTGCACTTTATATGTGGGACGTGGGACAAGGCGACGGCCTGTGTGTACGAACAAAGGACGAACACGGGGAGTGCACGATCCTGATTGACGGGGGGAGTTCTTCGAAGAAAAGTGTGGGAAGTAATATAGAGATTCCTTTTCTGCGCTGTCACGGAATCTCCAGGATTGACTACTGTATCATGACGCACGACGACCTTGACCACTGCAGCGGTCTTCTGGAACTTCTCGAGCAGTCGGATGGACCCGGAGGAATTCGAATCGGATATGTCGGCCTTCCTTCAGTACTGCAGGAGCGCAAGGGCGAGACTTATCTAAAGATTGAGAATATCTGCGCTCGAAAAGGGATTCCCATCAGTTATCTGTACAGGGGAATGAATTTTGCGGAGGGAGAACTCTCGCTGCAGTGCATTCATCCGTATGCGAACGCTTCTTATGAAGATGCCAACGAGTACTCCGTGGTACTGCTGCTTACATATGGGAATTTCAGCGCAATACTGACAGGAGATCTGGAAGAACAAGGAGAGGCGGATATGCTTGATTATCTGGGAAACAGTGAGATACACGTAGATATTTTGAAGGCGGCCCATCATGGGAGCGCAGGTGGGACGACGCAGGCATTCCTGGAACAGGTCAGTGCGGCGGCGGCGCTGATTTCCTGCGGAAAGGGGAATCGGTATGGGCATCCTGCACCGGAGACCGTGGAGCGGTTGGAGAAGGTCGGAATGGAAATCTATGACACGAGGAAGGCGGGGCAGATTTGTGTGACGACGGACGGAAGGGGGAGGTATTCAATTGAGACATTTTATTGACAAATCCTGACGAATGTCATTCAATGAAGATTGATACATAATTACAGCTTTCACATGGGGATACAAATGGCCGCCAAACAGGCAAAGATCGATTTTGCAACGCAGCAGAGACAATTTAATGAAGCGATTAAGAGCGGGGACCTCAGGAGAGTGTACCTTCTGTGCGGGGAACAGGCCTATCTGCGCCTTCAGAACAGAGATAAGCTGGTGAAGGTCCTTATGGGAGACGGAGATTCCATGAATCTGTCCCGATACAGCGGGTCTGACGTGACCGCTAAAGAGCTGATCGAGATGGCCCAGACGCTGCCTTTTTTCGCGGACCGGAGAGTGATCGTGCTGGAGAGCACGGGACTTCTCAATCCCAAGGCCGCTTCCAAGTCCGTGACGGGAAGCAAGTCGGCCGCTTCGATTTCTGAAGAGGCAGAGAAAATCGCGGATTTCATCCCCGAGATCCCGGACAGCACGGCGATCGTCTTCGTAGAGGAAAACGTCGACAAGCGCGGGAAGTTGTATAAAGCGATCGCAAAGAGCAAGAATGATAAGCTGGGCGACATTCTGGAATGCGTCACACCCGGCGAAAACGACCTGCGGTCCTGGGCGGGCGGAATATTCCGCAAGAACGGCTTTTCGATAAATGGCCGGGCACTGGCACTTTTCCTGGAATTCACGGGAGAGGACATGCAAAATATTGCCGGCGAGGCGGAAAAGCTCTGCTGTTACTGCATGGGAAAGGGCGAGATCACAGAGCAATCCATCCGGGATGTGTGCAGCCCGAGGATCAAGGACAGGATCTTCGATATGATCGAGGCAATCGCCCTCAGAGACAGAAAGAAAGCACTGGGGATCTACATGGAACTGTGCGCGCTGCGGACGGCGCCCCAGGTCATCCTCAGCCTTATGAGAAGACAGTTTGACCAGCTGGTCAAGATCAAAGAATTGAGCGGTTCGATGGCGGACAGCGAGATCGCGCGAAAAGTGGGAGTTCCCGCTTTTGTCATCTCCAAGAAATACAAACCCGCCCTCAGGCAGTACAGCACTGCGGAGCTGGTCGAGGCCCTTTCGGAATGTGTCGACGCCGACTATGAGAGCAAGAGCGGAAAGATTGACGCTGCCATGGCGGTGGAGATGATCATAGTCAAGCACTCGGGCAGGGCGTAAGTGCGTCGTGCGAGCGACAATATACAGGATCGTATGAGCGATTTTTCAAAGAAATTATTAGAATGGTATTACAGTAACAGAAGAATACTGCCCTGGAGAGAGGACCCGACGCCCTATCATGTATGGCTGTCGGAAATAATGCTGCAGCAGACGCGGGTAGAGGCCGTGAAAGGATATTATGCCCGCTTTCTGGATACGCTTCCGGATGTCGCAGCCCTGGCACAGGCATCGGAGGACACCTGCCTCAAGCTCTGGGAAGGCCTCGGCTATTACAGCCGTGTAAGGAATCTGCAGAAGGCCGCGCAGGAAGTGATGGAGCGCTGCGGCGGAGAGCTCCCGGGAACAGCCGATGAGCTGAAAAAGCTTCCGGGGATCGGACCTTACACGGCGGCCGCGATCGCTTCCATAGCCTTTGGAGAGCGGATTCCGGCCATTGACGGAAATCTTCTCAGGATTTACGCAAGGCTTGAGCGCTATGAGGAGAGCATTCGCACGCCTGCGGCACAGAAAAAAGCGGCGCAATATTTTGCGGAGAAGATGCCGGAGCGCACTGCAGTGCGGAACCCGGCAAAAGAAAATGAAGGAAACGCAAACCCCTGCGGAGATTTCAACCAGGCCCTAATGGATCTGGGCAACGCCGTCTGCCTGCCCGGAAGTACGCCTACCTGCGAGCGATGTCCGGTGGCAGACTTTTGCCGAATTCATAAGGAGTGTCCTGGAAAAGAGGTATCGCTTCCCTTTATTCCTGTGGCGAAGGAGAAGAAGACGGAGCTCCTGACTGTATTTATGATACGAAACGGAGACAAGACGGCGGTCAGAAAGCGGCCGGCGAGAGGACTTCTGGCAGGGCTTTACGAGTTTCCGAATGCCGCGGGGCATATGGACGACAAGGAGGCCCTCGCCTGGCTGAGAAAGAACCATGTCGAGCCGGTCAGGATCAAAAAGATCGTGGATGCGGAGCATATTTTCAGCCACAAAAAGTGGATCATGCAGGGCTATGAGGTGATCACGGATCCCTTTGCGGAGAATTCGATCCCCTTTATTATGGCCGGACAGGATGAGATTACCGGCATATATTGCATCCCATCTGCCTTCAGTGCTTATCTGGACTGGCTGAAAGCGCAGTGATACACTTAGTAAACACAAAGAATTTCATCAGCTGTCACAACATGTCCGAAAACTTTGGAATAATCATCAAGGTATGGTATAATAATAAGCTGATATCTGCATATGGAAGGAATACATAACATAATGAAATTATTGTCTATAGCTGTGCCTTGTTACAACGCACAGGATTATATGGAAAAATGTGTCGAATCCCTGGTCGTGGGAGGAGACGAAGTGGAGATCCTCGTCGTGAACGACGGATCGTCCGATAATACTGCCGCGATCGCCGATCAGCTGCAGGAGCGCTATCCCGGGATCGTCAGAGCGATCCACCAGCCCAACAAGGGACACGGGGGAGCCGTCAACACAGGAATCGAAAATGCAACAGGTATGTACTTTAAAGTCGTAGACAGCGACGACAAGGTCAAAGCCAGTGCATTTCGCACTATTTTGGATAAGCTCAGAGAGTATAAAGACGCTGAGGAGAAGATTGATCTGCTCATCAGCAATTTCGTATATGATAAGGAAGGGCAGGCCCACAAGAAAGTGATGCAGTACCGCAGCGCCCTTCCCGTGAACAGGATGTTTACCTGGGATGAGACCAGACATTTTAAGAAGGGGCAGTATATCCTCATGCACTCTGTGATCTACCGGACAGAGCTTCTTAGGGAGTGCGGCCTGCGTCTGCCCGAGCACTGCTTCTACGTGGATAATATTTATGTGTTTAATCCCATGCCCAGCGTGAAGAACATGTATTATCTGGACGTCAATTTCTATTACTATTTTATCGGAAGAGACGATCAGTCCGTCAATCAGGAGGTCATGATCAGGCGGCTTGACCAGCAGGCCAAGGTCAACCGGATCATGTACGACTATTTCTCGGACTCCGTAAGAGACGGAAGGATCGAGAAGAAGAGCCCTCTGTACAAGTACATGTACAATTACCTTGAGATCATCACGACGATCACCTCTGTTCTGGCGATCATTTCGCAGGATGAGGAAAAACTCGCGATCAAGGACAAGCTCTGGGAGTACCTGAAACAGAAGAATCACGAACTATATTTGAAACTTAAAAGGGGACCTTTCGGCGCGGCGGTCCATATTCCCGGTAAAGCGGGAACTGCGGTGGTGTCTGCGGCCTATAGTATTGCCCGTGAAATTTTCGGATTTAATTAAGGGGGTAAGTCTCCCGCCTCTGCAGGCGGCGAGTTTGTGACAGACTATGCATAAAAAAGAATTGAGAGGCTGGTTTAAGCACATCGACTTTATCGTCCTTGATATTGTCGTGCTCCAGATCTGCTTCATTTTGAGTTATTGGATATGGGTGGGGCTCGAGAATCCCTATGACACATATCTTTACAGATACCAGGCAGTGCTGCTTGCTTTCTGTCAGCTCCTTGTGGCTCTGTTTACCAACAGCTACAAGAATATACTCAGGAGGAACCGGGTGGAAGAGTTTATAGCGACCTTCCGGTTCGAAGCGAGTTTCATGCTGCTGGACTTCCTGTTCCTGTTCATGGTCCATCACCAGATGATGTACCTGATCTCGAGAATGTCCACCGGTATCATGTGTGTCCTGTACCTGTTCGGGTCCTTTTTTGTAAGGCTCCTGAACAAAAAGAGGATCTTCAACTCCGCCAAGATCAAGGAGGGGCGCCGGTCCCTTATGCTGGTCACCTCTTCGACACTGGCAGGCGAGGTCGTGAGGAACCTGCTGGACAACAGTTTTCATGACTACAAGATCACCGGAATCTACCTGATGGACAAGGAGTGTTCCGGCGAGACCATCCGGGATATCCCCACGATGGGGAGAGAGACGGACATCATCAATGAGATCCGCAAGAACTGGGTCGATGAGGTCCTCGTCTATCAGCCCGAAAATATGCCTTATCCCATGGCCATGATCGACGCGATCATGGAGATGGGCATCACGGTCCACTACTGTCTGGAAGCCCTGAACGCCCACTCCGACGGCATGCAGGAGGTCTCCAAGATCGGAACCTACAGAGTGCTGACCAACAGTCTCAAGATCGTCTCCACCACGCAGATCGTCTGCAAGAGGATCATGGATATCGCGGGCGGAATTGTGGGATGCATTCTCACGGGAATCATCTTTATATTTATTGCGCCCATAATCTACATTCAGTCTCCCGGCCCGATCTTTTTCAAGCAAAAAAGAGTCGGCCAGAACGGCAAACAGTTCTATATGTACAAGTTCCGAAGCATGTACATGGACGCCGAGGAGCGCAAAAAAGCGCTGATGGAACAGAATAAGATCACCGACGGGATGATGTTCAAGATGGACGACGACCCCAGAATCATCGGATCGGAGAAGAAGGACAAGAACGGAAGACCCATGGGGATCGGCAATTTTATCAGAAGGACCTCTCTCGATGAGTTTCCCCAGTTCTGGAACGTCCTCAAGGGAGACATGTCCCTAGTCGGCACCAGGCCGCCGACGCTGGATGAGTGGGAGAAATATGACCTTCACCACAGAGTGAGAATGAGTATCAAACCGGGTATCACGGGACTTTGGCAGATCAGCGGACGAAGCGATATCACCGATTTTGAGGAAGTGGTGCGCCTGGACCGCGAGTATATCCAGAATTGGAGCATCTGGCTGGATTTCAAAATTCTCTTTAAGACAGTAGGCGTTGTACTCAGACATGAAGGAGCGGAATAAGCAGGACCGGTATGGGACAGGGAGTGGAAGACTCCGGCTGAGAGCTTTTCTTCATGAATTGTAAAGGCAGGATGAATGATAAGAAAGTTTTTCTCTTTTATTTTCAGATTACTGATACTGGCTCTGGTCATCGGAATACCGGGCGGCTGGATGATCCATCGGTCCTATAATGATCCGGAGGTTCACTATTTTTACACCAAGGAAGCGGAAGGCGAGGAGTCACTCCGCTTTGTTGTGATCTCCGATCTGTACGGCTATGTCTTCGAGGGCGGAAACGGTGTGATCGCGGACAGGGCTTCGGACACTTCGCCGGATGCCATCCTGATCGGCGGCAATATGATCACAGCAGACGAAAGTGACATCACGCCTCTCACAGATCTTGTAAAGAGGCTGTCACAGATCGCGCCCGTATATTATTCCTATGGCGAACAAGAGCTTAAGTATGTCAAAAATCACAGCGGGGAGGACGGCAAGACCGACGAACTTCGTGAAGCGCTCACTGCTGCAGGTGCTGTCGTTCTAAACGAAGAATACGCGGATGTGAGCCTGTACGGAATCGATACGCGCATCGGAGGAATGTACAACAACGCTTATGAGATGACGGGTCTCGACCACAAAGTCAAGAAGCGCTATGAGAGCACCTATAAGTTCCTCACCGACTACCAGAATACCGACCGGTTCAAGATCATGCTCTCGAGCAGACCGGAGAGCTTCGTCTACGCGGACGCCTGCGATACCTGGAAGGTCGATCTTGTCGTGAGCGGCAACAGTCTGGGCGGACTGGTAGTCCTCCCGCACTACGGCGGAGTCTTCGGCGGCTCCCAGGGGTATTTTCCGGAGTACATTCACGGTATGTACAAAAAAGGAGATGTGAATCTGTTCATCACGAGCGGACTGAGCGCTCCCGGCAAGCTCTTCTCAAGAGAGAATCCGATTCCCAGGTTCAATAATCCTCCGGAGATCGCGGTCCTCGATATAAGCGGGCTTTCAAGAAGCACAGCGGCAGACGGAAGCGGCGCGGAGGAAGCGGCGCAGGCGCCGGAAGGCGAGCAGAAACAGGAAGCGGAGCCTGAAAAGGCGGAAGAGGAGAAGGTTCAGGAGGCGGAAGCTGAAGAGAATGCGGACGAGTCTCGGGAGTCGAACGACGAACAATAAGGATACAAAAAGAGCGCGGTCAAGGGAGTTAGACCTTGACCGCGCATTTTTATGGAGAACGAATGCAGATGCATCCCGTTCGGCTGATTAATGAATCTATACTGAAAATACCACCGTAATCTTAAATAAAGTTTAAATATAGAAAATCCGTTTACGGATTTGTCGATTCTGACATTTTCGTTTGTGGGAAAGTTATGTATACTTTTAAATAATTACTACCTACTAAGAGAGGAATAAGCCATGCAGATTGATTATGATCGTGCCAAAAAAGAGGGAGACAGAGCCTATCGCAGAGCTGTGATGTCAGGACAGTATCCCTATCTTCCCGCGCTCGATTCTATGGTACAGAATATAGATAAGCTGCCGGTCAGAGAACTGGGAATCAAAGAAATCCCCTTGGATATGATCGCCGGCACCAAAACTGTCGGAAGGCAGAATGCTTTCGCCTGTAACTTCATGCCGCTCGTCGACCGCGCCAGCGAATTTGCCATGAAATGGGCTTCTCTTTACGACTCTGCCTCGGAAGAGGGAATCCGCGATCCCATCAAGGTCTACGAGTATATGAACAAGTTCTATGTGGAAGAGGGAAACAAGAGAGTTTCCGTCTCCAAGCTCATAGGCTATGTCTCTATACCCGCTCACGTGATCCGCATTCTTCCGCCAAAGACAGACGAGCCGAGTTCAAAGATCTATTACGAATACATTGATTTCTACAATGTGACGGGATTGTTCCAGATCACATTTTCGAAAGTGGGATCTTATAAGAAGCTCGCGGAGCATTTCGGACAGGATCTGGAAAAAGTCTGGCCGGATGAACTGGTCGAAGATCTGAGGTCCGCCTTTACGATCTTCACAAATTGTTATAAGTCCAGCCACGCCGTAAGACAGGGACTGACTGTGGGAGACGCTTTTTTGCTCTATCTTGAGGTCTTTGACCTGGACAGTTTACTCTATGACTCGGAGAATCTGATCAAAAACAAGATCCAGAAACTAAGAAATGAGTACATCGCCAGGACGAGCGAAGACAGTATTGAACTGGTTCGCAGCCCGGAGGAGATGGGCAGGGGAAGCGGCGTGAAGACGCTGTTCAAGATCACCAACGCCTATTCCGGCAAACCGATCCGCGCCGCGTTCCTTTTCGACCGAACTGCCGAGGAGTCCAGCTGGGTCTACGGGCACGAACTGGGGGCCAACGAACTTGTGGAGAAGTTTGACGGCGCCGTGGAGGCCATCAAATACGAGAACTGCAATTCCCCGGCAAAACTGGAAGAGGCGTTTGAGGCCTGCAGCGCCGACGAAAATGATATTGTGTTCGCGACTTCTCCGGCCATGATGGAGGAATGCCTCAAGGCGGCGATCCAATACTCGGACATGAGGATCATGAACTGTTCGGTCAATCAGTCCCTGAATTCCGTTCCCACCTATTATGCGAGAATGTATGAGGCGAAGTTCCTCATGGGGTGCCTGGCCGCGTCTCTTGCGGAGAACCATATGATCGGGTACCGCGCGGACTATCCGATCTACGGCGGCATTGCCAACATCAACGCTTTCGCACTCGGAGCGGCCTGGTTCGATCCCTACGCCAGGATCAAGCTGGTGTGGGCCTCCAAAAAGGGGAGCGACTGGGAGAAAGAACTGATCGAAAGCGGTTGCAGGATCATCTCCGGAATCGATTTTATAAAGCCCAGTGATCCGTCAAGAAAATACGGACTCTACAGAATCCATGAAGCAGGCTCGCTCAGGGCAGACGGAAGCGTAAGAGCGCAGCAGGAGGTGGATAACCTCGCGGCGCCCGTCTATCAGTGGGGCGCTTACTACGAACAGATCATCCGAAAGCTCATTGACGGCTCTTTGGATACTCGCAAAGCCGACGCCAGAGGCAAAGCGGTAAACTACTGGTGGGGAATGGCCGCGGGCGTCATTGACATCATTCTCTCCGATGATCTTCCCTATGCATCCAGAAAGGCTCTGACAGCGCTTCGGCGTACGGTCATCAACAATGCGGTAAATCCTTTTGAAGGGGAGATCCACACGCAGACGGGCGTTCTCAAAGGAGCGGGCTCACCGGCCCTGACCGACAAGGAGATCATCACGATGGACTGGCTCTGCGACAATGTGATCGGCGAGATCCCGGAGACCTGGGAATTATATGACTCCATAGTAAAGACTGTGAAAGTATCAGGAGTAAAGAACAAATAATAAAGGAGAACGGTCGTGAAGGTTCTTGTGATCGCGGATGTAGAAAGCAAATCTTTATGGGATTATTTCTCGCCGGACAAACTGGAGGGAGTAGAACTGATCATTTCCTGCGGAGATCTCAGTTCCCGTTATCTCGAGTTTCTTGTGACGCTCGGGAACTGCACGCTGCTCTATATCCGGGGAAATCATGACACGGGATATGATAAAAAACCTCCGGATGGGTGCATTTGCATCGAAAATATGATATATAATCACAGAGGAATGAGAATCGCGGGACTGGGCGGATCGATGAAATACAAGGAAAGTCCTGACATGTACACCGAGAGAGAGATGGCTGCGCGCGTCAGGAAACTCAGTCGAAAGGCCCGTTTTACCGGCGGGATCGATCTTCTTGTCACCCATGCGCCGCCTGCCGGCTATGGGGATCTGGAAGATCTTCCGCACAGAGGTTTCGCCTGCTTCAATGAGCTGCTCATGAAAGTCAGGCCGCTCTATCTTTTGCACGGGCATGTACACAAGAACTACAGCCGGGGATTCGAGCGGCGAAGGGAGCATCCGTCGGGCGCGGTCATCATCAACGCTTATGAGTCCTGTATCCTGGAGATTCCGGAGGAAGCATTTCCGGAGACCGGAAAGACCGGATCCTTTCTGTATGACCGGTACTGCAGGACTATGGAAAGGTTCAGGGGATTTGGACATAATCCCGTATGAACGACAATTTTGGAGGAGAAAAAGTGATCAGAAAAGGTTATGGAATGAAATGGAAGAGAACCGCTGCTGTGATCCTGGCGCTGGCGCTCACGGCAGGGGCATACGGATGCGGCAAGTCCGCTGAGCCGGCTCAGACTGCTGGGGAAGAGACGGCAGCGCAGGAGACTCAGGAGAGCACAGCGGCTGCGAGTACGGTACAGGAACCGATCAACCCCGAACAGGTCAAATCGGATGAAGTCGTAAAGGCGGATGACGCCGCGCAGAGCGCCTCCAAAAAGGAGACGGAAGCGCAGGACGCGGGTAAAGAGCAGGCGCCCGCCGCTTCTACTGAGGATAAGGGAAAAGATGTGATTGAAAAGCCGGAGGTCTCCGAGGCCAACACCGAGGCGGAAAAGGAAAAAGAAGAGAAGAAGAAGGAAGAGGAAGAAGCAAAGCAGTCCACACAGAACCTCAATGATGTCCTTGACGGCGCTATGAAGTTCGACGGCATGGATCTGCAGTTCCCGATCGAAATAAGCGGGATGAAGCTAGGAAAATGGACCCTCATCTTAGAGTATGACGGGGATCCTTCCACCAAGAGCATGGCTCCCATGGAGGCGGTCACGGCAAAGATGACCAGTCCCGATTTCACGGACGACGACGTCATCGTCAAGGCGGAATTCGGCAACTACTCCGATTCGGAAGTTATGCTCTCCGACCTTCCCATGACGGGCATCTATATCACGAAAGGCAAGGGCAAGGACGGCGCCGAGCCTAAGCTCCCCGCATTGGAGCTTCCCTGCGGATTTACCTGGGGAACGCCGGCAAGCGAAGTGCAGGCGCAGCTCGGCGAGGCCAGCTTCTCCGGAACCTTCGACTACGATTTCGATTTTATGTATGAGAACGGAGAGTATGTGTTCGAAGTCAGCGGAATGAATGACACGGGCATCGAATATGTAGTATACTCAGTAGAGTAAAACTAAAAAATAAAAAATTCTGACAGGAAAGTATTTGTCCGACCTGGAAGAGCGCAATTAATAAAGTACTTATATGACTGTAAAGCAGGAGAGGCGTTGTTTGCCCTGAATTGGTTCTAATGCGGGGATGCTTCATTCTGCGAGTGTCTGTTTGGATTGTTTAAGAGCTCTTTCACCGGTTTGGTGAAGGGGCTCTTTCTTTGTTTGTAATTATTCAGCAACCCGGAGGTAATAATGATCAAACTTGCGATATACGGAAAAGGCGGCATAGGAAAGTCCACAATGACCTCCAATCTGGCGGCCGCTTTCGCCTATCTGGGCAAAAGAGTGATCCAGATCGGATGTGATCCCAAGGCGGATTCCACTATCAACCTGCTGGGAGGGCGTCCTCTGCAGCCGGTTATGGACTATCTGCGCGAGAAGGATGAAGACCCGGAGTCCATCGACCAGATCGCCAAGGAAGGATACGGCGGAATCCTGTGCATTGAGACAGGGGGACCCACCCCGGGACTGGGCTGCGCGGGCAGAGGGATCATCGCGACTTTCAGTCTCCTGGAGGACCTTCGCCTCTTCGAGACCTACCGTCCGGACGTCGTCCTGTACGATGTTCTGGGAGATGTGGTCTGCGGCGGCTTCGCAGCGCCAATCCGGGAAGGATACGCCCAGAAAGTCCTCATCGTCACTTCCGGTGAGAAGATGGCGCTCTATGCCGCCAATAATATCTGCACGGCGGTCCGAAACTTCGAGGACCGAAGCTATGCCAGAGTGGAGGGCATCATTCTCAACAGCAGAAACGTAGAGGGCGAGAGCAGAAAAGTGGAAGAATTCGCGGCGTCCAAGGGACTTCCCATTGTGGCGAGGATCCCCAGGAGCGACGACATCATCCGCTTTGAGGACCAGGGCAAAACAGTGATCGAGGGAGACCCGGAGCTGGAAGTCAGTAAATGTTTCCTGGCACTGGCGCGGGGGCTGATCGAGCAGGAAGAGAAAACAATATGAACAGAGCAAAAAGTTATACAGTCAGTGAATTATGGGAGAGAGGAAGGGATTCGATCCCGGAGGATATGAAGTCCTCCACACATCTGATCTACAGTTCACCGGCGACCCTTTCCTTCAACTCGCCGGGCGCGGAAGGATTCGGTGTCAAGAGAGCCGGCCTGTCGGTCCCCGGATCGGTCATGCTGATCGTCCCTCCCGGCTGCTGCGGAAGAAACACCTCCTCCATCAGTACGCTGAAGGGATACGAGAACCGATTTTTCTATCTGACCATGGATGAGACGGACCTGGTCACAGGAAGACACCTGCGCCGCATACCCAAAGCGGTGTGCGAACTGGCCGCAGGTCTTAAGGAGAAGCCCTCCGTCATCATGATTTGCATCACCTGTGTGGATGCGCTCCTGGGAACGGATATGGAGCGAGTCTGCAGGAAAGCCGAGAAAATGCTGGACGGCATCCGCGTTCGCCCCTGCTATATGTACGCGCTGACAAGAGAAGGCCGAAAGCCTCCCATGGTCCATGTGAGGCAGTCCATCTACTCGCTGCTGGAACCGATGAAAAAGAGGGCGAACAGCGTCAATATCATGGGCTATTTTGCCCCGGTGGATGAAAAGAGCGAGCTGCGGGACCTGCTCCGACAGATCGGAGTCAGGAAGATCCGGGAAGTCTCTTCATGTCCGGATTTCGAAGAATTTCAGAAGATGGCGGAGGCAAACTTTAACCTGGTCCTCAATCCGGAGGCAAGGCCGGCGGCGGGCGATCTCGAGGAGAAGCTGGGGATCCCTTCCATTGAACTGATGAGACTCTACCAGATCGACAGGATCGCCGCGCAGTACGACGCGTTTGGAGCGGCACTGGGCGTCCGCTTTGACTACGAGGCGTTCAGCGAAGAGGCCAAAGCGGCCATGAAGAAATTCAGGGAGGACTATCCGGACGCGGTCTTCAGCGTAGGAGAAGCCATCAACGCGGATCCCTTCGAGCTCGCGCTGGCACTGGTCCGTTACGGATTTGCCGTCAGGGAGATCTTCGGGACGCTGACGACGGATTCCTATCGCTATATCCGGCACCTCGCGTTGCTGAGCCCGCAGACGAAGGTGTACTCCAACTTGGCGCCTTCCATGCTTCTGTACGAGGAAGACCCTTCAGAGCCGGAGGGAGGTCTGCATATAGCACTTGGGCGCGACGCGGGATGGTATCACCCCGGAGCAGCCTGCCTGCAGTGGGGACAGGACATTCAGCCCTTCGGATTTATCGGGGTAAAACAGTTCTTCGAGGCGCTCTACGAGACCGCGCGGAGCGGAAGAAAAGACCTCTATGGATCTTTGGTGCAGCTGGGAGAACAGGAGGATGCAGGAGCGCTTGTCAGAAGGATCGGTACAGGTGCGGGCACCGGAAGCCAAAACAGAGACGCCGACAGTACAGAGGTGGGATATCGCCCGGAGAGCGAAAACCTTCCGCCTAAAGGATATCGTGGCGTCCTTACGCCTTTCGCCCCGGACCAGTCTGGAGCGGTCTCCGTTTTCTATGAGCTTGGCGGGATCACCGTGATCTGCGACGCGGGCGGATGCACGGGTAACATCTGTGGTTTTGATGAGCCGCGCTGGTTCCGCGAGAGGAGCGCTGTCTTCAGCGCGGGGCTTCGCGACATGGACGCGATTCTGGGTCGCGACGACCGCCTGATCGCGAAACTGGCGGACACGGCCACTCTGCTGCGGGATGGTACGGAGAAAGACCCTGCCTTCACCGCGATCGTCGGAACGCCGGTCCCGGCTGTCATCGGAACGGATTTTAAGGCCCTGGAGAGGATGGCCGAGAAGAAGACAGACCTTCCCTGCATCGGGATCGCCTGCGACGGCATGGAATATTATGACAGAGGCGTCGAGAAGGCGTATCTGGCTCTGGTTGAAAAATTCGAGAAGATCGGGGCTGCCCGAAGACCGGATGAGGCGGAGAAGTCCCGCGATCAGATCGGCATTCTGGGCGCCCAATATATGGACCTGAGCGGCTTCGCGGATTTTGCGGCGCTCAGGGAAGAGGCCGAAAAAACAACCGGCAAGCAGGCAGTGATTTTCGGAAGCAGGCAGGACGGTGTCCTTTCCTTTGCGGATCCTCAGAGCCTTAGCGAGATCATTGTAGTGACGGTCTCGGGCTATGAAGCCGCAAAGAGACTTGAGGCAAAATATGGAATCCCGCTGCGCTTTTACAATCCGCTCGCGGGGAAGAAGATCAGGGAGATCGTCTCGAAACTCACTGCAATGGATAAGGATAACGGATCAGAGACAAACGTCAGCGGAAAGAAGATCCTGGTCGTCCACGAACAGGTGACGGCAAATTCCTGCAGGGAAGCGCTCCTGGAACTCGGAGCATCCAAGGTGGACGTCGCCTCCTGGTTCATGATGAAAGAAGAGCTGCGTGAAGACGGCGATCTGCAGCTCAGAGAGGAGTCTGACATCGCCGAAGCTGTTCGCAGAGGAGGTTACGACATGATCATAGCGGATCCGGTCATGATCCCTTTGGTCGGGCGATATTTTGACGGGGTGTTTGCGGATCTACCCCACTTTGCGGTGTCAGGTAAATTATGATCGAAAATACGACAAGAACACTGAGAATCAAAGTATACGGCATAGTACAGGGTGTAGGTTTTCGCCCCACGGTCGCGCGCCACGCGGCCACTGCGGGAATCACGGGCTCGGTCTGCAACAAAGGGCCCTATGTGGAGATCTTCGCACAGGGAAGCGAGGAGCAGACGCAGAATTTTGTGAACCTGCTGGAGAAAAAGCCCCCGAAACGTGCGGCGGTCCTCAAGATGGATGTCCGCAGTGTGGACGATTCGGGGCGCTCTTTTGACTCCTTCGAGATCATCGAGAGCGCCAAAACAAAGGGGGAAATCTTCATCTCGCCGGATATCGCGATCTGCGAGGAGTGCAAGGCGGAGCTCTATGATCCGTCGGACAGACGGTATCTGCATCCGTTCATCAACTGCACCTGCTGCGGACCTCGTCTGACGATCCTGGACGCACTGCCTTATGACAGAGAGCGGACCAGCATGAAGATGTTTCCCATGTGTCCGCAGTGCGCTCAGGAGTATCACTCCCCTTCTAGCAGGCGCTATGACGCGCAGCCCGTGTGCTGCAATGAGTGTGGCCCGCAGGTCTATCTGGCCGGCGAAGAGTCTGTGCGGGGCAGAGAGGCGATCACAAGGACGCGCAGGATCATCGCCGAGGGCGGGATCGCGGCAATTAAAGGGATCGGAGGTTTTCATCTCTGTTGCGATGCGACCAAAGAAGAAGCGGTGGCAAAGCTCCGGGCAAGAAAAACCAGGCCGGTCAAGCCCTTTGCCGTCATGATGCGGGATGAAACAGTCGCGGAGCGGGAGTGCGTGATCAGTGAGCGGCAGAAGGAGATTCTCACCGGGCACCAGAAGCCGATCCTGCTCCTGGAGAAAAAGCCGCAGGGAAAGCTGTGCCCCTCTATTGCGCCGGGAAATCCGACAGTGGGCGTCATGCTCCCGTATGCGCCTGTACAGCTATTACTGTTTGATTATACAGACGACATCCAAATGCCGGACTGCCTTGTCATGACCAGCGGCAATGTGTCGGGCGCTCCCATCTGCCGGGATGACAGAGAGGCGCTGCAGGAGCTCGGAAATCTGTGCGACTGTATTTTGTCCCATGATCGCAAGATCCGGATCCGGGCGGACGACTCAGTCATGGATTTCTACGACGACGAACCTTATATGATCCGCCGGTCCAGGGGCTACGCGCCGCTCCCTTACATGCTGTCCGCATGGGGGGAGAGCGTCGGAGAAGGAAGCGGCACAGGAATTCTGGCTATCGGCGGAGAGCTGAAAAATACGTTCTGTATCGGAACCGGGGGACTTTTCTATCCGTCCTCCTACATCGGAGACCTGGCGGACCTTCGCAGCGTCAAGGCGCTGGAGGAGACGACAGAAAGATATGCGCGGCTCCTGGAAGTGACGCCGCAGGTCATCGCCTGCGACATGCATCCCCGGTACAACTCGGTGACGACGGCCCTGGAACTGGCGGAGAAGATCGGCAGGGAACAGGGAGGCGGACCGCTTCCCGTCGTGCGCGTACAGCACCACTACGCGCATATCCTCAGCTGCATGGCGGAAAACGACTTTTCGGACCGCGTGATCGGCGTGTCCATGGACGGAACCGGTTACGGAACGGACGGGACAATATGGGGCGGAGAGATCCTGACTGCGGACTATCGATCTTTTGACAGAGCGGCGAGCATAAGGCCCTTTGTACAGGTGGGCGGCGATCTGTCCTCCCGGGACGGATGGAGAATCGCGGTGTCTATGCTGCACAGCATCAGCAAGGAAGAAGAGGCGGACTCGCCGCTGGCCGATGCCGGCAGGGTCATAAAGGAGCTCGAACTTTGTACCGAACAGGAGGCAGCCGTCCTCAGAAAGATGGCGGACAGAGGGCTCAACGCGGTGACTTCCACAAGTGCGGGACGGCTGTTCGATGCCGTAAGCGCGATCTGCGGCATCTGCAGGCACTCCACCTTCGAAGGGGAGGCCTCCATGGCACTGGAATTTGCCGCCGAGCGGTATGAGAAAACGACCGGGAAACACGAACCCGGTGATGAGCAGTCGGCTGTTTCTTCTGCGATAAGCGAAAACGCGGAGACTGTGTGCAAAAGCGAAGACAGACGCCTGATCCTTCCCACGGAAGAAATCGTCAGAGAGATCACGCTGGGAAGACTGCGGGGAGAAGACCCGGACAAGCTGGCCTTTATCTTCCACAAAAGGCTTGCCGATCAGATCATTGCGGCATGCTGTGAGATCCGCAAGGAAACCGGAATCGGAACGGCGGCCCTGAGCGGCGGATGCTTCCAGAACAGGCTTCTGCTGGATCTGGTCAAAAAAGGGCTGGAGATAAGCGGTTTCCGGGTGCTGATTCATCACCTGGTGCCGCCTAATGACGGAGGAATCGCGCTGGGGCAGGCGGTGGCTGCCCAGCAAAGAGTATTAGATAGAGCACTATAAGGAGGAAAATATGTGTGTAGGACTTTCGGCGAGAGTAGTCAAGATCAATGAGAACGGAACGGCGCTTGTAGACGCCAGCGGAGCAAAGAGGCAGGTCTCCGCGCAGCTCCTTGAAGATCTGGAGCCGGGCGATTACGTCATGGTCCACGCGGGAGCCGCCATTTCCAAGATCACAAGTGATGACCGTTCGGAGACGGAGGATCTTCTGGAGGCGTATTTATGAGTCAGAACAGCACAAATATGACCGGCGGCGACAAGAAAAAGAGCGCACTGGACATTCTCAGGAATTACAGCGGACCCGAAGTGCGGATCATGGAAGTGTGCGGCACGCACACCCACGAGATCTTCCGCCTGGGAATCCGCAAAATATTGCCAAAGAACATTCGCCTGATCTCCGGACCGGGATGTCCGGTATGCGTGACGCCGGTCAGCTTCATCGACGAGGCGCTGCTTCTTGCCCTCGAGCACGGCTGCACGATCTGCACATTCGGAGATCTGGTGCGGGTGCCGGGCACGTCATCGAGCCTTCAGAAAGCGCGCGGCGAAGGAGCCAAAGTACAGGTCGTCTATTCCCCGGCGGACGCAGTGGATTACGCGGCCTCTCATCCGGAGGAGCAGGTGGTCTTTCTGTCAGTGGGATTTGAGACCACGACGCCTTCCGTGTGCCTGGCGGTGCAGTCGGCGCAGGAGAGGGGAGTGGAGAATTTCTCTGTTTTGACCGCCAATAAGACCATGCACGGAGCCTATGAGGCCATGAAGGACAGCACGGACCTGTACCTGTATCCCGGCCATGTGCACGCGATCGTAGGGACAGGAATCTGCGAGGACCTGGCGGCGCGCGGCGTGAGCGGCGTCTGCGCAGGATTTACGGCGGCGGAGCTCGTGACGGCACTGGCCGTGGCGGTGACCAAATTCGAGAAGGGGGAGCCCTTCTTCGTCAACTGTTACCCCAGAGTTGTCAGACCCCAGGGGCAGCCGGCGGCAGTCCGCCTTGTGGACTCCATGATGGAGCCCTGCGACAGCGAGTGGAGAGGAATCGGCGAGATCCCGCTCTCCGGCATGAAGCTGAGAGATTCCTACGCGCAGTTTGACGCAAGGATCAAGTTTAATCTGCCCAAAGTGGAGGGAAAGAGCAATCCCGCCTGCCGATGCGGGGAGGTCCTGCAGGGCAAATGCCTGCCCTCCGACTGCAAGGTTTTCGGCAAAGTCTGCACGCCCGAGCACCCCATCGGAGCCTGTATGGTATCCGGGGAAGGCGCCTGCTCGGCTTTCTATCTGTATGGAGGAGAATAAGATGAGTAAGAGCGATACAGTAACACTGGCGCACGGCGCCGGAGGCAAACAGACCTCCGAGCTGATCGACCGCGTCTTCAAGGCACATTTTCAGAACCCGCTCTTTACGGCGGACGACGCGGCCGTGATCGATGTCGAGAAGGGAAAGATTGCCATGTCCACGGACGGCTTTATTGTATCCCCGGCTTTCTTCGCGGGCGGCAATATCGGCAAGCTCTCGATATGCGGCACGGTCAACGACCTGGCCTGTATGGGCGCCGTGCCAAAATATCTCACCTGCGGATTTGTCATTGAAGAGGGCTTTTCCATGGATCAGCTCGAGGAGATCGCCGCCGCCATGGAGAAGACGGCTGCGGAAGCGGGCGTGAAGATCGTGGCGGGTGACACCAAGGTCGCCGGCAAGGGACAGGTGGACGGCGTATTCATCAATACGACCGGCGTCGGGATCATTCCCGAGGGTGTTCGCACCTCCGGCGCGCTTGCAAAGCCCGGCGACGCCGTCATTGTGACCGGCGACATAGGAAGACACGGCTGCACGATCCTTCTCGAGAGAGAGGACTACGGGATTGAGGCGGACGTCACAAGCGACTGCGCGCCCCTTTCCGGCGCGGTACAGGCCGCCCTGGCCGCTGTCCCCGAGATCCATGTCATCCGTGACGCCACAAGAGGCGGCGTCGGAACCGTTCTCTACGAGATCGCGGCGCAGAGCGGCGTCGGCGTAAACCTGGAAGCGGCGTCCATCCCGGTCGATCCGGCTGTAAAGGGCGTCTGCGGACTGCTGGGCCTTGAGCCGCTGTACCTCGCCTGCGAGGGCCGGCTCGTAATGATCTGTCCCGAGGAGAGCGCGGAGCTTCTGCTGGAGACACTCCGGGCCTGCAAATATACCGAGGGTGCGACAATGATAGGAAGGATCACGGATCAGATGCCCGGAAGAGTGACCATGACGACGGAGATCGGAGCGCAGACTCTGCTTCCCCAGCCCGGAAATGAGCTGCTTCCCAGAATCTGCTGAAGTGAGTGTCGGAGGGACCGGTATGAGCATAGAGACGAGAGTTGCGGTGATCTCGATCATCGTGGAGAACGAGGACGCCGCGCAGAAGATCAATGAGATCCTTCACGAATACCGCGGGTACGTGATCGGCAGAATGGGCATCCCCTACAGGAGCAAGGGCATCAACATCATCAGTGTCGCCGTGGACGCTCCGCAGGAGAAGATCAGCGCCCTGTCGGGCCGGATCGGGAGGCTTCCGGGCACCAGTGCCAAGACGGCCTATTCCAACGTGATCACTAAAACGGAAATCTGATAACGAAGATATAACAACGCAGATATATTGACGGAGACAGAATGATCAGAATAGCTTTTTACGGCAAAGGCGGCATCGGGAAATCGACGACCGTTTCAAACTTATCCCGCTACTGGGCGGAGCGCGGCATGTGCGTGCTGCAGATCGGCTGCGATCCCAAGGCGGACTCCACCCTGAGCCTTCGCGGCGGGGCGGCACTCCCGACTGTCATGGAGATGGTCCGAAGGCGGGAGCCCTTTGCTCTCGAGGACGTGATCTTCGTCCGGGAGACGGAAGGCGGCGGCAGGATCATCTGCGCGGAGGCCGGCGGGCCGACGCCCGGGCAGGGCTGCGCGGGGCGCGGGATCATCACGGCGCTGGAGACCTTGCGGGACAAGGATATTCTGGCAAAATACAGCCCCGACATCATTCTCTATGACGTCTTGGGCGATGTGGTCTGCGGCGGTTTTGCCATGCCCATGCGGGAGGGATTCGCCAACAGAGTCTACGTCCTGACATCCGGGGAGAACATGGCCATCTACGCGGCCGCCAATATCGGCCTGGCCGTGCAGGGCTTCAAGGATAGGGGCTATGCGCAGCTGGGCGGCCTGATCCTCAATCGCCGGAATGTAAAGCGAGAGGATGAGAAGGTTCAGGAGCTGGCAGAGGACCTGCACACGGAGGTGATCGGGACTCTTGAGCGGTCGGAGACGGTGCAGGAGGCGGAAGAGCTGGGCACCACTGTCATGGAAGCCTTCCCGGATTCTGCCATGGCGGACGCCTACAGGGCTCTCGCGGACAGGATCGCGCGGGACTGCCAGATTCGGTATCCGGCCGCTGAGCAGTCTTTTGGCGGGTCAAAACAGAGCCCCCTCTCGGATCTGTCCGGAAATCCCGCAAGAATTCCCGTCGGAGAGGCCTCCTTTCCGGCTCCGTTTACGGCGGGACTGGAGTTCAACGCGCCCGTCCACGAGACCTGGAACATCGTCCACATCGGCATGCTGATGCCGCAGGCCCACCAGATCTACATCTGCTCGGACAACTGCATGCGGGGCGTCGTGATGACGGCGGCGGAGATGAACGCGATCGAGCGCTTTTCCTGCGTCGTTCTCGAGGAGAAGGACATGCAGAGCGGAAATCTGGAAGAGATCACGCTGGAGGGGATCACGGACGTACTATGCAAGATCCGCCAAAAGCGAGGCGAAGAAGGACTTCCCAAGGCAGTTCTGGTCTTTCCCGTATGTCTGCACCACTTTATGGGTTGCGACATGGGCTATGTCTACAGGGAGCTGGAAAAGAGATTTCCGGGCATCGTTTTCGTGAAGTGCTGGATGGATCCCATCATGCAGAAGACCGGCCCTACGCCCGACCAGAAGCTCCGAAAAGCCATGATGGACGTGCTGCCGACCTGTGAAAGCAGAAACGGGCAGACGGCCCTTCTCGGGGACATCTATGCGCTGGATCCGGAGTGCGAACTCATGCAGCTGATCCGGAAAGCGGACGAGAAGCGGGGGACGGTCTCGGAGCCTCTGCAGATCCAGGATTGCAGGACACTGGAAGAGTACTGTAAGCTGTCCGGCAGAGAAGTGATGATCACAAGAAGCCCCCTGTCGGAAGTTTCCATAAGGCAGACGGCGAGGAGACTTGGCGCCGCGCCGCTCTATCTTCCGGCGGCCATAGGATACGGTCAGATCAGGGAGCTCATGGAAAAAGCGGCGCAGGCTCTCGGGGTCACTTTGGAAGAAGCCGGGATCGATCCCGCGGCGGAAGAGAAGGCCTGCGACGACGCGATCCTTCATCTGAAGAGCGTGATCGGGGATACTCCTATCGCGATCGACTATATCTGCGTGCAGCGGCCGCTGGGGCTTGCGAGACTCCTGCTTGAGCGGGGACTGAATGTCAGGGAGGTCTATCTGGACGCTGTGAGCCCTGAGGAGCAAGAGGACTTCGAGTGGCTGAAAAAGAAACACGGCGAAGTGCTCCTGTGCAGCACGATCCACGTCAAAGGACGCCTTCTCCACGCGCAGGGAATCGACAGGCAGCACAGGGATTATCTGGCAGCAGGGCCCAAGGCGGCCTGGTTCTGCGGGACGCGGCATTTCGTCAACCTGGTGGATTACGGCGGCATGTGGGGCTACAGCGGGATCCGCAATCTGGCGGCGCTCATGGAAGACGCCTTTGTGAATGAAAAGGACACCGAGGACCTGGTGCCCAGAAAAGGACTGGGCTGCGAGAGCATCGTCATGTGAGGGCAGACCGGGCAATTTAAAGCGTGATGAAAAGTATTTGAACAGGAGATCTGAACAGGAGGAATCTATGCGACAGGCATACCGAATTCTGCCGGTCTATACGGGAGACGTATCCGGCGTGTGCAGCGCCCTTTACGAACTGGGCGGCATGGTGGTCATGCACGACCCGTCGGGCTGCAATTCCACCTATAATACACATGACGAGATCCGATGGTATGACCGGGACAGCCTGATCTTTCTGTCGGGACTGTGCGAGCCGGACGCGATCATGGGAAATGACGCCAAATTCATCGATGACGTGGTGCGAGCCGCGCAGGAGTTTTCTCCCGCCTTTATAGCACTGTGCAACTCGCCGATCCCGTATCTGACGGGAACGGATTTCGCGGGAATCTGCCGGATCATCGAACACAGGACAGGGATCCCTTCCTTCTACATTCCGACCAACGGGATGCACGACTATATCAGCGGAGCCGGACTCGCTTTCGAGAAGCTGGCGGAAAAGCTGTTCGGGGAAAGCGAGGCGGAAAGCGCGAAAGCCGGCGGGAAGAAGTCTGGGGATGAGCACAGCGAGATTCGAGTCAATATTTTGGGCATGACGCCTCTGGACTACGCGGCAAAGAGTTGCTGCGGCTCGCTGCGAGAGATCCTGCATGACGGCGGCTGCCGGGTGGTGTCTGTGTGGGCGATGGGAGATACCCTGGAACAGCTTCGGCAGGCTGGAGAAGCGGACGTCAATCTGGTCGTCTCCGCCTCCGGGCTCAAGTCCGCGCGCTATCTGCAGAAGCGCTTCGGAACGCCTTGGGTGGCGGGCGCCCCCGTGGAAAGCGCGGCGAAGGAGCTGCTCGAGAGGCTCCGGCAGGCGGCTGCCGGCGGAGAGAGCGGGCCCTTCTACGGACACGGAAAGGAAGAGATGCGGGATATCCCGCAATGTATCGTAATCGGAGAGCCGGTCCTGTCCTGCAGCATCGCGGAGGATTGCGAGGCGAAGGGCATGCGCACGAAGGTGATCGCGGCGACCGAGGAGAGCGAATCCCTGCTGCGGCCCGGCGATCTTCTCTGCCGGGGAGAAGAGGAAATCGAGAATACATTGAAGGTGCTGTGCAGGCCCGGAACATTGGTCATTGCGGACCCCATGTACGGCTATGTGCTTCCGGATGGAGCCGTGCTGGAGGAGGCGCCGCACCTGGCCTTCTCGGGAAGGATCTATCGAAAGAGATTCCGGGATCCGTTCGATGAGGGATTCATTACGAAAGGAGAGAGCGATGGGACTTAACGCTGTGCCTTCGGGCGAGAGAGTGCATATCGGCTTTTTCGGCAGAAGAAACGCCGGCAAATCCAGCCTCGTTAATGCGGTGACCGGCCAGGAGATCTCCGTGGTCTCCGACGTCAGGGGCACGACCACGGACCCTGTGACCAAGTCCATGGAGCTGCTCCCTCTGGGACCGGTGGTCATCATCGACACGCCCGGTTTTGACGACGAGGGAGCCCTGGGCGAAAAGCGGGTGGCGCGGGCCAAAAGAGTGATGAACCGGACCGATCTGGCCGTCCTTGTGCTGGACGCGCAGACCGGCATGTCACAGGCGGACATCGAACTCCTTGCCCTGTTTAAAGAAAAACAGATTCCCTATCTCGTCGTCTGCAACAAGGCGGATCTTCTTGCTCAGGACGCGCAGGCAGGAACGGATATCCTCTATGTGAGCGCGAAGACCGGACAGGGGATCCATGATCTCAAGGAGAAAATTGCCGCCCTGGGAACGGCCGGCGCCGTCAAGAAGTACCTGATCGAGGACCTGATCGAGCCCTCCGAGGTGGTTCTTTTGGTGATTCCCATCGACAAGGCGGCTCCCAAGGGCCGGCTCATCCTGCCTCAGCAGATGATGATCCGGGGGATCCTCGACGCGGACGGCATACCGGTCTGCGTCAAGCAGGATCGTCTGCCGGAAGTCCTCGAAAAGCTGGGCGAAAACGCAAAGCCCGGTCTGGTCATCACGGACAGCCAGGTCTTCTCGGAGGTCGCAAAGGCGGTTCCGGAGGGGATCCCGCTCACATCCTTCTCTATTTTGATGGCCAGGTATAAAGGATTTCTGTCTTGCGCGCTGGAGGGCGTAAAGAAGATCGACGACCTCAGGGACGGAGATACAGTCCTGATTTCCGAGGGCTGCACGCACCACAGGCAGTGCGGCGACATCGGCACGGAGAAGATCCCGAACTGGATCCGGCAAAAGACAGGGGCGGAGATACGCTTCGAGACCTCTTCGGGGACGGGCTTCCCGGAGGACCTGAGTGGGTACGCGCTGGTCATCCACTGCGGGGCCTGCATGCTCGGCGACCGCGAAGTGCGCTATCGCATGAAGTGCGCGCAGGACCAGGGGATCCCCTTTACCAATTACGGAACGGCGATCGCCCACATGAAGGGCATTCTTGAGAGAAGTACGGAAATAGTGCGAGATGAACAGAATTGAGAGAACCCAGGAACTGGTTGGAATCCTGGAAAGGGAACATACGCTTTCGGACAAGGCGCTCAGCGAGCTCTTTGACCTTCTGGAAGGTGTCGGCGAGAGCGGGGAAGAGCGGTCCGTGCAGATTTGCGGCGCCATCCCGGCTGCCGTGTGCACGCCCGAGGAAGCGGTCCTGTATGCCGCCGCGCGAAAGGTAAGAGAGCAGTTTTATGGGAAAGACGTCTATCTGCGAGGGCTCATAGAGTTCACCAACTACTGCAGGAACGACTGCCGGTACTGCGGCATCCGCAGGAGCAACGGCAAAGCGGAGCGCTACAGGCTCAGCGACGAGCAGATCCTGCGCTGCTGCGAGCAGGGGTACGCGCTGGGATTTCGGACCTTTGTCCTGCAGGGCGGCGAAGATATGTACTATACGGATGAGAGGATCTGCGGGATCGTGAGGTCGATCCGAGAGAGATATCCGGACTGCGCCATAACACTTTCCGTCGGAGAGAAGAGCAGGGAGTCCTATCTGGCTTATAAAGAAGCGGGGGCGGACCGCTATCTTTTGCGACAGGAGACTTCGAACCCGGATCATTACCGGTACCTTCATCCGGCGGAGCTTTCCATCGAGAACCGGAAGCGGTGCCTGCGCGACCTCAAAGAGATCGGCTACCAGGTGGGCTGCGGGATCATGGTTGGGTCTCCCAGGCAGACGAGGGAGCACATTATAGAGGACCTGCGCTATATGCAGGACTTCGGGCCGCATATGATCGGCATCGGGCCTTTTATCCCGCACAAGGACACTCCCTTTGCGGACGAAAAGCCGGGGAGCCTCTATGACACGCTGCATCTTCTGGCAATCATCCGGCTCATGCTCCCGGGCGTGCTCCTTCCGGCCACCACGGCGCTGGGCACGATCCACCCGGTCGGCAGGGAACTGGGGCTTCTGGCGGGCGCCAATGTCATCATGCCCAACATCTCCCCGGGGGATGTCAGGGGCAAATACCTGTTATACGACGGCAAAATATGCACCGACGACGAGGCGGCCGCCTGCGGAAGATGCATCGACCTGCGGATCCGCAAAGCGGGGTACATAACAGCGACAAGCCGGGGAGACTGCGCCGGATTTGATACTGCACACAAGTGAGGAAAGGAAGGACGAGAGATGGAATACAGGATCGAACACGACTCCATGGGAGAGATGAGGGTGCCCGCGGACAGCTACTGGGGCGCACAGACACAAAGAAGCTATCAGAACTTTCAGATCGGGACGGAGAAAATGCCCGTCGAGATCATCCGGGCTTTTGCCGTCTTAAAGAAGGCGGCCGCTATGGCCAACTGCAGACTTGGAAAGCTCGACGAGAAGCGCTGCGGCCTGATCGGTCAGGTTTGCGAGGAGATTATGTACGGCGGACTAAGCGGCCAGTTCCCGCTGGCTGTCTGGCAGACCGGCAGCGGCACCCAGTCCAATATGAACGTCAACGAAGTAATCGCGAACCGCGGCAATGAGATCGCCGGAGAGAAGCTCCTGCATCCCAACGACACCGTGAACATGTCCCAGAGCTCCAACGACACTTTCCCCACGGCTATGCACATCGCGGCCGTGACCGCCATCCGGCAGCAGCTGATCCCCGCTATCGACGCCATGATCGCGGAGATGGTCAGGCTGGAGAAAGAAAATGAAGGCATTGTAAAGAGCGGCCGGACCCATCTGCAGGATGCAGTTCCGATCGCTTTCTCCCAGGAGATCAGCGGCTGGCGGTCCATGCTGGAAAAGTGCAGAGGAATGATCCTGGACTCCGAAAAGGGACTCACTGAGCTGGCATTGGGCGGAACGGCCGTCGGAACCGGCCTCAACGCGCCGGCAGGGTTTGCGGAGGAAGCTGCAAAGGCGGTCTCGGAGCTGACCGGAGTGAATTTCCGCACTCAGGAGAACAAATTCCACGCGCTCTCCGCCAAGGACGCCGTCGTCTACTCCCACGGCGCTCTCAAGGCGCTGGCCGCGGACATGATGAAGATCGCCAACGATATAAGATGGCTCTCGAGCGGCCCCAGGTGCGGCCTCGGCGAGATCTTTATTCCTGAGAATGAGCCCGGAAGCTCCATTATGCCCGGCAAAGTCAATCCCACCCAGTGCGAGGCGGTGACCATGGTCGCCGTACAGGTCATGGGTAATGACACCGCAGTCGGGATCGCTGCCTCCCAGGGCAATTTCCAGCTCAACGTCTTCATGCCCGTGATCATCTACAATTATCTGCAGTCCGTAAGGCTCCTGGCGGATGCGCTGAACTCTTTCCGGACAAACTGCGTGTGCGGCATCAAGGCAAACCGCGAGAAGATGAACCACAACCTGCACAATTCGCTCATGCTGGTCACGGCACTCAATCCTTACATCGGCTATGAGAACGCGGCCAAGACGGCGAAACTCGCCCACAAGGAGAACATCTCCCTTAAAGAGGCCTGTGTGAAACTGGGCTTCCTGACGCCGGAGAGATTTGACGAGGTGTTCCATCCCGAGCAGATGGTCTGAACTTAAATGAATTTTGTTGTCATGGAATCAGAAGTAGGGTAAAATACGCTGGGGTATTTCTTAAGACAAGGAGGAAGATTGTGTCCTGGGAGAGTAAAGTTAAAAAAACAGTTCCTTATACGGCGGGAGAACAGCCGAAGGACAAGAACATCATCAAACTCAATACCAACGAATGCCCTTATCCGCCGGCACCCGGCGTGACGAAAGCGATCAGGGAACTCGCGGAGAGATCCGACGATCTGCGCCTGTATCCGGATATGAACGCTTCGGCCCTGGTGGATGCACTGGCTGATTTTTACGGAATCAGCAGCGATCAGATCTTCGTCGGTGTGGGGTCCGACGATGTTCTGGCACTCTGCTTTCTGACCTTTTTTACAAACGGAGCCCCGATCCTGTTTCCGTCTGTGACTTACAGCTTTTACCCCGTCTGGGCGGATCTGTACGGCATCAAGTACAAGCAGATTCCGCTCACGAGCAATATGGGCATCGACGAATATGAGTACATGCCCGGCCTCACAAGGTTGAAAAACGGCGGGATCATCTTCCCGAATCCCAACGCGCCTACCGGCGTGGAGGAGCCGCTCAGCAAGATTGAGAAGATCGTGAAGTCGAATCCGGACAGCGTCGTCATCGTGGACGAGGCTTATATCGATTTCGGAGGGACCAGCGCACTGCCCCTGATCGACAAATACGACAATCTTCTTGTCGTACAGACTTTCTCCAAGTCCCGCTCCATGGCGGGAATGCGGATCGGTTTTGCGATGGGAAGCGAGAAACTCATCGGTTACCTGAAGGATGTCAAGTTCTCCTTCAATTCCTATACGATGAATCTTCCTTCCATTATGATCGGGAAGGCAGCAGTCGAGGACAGGGACTATTTTGAATCGACCACGGGCAAAATAGTGGCGACCAGAGAAAGGTTCAAGGCACAGCTCAGGGAGATGGGCTTTAAATTCCCGGATTCCAAGGCAAATTTCGTTTTTGCCATGCATCCCGGATTTTCGGGCGACTATCTCTTTGCGGAACTGAGAAAGAGAAATATCGTGGTGCGCCACTGGAACGCTCCGGCAATCAGCGCGTTCCTGCGGATCACCATCGGAACTGACGAGCAGATGGACGCCGTCGCGGCAGCGCTCAGAGAGATCACGACAGCAAAGTAATACATTATTAAGTAAGGAGTTATATGGACAGTTTAGCAGCCTGGTTTGCCACAAACCTCGGCAAGTATATTTCGGCAAAAGCAGTTGTATTTATTGTTTCACTGATGCCGATCCTGGAGTGCAGAGGCGGACTTGTCGTCGCTTCTCTTCTCGAGGTCGATATTGTGGAGGCAATCCCGATCTGCATCATCGGAAATTTCCTCCCGATTCCCTTCATTCTTCTTTTTATCAAGAAGATCTTTAATTGGCTGGGGAAATTCGAACCCACGGAAAAGATCGTGACCAAGCTTGAAAACAGGGCTCTGAACAAGAGCGACGCTCTCAAGAACGGAGAATTTATCGGACTGATGCTCTTCGTTGGCATTCCGCTTCCGGGTACCGGCGCCTGGACGGGCTCTCTTCTCGCGGCCCTTCTGGACATCGATTTCAAAAAAGCGCTGGTGGCGGAGTTCCTCGGAATCCTGATCGCGACGGTGATCATGTCTATTCTCTCTTACGGACTCCTGGCGAGGCTGGTCTGAGCGCCGCGTGGTAAAAGACACATGAAGTTGTGAGGATTTGTCAATAATACTGTGACAGAATTACATCTTTGTGATATTTTGACAGAAAGATTTTAATAGAAAAATGTACGAGAGCTATAGAAGTTTTGCTTCCGTTTATGATGAATTTATGGACGGTACGGATTATCAGCTGGTGGCTGACAACATCCAGGATATGATCACGCGCTACGGCGTGTCCAAACCGTCGCAGAAGAGAACAGGTGCCTCCGAAGCCAGAGATGTGCTGCTGGCGGCGGAGAAGAACCTCGTGGTGGATCTGGCCTGCGGAACAGGCAAACTGACGGAGATCCTGGCCGACAGAGGCTACGATGTCATGGGAATTGATCTGTCCGAAGAGATGCTGGGCATGGCCCTGGAGCGGAGAGACAAGCTGAGACACAGAACGCTCTACCTGTGCCAGGATATGAGAGAATTCGAGCTCTACGGGACGGCGGGGACCTTTATCAGCGTGGGGGACAGCATCAACTACCTCCTCACGAACGAGGACATGGTGAAGCTGTTTACGAGGGTGAATACCTTTCTCTTCCCGCGCGGAATCTTCGTGTTTGATTTCAAGACCCTTCACCTCTACAGGGATGTGATCGGGGATCGGACGATCGCCGAGGACCGGGAGGACTGTTCCTTTATCTGGGACAACTGGTTCGATGAGGAGACCCGCATCAACGAGTACGACCTCTCCCTGTTCATCAAAGAGAACCGGGAGGATGAGAGCGACAATCTGTTCCGCAAATACCAGGAGATTCACAGGCAGCGCGGCTACACGCTGGATGAGATCAGGGGCTTCGCGGAGAGTGCCGGCCTTACCTGGGTGGCGGAGATGGACAGTGAGACCATGGGACCGGTTCGCGAGGACAGCGAGAAGATCCTGTGCGTTGCAAGAGAGAACGGGAAGAAGCTGCCGAGGAGTATCGGATGAGTTGAAGTGAGCCACGTTGTGTCACGGGGACGTATCTCCTGATACATTAAAAATGTGTCAGGAGATACGTCCCCGTGACACAAACAGAAAGAGAGAACTTATGATCATCAAATTTACGAAAATGGAAGGATGCGGCAACGACTACGTCTACGTAAACGGCATCTCCCAGAGCATCCCGGCCGAGTCCAAGCCTGAGCTTGTCAGAAAGCTCAGCGACAGGCACTTCGGGATCGGCGGCGACGGCGTGATCTTCATAAATGGCTCGCAGATCGCGGACTTTGAGATGGAGATGTACAACGCGGACGGAAGCCGCGGCGAGATGTGCGGAAACGGCATCCGCTGCGTCGGAAAGTTCGTGTATGATAAAGGCCTGACGGATCAGACGCAGATCGCGGTGGAGAGCTTTGGAAAGATCAAGTACCTGACGCTCTACCCGGAGAACGGCGCCGTGAAGCGCGTGCGGGTCAACATGGGACCGGCCATACTGGAAGCGGAGCAGGTTCCCGTCCTCTATGGCGAGGAGGAGACAAGAGTGCTCACCCTCGAAGACGGAAGCACCATCAGGCACGCAGTGGTAGATGCACCGCTTGAGATTGGCGATAAGGTCAAAAGAGTGACTTGTGTCTCCATGGGAAATCCCCACGCGGTCCTCTTTGTGGACGATACAGAGAGCCTCCCTCTGGAGCAGATCGGGCCCGCCTATGAGAATCACAGGCGATTCCCCAACAGGATCAACACGGAATTTGTGCAGGTCATCGACCGGGGACATGTGCGCATGAGAGTCTGGGAGAGAGGATCGGGCGAGACCCTGGCCTGCGGCACCGGATGCTGCGCCACCGGCGTCGCCTGTGTCCTGAACGGAAAGACGGATGACAGGATCCTGGTGGACGTCCTGGGCGGACAGCTCGAGATCGAGTGGGATAGGCAGAACAACAGCGTATGGATGACAGGCCCTGCAAGAACTGTGTTTGAAGGCACAGTCGACACAGAGCTCTGATATATCACAGATAACAGAAAGGCGGTATTACAATGGGAATTTTACAGCAGTGGAGAGATAAAGCATATGATGAGAGAGCCAATAAGGGCGATTTTCAGAGACTTTGGGCGGACTATTTTGCCAAGGAGAAAGACATCTACGCACAGCTCCTTAAAAATCCGGACGAGGTAGTGACCGGAACAGTCAGCGAGCTAGCGGAGAAATACGGCGTCGACCTCATGACCATGGTCGGTTTCCTCGACGGAATCAATGATTCCCTTAAGGAGCCTAACCCCATCGAGGAGATGGACGAGAACACAGTCGTAAATCTTGGCTTTGACAAGGAACTGCTCTACAAGAACATGGTGGCGGCAGGCGCCGACTGGCTGTACGGGCTGGAGGAGTGGGAGCCCATCTTCGATGAGGAGAAGAGAAAGGAACTCTACAAGGAGCAGAAGGAGAGCGGCACCGTGAGAAAGCCCGCCAAGATCTATCCCAACGATCCCTGCCCTTGCGGATCCGGCAAAAAATACAAGAAATGCCACGGCAGAAACCGCTGATAGAATCGAAGCGGCAAAAACACGAAAAATCAGAACGAGCGGGAGGAATGAATCCTCTCGCTCGTTTCATTTTTCAAAATATAAAGAGAGTTTTCAGCACTCAGCAGCAGAAGAACCTTCCGCCGCAGCAGAGATTGAGAAACGCGTTGAGCAGGCAGAGCCGGAGGCACCAGCCGCTTGAGTCGTAAGGCTGCACGTATCCCGTCTGCCTCTGCTGATACCGGCCACTGCCGCGGCTCAGCTGCGTGACCAGGTTCTGGTAGGAGTAGTTGTTCGGCTCCATGCTGGCCGCCGTCTGGGCGTGCTCAAGGGCCTGCGCGTGATTTCCGAGCCCGGCGTTTGCGATCGCGCTGTAATAGTACCAGAGGGCACTGTGATCCTGCACGTTGCTGAGCACGTTGAGGGCTTCATTGTAGCGCCTGTTGTTAATATAGCTGGCGGCAGCGTTCATATATCTCACGTAGTCGCTGCTCATGTTCTGATTATAATTCTGATGATACTGGCCGCCGTAAGCGCCCGCGAAGAAATCGTTGAAGAAATCTTCCCAGTTCGTGTAGAACTGGCCGCCCTGGCCTGAATAGCCGCCGCCGGAGTAAGTGCTGGAAGCAGGTCCCTGACCCGATCCGGTACTGCTTCCGGAAGTGGAATAAGGATGCTGCCGCTCGTAAATGATCTGCTGATAAGCTTCCTGTACCAGCTTGAACATCTCCTCGGCTTTCTCTTTGTTGGGATTATTGATATTGGCATCCGGGTGATACTTCTTGCTCAGCGTGCGGTATGCCTTCTTGATCTCTTCCTCTGTAGCATTTCTCTCAATGCCGAGTACTTTGTACGGATCACTCATTCTGCGACGTCCTTTCCGCGGAAGCTTCCGCCTCCGTTCGTTTTCTGTGCTTTTCTTCGAACTTACACCATATTCCAGAATACAGTATATTTCGAAGGATATCAACATTTTCTACGATCGGCAGCGTCTCAAAAGCGGCCGTGCAGTCGGAGAGCGCCATTGTGAGAATGCCGCGCACATATTCATCGAATCCGGGCCTGTCCTTCATGGGAAGGAGCGGATTGAAACTCCCTGCGAGCTCATCCTTCTCCAGGTCGTCGTAGGCGTCCAAAATATAGATAAAGCGCCCCAGTTCGAAACCGACTCTGCGAAGAGCAGGGCTCCAGGTGTCCTTTTTGCAGTCAAAGACTTCTGAGAGCAGTTCCCCGAAGATATTGGCCGCCCTGTCCAGGACACCGGCAGGCGTCAGGTTTGTGTCCCCGGCCTTCTTTTCAAGCTCATGCAGGGCGTCCAACCTGTCGCGAATCACGGACGCCTTCTCGGGATAGAGAGCCGCCGCCTTTTCACATCCGCTTTTTAAAGCTGCGGCATACAATCTTTTGCTCTTCGACTTCTCATCATTCCAGTCGTCCAGACAGGAATAATAGGAGAGGATGATGCCCATGTCGGCGGCGTAGCGGGTGTACTCGTTCCGACTCGTCGCGTGTTTTTCAAAAGGGTGTACGACACATCGAATAGTGCGCTTAACTTCCTGCGGCTCATAGAGGCCGGTCAGGAGAAGGGAGAGAAAGACCGTGTCATAACTGAGCGTGAGCCTTCCCGTCTGTCCGTAGTGGTCCTTCAGGTCCATACACATCCCGCAGTAATAAGAGCGGTAGAGGTTGAACTCGCGGATCTTAAGTTCCTGTTCATTGACGACGACATAACCGAACATAATAGAGAAGCTCCTTTTCTGATTGAATACCAGACAAATTACAACAGTAGTATAACATAAGAAAGCGGCCGGAGGACCGGCCGCTTTGATCAGCTCTTTTTGTGAAATTCGTATCCGCACCTCGGACACCGCACCATGATATGGCCTTTACCCCGCGGAATGCGGATCTTCTGGTTACAGCGGGCGCATTTGTAAATGTGATAGTCCTTTAACTGGGACATATTGCTCCCGAAGCTTGAGAAGCGGCCCATCAGCTTGTCGCGCAGCTGCAGGAATTTCTGGTTTTCTTCATATCGCCTGGGAATGTCTCTGGAGAACATTCTCCAATAGAGGATCACGAGGATCACAAGCGTGATCAGCCCGGAAAATGGGATCCGTATAAACATCCCGACTACAATGAAGGCGAGAAGAAAAAAGGAGAGAAAGCGGGAAAGACTGTCCACTCCGTATCTGCCATGCATGAATCTGGAAAAACGATACTTTAAATTCTCGATCATAGATGTAATCACATTCCTTTGTAATCTTATTTTCAGCCCAAAAAGTATCCCATTCGTAATTCATTGTAGTGTATAGAATGGTGATTTCAAGAAATAAAAGGAAAAAAGTGTATTAAAAAACCATAAACGGACGCTCGAGGTCATTTTCCCTTCTCCCGGGTCAGAAGATGAGCCCGGTGAGAAATACCGTCACGCAGCAGGAGACGGCGACAAAGAACAGATCGCCTTTAAACCACGCGGCCAGAAGGCCTACGATCAGCGCCGCAAGGCCTGACCATACATTGTCGGTAGCGGTGACGATCGCCGGAAATGTCATGACGGCGAGGGTCACGTAAGGGACATAGTACAGAAAAGAGCGCACAAACGGGTTGGTGATCTCTTTTCTGAAGACCAGAAACGGAAGCATTCTGATGCAGTATACGGTGAGACACATGACGAGGAGTGAGAAATAGACGTAATTGCTGTTCATGCTTCCTTCCTTTCTTCCACGGGATGGATCAGTGCGGCAATGCTCGCGATCACAAGCGTGAGGATGATGACCTTGAAGCCGACGGAGATCTCTTTGAGCACGGGGAGCACGGAAAAGAGTCCGCTGGCCGTCATGGATACCACGACAAGACAGAGGATAAAACGGTTTTGTCTGGCGGGCGGAATGATGATGGCCAGGAACATGCCGTAGAGGGATACGCTCAGCGCGTTGACCGCCCAGCCGGGCATAATGTTTCCCAAAAGGACGCCGAGCACGGTGCCGGTCGTCCAGCCGGCGACAGAGACGATCGTCATGCCGTAAGTATATTTTGGCTCCAGATATCCCTTTACAGCCGAGGAAAGGCCGAAGATCTCATCCGTGATACAGTAGGGGAGGAGAAATCTGTGGTAAAAAGGAAGATCCGGGCTGAGCTTTTGTGAGAGCGAGCAGCTCATCAGGAAATAGCGCATATTGACGACGATACAGGTGGTGATCATCTCAAATACGCCGGCGTGGGAGGCAATCAGGTTGATCGCAGCGAACTCGCCCGCCGACGCGACCATTCCCGCAGACATAAGACCTGCCTGCAGCGCGGTCATGCCGATCCCTCTGGCCGTGATGCCTAGCGCAAAGGAAACGGCAAAATATCCCATGCAGATCGGGATTCCGTCGCGGAGTCCGCGCACAAACCAGGGAAGCTGACGCGCTCCGGCCGTGATTTCTTGTGTTTTTTCAGAAGTTTGAGTCATAATTTCCAATACTTTTATGGTACAATGGTTTACGTTGCAAATATGAATTATACCATCATCGGATGGAATGTGCACCGCAGAATGGGCAGAATCTATACTGAATTATTTTCAGTTAACTGCCCTGCAAAAAAGTAAAGGAGGAGATCATGCTGCCTTCAGATCCCGATATGCTCGCAAGTTTTCTTAATATGAAGCTGAGAGACCAGTACGCGTCGCTGGACGCCCTCTGCGATGACCTCGAACTTAATAAAGAGGAGATCGTCGCCAAGCTCAAAGAGGCCGATTACGACTATATACCGGCCCGCAATCAGTTCCTCTGAAGCCGGAATTGACAAAAGACTTAAGCAAATATATATTTGTTCGTAATATGTAATCATTCAGCGCCTTTCCTCAAAGGGGCGGCTCTGACAAAAGATAAAGGACCAAGGAGACTACAAAAATGCGAAAGATGCTCGCCAAGACTTATGATCCTCAGGGAATTGAGGACCGGATCTATAAAAACTGGGAGGAAAAGAAGTACTTCCACGCCGAGGTGGATCACAGCAAGACGCCCTTCACGATCGTGATCCCGCCGCCGAATATCACAGGTCAGCTTCACATGGGCCACGCCCTGGACAATACCATGCAGGATATCCTGATCCGCTGGAAGCGCATGCAGGGCTACAACGCCCTCTGGCAGCCCGGAACGGACCACGCTTCCATTGCGACGGAAGTCAAGATTATTGGCAACCTCAAGGAGCAGGGCATCAGCAAGCAGGACCTGGGCCGCGAGAAATTCCTCGAGTACTGCTGGGACTGGCGCAAGGAGTACGGCGGCAGGATCGTCAACCAGCTCAAAAAGCTGGGTTCTTCCTGCGACTGGGACCGCGAGCGCTTCACAATGGATGAGGGCTGCAACAAAGCCGTCACGGAAGTCTTCGTCAAGATGCATGAGAAAGGGTGGATCTACAAGGGAAGCAGGATCATCAACTGGTGCCCTGTGTGCAACACCTCTATTTCCGACGCGGAAGTGCAGTACGAGGAGCAGGCGGGCCATTTCTGGCACATCAAGTATCCCCTGATCGAGGAGGACGGACAGATCTCCAAGACCACATTCCTTGAGTTTGCCACCACCCGTCCCGAGACCATGCTCGGTGATACGGCCGTCGCCGTTCATCCCGAAGATGACCGCTATAAAGACCTGATCGGCCGCTATGTGTGGCTTCCTTTCGTGGACAGAAAGATCCCGATCGTCGCCGACGAGTATGTCGACAGGGAATTCGGTACCGGCGTCGTCAAGATCACGCCCGCCCACGACCCCAACGACTTCGAGGTCGGAAAGCGCCATAACCTGCCCGAGATCAACATCATGAACGACAACGCCACCATCAACGAGAACGGCGGCAAGTTCTGCGGCATGGACAGATATGAGGCGAGAGCGCAGATTGTCAAGGAACTTGACGAGATGGGCCTTCTTGTCCGCATTGAAGATTACAGCCACAATGTCGGCACACATGACAGATGCGGCACGACCGTCGAGCCTTTGATCAAGCAGCAGTGGTTCGTCAAGATGGACGAGCTCATTAAGCCCGCCGTCAAGGCCGTCAAAGAGGGCGACATCCAGCTGATCCCCAAGCGCATGGAGAAGACCTACTTCAACTGGACGGACAACATCCGCGACTGGTGCATCAGCCGTCAGCTCTGGTGGGGCCACAGAATTCCCGCTTATTACTGCGATCAGTGCGGCGAGATCGTCGTCGCCAAAGAAGAGCCGACCGTCTGCCCTAAGTGCGGCTGCACGCATTTTACCCAGGATCCCGACACACTGGACACCTGGTTCTCCAGCGCCCTGTGGCCTTTCAGCACACTGGGCTGGCCCGAGCAGACAGAAGACCTCAAATATTTCTATCCCACCGACGTCCTGGTCACCGGCTATGACATCATTTTCTTCTGGGTCATCCGAATGATCTTCTCGGGTTACGAGCAGATGGGAGAGAGACCTTTTAAGAGCGTCCTTTTCCACGGCCTTGTCAGGGATTCCCAGGGACGCAGGATGTCCAAGTCCCTCGGAAACGGCATTGATCCTCTGCAGATCATCGCGGATTACGGCGCGGACGCGCTGCGCATGACGCTGATCACCGGCAACGCGCCCGGCAACGATATGCGCTTCTACGACGAGAGAGTCATCGCCAACAGAAACTTCGCCAACAAGATCTGGAACGCGTCCAGATTTATCATGATGAACCTTCCCGAGGAAGGTTCGCCCGAGGAAGCGGCTCTTGAGGCCCTCATCGACGCGGACAAGGTGCCCGCGGGTATCTGCGCGGAGGACAAATGGATCCTGTCCCGCATGGACGAGACCGTAGCCGCTGTCACGGATAACATGAACAAATTCGAGCTGGGCATCGCGGTCCAGAAAGTCTACGACTTTATGTGGGACGAGTTCTGCGACTGGTACATCGAGATGGTCAAGCCCAGGCTCTACAAGACGGATGACACGCAGAGTAAGCTCGCCGCGCTTTGGACCCTTCAGAAGGTCCTGATCACCGGCCTTAAGCTCCTGCATCCTTATATGCCCTTCATCACGGAGGAGATCTTCACCACCGTCCAGAGCAAGGAAGAGTCCATCATGATCTCTTCCTGGCCGCTGCCGCGCGAGGACTTCCGCTTCCCTCACGAGGAAGAGGCGATCGAGAATATCAAGAACGCCGTCCGCGCTGTCCGCGCCGTCAGAAATGAGAGACAGGTCGCGCCTTCGAGAAAGGCCAAGATCTATGTCGTCTCCGACAAGGACGAAGTGCTCTCCATGTTCGCCGAGAACAAGATGTTCTTCGAGACGCTTGCCAGCGCATCCGACACAGTCCTGTGCAAGGACAAGGCGGAAGTTCCGGACGGAGCGCTCAGCATGATCCTTCCCTTCGCGGCCCTCTACCTTCCTCTTGCGGATCTCATGGATGTAGCCGCCGAGATCGCGAGACTTGAAAAGGAAGAGAAGAGACTGCAGGGCGAGCTCAAGAGGAGCGCGGGAATGCTCAGCAATGAGAAATTCCTCGCCAAGGCTCCCGCTGCCAAGATCGAAGCCGAAAAAGAGAAGCAGAAAGCTTATGAAGAGCAGATGAAGCGCGTCAGAGAGGAACTTGAGAATCTGAAGAAACTCTGATAGAAGCTCTGATAGAAGCTCTGATACGACTTACATAGACTTTTTTCACGATTTTCCGACCGTGCAGATGACAGCTGCCGATCTGAACACAGGGGCGCGGTTTAAGACCGCGCCCTTAATCTTATGACCATATCGCCGGAAAGGAAACAGAAACGGGATGAACACCAAAGAGCGCGCGCAGAAGATGAAGGAAGCCGTCGAATATCTGGACTCGACGCCTCTTTTTGCAAAAAAGAGCAGTCCGGAAAATGTCAAAAGATACCTTGACCTGTTCGGACATCCCGAGCGCGGCATGAAGATCATCCATGTGGCCGGCACCAACGGAAAAGGGAGCGTATGCGCGAGGATCGCCTCCTGCCTGAGGGAAGCGGGCTTTAGCGTCGGACTCTTCATTTCTCCCCATCTCTCCGTAATAAGGGAGAGAATGTCCATCGACGGGAAAATGATCTCCGAGGAGGAGTTTCTCGGCTATTTCGATACCGTGAAGGAGGCGTGCAACCGGAGCGGTCCGGACGCGCTGCCGCACCTTCTCTATTTTGAAATGCTCTTTATGATGGCTATGCTGTGGTTCCGGGATCAAAAGCCGGACTATCTGGTCCTGGAGACCGGACTGGGAGGGCGGCTGGACGCCACAAATTCCGTTGAAGAAAAGACTGTCACAGTGATCACAAGGATCGGGATCGACCACACGGCTTACCTGGGAGATACGATCGAACAGATCGCAGGGGAAAAGGCCGGAATACTCAGAAAAGGCTGCCCTGCGGTGTATCTGACAGAGCCCGAACAGGCCTGTGAAGTGATCAGGGAGACGGCTGCGCGGGTCGGCGCGCCCGCCTTCGAGCTGTCCCGGGAGTCCTGGAGGATCAACAGGGCGGACGAGAACGGCATTGATTTTTTACTGGACAGTCGGTATGATAAAAATCTGCGGATCAATATTCCGGACAGAGCACTCTATCAGTGCGAGAACACGGCGCTGGCTGTGACCGCATGCGGGATCCTGCTCCGGAAAATCGGCAGGTATGACCCCGAAATGATCATAAGAGGGGTGGAAAAGGCCTCCTGGCCGGGTCGGATGGAAGAGATCCTTCCCAGGGTCTGGATCGACGGCGCGCACAATCCGGACGGCATAAGAGCTTTCCTGGAGAGCGTGAAGATGATCACCGACACCGAGCGCAAAAAGGGCAAGGTGGGCCGCGTTTTCTTACTCTTTTCCTGTGTAAAGGACAAGAGCTATCGGGAGGAGCTGGGAATGATCAGTCGCTCCGGCCTGTTTACCGATATTGCGGCGGTGCCCATGGAAGGGAGCCGCGCGCTGGACGCCGAAACGCTCCGCGCGTGTGTCAGCGAGAATATGAATCAGGATTCTGCCGGTGTCAGGGTCCATGAGACCGCGTCTGTGAGAGACGCGGCTGAAACATTTATTATGCGCAGGGATGAGAGGGACCTCGTCTTTGCGGCGGGTTCTCTGTACCTGATCGGGGAGATGAGAGACCTGCTTACGGAATAACGCGCAGGCCCCCACGGTGAGCCTGCAGCTAAGGGATAACTAAATGGTATTATTCAACAGCCTGACTTTTCTATTCAGGTTTTTTCCTGTTTTTTTGATCGTGTATTTTATTACGCCCGCGAGGTTCAGGGAAGTGGTCCTGTTTTTCGGGAGCATTATTTTCTATGCCATGGGAGCGGGGCGCATGGCCATCCTTTTAACAGCGCTCACGATCGTCAACTATATACTGGGACAGATGGTGTTCTCCGCCGATAAGGGAGGCGTAAAGGCAAGCAACAAAAGAGCTTTTTATCTGGCGATCTTAATCGACGCCGGATCGCTCATTCTCTTTAAAGTGATGTCGGGACTCTCCCGCGGGTTCATGCTGCCTCTGGGATTCAGCTTCTATCTGTTCAAGATGATCTCCTATCAGGCGGATCTCTTCCGGGGAGAGATCACAAGGCGTCCGGACATCATGGACACGGTGGTCTATTTTACCATGTTCCCGCAGGTGACCCAGGGCCCTATCATGCGGTGGAACAACGTCGGATTTGAGAAGCGGGAGAGAACGGTCACCCCCAAGGCCTTCAGCGACGGCCTCTTCTTCTTTGTCCTGGGACTTGGAATGAAGGTTCTTTTGGCGGATCCTCTGAGCACTCTCTGGAATGAGATCGAGAAGATCGGCTTTGAGAGCATCTCGACGCCCCTGGCCTGGATGGGCGCGGTGGGCTATTCTCTGCGCCTTTATATGGATTTCTGGGGGTATTCCCTCATGGCGGCCGGCATCGGGCTGATGCTGGGCTTTCATTTTGTCGTAAACTTCTTACATCCCTACTGGGCCTGCGGCATAGCGGATTTCTACCGCCGCTGGCACGCAACGCTGGGCGCCTGGTTCCGGGATTACGTCTATATCCCGCTGGGAGGAAACAGAAAAGGGAAACTTCGGACGATCTTCAATCTTCTTGTCGTCTGGCTCCTGACAGGACTCTGGCACGGCATCACTCCCAATTTTGTCCTGTGGGGATTCGTACTGTTTCTTCTGATCGTCTGGGAGAAATTTGTTGTCGGCGGACTGATCAGCGCCTTTCCTCTGCTGGGTCACCTGCATGTCTGGTTCTTCATACCGCTGACCTGGGTGATCTTCGCGATTCCGAACCTGAAAGATCTGCGGATCTATTTCGAGAGGCTGTTTCCGTTTTTCGGAAGCGGGATCAACGTCAACACCGGGGACTTTATGAAACAGATCATGATCTACTGGCCGCTCCTTCTTGTCAGCCTGCTTTTGTGTACGCCGCACTGGTACAGGCTGATCGTCAAGAACAGGACGCGGCTGCCGGTGATCCTAACCCTGACCGCCGTCTTCTGGATCTGCGTCTACAGGATCGTGATCTCCGAAAGCAACCCCTTTATGTATTTCAGCTTCTGATCCGGCGGGCGAAAGGCCACTTGATGAGCCGGTAAATTTGGAGGAAATTCTTTGAGATTTCTGCACTTGTTATGGAAAAAATATACGCTTCTGTGTATTTTGACGCTCACAGGGCTTCCGCTGACCATCCTGGGATGGACGGGCAGAAACGGACTCTACAAAGACCTGGCGTTTACGCCGCTCACCCAGCCGGGACTGACGCTGGTCATGGAGGGCATCCATGAGGGCATCTATCCCTGGGGGAACCTGTTTGAGCGCGGGGAGAAAGAAGACGCTTCGCAGGAAGCTTCTACGGAAGAAAGCGCGGCCGTGATCGCGTCGGAAGCCGTTTCCGATGAGGCCGTGACCGCCGGCACTGCGTCGACCGCAGGAACCGGTACGGCGTCAGGCGCCGCCTTCGGCACAGGGGCAGCAACCGCCTCCGGCACAGGGGCAACAGCAGCGTCCGGCGCGGCGGCAGGCAGCACGGCAGGAACAGCCTCCGGTGCGGCGTCTTCCGCGGCGTCATCAGCCGGAAGCACCATACAGTATACGGAGTCGGAGGACTCCGAAGTAAAAGAAGTAAAGACCATCCCGGAAGGCGCGATCACCGGCGATTCGAACACGATCCCGGAAGGCGTCTGTAATCCGGTCATGCAGGCCGAGGATTACGATGTGGTCAATGTGGCTTTCCTGTCGCCGGACGACACGGAGTACAATACGGACACGGAGGGGATCTTTGCCAAAAACGGCATCTATTTCCGGCTTCAGGAAGTGGATCCGACTTACTTCGCCGACGCTCTTTTCATCGGCGACTCCAGAACGGTCGGACTGTGCGAATACGGAAGCTTTAAAGAAAACGCCGCCTTCCTGGCCAAGGAATCCATCAACGTCTACAATGTTCAGGACAAACAACTGTGGTTTACCGACCACGACGGCGAAGGATGGGATTACACGGTGGAGGACGCCCTGGACTACGAACAGTACGGCAAAATATATGTGGCCCTGGGCGTCAATGAACTGGGCATCGGCAATACATATATGTTCTATGAGAAATACAGGGAGCTCCTCGAGCTGATCCGCGAGCGGCAGCCGGACGCCCTGATCTATATCCAGGGCATCATGCATGTATCCGAGGAGAAGAGCAGTTCCGACAGCTGCAGGAACAACACTGTCATATGCCAGAGAAACTACGCCATCAGTACACTGGCCAACGGCAGGGATATCTTTTATATCGACATGAACCCGTATGTCTGCGACGCGAACGGAGACCTTATCGAGGATCTGTCCGGAGACGGCATCCATCTCAAGGCTTCCGCCTACGAGAGATGGGACAGGTCGCTTCTTGAGAACGCCGCAGTCGTCGGAGAGTGATCCGCATAATGAGCGATTAAGTCGCCGGAGAGCGGCCTGCGCGGGGAGCGCTGAAGCAGGAGAAAAGACTTCTCATAAATAAGAGGACAAGGTAAAATGAGAGAGATGGAATTCAAGATGGAGAGGGAAGGCCTTCTGAAGGCCGGAGACCGGGTGACGATCGTGGAAGGCGTACTGCCCAGCAACTACTATTACACGATCCATCCTTCTCTTGCCATGAGCGGCAATTATCCTTTTAACCAGCGCCTTCTTTCCAGGGAAGGAACAGTGGAAGCCATCGAGGAAAACGAGCGCGGCTTTTATGTAAAAGTCGTCTTCGATGAATGACCGAGCGGGAGGGTTGATTTGAAAAAGAAAATCGTTCTTTTACTTACAATATGTCTGGCCATATCTGTCCTGAGCTGCTGCAGCCCCAAGAATACCGAGACTATGGAAAAAGCCCGGCAGGCACTCGACGAAGGAGATTATGAGAACGCGGCGGCCTATTACGGCGCGGCGATCGAGGAGGGCTCGCAGCTTCAGGCCTGCTACCGCGGCCTCGGCATCGCCCTTATGGGAAAGATGGAATATGCCAGCGCGGAGGATGCTTTTAACAAGGCACTGGACTCTGCCACCTTTATCGAGCGCAAGCTCTATCATGACGGGATGGAAGACGATATCAGGAAATATCTGGCGAGCTGTTACATAAAAAGCGGGAAGCCGCAGCAGGCGATCCTGATCTACAACGCCCTGATCGGCAAGAACGACGAAGACAAATATCTGTACGTCGCAAGGGGAACGGCAAAAGCGGCCGCGGCAGACCTGGAAGGTGCAAAGGCGGATTTTGACAAAGCGATCAACATGGACAGGGGCAATTATGAACTCATCCTCGAGATCGCGCAGATCATGTCGCAGTACGGCGCCAAGAACGTCGGGGAAGGATATCTGGCCGGTGCCGGAAATGTCGAGGGCATGGACCCGGTCCTGAAGGGAAAGATCCTGTATTTTCTCGAGGATTATAAAGGAGCGCTGGACCTCCTCGCCCAGTTTTCCGGGAGCGATGAGGCGGCGGCTCTGATCGTGTGCAGGTGCCACATAGCGCTCGGCGAGACACAGGCGGCCAAGGAAGGGATCGACAGCTTCGGCTCCAAGGCTGATTCTTCGCCGGTTCTGCTGGGCCTTCTGGGTTCAATCCTCATGAAGCAGAATAAGTACAGCGAAGCAGCCGAAGTCTATGAAAGGGCTGTCACGGCGGCCAAGGGGACCTCGGACATACAGAACACACTTTACAACCGGATCGTCGCCTACGAATACGCCGGCGATTTTGAAAAGGCCCGCGATCTTCTCACAGAGTATCTCAAGCAGTACTCCGGAGACGAGGAAGCCAAGAGGGAAATGAAGTTTTTGAAAACAAGATGATCAAATGAGATGAGAAAATAAGATAAGAAATGATGCACGCCGTGCACCGTTATGCTATACTTTGTCTGCAAGTTGCGGGATTATATTATGCAATACAGAAAGGTGATTATTAAATGATTCAGAGACTTATAGAGGGCATTGTCCGCAAGGACGCACCTGTCGTTGTCGGACTCGATCCCAACCTGTCCTTCATCCCTAAGTTCATCTTAGAGAAGGCCAAAGAGACAGCCGGCGGGGATATACCTTCTTACTGCGAGAAGGAAGACGCAGTCGCGGCGGAGGCCGTATGGCAGTTCAACAAGGCGATCACGGACGCGGTGTGTGATATTGTGCCGGCAGTAAAACCGCAGGTAGCCATGTATGAGCAGTTCGGAATTCCCGGAATGATCGCGTATCGCAGAACCGTGGAATACTGCAAGTCGAAGGGGCTGATCGTCATCGGCGATGTCAAGAGAGGGGATATCGGTTCCACCTCCGAGGCATATGCGAGAGGCCATCTTGCGGGACACGCTTTTGACGTCGACTTCGCGACTGTCAATCCTTATCTCGGATCAGACGGCGTAGTGCCTTTTGTAAAGGTCTGCAAGGAGTTTGACAAGGGAATCTTCGTCCTGGTCAAGACCTCCAATCCTTCCAGCGGGGAATTCCAGGATGTGCTGACCGGTGACGGGCGGGCTGTTTACGAGCTGGTAGGAACCAAGGTCAGGGAATGGGGTGCCGAGTGCATGGAAGGGGCCTACAGCAACGTAGGTGCCGTCGTCGGTGCCACTTATCCCGAACAGGCCGCGATCCTGCGAAAACTGATGCCGCACACCTTCATCCTGGCACCCGGATACGGCGCGCAGGGAGCTACGGCGGCGGACCTGAGCGGTTTCTTCGATTCCGACGGACTGGGCGCGATCGTCAATTCTTCCAGAGGCATCATTGCCGCCTACAAGAAGGACGTGTACAGCAAATACGGAGAAGAGGGATTTGCCGACGCGGCGAGAGCTGCCGCGATCGATATGATCGCGGACCTGCGGGGGGCGATCCACGGCGCCAGAACAAATTGGAATATCGGCCGCTGACGGTCTATAGCAGATAGGGGGGAAACCAGTTATGGAAGAGTACAAGAAGAATTTTATTAACTTTATGGTGGATTCGCAGGTCCTCAAATTCGGAGAGTTCACACTTAAGAGCGGAAGAAAATCTCCTTTCTTCATGAACGCCGGCGCCTACAAGACCGGCTCACAGCTGATCAAGCTCGGCGAGTACTACGCCAGGGCGATCAACGACAAATACGGTCTTGATTTTGACGTCCTGTTCGGACCTTCCTACAAAGGAATCCCGCTGGCTGTGGCGACCGTCATGGCGATCAGCAAGCTCTACGGGCGCGACATCAAATACTGCGCGAACCGTAAGGAAATCAAGGATCACGGCGACAAGGGCGCGCTTCTCGGGACCCGCCTCCGCGACGAGGATAGGGTCATGATCATCGAGGACGTGACAACTTCCGGCGCTTCCATCGCGGAGACCGTTCCGATCATCCGTGCGCAGGCGGACGTCGATATCGTCGGTCTTATCGTTTCTCTCGACAGAAGGGAAGTCGGTCCCAAGGGAACGGTGAGCGCACTCGAGGAGATCAGGGAAGATTACGGATTTCCCGCCAGCGCGATCGTCACTATGGACGAGGTAATGGAATATCTGTATAACAGACCCATCGACGGCAAGGTGCTGATCGATAAGAAGATCAAGAAAGAACTCGACAAGTATTATGCCGAGTACGGAGTTAAAAAGGCATAACGCTCGCTTTGCGAGCCTTGAAAATCGGCGGCTCCGCTGTCCCACGTGGGCGGCAGAGCCTGCTTTTTTGATTCCCGAGATACAGAACATCTTTAATTTTGGAAAGTGACAGTACTATGATCGATCTCAGATACGAACTGGCCGTGGAGCGCCTGCGCGGCATAGCCGGCGAAAATATAGTTGAGCCGTCCTTCATCCCCTATTTCGAAGAGGGAGCGAAGTGGTTTCTCCTGATCGCGGAGGAAGAGGCTTTTTTGCAGTCTGACGTGCCGGGTACGGCGGACATCTCTGTCCTTGAGAAGAGGAATAAAAGGCTCTACGAAGAGATCCTGCCGGGCAGATATGAAACAAGCTGGGCTAATCCGGCTTATGCGGCAGAAAAGCTCGGAAGTGAGATGGGACCGATCCTTGCCGCGCTGCGCTATGAAATGCGATGCGTGATTCCCTTCGTCTACAGGCTCATGAGGGAGCGCGTGCTGATCCGCATGGAACTCTTCCTCGAAGTGTACTCGACCTTTGCGACCGCTTTTCGCGAGAGCGGGACGATTCCTGCCTGTGATCATATCCGAGGCATCCTGTACCAGTACCTGGCCGATTACGCGGAAGATGAGATGTACTGGTATCTGAGGGACAAACTTGTGGAAGGAAGTCCGAGGATCATCGAGCGCGCCAAGAGGCAGAAAGGCGACCTCAGAGATCTGTATCTCACAGGCGAGTATGTCACACGCGACGAGGTCATGAGCGCGCAGCACATCGATGAGCTACCGGAAGAGACGATTGCCTTGATCGCCGGGACGATCACGGAAGGATACAGAAGGGGCTTTGTGAACGGCGGCAAGAATCTTGCCTCCAAGAAGAACGTGGCGGTGATCTTCCATCTGGGCTTTGAGAGGATCTACATGGCCTGCGTGAAGGGATTTGCGTCCTTCGGCCTAAGGCCCATACTGTCCGCCGAAGTGCCGACCCTGTTCCACGCCTTCCGCCAGGGAGAGATGGGATACAGCGGCGCCAACCCGAACCCGCAGTACTATTTTGACCACCGCGAGGACGAAGCGCTCTTTCTTGACGAGGCGCTGCGGGCCAGAAAGCTTGAAGGCCTTACAAACGCCTACCGAAGGATCCGGGAAGAGACTGTTGTCTACGCAGGTCCCGCAGTGATCGAGACGTTCGGGAGCAGACCTTTTGCCCCTGTGTACACCGCGGCGGCGCCCCGCCTCAATGAGGCGCAGCAGAAGCTCAGCGCGGAGTATTCGATCAAAGCGGCAGATCTGTACAGTGAGGCCGTAGTTGCCAAGGACAGGAGTTTTACGATCATCGATTTCCCGCTGCCTTCGATCGCGGACAGTGAAGACGAGTACCGCGAGATCTTCGACGCCGTGATCCGGATCAACACACTCGACAACGCGCTCTATGAAGAGGTGCAGGCGAAGATGATCGATGTCCTGGGGACGGCATACCGCGTGGAAGTCCGCGGCCGCGGCGGAAACCGGACACAGCTCACCGTAAAGCTCCTCGAGCCCGAAGATCCTTCTTTACAGGCCAACTTCGAGAACTGCACGGCAGACGTCAACATTCCGGTCGGAGAGGTGTTCACGACGCCTGTCCTTGAGGGAACAAACGGCCTTCTTCACGTCAGCGGCGTCTATTTAAACGGCCTTTTCTTCAGGGATCTGGAGATCCGCTTCGAGGAGGGGCGAGTTGCCGGCTACAGCTGCCGCAATTTCGACAGCGAAGAGGAAAACAAGGCCTATATCAGGAACAATATCCTGCACAATCAGGAGCGCCTTCCCATGGGCGAGTGCGCCATAGGGACCAATACGACCGCTTACGCGGCTGCGGCAAAATATGGAATTGGCGACCGTCTCCCGATCTTGATCGCGGAGAAGACGGGACCGCATTTCGCAGTCGGAGATACCTGCTACTCATGGGACGAAGAAAACCGCGTCTTCAATCCGGACGGAAAAGAGATCATTGCCAAGGATAATTCCGTCTCCATCCTCAGGAAAACCGACCCCGGCAAGGCCTATTTCGGCTGTCACACGGACATCACGATTCCCTATGAGGAACTGGGAGAACTTACGGCCGTCAGAGCAGACGGAGAGAGGATCGAGATCCTGCGGGACGGAAGATTTGTGCTGGAAGGCACGCAGATCCTGAACGGACCTCTCGACGGCATCAGCGCAAAAGTATGATCGGCAGCCTTTTTACATGTTGCACATGGGAACCGTTTTCGTTAAACTAAAGCATGAAAGAATGCCTGATGACAGGCATCTGTTTTCATGTCCTGACAGAGGGGCATATCGATCAAGGAGGAATTATGGCACAAGTAGGAATAGTAATGGGAAGTGATTCGGATCTGTCCGTAATGAGCAAGGCGGCCGAGGTCCTGGACGAGTTTGGCATAAGTTATGAGATGCATATTATATCCGCGCACAGAGAGCCGGATCTGTTCTTTCAATGGGCAAAGGGAGCTGAAGAGCGCGGAATCAAGGTCATTATAGCAGGAGCCGGTATGGCAGCCCACCTGCCCGGCATGTGTGCGGCTCTTTTCCCCATGCCCGTGATCGGTATCCCCATGCACACCACTTCGCTGGGAGGCAGAGATTCCCTCTATTCCATCGTGCAGATGCCCTCGGGAATCCCGGTGGCGACTGTGGCGATCGGCGGCGCGAAGAACGCCGGAATACTGGCGGCCAAGATCCTGGCAGTCTCCGATCCGGACCTGCTCGCGCGCCTCAAAGAGTACAGCGCGAATATGGCTTCTGAAGTAGAGGCTAAAGACGTCCGCCTTCAGGAGAAGGGTTATAAAAATTACAAAAAAGACTGAGAAGTCATGAACGCGGCCGAAAGCCGCGAAACACAATCATTTTATAAGGAGAAATAACAGATGGGATTGGATTATAAGAGTTCCGGCGTCGACATCGAGGCAGGCTACCGCAGTGTGGAATTAATGAAGGAACACGTAGGGCGCACTATGCGCCCCGAAGTGCTCGGCGGGCTCGGCGGCTTTTCGGGCGCCTTCTCCCTCGAGAAGATCAAGGGGATGGAGAAACCGATTCTCCTTTCAGGAACAGACGGAGTCGGCACAAAGCTCAAGATCGCATTTCTGATGGATAAACACGATACGGTAGGCATCGACTGCGTCGCCATGTGCGTCAACGATGTCGCCTGCGCGGGCGGCGAACCCCTCTATTTCCTGGACTATATCGCCTGCGGAAAGAATGAGCCCGAGAAGATCGCGAGCATCGTGAGCGGCGTCTGCGAGGGCTGCATTCAGTCGGGCGCGGCGCTGATCGGCGGTGAGACGGCCGAGATGCCCGGCTTCTACCCGGTAGACGAATATGACCTGGCAGGTTTCGCGGTCGGCGTGGCGGACGAGAAGGACCTGATCACGGGAGAGAACATAAAGTCCGGCGACAAGCTTGTCGGCATCACTTCTTCCGGCGTTCACAGCAACGGCTTCTCGCTGGTCAGAAAAGTGTTTGATGTCAATGAGACCAATCTCAAGAGATTCTATCCCGAATTGGGAATGACTCTCGGAGAGGCTCTTCTTACTCCCACAAAGATCTATGTGAAAGCGCTTCGCGCGGTAAAGGACGCGGGGATCACGGTCAAGGGCTGCAGCCACATCACAGGAGGCGGCTTCTATGAGGATATTCCCAGAATGCTCCCCGATGGAATCGTGGCGAGAGTGCAAAAAGACAGCTACCCGGTCCTTCCGATCTTCACTCTGATGCAGAAAAAGGGTGAGATCGACGAGAAGATCATGTACAACACATTCAATATGGGAATCGGAATGGTGCTCGCAGTAGACAGCGCGGACGCTGAAAAGGCCGTTTGTGCCTTAAAGGCAGCGGGTGAAGACGCCTATGTGATCGGCGATGTCGTGAGCGGCTGGCAGAAGGGAGTCGAATTATGCTGAGAGTTGCCGTTTGCGTATCCGGAGGAGGCACGAATCTCCAGGCGATCATCGACGCCGTAGCAAGCGGAAGGATCGTAAATGCGCAGATCGTCCGCGTGGTCAGTAACAACAGGAACGCTTACGCCCTGACCAGGGCAGAGAAAGCGGGGATCGAAGGAATCTGTGTATCTCCTAAGGACTTTGAGAACAGAGAGCAGTTCAATCTCGCTCTGCTCGAGAAGCTGAAGGAAGCAGATCCTGACCTGATCGTCCTCGCGGGGTTCATGGTCGCTGTGCCGGCCTGCGTGATCGACGCTTTCAGAGGAAAGATCATCAACATTCATCCCGCGCTCATTCCTTCCTTCTGCGGAAAAGGCTACTACGGGCTTCATGTCCATGAAAAGGTCCTTGCCAGAGGCGCCAAGGTCACAGGGGCGACTGTCCACTTCGTGGACGAGGATCTCGACCACGGCCCGATCCTCCTGCAGAAAGCGGTGGAGGTAAAAGAGGGCGACACGCCCGAGGTCCTTCAGAGGCGCGTCATGGAAGAGGCCGAGTGGATCCTTCTTCCCGAGGCGATCTCCCTGATCGCCCAGGGCAGGGTCAGGATCGATGAGAACGGCATCACGCATATCAGCGACAAATAAGCACGGCGGACAGAGACAGATTTCACAAATTGTTTCAGAATAAATTCCAGAAAAGAGGTGTTCCTATGAAAGTTTTACTGGTTGGAGGAGGCGGAAGAGAGCATGCGATCGCGGAAGCTCTCAGAAGAAGCCCGCAGGTAGATAAGCTTTACTGCGCGCCCGGAAATGCGGGAATCGCGAAGATCGCCAGGTGCGTGCCGATCGGGACAATGGATTTTGACGCGCTCACGGCTTTTGCCGAGGGTGAGAACATTGACCTGACCGTATGCAGCATGGACGATCCGCTCTGCGCGGGCATAGTCGACGCGTTCGAAGCCAAGGGACTTCGGATCTTCGGAACGCCTGCGAACGCGGCGATCATCGAAGGCAGCAAAGCATTTTCCAAGGACCTCATGAAGAAATACGGGATCCCGACGGCCGCTTACGAGGTCTTCGACGACGCCGAAAAAGCGCTCGCCTATCTGGAAAGCGCGAAAATGCCCATCGTTCTGAAAGCTTCCGGCCTGGCGCTGGGAAAAGGCGTCCTGATCTGCCAGACACTTGAAGAAGCCAAGGCAGGCGTCGCGGAGCTAATGACGGACAAGAAATTCGGCGACGCGGGAAGTAAGATCGTCATTGAGGAGTTCATGACCGGCCGCGAGGTATCGGTACTGGCCTTTGCCGACGGCGCCCATTACAAGCTGATGAGCAGTTCCCAGGACCACAAGAGGGCGGGCGACGGCGATACCGGTCTCAACACAGGCGGCATGGGAACGTTCTCTCCCAGTCCTTTCTACACGGACGAAGTGGATGCCTACTGCAGGGAGCATATCTATCAGAAGACCCTGGACGCCATGGCGGCGGAGGGAAGACCCTTCCGGGGCGTTCTCTATTTTGGCCTCATGCTCACACCGGACGGCCCCAGAGTGCTTGAGTACAACACCCGTTTCGGCGACCCGGAGACCCAGGTGGTCCTGCCCAGAATGAAGTCGGATATCATCGACGTCATGCAGGCCTGCATTGACGGGACCCTGGACAAGATCGACCTGCAGTTCGAGGACAACGCGGCGGTCTGCGTCGTGATCGCGTCGGGCGGCTATCCCGGAAGCTATGAGAAAGGGAAAGTCATCACCGGACTGGACAATTTCGACGGAAAAGAAGGCTATTACTGCTTCCACGCGGGAACAAAGTTCAATGAAGCGGGCGAGACCGTCACAAGCGGCGGCCGTGTGCTGGGTGTTACGGCACTGGGCAAGACGCTGCTCGAGGCGAGAGCCAACGCCTACAAAGCGGTCGAATGGGTCCACTTTGACGGCGAATATATGAGACATGACATAGGTAAGGCAATAGATGCTGCTCAATGACGAACAGTAACAGGTCGTAAGCAGGAGTCAACAGCCGCCTGCGCAGTTAAGGCGCAGCGATTGGCTCGCGCGCGGCAAAATATCAAACATGCCGCGGGTGGACTCAGAATGGAGAGTATCATGAGCAAATGGAGTAAAAAGTTCGGCAAAATACTGACAGCGGCGGCAATCAGCGCATTTCTCGCGGTCAGTTCGCTTGCTGTACCGATCGCGGCATCAGCGGCGAGGGTGAATACCGACGGGGTTACAATCAGAAACGGAGCTTCCAGGGATGACGGAGCGATCGGATCTCTGGATGAGGGTACTGAGGTCACGATCCTCGAGACAGTTGAAAACGATGAGGGGGAGACCTGGTACTATATTCAGCTCGAAAACGGTAATACGGGATATGTCTTCAGCTCCCTGCTCGACGCCAGTGATGAAGAAATCGCAGCCGCAGGCGGCGCCGGCGGCGGAGAGGAACAGGCACAGGAGGAGCAGCCCCAGGAAGAGCCGAAAGAGGAACCGGCGCAGGAACCTGCCCAAGAGCAGAATTCTGAGGCACAGCCTGCCGCAGAGGACCAGCAGCCCCAGGAAGCGAGTGCTGCCGCAACAGAAGCTCCGGCGACCCAGGGCGGCGAATATGACGCCACCAAGGACCCTAACGCGGCTTTCCGCGTAAGTTACGACACCGACGAGAGCGGAAACGGTGAGTGGTATGTCCACAACGACGACAACGGAAGCAAATGGAAAGTCTCTGATCTTCAGGGCCAGGGTGGCTCTTCCGCAAATGCCAAAGCGGACGGCGTGCCCCGTGTCTGGAGAACACTCGCGATTCTCTTCGGTTTACTGGTCATAGCTCTTGTCGCATTTGTTCTCTTCCTTCTCAAGTCCATCCGCGACGGCAGATCCAAGACCACCAGAGGCAGAGCACTTGAAGCGGCGGCCGCCGGACGCGACGATGACGATGAGGACGAGGACGACGAGTATTACTTTGAGGACGATGACGACGAGGAGCCCGCAGAAGAGGAAGAGGACCTTCCCGACGAGAAGCCTTCAGAAACCAATGAGTCCTCTGAAACCGATGCGGCTTCTGATTCCGATACGCCTTCTGAAGCAGATCAGGCGCAGCAGAAGAGCACGGTGAAGGCGGAGGAGAAACCTATAGTCAACACCGACTCCACCATAACCATGGATGTGAGCTCTGAGACGGAAGTCACGGAGATTCCTGCCGAAGAGATCGAAGCGGCCATCGCTGCCACGACGGCAAAGATCGAGAAGAATATATCCGACCAGAATAATTCTGATCAGGCAAAACCGGTTCAGGAAGTTTCCGCTCCTGAGAAGCAGGCAGCGCCCGCACCCGCCCCGGCAGGAGAAGTTCAGGAGCAGGAGAGCGATTACGTCGACGAAGAACTCGATAATTATGAATCAGACGCGGACGAGGATCCCGACGCAGACGACTATGATGACGAGGACGATGATTACGTAGATGAGGACTACGACGACGACGGGTACGAAGATGAAGAGTATGAGGAGGATGACGATGACGAAGACGATACGCGCGGTGCGAACCGCAGGGCGCGTTCTTCCTCCAAAGGCGGATTCTTCGGCTTTCTGAAGAAAATGTTCGGCTCCGACTCCAAAGAGGACGCGGAAGATGAGGACGAAGACTTCGATGATTATGAGGACGAGCCAGAAGAACACGAATTCGACGAGTATAAGGAGTATCCGGAGGATGTAGACCTTCTCCCCAAAGAAGAGACGGACGAGGACGATGATCCCGCAGACGATGAGGAGGACATCTCCGACAACGCCGCAGATCCGGCCGCAGGCGGCAGGGGAAGGCTCAATATGCAGAGAGTCATGAAAAATGTTTCTTACAAGGAAGAGGAAGCGGATTTTTCCGATGACGATGACGACTTATCCGATTCCCTCTACGATGATGACGATGATATGGAATACTCCTTCATCAGCAACACAAGAAACAAAAAATGATCAAAAACGAGATCCGGTCAGTACAGCATAAGAACAGCGGAACTTGACATATAAATCCACCTGTTATAACATAAATATAACAGGTGGATTTTAACGACTTGTCATGCAAAGGAAGGTGATATTATGCTGATTGAGATTGATTTCAGCAGTGACGAGGCTATTTACCAGCAGCTGTGCAATCAGATCATATTGGGGATCGCGACATCGAGATTATCGGACGGAGAAGTGCTTCCGTCGGTGAGACAGATGGCGGATGAGATCGGGATCAATATGCATACAGTTAATAAAGCCTATTCGATCCTCAGACAGGAAGGCTTTGTTAAAGTAGACAGAAGGCGCGGCGCTTTTATATCGGTCACAGAGCGCAACAGGGAAAGAGCTCTGCACATTGTCGAAAAGGATCTTCGGATCATTCTGGCTCAGGCCAGATGCCGCGGACTGACCAAACAGGATATGATGATGCTGGTAGACCGCATTTACGATGAATATGACGGCGAAAACTAAGGATTATTGATCAATGAGAGAAAACTACACGAAAAATGCGCAGGAGGCGATCCGCCTGGCAAAGAGCGCATCCAGACACAACAAACAGAACTATACAGGCACGGAGCATCTGCTTCTGGGCCTGATCGCTGAGCCCGAGGGAGTCGCCTCCAAGGTACTGCGCGACAATAACTGCACTTTGGAAAGGCTGGGCGACATGATCGCGCAGCTCAATATCAAGTCGGCGAACCTGGCTCTTCTCGATCACGAGGGATTTTCTCCCAGATGCCAGAAGATCATGAGGATCGCGGGAAATCTTGCCGCGCGCTTTCATTCCGACACCGTGGGCACGGAACATCTGCTCCTTGCGATCATCACGGAGAAGGAGAATATCGCGCTCAAACTGATCGAGACGCTGGGAATCAACCCGGCCAAGCTCTATTTTGAGACGCTGGCGGCGATCGGCGAAGACCCCGCGGCCCATAAAGACGACCTCTCGGGAGAGGTCTCGGAGGACTCCCAGAGTCAGAGGCTCCTTCCGCAGTACAGCAGGGATCTGACAAGACTGGCCAGGGAAGGAAAGCTCGATCCCGTGATCGGCAGAGAAAATGAGATCAGCAGAGTGATCCAGATCCTGAGCCGCAGGACCAAGAACAATCCCTGCCTCGTGGGTGAGCCCGGCGTCGGCAAGACCGCGATCGTCGAAGGACTCGCGCAGAGAATCGTGGACGGCAATGTGCCCGCCACGGTCAAGGACAAGAGACTTCTCACCATGGACCTCTCGGGCATGGTCGCCGGTTCCAAGTACAGGGGCGAATTTGAGGAGCGAATCAAGAGAGTCATCGCGGAAGTGATCGAAGACGGCAATATCATTCTCTTTGTGGATGAGATGCACACGCTGATCGGAGCAGGCGGAGCGGAGGGCGCCATCGACGCCTCCAATATTCTCAAACCTTCTCTGGCCAGAGGTGAAATTCGCCTGATCGGCGCGACAACGCTCAACGAATACCACAAGTACGTGGAAAAGGACGCGGCTCTCGAGAGGCGCTTCCAGCCTGTGCAGGTCGAGGAACCCACCCGGGAAGAGGCGGAGAAGATCCTACACGGCATAGTAAGCGCCTATGAGAAGCACCACGGCGTCGTCGTGACGGATGAGGCGATCAAGGCAGCCGTGGACCTGTCGGAGAGATACATTAACGACCGCAACCTTCCCGATAAGGCCATCGACGTCATCGACGAGGCCTGCGCCGCTGTGCGTCTGCGTGGTCTTGGGGGCGCCCATGAGAATACGTTCAGGACGATCCAGGATGAGATCGCCTCCGCCGACAAACTCATGGCCACAGCCCTTTCCGAGAACCGGATCGAGGACGCGAGGCAGCTCAGGGCCCGCCAGGAAGAACTGGTCAAAAAATTGCAAGCGGCCAGAAAGCGCCTGGAGAAGAAGCAGTCCGAAAATCTTCCGGAAGTGAAGGAGTCGGATGTGGCCGAGGTCGTCTCCATGTGGTCCAAGGTGCCTGTCAGCAGACTGACCGAGAAGGAGAGCGCAAGACTTCTGAAGCTGGAAAACGAGCTGCACAAGAGAGTGATCGGGCAGGAAGACGCTGTCCACGCCGTCGCGAAAGCAATCCGCAGAGGCAGAGTAGGCCTGCAGGATCCGAACAGACCGATCGGTTCGTTCCTCTTCCTGGGACCCACCGGCGTAGGTAAGACAGAGCTCTCCAAAGCGCTGGCGGAAGTGATGTTCGGATCGGACCAGGATATGATACGCGTCGATATGTCCGAGTACATGGAGCAGTACGCGGTGTCGAAGATCATCGGCTCCGCGCCCGGCTATGTCGGCTACGAGGAGGGCGGTCAGCTCTCCGAAAAGGTCAGGCGCCACCCGTACAGCGTCATTCTCTTCGATGAGATCGAAAAAGCCCACAGAGATGTGTTCAATGTGCTTCTGCAGATCCTCGACGAAGGCCACATAACGGATTCCAAGGGACACAAGGTCAACTTCAAGAACACCGTGATCATCATGACGTCCAATGTGGGCGCCCAGAAGATCATCGAGCCCAAGACCCTTGGTTTTGCCGATAAGCCCACAGCGGAGCAGACCTACGAGAAGATGCGCTCCGGCGTCATGAAAGAAGTAAAGAAGATGTTCCGGCCGGAATTCATCAACCGTATCGATGAGATCCTTGTTTTCCATTCCCTCAATGACGATGAGATGAACAGGATCTGCTCGCTTCTGTGCGAGGACCTGATCCGCCGCGCGGATACGCAGCTGGGCATTAAGCTCAAGGTCACGCCTGCTCTCAGAAAGCATATCGTGAAGGAATACGCGGATCCCAAGATGGGCGCCCGCCCGCTCAAGAGAGCGATCCAGAAAGTCATCGAAGACGCCCTCTCCGAGAAGCTTCTGGCAGAGGAGATTCTGCCCGGACAGGTGGTGACTGCGGGATTCAGAGGAGGAAATGTAGTATTCGATGGCAGGGAGTAAGAGAAAGACGGCATTCTTTTGCCAGGAATGCGGCTATGAATCGGCCAAGTGGGCGGGACAGTGTCCCGCCTGCAAGGCTTGGAATACAATGGTGGAGGAGCCCGTCAGGATCAGCCCCGCAGGGACAGGTACGGGAGCTAAAAGGGGACGTTCCGCCGCGTCGTCGGGATTTGCTCTCGGCGGCAGCAACCACAGCATAAAGCCGGTCTCCCTCTCGAGCATTGAGGAAGGGGAGGAGACCAGATTTTCCACCGGCTTCGGGGAACTCGACCGCGTCCTCGGCGGCGGCGCCGTCGCGGGATCGCTCGTCCTGGTCGGCGGAGATCCGGGAATCGGCAAATCCACGATCCTTTTGCAGACTTCATGCTACATGGCCCGCAACGGGATCAAGATCCTGTATATCTCGGGAGAGGAATCCCTGCGGCAGATCAAGCTCCGGGCTTCCCGGATCGGCGGCGCGCCGGATGACCTGAAGTTCCTGTGCGAGACCAATCTGGAGATCATAACGGATATTGTGGCTAGGGATAAGCCGCAGGCAGTGGTGATCGATTCCATACAGACCATGTACAGCGACGAGGTCGCATCGGCGCCCGGCAGTGTATCGCAGGTGCGGGAGACCACAGCCGTACTCCTGCGGCTGGCCAAAGAGATGGGGATCACTTTCTTCATCGTCGGCCATGTGACGAAGGAAGGCACGGTGGCAGGACCTCGCGTCCTTGAGCATATGGTGGATACGGTTCTCTATTTTGAAGGCGACCGGTATGCTTCTTACAGGATCCTGCGGGGAGTCAAGAACCGATTCGGTTCCACCAATGAGATCGGGATCTTCGAGATGCGAAAAGAGGGACTGGTGGAGGTGCTCAATCCTTCCGAATATATGCTGAGCGGAAGGCCGCTGGGCGCCAGCGGGTCCGTTGTGACCTGCTCCATGGAAGGGACGAGGCCGGTCCTGACGGAAGTGCAGGCCCTGATCGTGCCCACCAGCTTCGGGCACCCCAGACGGCAGTCCACGGGAACCGACGCGAACAGAGTGAGCGTCCTGATGGCAGTCCTGGAAAAGCGGCTGAATATCCCGCTGTCCCAGTATGACGCCTACATTAACCTGGCAGGCGGCATACGCCAGACGGAGCCGGCCCTGGATCTGGGAATCGTCCTGGCGATCCTGTCTGGATTTAGAAACACAGCAGTGCCGGACGATCTGATCGTATTCGGAGAGGTCGGACTCTCCGGAGAAGTGCGATCGGTGTCCATGGCGGAGAACAGAGTGCAGGAAGCGGCCAAGCTCGGCTTCCACAGCTGTATCCTGCCGGCTTCCGGCGCGAAAGGCATCAAGGTGCCGGACGGAATGAAGCTGATCCCGATCCGGGGGATTGGACAGCTGTCCGAGTATCTGGCAGATTGCTGAATAATCATTATTTTAAAAAAGCGGGTGCCGCACAGTGCGGCATCCGCTTTTTTCTTCAGATTTTCGCGGCTGATCAGAATCGGTGTCCGCCGCCGCTTCCTCCGCCTCCGGAGAAGCCGCCGCCACCGCCGCGGCTGCCGCCTCCGCCTCCGTGGGAAGAGCGGATGGGGCTGTAGACCCGGGAGGTGTGATCGAGATTGGCCTGAGGATGCCTGAGAATGAAATCTACATTGGCGGCATCGATGATCTCGGCCTGGCTTGCCTTTTTGGGAGCCGACAGGCCTCGGACAAGAAGGTAGTTGATCATAAGACTCAGGATCAGCGCGAGGAGCGCGGCGCTGATAAAGCGCATGGGCTGGGCGATCTTTCCGCCCGCCAGAAGCATGTAAATCTCACTGAAGCACATCGACGCGCAGTTGTAGAATTCGCCGCGGGCCGCATAGCGGTATATGTTGTCGGAGATCGTGTTGGAATAAGCGTTTGTGACGATCCTGCTGACGGCCCCGTCATTCTTGATATAAAACTCGCGCATTCCCATGTCGATGACGAGGAGTGTGCCGCTCTCCGAGCCGAAGAGCGCCGCGTATTTCTGCGCCGAGTAGGAAGAGGTCGACAGGTCATAGTTCTCGCAGGAGATAAACCCGGCGTTTCCGTATTCGGTAATCGGCTTCATGTCTTCGACCAGGGCCGTCTCTTCCTCATTTGTGAGAAGGTCATACCCGTCATCGATATAGACGGAAAAACCGGTCTGCGGGTTGGTGTAGACGAACAGGGAGTCGTCCGCGAAGGCAGGAAGCGGGAGCAGCGCGATCATGAGTACAGAGAGCATAAGTCCCGACAGAATTAGACGAAGTCTGTTATTTCGCACGGTCATTTCCTCCTTTCCTGTCATAAAATGTTAGGCGTTTGCGAAACGCCAGAAGCCGCATAGTTACGGCATTCTTTTTGTTACAAAATAAAACAACTCCTCACTGGCTCATGGTAAAATTGAGTTGTCTAGAAACAATCAACCATGCCCCAGAAAGGAGTTTGTACATCT
>JAZQCI010000093.1:0-36913 GCA_045546175.1 Lachnospiraceae bacterium | reverse complement strand
CTCGCCGAGCGGGGCCCCGGGGGCCCCTCCCCACCGGCTGACCGCATCACCATTTCCCATCCAGCTGGTAGTCGGTTCTCCGCCTCATTTCTTCCATTGTTCTGTTACTTTTCATCTGATTGCACATATAATGACAAGCTTGAACATTATTCCAGTCAAGAGCTGCTTCAGTCGCTGAGCTGTAGCCGAACTCTTTATATCTGGAAACGGGATGGATTTCGTCGATCACAAATGAGAGGGGGTGTTCCGAGTCGGACGGCTCATCATACCTGATGGGTTTGCCGCAGATCGCGCAAGGAGCTCCTATTGCTTTCATCCTTGCTCTGAGCTTCCTTCTCCTGTTGCCATTCTTGTATCGCACGTTTGAGCCCAATCGAATCAGCCTCCCGATTTGCGTATGGGGTCAAAGAAAAAGAGGCCGGAAACAATCGTTCCCGTGCCTCTGTATCATTTGTCAGCATAATAATATCATGAGAAGAATACGAACTTCAACGAACTCTTTTCGCGAATTCAAGAAGCGCATGGCCGTGAATGTGTTCGACCCATCTGCGGGAATACCCCATGGCCTTTGCCACTTCATCCCACGACATATGCTTGACGTACAAATAATAGAGAACCTGCCTCTGTCTCTCATCCTCCAGCTGTTCTATCTCCTCGCAGATCGTTGTCCTTCTCTCCAGCAGCTCCTCTTTAAGCGCCCAAAGTTCTTCCGCAGTATCCTCATATTTGATCATAAGCTCTGTGAGCCTGTCAGATATAGGGATCGAATGCACTGCCTCTTTGTCATAGGTCAGACCTTTGATGCCGGCCATCTCTGCATTGATCGTAGCAAGCCGGTCTTCCAGGCGGCCTGCTGCCGACTCGCCATCTTTTATCTGGCGGAGATACATCTTAGCATCAGCGCTGTTCATCCTCTTTTTCTCCCTCCGTCATGATTTTATAGATCAATGTAATGGCTTCATGATCTGTATATCTTTCCAGGCACCACAGAGAGAGGACTGACAGGATCCGCTTTTCTTTATCCTTCCCCATATCACTTTGCATCATCCTCCATCATATCGATCAGTTCCAGTGCCTCGATAGCCTGTTCAAGCGCATCGCTCCATTTGGTGGATTTACACTGGTCGCAGATTTCTTTCATATCCCTCAGGACACTTAATGCTTCACCCGTGCTCATGTTTTGGCTCCCTTGTCATATCTCCTCTGGAACACTTCTTTCACATATTCGTCAGGATCCTTCTGTTCCCATCCGTTTGCTGTCTCTACATCGCAGTTCCAACATGGGGATTGATTCGAGCCTTTTTCCTCATGCTTACAGGTTTCACAGGTTCTCTCATCCATTGTGTTCGTCCTCCTTATTAATGCGTTTGTGGCATATCGGGCAGTAATTGAGCGATTCGTGCACCGTCCTTCATAACCCAAGCCATTCATTGGCGTACACTCCATAAGCTTTCTTCATCAGCGTTCCGCAAGCACTGCAAAACTGATGTATCCCACCGTCTTTAATGTTCTCACGGTAACCGCATTCTGAGCATTCCCACGAATCAACGCCGTTCTCGTGTTTGTATATCCATTCCCCCGCCTTGCGTTCTGGCTGTGCTGCCGGTGTTTCGTTTATCGCCTTTTCAATCCATGCGAGTTTCAATCCATCTCCAGTTCTACGCCTGTTATATTCTTGCGTGACAGATTTAATTACTGCCCGTCTGCTTACCAGCTCATCGGATTCGCTGCCGACATTTGTGTCGGTACCATCCTCAATCTTTTTCGTGTCCTCAGGAAAAAGATCTTCCGTGGTTCTGTCATCCATCAGTGATTATCCTCCCTTACCTGCTTATAGCACATCGGACAATAATTTAGCCGAGTGCTCATGGGGATCCCGCAGCATCTGCAGAAGTTATAAAACATTCTACTCTGTCGGATCTTCGTCCTTCGACTCGCTTCCTGCCTGAGTGAGGTCTTTCCGTTCATCTTCCTCAAAATCCTCCCTGTGACCTGTCGCAATGAGTGCAGTCAGAAATACTCCGCATTCACTCCGAGTACAAAAATACCCAGCCGCCATAAAAACCCAAACCATGTCATTTTACTCATATCCTCCTCCCTCCTCTTACATTTACACCTCATCCCATTCCGGATCCATATTTCTGATACCGCCTACCGGTCTTCTCAGGTGAAGGCAGTTCGGCATTATATTCACGTACTTGCTTTTTGGCGGGTGTATCTGTATCACGGCTTCCTCTTCTTTCCAGAAGATATCTTTGATGCGGCACATATCATCCCAGCTTGGCGTAATGCGGAGATCATACGGGCATACACTCACGTGCTCCCAGCCGCGTTCGTTAGTGTTCCATATGACAGTGCCGGCCCACCTGCCGATTGTTATCTCTCCCTTACCGCCGTTTACCGTGGCGGAAATAACACGGATCGCTCCCGATCTCCTGATATATTTAAGTGCTCTCATTCTTCTGTCCTCTCCTGCCTTTTCTGCTTTCCATACGCCTTTTCCCTCCATCGCTTATACCAACCTGCATAGAGTTCACGCATGGTCCAGCAGAACGGGCATTTATGGTATGGGTTTGATTCCCAGGAAGCGAACATGATCATTCTGCGCTTACAATCAGGACAAACCGCATACAGTTTTCCGTCCTCGATCACATACTTCCAAAGCCTCGGCATCATTTTGTCAGAGCTCCCCCCTTTTCATCCTTCCCCTTCTTTTTGACCTTCCAGCCTTCATACCATCCTTGTCTCCCTTCCCTATACAGTTCATGAGTCTCAAAAAACTCGTCCATTCTGTCTATGCAATATGTTTCGTCATCTTCACAGTCATCATATTCCTTATTCCATCGGGGACATTCAGGACAAATGAACCGTTGACAGATTTCTTGGCACCCATCTGTAAACTCCTGATCGCTCATACCCTCATAGGGGTCAACATAATCCCAGATGGCAGATGCTACTCTGTCACAAGCGAGATGACAACGCCACTCATAAAAATCACCATCAAAAATGAAACGGGAATAATCGTATTTTTCGCTTTTGTGGATTGTCCGGCCGCAAAAATCACAAACGTGATCTTTCTTTGCCGTTACTTTTTTATGTTCCAGATTTTGGTACACCCACTCACCTCTCAATCAACCAGTTCCACCGCTTTAACACACATTTTGGCAGTGTTTTCTACGGCTTTCTGCAATATCTCGGATGGTATTTCAACAGGCCGGAAATTCCCTGTTCTTGCAAGTCCTGCGCACACACAATCACAGATCATTTCCAGGACATCAATAAGATTCACATCATCAGGGCATTTTTTATTCAAGTGGTGGCGTTCAAGCTCACAATGACGTTTATACCATTCACTTTCAGCCTCGAAGTCCATCTTTCCCTCGATGGTCGCGCAAAGTTCTCTGTAGAAAAGGCTTTTATTAGGCTCCTCAAGTTTTGTGATATCGTGCCATATGCCTCTTTCTCTTATGTCTTTTGCAATATTAGCCATCATACTCTTTACATCTTCATGGTGCATTATATTGCTTTCTCCAAAGGCTTTAATAGTCGGCACTTCTTGAGCAACCCTTGTATCTCCGTTTGTGTTTCTTACTATTTTTATCTTGTCCATTTCTAACCTTCCTCTTCTTCTATAGCTCCATCTATAAGCTCTTCTATCGTCGTCCCGAATGCCTTTGCCATTTGCCAAAGCACCGCTACATGAGGGAAGCACTTCGCATTGACATAGGCGTTGACATTGGCAACATCAATGCCGATTGCCCGTGCCAGGTCACTCTGGGACCAATCTTTCTTTACCAGAGCGTTATTAAGGTTCCTGGCGAACTTTTTCTTGTCCAATTTGTCTATGCTGCTCATTAATCCTCTCCTGTCGGTTTAATCCCGAATCGCTCCATCATGTCGATCGTTTCCTGTGTTCCTTTCGGGCCCATGTTACGAATCTTATTGATACTTTCCCTGCTCCTGCCCTGCAGATCGGCCATAGTGTTCACGCCGGCTCTCAGCAGTACAGTTCTGGTTCGATGGGAGAACTCCAGGTCTTTGATCTTTGCGGTAAGATCTTTGTTTTTCGCCTTTTCCGTTGTCTCTGCCGCTTTTCTTTCCTCTTCTGCCTTGTCCTCCAGCATTTCCTTTATTGCCTGATCTGTCAATTTCTCAGGAGCATCAAAATCAATGCTGCAGTATACATGATTCCTGTCAGGCATCTTTACAGAGCTGATCTTGATATACTGACCTTTCAGTTTGAAGGAAGGTAACCCGCCGACATAATAGTGACCGTCATTAAGGCCTGCTGCCTCCTTCTTTTTCCTGATCAGATCACCGTATGTCTTACGCCAGATCATGTCTGCTTCTTCCCTGGCGTACTGAGCGAGGTATTTCCAGTTATAATCCCCTTCAAACTCGAACTTATCGATCTTTTGGCTGATCGCGCTCTTAATGTCTTCCCGAATCTGCTCACGATAGGATCTTCGTTTATCGGAAGGTGACAGGGGGATCTCTTCAATCGGTTTTATCGCCATCACTGCCCTCCCTTTACCTTCTCCTGTGTCTGTCCGCGTAAGGGCATGTCGAGAAATGAGATTTATAGCCTATCCCTGTCGCGTCTTTATCCTCGCCCTGAAACTCACAGCTTACCACTTCGCCGTTTGGCGTGACTATCTTCTCGGTTCCGCCCATCCTTGCCCAGTACGTTACCGGTTTGGCATCGACGGGCATCTTCTTTCCGGAAGCCATTCGGATCCAGATGATCTCAGCTCCGCATGATCTGCATTTACTCAAATTCTCATCTCCCTAATTCAATCCTTGCCCGGGATCTTCCCGATTCCCATAATGTCGTGCCAGTCAATCGGCTTCTCCTCGATCCCCAGACGGTCGCGCCACCTCATCAGGTGTTCGTCATAATAATGGTTAATGCGTTCCACCTGTACCCATGGGCTCAGCATCATCACTTCAAGGGTGACTTCCAAATCTGCTGCCTCTTCATGGAACTCTTCCATGCATTCCTCTAAAGTCCTCGGTGTGGGATTTTCTCCCCGTTCTATCCTGGCCATCTTCTGGGATGTGTGCCCTACCTTCAACGCTGCCATTGCCAGCTCACCGCACTCCTCGGCCAGCTGCTCAAGCAGTGCCGGTTCACCAACCTTTTCGAAGATCTTCTCCATTAAGTCCATTACTTCTTTTCCTCCTTCCGAACCAGCTTCAGGTAAAAATCATCTGTTTCACCTATCCTGAGCTCATTGATCGGGTGTTCCTTCTGCCATTTTTCCAGCGCCGCCCTGATCTTTGTGTGTCCGGGCATGTCCATCTCATCAAGGTTAACGAGCCTGTCTAATTTCATGTCTCCGTCTCCTTCCCGGAGGAGCACACAGGCCGTGCCCCTCCATTTTGCTGATTAATGGTGTGTGATATATTTCATTCCTGAAAGGAAAGCACCACTCAATTCAACTTAATTCAGTTTTTTACAGTTTATTTCAGTTTTATGCGGTTTAATTCAGTTTTATGCGGTTTAATTCAGTTCCGTAACGCGGATCCCGAGGATACAGTAGCCGTCCTCAAGGCCGGTATAATCCTCAAGCATATAAACGATATCGGCCTTGATCACCCGTCCAGTATGCCTGCCTTCCGCAAATTCCAGCAGTTCAAGTTTATGGCCTTCACGGTATCCTCGGTCATTCTTACGGAGTTCAAAGGTCTTCTTTCCCGTCGCGACATCGTCATAATAATTTGATGCCAGCTTTATACTGTGGACCTTCGGGCCGTCATCGCTCGGAAGATGGGACATCTTTTCTTCGTCTTCCATCTCCCGGAGCTTTTTCTTTGTCTCTCGGTCGATCTTCCGCTGCTCTGCATCGTACTTCTGCTCTTCCGTCAGCTCCTGCTTTTGCGCCGGCGCAATTACCTGATGCGGGTTTATCTCATCGGGCACGGCCTCGACCTCAGTATCTTCATCCTTGGCGGCCTGTTCCGCAGGCTGATCGGTGACAGGTTTCGGCATAAACTCGGGATGGTTCTCTATGCTGTCCTGTCCAGGCAGCTGCTCGTCATCGACAGGAGCGGGTTTCGGTTCTGCGTCTTCTCCTGCTGCCTTTTCAGGCTCAATAACCGCAGGCTCGGGATCGTTTCCGCCGAAACAGTGCTCCCAGGTAACGGGCTCTTCCCCATCATGAGCAAACAGCTCTTTTACACGGTCTACGAAATCCTCCCATTTCACCGGCCGAGGAGACTGGCCGAACAGGTTTACCATGAGGCCTTTTTCAAAATTGTAGAACATCATGAAAACTGTCTTATGTCTGAAATGCATATTCCCTGAAGGGTTCAGGATCTCCGACAGTTCTTTCACGTTTCCCTCGGCGAATGCCCTGCTGCCAAAGAAAGCATCCATCCTCTCTTTCTCACTCTTGAAGAATTCAATGATTGCTTTTCCTTCCTCGTCCTCGGGCTCCTTCATCCAGTTCAGCAGGCGATCGGGATCATTCTCGTTTTCCTTGGTGTACGCTTTATAGTCCCGAATCGATTCCCTCTTTGCCTCAGGAAGGAACATTGCCCTGCTCTCCTCCGGGATCTGCAGCATCTCTGTCAGCTGGCTGAAATTGTATTCTCGGTATTCTTCCTTAAGCTCGGGAGTGTCCCCGGCAGCAGAATACTTTTCATACACATCGATGAACCTGCTCACCCCCGAGGGAGTCATGCCATATTCTGCTTTTGCGAATTCCGCTATGGTCGCATAACCGTCCTGTTTATATGCTTCAGACATGCTTATCCGCCATAACTGCCAGCCGACCCTCACAAAGCTCTTGACGATTCCTGCCAGATCGTTCTTTATCTCTTCCTTGGCCGCGCGGTACTGGCCGAGGTCCATTGTAAGCTGTGTATATTCCTCCATCTATTCACCTCCAAATTCTGTCCATGCCTCGAACGCTCTTGACGCCAGGCACTGCATTGCATACAGTTCAAGTTCTGATTCAGGTTCCCTTTTGAACCATGCACAGTATTTTCTGCAATGCTCTTTTATCTCTTCCAGCAGGCTGTCCAGGCCGTTTTCATGAATGGCCTTTTCTGCCCGCCTTCTCCATTCTGCCTTTGTGATATTGCCTTCCTTGATCGCAAATCCCTGTTCTGTTTCGCTGATCCGGCGTACCTTTCCCTTCCTGTTGTCGTATATCTCTTTTACCGCTACGGTCAACATTACTTCATACTTGACCTCCAAATCTTTGAGAGGCCAGTCTGCAGACTCTGTAAAAAAGAACATGCTCACCTTCTTCCTTTTGCGCCGGCGCAATTCAGATCGCGGGGATCAATACCTGTTCGCCTGCTGCCTTTTCGGCTTCCTTCCTGCGGATCCGCCGCTCCACTTCCTTCGCATAGCGTTCCATGAACTCAGTAACCTCCTTCGGCGGGACCGAGTTTCTGATAGCCCTGCACTGCACGATCCTGGCCCCGTCCATCTCCACCGTACAGAATGCATTATCCGGTGCCTCAGCTTTCCTGAGGAAGAGGACCACGCTCTTGCCTTCCAGCATCTTGTCAAAGTAGGAGCCGCCCACACAGTTGTGGTTCTCACGGCCTTCCCTGTTAAAGTCCTCTTTACAGGTAGGCAGGACCATCACATAGCATCCTTCGGCCTTCGTCCCCGTATACAGTTCTTTGAGATCGGGAAGCATAGCCCGCAGCATGCGGTCCTTCTTTTTGATCGTTGCCTTCCTGACCTCTTCCTCCATATCGCGTCGCTGTTCGGACAGGCGTTCATGGGCCGAGCGGAAGTTCTTCGGAAATAGCACATCCTCGGTCCGTCCGATATGTAAAACCCTCACCTCTTCAAGATAATCGACATAATCGCCTGTCCGCAGACCCTCTTCCAAAAGTCTGCAGATATAATTCATCATTTTTATCGGGTGCCCATACTTCAGTAATTTCTTTGTGAGGTCTCTTCCAATCTCCCGCGAATACCATTCCACCTGCTGTCTGTTCAGCCTGTAGCCCGCATCCAACGCGTCCTTCATTGTCCGAAACTGCAGGGCAGACATATTCATCCTGACGGCCATGTCCAGCTGCTGCCGGTCGACCCCCAAAGCCTTGAGAAGGCCTTTCTTTTCGGTATCCAGGATTTTCTCATAATTTCCCCGTGTCGACAGGTCCCATGCCAAACGATAAAGACCTGCTTTGATCAGGTATTCGAGCTGGGGCATGCTTTTAAGCCTATCCAGCATTTTCACTGCACTGCAGTAGCAGCCTTCGTTTTTCTTAAAGAGTTTTTCTATCGGGATGTATTGGAGACAGGTGCCTTTTCGGATCCTTGCCAGGTTGCGGTAGTACAAAATACAGTCATCCGAGCATTTGTAGTAATATCCGTACCCATAAGCGGCATCGCTTCCGTAGCACCATCTCTCCTCATCGTGCTCATATCTTGTCCGCCAGATTGTGTACTCGTATATCGTTTCCTGTCTGAAAGACCTGTCGAGAAAGATTCTGAACCTCTCATGGATATATGATTCTCTTTCGTTCAGTTTCCAGTCTGTTTCTTTTCTACGAGATATCCTGCTCGCAAACACTCTGAGAACATAGCCGCCGTCTTTCCTTTCCTGCAGTATCGCCGGTTCCTTTTTGTCCGAAATAGTTTTCTGCCTGTTCCATGACAGCGCGAGGATCTTTTTTCCGCATTTCGGGCACCGCACATGCTCCTGGTGCCGTGCTCTCTTTTTCAGTTTCACCTCAGATCCGCAGGCGGAACACCATGCACTGTTTTCTTTGTCTCCGGGATGATACATCATGTATTGGGCATGAGAGTATGCCGAATCATAAATCCAGTTCTCCCAATCCTTCGGAAGTTCCGGCACTGTCTCCATTGCAAGGTCTATCCTTGCTTTTTCACGCTGATGCCGTCCGCGTAGTCTTCTGGTCCTGCGGAGCTGCTGCCATCTGCTAACCAATGTGAATACGGAATTCTTTTCCGAGCATCCGGGATAGGTGCCGATCAGTCCCGCAACTGCCTCCCTTGCCCCGGGTTCTTCCCATTCTTCCATCGCAGTTTCGGAAAAGCTTCTGTATCCATCCGTAACAACCAGATTACTTATTGCAGATTCTGACCACTTCCCGTCTTTTGGCAGATAAGTCTTGTCTTCATCCTCATCGACGGAAATATATACCTCATACCTCGGAAGGCGTTCTCCCGCGATCAGATCCTCTCTGCAGAAAAAGGCCACCTTCAGAACCTGTCCCTCGACTGCTGCTCGTGAATAGAGGATTCGGAACGCCTTATACTTTCTTTTGTCCCAGGAAAATGTCTTCCTGAGTCTGCCTCTGTCACTGTTGGCCAGTCGGACGATCTCGTCAGTGGCCTCCAGCGCCGGCATGGAAAGAAGATCTTTCTTTTTCATCCTGCCGCCCCCAGATAATATTCTCTGATCATTTTCTTGGCCTCACCCATACCCGGAACGCCGAAATCGAAACGGGAGGCCGAGATCTTCGCCGCCTTCACGATATCGGCATTGACATGCACACGGTTCTCAAAGGAGAATTTGAGCAGCTTCCCCATGCATTCCTTCAGGCTCTTACTCTTTTTCCTTACGGCTGCTGCCATTTCGGGCTTTTCCATGCACAGTCCCCGGATGTACTCGACCCAGTCAGTCATGAGGCCCTTCAGGCCCAGCTCCTTTGATTCAATGTCAAGTTTTCCGTTCGCCGCCGTGATCGGGTCAGTGAGGAACGGGATATCACCGTCTATGAACATCTCGGCATACTCTTTCGGGATCCCGTTTTCCTCTGCCATGGCCTTTAGTGAATCTTTATCTCCCTCTTTGAGGAAATTCGTTGCCAGTTCATTCAGTTCGTCGGCTGAGTTCATCTCTCCGAATTTATCAAACATTATCCGCTCTCCTTTCTCGTTCCAAGCAGCTGCTTTTCGATATTGTCATAATCATTATCACGCTGGGGAAAATTGTTGAACCGGTTCCCGGCAGCAGGTGCCTTTTTTCGACTGCTGACTCTCCCGATATTCTCCCAGGTGATACCCGTGTATCCGTTTGACATGCTCTGTGCGATAATTTCTATAACAGCAGCATCCCCGTATTTAGCGGCCATCTTCTCGACCTGTGTAAGCAGAGCACGAAATCCCGCTTCCTTGTACCCCTGTCTTTTCTCTTTCTTGTACATGACCCATTCTTTAAGGGCACCTGTTACCTCGGGGCTGAATTGCCGTTCCTCGATGAGCTTCATCAAGGTTACGCCACGGACCTGAGCGGCTGCTTTCTTTTCTAGAATCTTTTCTTTTTCTTCTCTACTCTTCTCTTCTCTACTCTGTTCATTTCTGTCAGCATTTTCTGCATTTCTGTTTACATTTATTTTATTTCTGTCAACAGAAATATTATTTTTGACGACATCAACCAGAAGGTAGGCTTTTTCCATCTTCACGCTCTCACGCCTGGACACGGCGTTTATGTACCTCTCCTGGATCCCGTGTGACGTCAGGATCTTGTACTTGTTGTAGAGCTCCTCTGAAAAAAGTCCCCTCCGCGTACAGGCGTTTGTTATTTCCGTGATCATGTTTTTGTTCTCACTGGTTAGACCGTTCTCCGACATAAACAGCAAGATAGAATCATCGTTCCATTCACAGTAGTAACCGAACCCTCCATATATCCTCTGGAAGAGCTTAACAACTACCGCGAACCCTTTTAGACCAAACTCAGCCTGTATGAGTTTGATTTTATCGTCCATCTGACAGTCCAGTTCAAAGTAGTCGAGGCCTTCTTTGAATTTCCTGCCCATAGAAAATAACTCCGTTCTAGGTTTCCCTGATGCGGATCCCGTATTTATGCAGCATGAGCTTACGCTTCAGGATATACTCCTTGGTCCTGAAGCCTTTTACATCCTCAACGACAAGCTCGTCAGGAGCTTCCCTCTCGATGTAAACGAAGTCAGCGACATAATAGACGGCGCTCTCGATCAGCTTCCCCTTGCGGATCCCGCCCCTGGGACCCGTGATATCCGCTTCCCTGTACTCGGGAATCAGCAGGTACTTTACCTGTCTCTGCAATCCCCTGATAAAGCCGGCTTTTTCCAGGAGGCAGAGTTCACGCCATCTCGACGCCTCTTTCCCGCTGTCGAAGACCTGACCGTCGATTATCACCTTTTTCGCGTGATACTTCGAGTCCTTCTTCTTATGCGTTTTACGGGATCCGTTATAATCTCTCCATGACATAATCAATACGCCCTCTGTCTTCCTGCTGCCTGCAGTTCTTTGGCTACCCTTTCCATGAAACCGCGCTCCGCATATTCCAGTATGGTTATATCTTCCTCCACTTCATCCCTCTCGATGAAGTAATCCAGTGTCTCATACCATGTCTTGAAGAGCATAGCGTGTTTCAGCTCCACCCGCACGACCGCGAACTCTGCATCCATGACCATCATGTAATGCTGGATCTGCCGGTTGTAATACTCGGGTATTTTATTTGTCCACAGTTCGCTCCGTATGCCGTCCTTTATTACTGAGGTCTTGATCTCCAGGATTCCCAGACGCCCGTCCTCATCGCGGAGCAGGCCGTCAAGGGAAGCGTGCGCCCATGGGTGCAGCTTATTGATCAGGATGGTGTTCGGCGTATATGCCACTTTATACTCAGGGTGCTGAAGGATAAACAGCTTCCTCAGGTGCTCCTCTGCCTCGCGCCCGTACTTCACGGCGGGGTCATTGCCGATATCTTCCGGCTCCCTGAGTCCTTTCTTTTCTTCAAACAGCTGCTGTTCCGTCTTCCATGGACAGCATCCCATGACTGCTGCCGCGTCAGATCCTCCTAAAAAATTCCTTCGTATCGTCAGCCATTCTTTTCTGTCCTCGCAGGTGACCTGCATGAAGAACTGCTTTTCGTTTCCAATCTCCTTCATTTCCATCTTTCCATGGCCCTCATACCATGATATAATCATGGCAAAAATGATTTATCTTTGAGCCGGGGATAAGGTTACACATTTCCCTGGCTCTTTTTCTTTAATTGATGTCGAAATTCCCGTCATTCTTTGGGCTCTCCTCGGCGCGCCTGGCAGCGTCTTCCAGCGTGCCGTACACGCTTTCCATGGAGCCGTCGGAATAGCGGATGATCCATAACTGTTTATCCGTATCACTCATGCATAACTCTCTTTCAAGATCCCCTGCAGGAAATTCACTGCTTCCTCAAAGAGCTTGTCTTCCACATGCCCGTCCTTTTTCGGAAGGTTCAGCCCCTGCATGTCTTTTTCATTATCAAACAATATGACAAAGGCATCGTCGGTGCTCCTGAGGCATACATTGATCCCCGTATAATGCGTGATCGCCTTCTGCAGGTCCCGCAGGATCCCGAACTGGTTAGTCTTGGTTCTGACCATATTGTGTCTCCTTCTCTCTGTAAAATGTGTGGCCACCGTGCGTGAATAATTCTTCGAGGTTCTCCGAGTGCCAGGTCGACTCGGCAACCGCTGTCCTGAAGTAGGTCGCTCCATGAGACTCGTCCCACCCGTGCATGACCATGTAAAGTGCCTTCTCGCATTCCTCGTCAGGTATCATGTCATAATACCTGCCGTCATCCATCGGAGAAAACTGGCCCGGTTCGCATATCACTTCCTGCACTGTTTCCGGAAAGTCAGGGCTGAGAACGCGGTTCATTACCACGTTCATCACAAGGGCCTTCCCTTCCAGGCCTTCTCCGCCGGCTTCTGCCATGGCAAGCTTCATGAGCATCTCCTGAGTATATCCGTTCAGGCTGAATACCTGACGCTCAGGCTTTGCGGATGAGCTTGACAGCATTGCCTCTTCCCTGGCTTCTGCTGCCTTCTCCGCCTGATATCTTTCCATGCTTATGCCGTAATGCGGTTCGAGGATCTCTTCCTGCTCCTGCGGACTTGCACCGAGTGCCATCATGATCGCCGCAGCTCCCGCAGCAGCTGCCAGCATTCTTCTTACCCTTATTTTTGTTCCCCTCTTCATATCAAGCCCCGATGCCCTCCAAAAGAATCTCTTTCATCAGCTTTCTTATCATGTCTTTGTCGACGGGTTCCTGCTCCCTATGCTCCCGAAGGTCGAGAGAGAAAGTATTTTCTCCCAGCTGCCACTTCACCTCTTCGGGATCATATGGGGGTATCATCCGAGAAAGGTTCCTGTCCTGCAGCGCCGCCCTGTAATGCAGGTAATCCGTAAGCACCAGGACGTTGTACAGCGTGTCTCCGCAGTCGTTGGACGTGACCCACGCTCTTTTATATCTGGGGTTCGCCTTGATCTCCTTGACGAACCTTCCGATAGATCGGCTGGACATTCCCAGCCGTTCACTGACCTTTTTCATAGGCCACTGATAAATGTCTTCCATGATTACACCTCCATGTATGAGCCGTTAAATCCGATCGCTTAATTCAGCCATGGCTTTACTTAACTGGGAAAGCTCTTGCCCATCCACTGCTTTTTTAGACTCCTTGGCCAAAAGTTTTATCTGACGGTAAAGAAGTCTTTTTATTTTCTTCCGTCTATTCTGCTTCTTCAAAATCCATTACCTCCCGATCGTGATCGTGGTCTCCAGAGTAACCTGCAGCTGCTCGTCATCCTCCAGCTCAGCAATATCTGCCATGATCTGATCGATAAGATTATCCGCAAGGTAATTTTCCAGAACCTTCCTAAGCGTTGCCTCATTCATGTGTTCACCTCCCTAATTCGTGACTTGCTTTTACGCAAGTTCTTCGGCAAAAAAAATATCCATCGGATCTTCAATTCCAAGGAAATCAATCAGTATTCCTATCTCTTTCCTAGTAAAATTACCGCCGTTCTTAACCTTTCTATACAAAGTAGACTCGTCAATATTAAGCTTTTCGGCAATTTGTTTATTAGTTACATTGGCTCTGACTTTCTGAACTTCGAATTCAGTCTCGTTAAACATCTATTCACCTCCTATCGTTCTTGCGTTTACGCAAGTCTATGATAACGCGTTTGTCGAATTATGTCAATGCGTATTTGCAAGATATTTTCTTTTTCAGCAAATATTTATTGCGTTTTTGCAACAAAGCACTTATAATCATATGTACAAAGCCAAGGGAGGATACCATAAGAATGGAAGTAAAAGATATCTTAAAATCCAGAAGGCAAGAACTGAATATGACTATGAAGGAAGTAGCGACTTCTGTTGGAGTTAATGAAGGAACAATATCAAGATGGGAATCTGGTGATATTGCCAACATGAAGAGAGACAAGATCATGGCTCTTGCCAAAGCCCTGCAAATATCTCCTGCTGTTATTATGGGCTGGGAGGATGGTTCCACCATTCTTCCCGCCTACTCAAACATTCATCCGATCACGAAACAGTCACTTCCAGTCCTCGGCGAGGTGGCTTGCGGTGAACTGAGGTTTATGTCCGAGCAGATTGAATACTACGTCGACCAGCTCGAAGGCATTCATGCCGATTTCGTGCTGATAGCTCACGGTGACAGCATGATTGGGGCGAGAATCCATGACGGAGATCTTGTCTTTATACGGAAGCAGGAGGAAGTCGAGAATGGAGAAATTGCTGCCGTTGCGATCGGGGATGAAGCTACGCTGAAAAGGGTGTTCTTTTACGCAAATAAATCCGTACTGGTACTTAGGGCCGAGAACCCCGATTTTAAAGATATGGAATATTCCGGCTCGGAGCTGGCCGATGTCCATGTATTGGGAAAGGCTGTAGCATTTCAGAGTGTTGTTAAATAAAATAGAAAAGCCGTCCACCCTGCCCCCACAGGATGAACGGCGCGTTTATTCCGGAGGTGTAAATCCAGAATCCACAATTGGATTATAGCACCTCCGGACAGCATTATGCAAGAAGGAGGAAAGTTTATGTGGATTGAAACAACCAACCGAGGCACATACAAACTGTGTGAGCGGTACACTGACCCTCAGACGGGAAAGAAGCGTAAAACGTCCGTTACGATCGAATCAAACTCAAGAACCGCCAGAAAAATCGCGGAGGAGCTGCTCCTCAAAAAGATCAATGGACTGATAACGGCAGGCGAAAATGCAAACGCTCTCACGCTGACACAGCTGAAAGAGTACTACATCGAGGCCCAGAAGGAAACGGTCCGAAAACAGACATGGTATAGAAATGAATACACCATAGATCATGCGCTTGAGATCATCGGCGGGAACACTCCCATTGACAGGCTCAGCGCCAAGGATATCGTTACACGGCTTAAGCAGTCAGGGAAGCCTCACAGCACGCTGAACGGTTACATCGTGCGGCTCAAGGCCATGTTACGGTGGGGATATGAGAATGAATACCTGGATAATATCAGTTTTGTTGACAGGATAAAGAGTTTCCCGGATAAGGAGAGAGTAGTAAAACTTCAGGATAAATATCTCGAAACAGGAGAGCTTAATCAGCTGCTGGAGAGCATGAAAAACAACAGGTGGAAGCTTCTCACGCAATTCCTCGCCTTGTCGGGCCTGCGGATCGGCGAGGCCATGGCCCTTAATGACAGCGATATAGATAAGCAGTACATTCATGTGACAAAGACATATCAGTACGTTGATAACATCATAGAGGACGGCGTCAAGACGGACACTTCTAACAGGGATGTGTTCATCCAGCCCGAACTTGAAAAGTGCATACGGGAAATCAGGAGTTTCCGTAAGACCGATATGATCAGACGGGGATACCGCAGCAGCCTTTTCTTTCCGGGGAAAGGCGGCGTGATCATGAGTTATGAGGCTTACAGGATGTATCTTTGCCGGTGCAGTAAACAGATCGGCCACGTGATCACGCCTCATGCCCTCAGGCATACACATGTTTCTCTGCTGGCTGAAAAGGGTGTGCCGCTTGACGTGATATCGCGCCGCGTGGGCCATGCCGACTCCGACATTACCCGTAAGATCTACCTGCATATCACCGAAAAGCGGCGCGACATGGATAATAAAGCCATCGAAAATGTTGCTCTTCTCGGGTAAATACGGGACTCGAACATTTTTCGGAAAACTTTTTGACTTTGCCCCTTTTCTGCCCCTCGGGACAACAAGAACTGAAGGATGTGCCCATAAATCAAGGGGATTTTCGCTAATGTTCGAGTCCACAATCGGGCTTTTGTTGGTTCTGACACAGATAGGCAAAACGCAAAAAAGCCCGTAAATATAGGCATTTTGGGTTACCATTTATGACACAAAAAGGCGTATAAGAACAGAGTTTGCCCCTTTTCTGCCCCTTTTTGTTTTTAGTTGGACTCGAACAAATAAATAAAAGCCTGCCCCTCATAGGGCAGGCTTTCACGTTATGACTGTTCTGCTTCTGTGCCGGGCAGTCTCTCCGGAATGCCGTTGGTGATAAAAACTCCCGAATACCAGGCATCAAAAAGAGATTTTCTTATACTATACCGTCCTCTTGCCGGATCCATAATGATAACCCTGCCGGGATTCTTATCATCCATTCCGCAGTAAATGATCCAGTGCCGTTTCTGCCACAGACAGATCGCCGGACGGTCCTGCTCAAAGATCGGAACGTCAGTTGTTTCACCGTCTTCCTTTCCTTCCAGCCAGGTTACCCAGCCCTCTTTCCATGGAATCATGTTGAGTCCGCGTTTTCTACCGCAGACACAAAGATCTTTACCGGTGGACCCGTAGATCTTTACGCATTCTTTTCTGATTTCATCAATGCTTGCCTCTTTGCCATAGTAAGCCAGGAAGCTCACCATGCACGCAGTCCCGCAATCGGTAGAGGCTCTTGAGGTTGTTTCTTTTACATCAAACATTATGGCCTCCTTATCTTATCTCTTCGGGTCTATCGGCGTAGCGATGATATCAAATGTAAACCTGCAGTGTTCTGCAAGCTTCACGCCTTCCGGATCCAGCGGCGGCAGGTCATTCTGTGCGATTTCCCTGTTCTTTTCCTTCTGGATAGCATTAATAATGTTTATATCCCTTATCATACAAGAACACCTCCATGACCGTCAAGCTGCACAAGGCCGCTTGGTGTATACAGGCCCATGACTTCGAACATCGCCTCAAGCTCCTTCATATCATCGGTTTTATCCATGAGGTCATAAGAGTCAGCTATTGTCCACTCATCAATAATCCTGGTACCCTGGACAGCATACTGCAATGCAGGATCAAAGTCAGGGTAATCGGCAAAAAACTCTTCGTTCGATTCGTAGTACAGGTGTTTGATCCATCCGAGACGTTTCCGCTCTTCCGGGTTTTCATCGAACCACGCCCTGACATTAATCACAATATGCCCCGTCACTTCGCCCGTGGGATCATTGGCGGGACAATATTGATATTTGCCGTTTTCGTCGAGTTTCTCATATCTCCATATCATTTATATCGCCTCCTTTACGCCGGAATGGTCGAATGTGTATTCATGAATCTCCACACCTTCAGGCCTCCGATCGCGGTATAATGAAGGTCAACCATGTTTATGCCCGCAGTCTCTGCCTGCGTATGTTCAGTAGCCACTTTTACCCCTTCCGGCACGACCAGCGTCGAGCTGAAGGTACCCGTATGTCTGAGCCTGATCTCGAACCAGCACCCATGTGTTTCATCCTCGATCTCCGGCAGAGTGTACTGCTGGGGGCAGTCGACAGGAACGTTGCACACATAAGTAATGTTGCGGACCATGCCTGCAAATGTAACCTTGCTATGGACGTAATAAGTGTCCGCGGGGACAGCTTCGCCTGCTGTCACGGTAGCCGCTGTGTATGTGGCACCACTCTTTGTGTAGTAGGTCTTGCCATCCACAAAAGCAACGTCACTTGTCAGCACGTAGCTATGTTCGTAGTAGGTGTCTGCCGGAATTGCTTCGCCTGCCGTCACCGTAGCCGCCGTGTAAACGCTGTCAGCCAGTGTGTAATAGGTCTTGCCTGTGGCAAATGTCTCATCCGCTGTCAGAGTGTACAAGTCCTCATAATATACTGTAGGAACCGTCTCGCCTGCCGTGACTTCCGCAAGTGTATAATTCTCGTCCTCGTCCTTGGTATAGTAATACTTGTCTGCCGCGAACGTGGCATCCGTAGTGAGCGCATATTCCCATGTAGTATACGGCGCGATATCATACAGGTAGAAGGTGACACGGTAATCAAGATTGCGGATGGCCAGATCTGTTGCTTTAAACACAAAGATCTCTGTTTCGCCGCCCCATGTGATCCTTACCACTTTGGAGACAGACGCCACTTCAAACTCGATGGCAACATCTACATGATCAGCCGCAAGCACAACACCCGATGCGCCTTCGACAACCGCATCCGACGCGGTAACGCCCGGTTTCGGGGCGATACGTGCAATGACATACCATCCTGATTTTGTGATATTATACTGAGCGTACTGCTCAAGTGCATCATCACTGACATAAACCGGATTACCGACGGCCTCGATCACATGCTCTGTAAGATATGTGTCATCAAGGGTAGTCACCCTTGTTTGGGGATTTACCTCTGCCAGCCACTGCTCAAGCGTCCCGGTATAGCCGTTCAGCACGGCCAGCTCATAGGCGCTCTTTCCCGGTGCTCCGGGAATACCGTCAATATCAACGGTTATTTCTCCGTCGATAATCGTAGTATCAGCATCAATTATCATCACACAACCTCCTCAGTGATTCTAAAAAGCTTTTTCTCGATAAATGTACGCGTGAACCCGTTGGCGAAAACGATCTGCATATCATAGTGATATTTCCCGAAGTCCAGGAACCTGGTATCGGGCGGATCGAATGCAAGTATGAACGGATTAGTCGTATATTTCTTAGTGAAAAGACAGACCTTATCGTCGTAATCCTCCTTTACGCCGAAGTGGATCTCGTCGCCTTCCTGCATTTCATACGGCGTTCCGTTAAGCTTTACGGTAACCAGCTGGTGTCCCGAGTCCGCACGCGTTATCTCTATCTCAAAAGTATCTTCATCCATTTTGAAGCCCATGCAGTCACCTCCAATCTATGAATTCGTCGTCTTCCTCATCCTCTTTCTTTGCCTCCTGAATACCGTCGAAAGCAATGACAGCGATAAGGGATAAAATGACAAGGAGCATAAGCAGTGTTATCATACCTTCATCCCCTCTCTCAGCCGTTTCCACGTTTTTGTACCGCAGACCCCGTCAGCCGTAAGCCCCGCCGCCGTCTGGTACTGTATCAGGGCATACGCCGTATTCGGCCCGAATTCGCCGTCTATGTCGAGGGGCTGATAATTTGCACCTATGTATCCCATAAGGTCAAGCAGAGCCTGCAGGATGCTCACGGCAGCACCTACGGAGCCGATCTCGATCTCAGGCATTTCTGCAGAAGTAACAGAATGCGTTACCGGTACCGCCTCAGTAACAGATCCTTTGTATCTCAGTACATGCCGCCATTTGGACCGCGTATATGAAGTGACCGCGATCTCGCTGCCCTGGTCTCCCGTAGCTGAGGATCCGTAAGACTGGCCTCTGGCATGGACGATCTTTCCATTGCCGCAGTACATAGCTGTATGGCCATTGGTCCCCGAGATATGGTAGTACAGGATATCACCGCGCAGCATGCCGGCTCCCGTGTTAAGGTCGACCTTGTCGGTCACATCCACAAAGCCATAATCTTTCAGACCCTGCATGTTTCCGGTGTAGTAGACTTTCGTCTTATCGATCGGGACGCCTGCTTTGATATACGCATTGATCACCATGCTGCTGCAATCATAATCAGGCCCCCACCTGTTTGCCTGGGAGTATCCGTGGCTCTGATCGACAGCAATATTCTCAGCTATTGTACAGGCGCTGTCCGGTATTGCCATAGCAGTCTTTCCCTCCTTTTCGGGAAGGTTTTTATTGATGTATCCGAAAGCATCACATTTGCCGTCCACCCCATCAGGGAAGCAGCAGAAAGTATATCTGTCTCCGGAACCTTCCGCATAAATACTCTGAATAATGGTCTTGTTCGGAATGTAATTTGCCCGATTCAGGATATAGTCTTTGTCTTTTTCTCGCGTGTAACTCTTGCCATCGTTGATGATCATGGCGATATCCGACAGGCAGTCATACTCGTCTACATATTCGGGGATATTTCGATGTCCGTTGACTATTACATCGCGGACAGCTGCAATAACGCCTGCAGGTACTTTAGGGTTCGCCGCTATCCACGCCTCGTTTCTGGCTCTGCTCCAATACCAGCCCGAGCCGAAGGTACATTCATACACTGAAGGATAGTTCTTTTTCTGCCATTTCTCATAATAATTGCACATGTGACTCGCGCAGGCCCGTACACCCGCATCATTGCTCCCCTGTTCCCGGTAGCATATGATCGCCAGGTGCCTGATCTGCACGTCCGTGAGGTTATACTTAGTAGCCAAGACGTCACCTCCTTAAAAAGAGTTTGAGGCAGGACATCAGGATCCTGATCCGCTGCCACTGCCTCTGCCAAAAACTCATTCCTCGATATTTTCGAGCTGAAGATCGACTTCGGGAAGTCCCGCAACGCTCGTCAGCAGGGAAAGGATCCCCGCCAGGACCGACGCGCTTGCGACCACAGCCCAGTTGACGTCACTGATCACCATGCTGCTGCCGATCGTGGCCACTGCTGTCTGGGCCACTGTCTTGACAGCTCTTACTGCCGCTGCTTTCCACCAAATCTTACTCATTGTTCCCCTCCTCTGCACGTCGGCCTGAAAGTTTGTTGATCTGCTTCCATGCGGATCTCAACGATTCACCGACTTTTATCAGCTCGTCGTGGTCTTCCTTCTGATCGTTTTTCATGGTTTCAATCTCTCGCTTAATATCCGATATCCCTGCGCCGATCGATTCCAATTTTACGATCACTGTGGTGAGCTCTGTGGTGTTGTCCTTCTGTGCTTTGGTCGCGTAGGTATATCCGGCCAGAAGCAGGGACACCAGGCTGATCGCCACAGTGACGATTCCTAAGTAGTCCATTTCTCTCTCCTTCCTTTCAGGGCCTCACAGGGTCAACACATGCTTTATCCAATCATCAAAAGTTACCGATTCCAGGAGCACGCCTTCCGCGAAGAACCTGTTTTTCATACCCATGATTATTTGTGATTTGATTTCCGTCTGGATAGCCTCAAAAAGAAGCTTAAATTCCAGGTAATAATCCTTGAACCTCTTTTCCGTTGCCAGCCGGTATGCCTGATTCTCCTGATTGAGCCATTCGGCCTTATTCATCATGAAGTAAGCATCATAGATCATACTTGTGGCGTAGAATTGCGCGTCCTGCAGCTGTCCCCTGCGGAGGAACTCCGTAACGAGGGCCGTGCTGCTGTCGAGCATGTTGTTATAGGTCTTCAGGATATACTTCGGGTCATGCCGGCACACGGATGCGTCGCGCCACTTCCACAGATAGAATGGCTGCTGGCAGTATTTAAGCTGCGCTGTCAGCTTCTGCGCCAGGCAGTTGAAATAGCTGTCCTCATGCACCGTGAGCCTGTTGTCCCACTTTATGTTATTGTTCGTAAGGTAAGAGCGCCTGTATATCTTCCCATGAACGAAAGTGCTGTCCATCTGGTGATTGACATACACTCTTTCCCCTGTCTGAGGGTTCCTTGTTTCTTCCACGAAGACAGATACCAGGGCGTTGAAGCCTTCCCCTGCCATCTCGCGGAATACGATGTAAAGGCCGCACATGTTAAAAAACATATCATCCGCATCGCAGAACATCACATATTCGGCCGTGGACGCTTCCAGGGCCCTGTTCCGTGCTGCGGATACTCCCCCGTGCTCCGCTCTTATGTATTCTACGGAGAATGGGAATGAATGTAAAAACGCTTCACTGAGGATCACCTCCGATCCGTCATTCACGATGATGACACCGATCTCCGAAAGATCGATTCCCTGCTGAATGGCCAGAGATTTGAGAAGAGGCGCGAGCACCTCTTCGGTTTCGTTGTATTGCGGTATCAGAATCTGTAATTTCATGTTCCCTCCACATATGCTGTGATTCTCGAAGAATAGGTGCTCCATCTGGTTGCCGATTGATACGCGCTCACCAGCGACTCGGGCACGAAGATTGATCCGAAATTCCCAGTTAATGTCGACACGCTGATCGGCGTGCCCGCAAACGCATTCACATTAGCAAGCGTCGCTACGCTCGTTGAAAGTAAATACAACGAAGTCAAAGAAGAACAGCCCTGAAACGCCGAGGAATATATGTTCCTTACCGCAGGAAAACTTGCTGTTAATAATGCCCGGCATGCAGCAAAAGCACTTGCGCTGACAATCGTAGCTGCAGGAAAGCTTACTGCGGATAACGACCTACACAAATTGAATGCACCTGTATGTATGGTCGTAACTTCCGGAAAGCTTATCGACATTAATGACGAGCAATTCTGAAATGCGTTCGACCCTATTTCCGTAATCCTTGAAAAATCCGCCGACAATAGTGAAGAACACTGGTTAAAAGCAAAAGACCCCAAAGAAACAAGCGCAGGAAGACTAATCGATTCCAGTGAAAAGCAATACCCGAAAGCAGCAGTTTCCAGTGTTGTAACCGCCGGAGCGCTTACCGTTTCCAACGCAGAGCATCCGTAAAAAGTGCTGCCCTTTATGATTTCAACTTCGGGTATTATCACCGTTCTTAATGCTGTGCAGTTACCGAAAGCGAGTGCCCCTATCGTTGAAGCCGACAAAAAACTCGCAGATACAAGTCCTGAGCAAGATCTGAATGCGGCGCTTCCGATGCCAGAGATTTGAGGGCAATCTATTAAGGAGAGTGTTCTGCAACTACAAAAAGCAGAGTCGCCTATAATTTTTGCCACAGGAAAAGATACGGAAGCCAACGAAATACAGTTATAAAATGCATAATCGCTTATAGTTACTGCCAGCGGAAAAACGGCCGTTGTTAATGATAAGCAATGTGCAAAGGCGTACATTCCGACATATGTTGCGGAGTCAATTCGGATTGCAGATATCGTTCGCGCAATCAACTGCTCGGTTGTTAAATCGCTTCCTCCGCCAGTCTGGATCGCGGCTATTGCATCGACCATCTGTGCCGGTGTAAAAGCATCTGATACACCAGCCTTGCTCCTGATCGCGTCCGCAATGCTTGTAAGGGTATCACCCTGTATCAAGTATTCACTCAAAAGCTCACCTCCTCGGCGTTTTGGACCGTGGCGAGCTCCCACGCGCCGGAGGTGTTTACGCGCAGGTACTTACCTGAGTCTGCAGCTGTCGGAAACGGTAGCGATCCCACGCCATTATTGATTGCGTTTAGCGCATTAACGATGGAATCCCGCACCTCTTCGCCCCTTGATGCATTCTCTATCACTGCTATATATGTAGATATATCTGCCATCTACTCACCTCCATTAAAAATCAAGATCCGCCACTGTCACATCTCGCATTTCTTCCGGCGCGGCATAGTAGCCGCCGAAATACATGATATCTGTGACGGGAATACAAAACAGTGGTCTAACATTGCTATAAACCATTTCTATATCCTCCGTCCAATCCGGCACAGGCACCCCATTATGCGTTACATCGGTAAAAAGCACTCCATTTTGGCGGATAAAGCTGGGAATGTACAAGTCCAAATATGCTCCATGACCCTTGGAATAGCGCAACGACATTCTGAAAGTGATATCGTTAATTGTTTTTTCAAAAGATAGAGTGTTTTGGCTAATAGATGCCGCTTCGCCTTCTTCCGTTTTATGAGTGCCGTTTAAATACGTGATTTCCGTACAATAAGGATTCACCAATTTTGCTGTCCATGAATAGCCGTCTCCGTAAGCCGACTCTTCCGGCCGAAGGGGAAAAGAGCTGATATTTTGTCGATAAATGATTTTATCAGACACCCAGTGGTTTGGCATATTCCCTGAATTATATACCGTTTGTTCAAGTCCTATGGTCTTTCGATTTTTATCTTTAGGCACGCAGATGCAGTTATTGTTACCACCATGCGGCATTGTGCCTGTATATGAGATCCAATCCGGTCCCGATGTCATTGGTTCACTGTGTTTATCAGTAAGAATAAAATGATTATTCCCGGTATACATGCGGATAAAACAAGCTGCAAATTCCGCAGTTCCTGAGAAGACGCCGGAATACGCAGGATGACTGTACCCGTTCTCTGGGATATGTTGCGCATCTTCTCCATATGTCTCATTAAAACTTACTTTTCCTCTGACTTTTATAAACTCCGCACTGTTTTCGGGATAGACAAGCGTATCATTGGCCCAAACCTCAAGTACCTTTTTCCCATTGACATAGAGCGGCTGCTCCAGTGTCCGCCATGTTCTGTTGTTGGTCTTTATCATGTTTATGTCCCCGTTGTGACAAAGTTGACCGTTCCTGTCTCATGTGTCACCCCGTCGATCTGGTGGATCCACCCGTCCCCGCCGGTTCCGCCACCGCCTCCGCCGGCATTCTGAATAGCATCATACACACCTCCGGAAGTGACAGGATTTGTGCTGCCTTCAGTCGGTGCATAATCCACATCCATATCCACAGCCGAGGAGCTGCCGGTCGAGGATGTGCTGCCGGATTCTGTAAGCATCCATGTCAGAGGTTTTGTTTCCTTCTTTCCGCCGAGGGAGATCTCTTTCTCTCCCGTGTCAAGATGCGTTACTATCTTGTTGATTACGACGTTCACCCTGTTAATGCCATGGGCCGGGGACCGGAACGCTACTGTCCTTCCGATCTTCAGCGCATTATATGCACCGCTTATGATGTGCAAATCCAGTGCTTTTATCGTGAATTCCATGTCCTCAAACTGCTGTTCCGTCAGGAACTGTCTGCATCTCCATTCCAGCTGGCTCAGGTTATCATAATCAAATTGCTGAAAGGCGCAGAGCATGCCATATTTCGCGACAATGTCAGTTCCCAGTGTTATAGGCGTATCGATAGAGATATAATCTACTGCACCCTGTGGCTTGCCTCCTTTAGCTACAACAGCCGTATAAAAACTCTTCTGCTGAGCAGCGAGGTCCAGAAGGTTGAGGCCTGACTCGATCGGCTGGTTTCCCGCTGAGGCAGTCGTAAACACAGTCGCGTATGTACTTCCGCTTTCCCGACTGACCACAAGTGAGGCCTTCGTATATGGCATGATCTCCGATCTAAGGATCTCGAGGCATGACTTGTAATTGGATCTGTACTGGATCGCCTTTGTTTCCGGGATTTCTCCCCGGAGATAGATCTTCCTGTCTGCTCTCGTCTCGATCTGGTTGTGCTTTGAGAAGACATAGCTGAGATAATCCTGAAGCAGAACAACCCTGTGAATTTTCCCAGTGGATCCGGAAGGCACCTGACTGGGCAGTTCTCCTTGCCCCGGCACATATGTGTCCGCATCCACATACTCAGATAAGGGAGGAACGATAATATCATTGAGGAAACCCAGGGCACCCTCGCAATGCACTTTTTTCTGTCCGTACATGTCTATTGAAGGAGGAAGCGGCCTTCCGTAGAAGATCGATTCCCCATCCTCCAAAACCTCTATGGTGCTCCCATAAGGTACGATGGCGTCCGCGAACACATGCCCCTTTGGAAACGTAAACTCAAAGTTCCCTGTTTCCCCCAGGGACGTTGTACAAACAGGATTTATCAGCGTCATCTCGCGGTATGCCGGATTATATATCTCCACCCCGTCAAGTTTTACTCTGTAATAGCTCATCTTATAACCTTTTATCAGTGGCATAGTCACATAAGACTGTACCGTTACCCGAAAAAGTCATTACGTTATTTCCGGGTGCCAGTGAGAATGCCGGCGTGGTTGTTCCTGCCGCCAGTGAATGTGTCGTCCCTCCGAAAGTCACCGTCATAGGATTACTGCAGATAAACGTCGGTGTGACCCTGTCTCCGGATGGATTGATCAGGTTGCGGGTTTTCGTCCCCGAAACCTCAAATGTTCCGTAATAAATGACCGTGTCCTCGAATGGGTCATCCCATAGCCAGTCACTGTATCTGGTCCCGTCAAAGCTCGTTTTATAAGGATCCACAGTGTAATCAATAACTATCGTGGAATGCGTCCTGCTGGACTTCCACTCGTTAACAGCGAATCTGCCTTCGTAAAAGTAGTTCGGATCATCATCCAGCACGCACCGCATCCGCTGTCCGTGCAGATGTCTCATCACATTGCTGTATGCCGTCGGCCATGCCACGTCATTAAGGACAATGAATGAAAAGCTGCCTGTCCTGTTATTGTAATAAACCCTCCCGTCAAGCTTCTCTGTATAATCCAGAGATCCGTTTGACTGCGGAACGTCTATGTAATTATATTTTGGAGTGGGAGGAGCAAACACGGGGATCTCAGCCGGTACCATAGACCAGTCCCTGAATGTATGCATCCCTCCGATTGTCATGGAATGAGCGGCGATTTCGGGCCAGTTTCTGTTGTTACTCAACCTGTAATCGCCTCCCTCCTGCGATAGTAAGCAATATTACCGAGTTCCTCATCCATCCGCGGAGCCATGGTTCCGACCACATTGCCGTTAAGCATTACGTCCATGTTCGCAAGCTGCGGAAGGTAACGGTTCAGCATATCGATCAGAACCTGCAGGTCTGATGCGGAAGCTGTTCCGATTTGCGCCGGCGCAATCGTTGTTGTGGCGGCAGCTGAAATGTCGGCCGAAACCTGTCTGACTGCTCTCGTAGGCGCGTCACCGTTATCGGCGATACCGAGTTCCATTCCTTCCATGAGGTCGTTACCTATGTCCATGAAAACTCTCGACGGAGAATGAGAGCGGAACATTCCTCGCACTGTGTTTATGATATTCCCCGCTACGTTCCTGGCTGCCTGAAGTGCTCTTCCTGCTGCGGATATGAATCCGTTCGCAAGGCCGGTCATCGCGTTTTGAGCCAGGACGCTCAGGTTTGAGCCGAGGCCGTTGAAGCTGTTGGATATTCCGCTAGCCAGCGTGGACATTCTGGAAAGGATCCCCGGCGTCTCGCTGCCGATCCTGTTATTGAACCCGAGCGCGACATTGCCGGCTATATCGGAAAAAACTGTCGAAGGTGAGTTTATTCCCAGAAGGCCTTTCACGCCCTCAACAGCTCCGGTAAAAGCATCACCAAGAAGGCCGAGAAGTCCGCTTCCGTCTTCACCGAAATATGAACCCCATCCCTGCTTGAATCCTTCCCACATGTTCTGCGGTACGCCGTCCCAGAGGCTGTCTACTTTTGCGGCAAGAGCCGCCTGCCCCTGTTCAAGGCTCATTCCCGTTGTATCAATCTGATATACCATTGAAGCCCACTGCGCGGCCACCTCGGGACCTTTTTCCTCATACAGCATCTTGAAATTGTCAAGCGCTGTTGCCGTTTCGTTGCTGTGTGCTTCAAACGCTTCACTGTAAGTCTGGTGAGCTTCTTCAAGGGCGGTTATGTCATAGGCCAAAAGCACGGCGTCCGCAGCTCCGAGAGCCGCAGTAGCAATCCCGCCTATAGCTGCCGCAGTACCTCCCGCCCCGCTTATCAGGGTAGAAAACCACCCTGAGATTGCCGGGAATACCGTGCCCGTCAGCGTTCCTCCGACACTGATCAGCGTACTTATCCCGCTCCCGAAGGTACTCACTATGGAAAGGAGCGGCGTAGCGACTGCCGCGATCCCGATCGCACCTATGATCATTGACTGTGTGCCGTCACTCAGGCCGCCGAACCAGTCAAGGGCCTTGATCGCCCAGTCCGCAGCGTTCTCAAGGACCGGCATAAGCTTATCGCCCAATGATATCTTTATGGATTCAAGACGGGAATTAATGCTCGTCATGCGGCCGTTCAGGTTATCCTGCATGACTGCCGCCATCGCTTCAGCCGTGCCGCTGTATTCTTCAACGACTTCTTTGCCTTCCGCCAGTGCCTGGGATAAAGGCATCACAGCACCGTCAGCAGTCCTTACCATCGCTTCCGATGAGTTATCTATCGCGTCGCACAGCTTCTGATAATCTTCGTCGGTAGCATTTACGATTCCCAGAAGACCGGAAAGGCCATATGCGCCTGCCAGCATTGCGGCATACTGTGCCTTCTGGGCGTCCGCTGCTTTCAGTGTCGTTCCTGCCAGCTCTTCCGTTTTTTCTTCGTATTCCTTCTCTGTGATCTCTCCCGCTTCCAGCTGCCTGTTCAGCTCAGCAAGGCCGTCCGTATAAGCCTGCTGGTCATAATTCAGGCTTCCAAGGCTTTCCCTCATCTGATCCATGATCTGCCGGAAGGAGAGCATGTTGCCATGCCCGTCATCGATCTCGATTCCCAGCGCGGCCATAGCAGTTGCGGATTCCTTCGTCGGTTTTGCCAGCCTCTGCATGACATTCCTGAGGGAAGTACCCGCCTGGGTGCTCTTGATTCCCGTGTTGGCCATCAATCCAAGTGCAACAGCTATATCCTCGGCGCTGAATTTCATCGCCCCGCCGAGGCTGGCCGCGTACTTGAAAGACTCTCCCATCATGGATACGTTGGTGTTTGAATTGGTGGCTGCCGCCGCCATGATGTCAGTGAGACGCCCCGCGTCCTCCGCTGTCATTCCCAATGCCGTAAGGGCATCCGTCACAATGTCAGACGTGGTACCGAGTTCCTCACCTGCAGCTGCCGCAAGGTTCAGGACGGCAGGCAGGCCGGCAACCATCTGCTCACCTTTCCACCCTGCCATGCCCATGTATTCGAGGCCTTCCGCTGCTTCTGTCGCGGAAAATTTGGTAGTTCGCCCCATTTCCATCGCAAGGCTGCGGAGGGTTTCCAGGCCTTCGCCGCTTTCCCCCGTGATTGCTTCCACCTTGCTCATTTGTGCATCAAACGCGGCGGACGTGCTGATTATGTCAGATGCCGCAGTCCTGGCGGCATTCGACACCGGGGCAAGGGCTGAGGCAGCTCCGGCTGTGGCAGAAGAAAAGGAGTCGGCAAAGTTTCCGCCTGCTTCACTCCCGGCCCTGTCCGCATCGTCCCCCAGGAGTCTCCGCAGATTGCCCTGCATGCCCTGGGCAGTCGGAACGATCTGCACATATGCTTTTGCAATATCACTCGCCATAATATGCCCTCATAAATTCCTCGGGGGAATCATATCCCCGTTGTTCTTCCTCTTTCTCGTTCAGTATCTGTGAAATGAGTTTCGGCCTGTTTGTGCCGTTAGCGCCGTCTGTCGAATTCAGCCAGCGGATCATGGCCAGCTCGTCGGCCGCTTTGACCATTAAAGACTGGCTGAACGTCATTTCCAAATCTGCTGCTTTCATCCTGATCCGCGAATCCGGAGACAAGCCATAGGCCAGAGTCCCCGCAAAAAACGGATCAATCTTCTTATAGTTGAAAATCCCATATGTCTGCGCAAAATCGCAGATTAATAAATCCTCATCCAGTTTTATGTAGTGGATGAGGACGAGGAGTTTTTTTCTTTTTTCGACTGCTGAAGGAGATCCATGACCTCTTTGACAAGCGCATCCGCGGGGACCCTGCCTGTTTCGGTCCTGACATGGTCCTTCAGTTTTTCCGCATCGGCCCTGCTCATGCATTTGTTCATGACCGCGCGGGAGAACCGGCTGTCTACCAGTTCTCCCCCGTCGAGCAGGATCTCATGCAGCTCCCAGTCATTCAGGGCTTCTACGTCCAGTTCACAGGTGAAACCTGTTTCTGTGGTCAGCGTCATATTCCCGCCTCCTTATTATGCCGCAGAAATGTACTCATAATGAGTATTTCCCTCGTTATCCGGCAGTGCGGAAATGGTAAGGGGGTATCCGATAACTTCATCGTCCTTGTAGGTGACCTCACCGACCTCGGTGATCCTTCCCATCGGGATGACAATGCGCTTTTTAAGGCCGTTCTGCATTTCCATGTCGACCACGTAAACATGATCGGAATCATCCGTGCTGTTCACATTCACGGTAATGCCGTTTGTGTTGTCCACGGTGACATTACTATCGCCATGTACCGCTTTAAGCACTTCCGCGTTCAGTGCCTCGATAAATGTTCCGGTGAATTTATCGCTGTGGCTCGTCAGCGGAACGGCCACGACATCACCGCCCCATGCTTTGATCTCGGTATGCTCTTTGCTGTTCGTGTTCTTAAACCCGTCAGCGGAAACATATCCCATGCATATAAAGGTATTTCCAAGAGCCGTAGTCGCATCGGTCGGAGCCGTTGTGTTCGCGGGGGCACGCCAGACCGCACCCGTGATTTTGGGCTTTCCGACAGATACATTATTCTTTGTATTAGCCATCTCCTATTTCTCCTTTGTAATAAACGATAACGGCAACAATCTGGTAACGATACTCTTTTGTGAGTCTGTCGGAGTCATTGTATATGCTGTTGATCTCCACATGAGTTACGGAGTTCAATACAATGGCATCTTCGACGGCTCCGGCAGCTTCTTCTGCCATGACCGCAGCCCGGAACAAGCTATCGGCATATGTCTGTATCGCCATGGTTGCAGTCCATATATGGTTCTCCCGGCTGTCGCCGGTCTTTTCAAGCAGCACATATTCCGCCGGAGGATCTTCCGGCTTTTCCAGCACTACCGGATAAGGGAGGCACTCCTCCAGATAGTTTTTTAAAGTAATCTCTATCATGTGCCCCCCTTTTTCATCGGAAGCCCTACCGCCCCGACTGCTTTCAGCAGGGTGTTATGCTTCCTGTTGCTATAATACGCATGTTTGTCGGCCGGCTTCACGCCTGATACCGCTATCCAGTTCAGCTCCTTCGTCGATTTTCTCTTGTAATCACGCCCGCTTGATGCGGTAGCTTCATGCACTACCGCATCAGCAGCGTTTTCAAGCGCTTCCTTGATTTCCGGAGACTTCATTAATTCATTCAGCCCCCGAAGGTTCAGCTCGATCGTGACATTAGCCATAATCTTCACACCTCACCTTCATATGCCAGGGCCCGGGGATATTCGCCTCGACGCCGGTAATGGGAAATCCGAACGTCCTGCAGTCATGCCTGATCCCATAGGCGTCCACCCATGAAACATGCTTTTCCTGCCAGTCGTGGGTGTCCCCCTTCGGGATCCCGAGCATATACCGTATGGTCTTCTGGTACAGCGCCGTGGCCTGGGCAAGGTCCTCCGTTAACGGCTCCGCGACAAGCACGTTTTCAACCTCCACGGGCTTCTCTTCGTAGATCGGAGCCCCGAAGGAATCCGTCCCTGTCTGCGTTTTTTCATAAAGAGTTACCTTTATACCCCTGATCATACCATTTCCTCCACAGGGCTGTATGAGCCTATCCTGTTGCCGACGCCCAGCAGGCGTTTATCCTGCCTTGACAGATACAGTTCTCCAACCGAGCCGCCTGAGCCGACAGTCCAGGACTGTGTATACCCGAGCCCGCCCATGGATCCCTGCGTGGATCCGACAGGCACGCCCGTTGCTTGTCCGTCACCGAGCGTCCGGATGACCATCCGACATGCCACGGTCTTTTTTGCTTCGTCATCAGCGTTCGGAGCTGCCGCATCGATGATCGCGGCGGCATCTTTCAGGAGCACCTTACAGACTGCTCTTTCCTCAGATGACAATTCCCTGGTCATGCGTTTCTGAACGTCCTTAACCTGTCCGTATGCCATTATTTTTTCCTCGTTGTCCTTTTCTTTGCCTGTGGCTGTTCCTCAGATGCGGGTTTTTCCGGCTCAGCACCTGTGGCAGAGGCAAGTACATGCCCCTGCTTCAGGTACTTATCAAGCCGTGAGTCCGCTACCCACATCTCCGATCCGGTGAGTTTATTGATCAGCTTGATCATGAGTGTGCACGGGTCAGAGCGTTGAAGTACTCTGTCTCTGCCGCGAAGCCTACCTCGATCTCAGCACGGACAGCGAACATGTTCTGCTGGAAGAGGTTGATAGTCACAGTCTGGCTGTTTTCATCGGTGTATGTGAGTGTTGCCTCGGTGGAGATATCGATTTTCACGCCCTCGACAGTGCCCCACATTGCATGTGACCAATCGCCGGCGAAACCGACGATGTCCGGAACAGCTGCGGTATAGCCTTCCTGGCCGGCCGTACCGGATGCGGCATTTCCCGCCTTATATGCAGCCCGCACGAAATACGTCGGAGCGCCAAGCACACGCGGAATTGCATCATCAGCAACGCTGTTGATGAACAGCGGCCTCTTGTTCGCATCCACCGCGCTCAGCAGGATCCCTCTGCCCTGCGGGGAGAAAACATAACCGTCAACAATACCTCCCTGCTCGGAAATATCAACGTCGGCAGCTACAAGGCCGTCGTAAGCAGTCTTGTTGGCTGTATCAAGCGCCTGCTGCGTGACAGCGGAAAAATTGTCAAAATTTGCAAGCGTGGAAGCCGGTCCGAAAAGCACTGTCTGGTCAAACTTCGCCGCCAGTGCTAAGGGAAGTCTGCGGATGCACTGATCATACAGTGCTTTTCTGTCTCTCCGGAACTCATCGGAGAACGGAACGATTACGGCAAGCTTATGCGCCTGCATAAGTTTACGGTCAAAGCTCGGGTTGCTTACAGGCTTCATGCCTGTCTCGGTCACCCAGTCAGCTGTCGGATCTCCGGTGATCATCGGAATGACCAGCCCGTTTCCCGGCAGGTTCACGCGCCTCGCAAGGCGCTGGATCGCGGACGCCTCCTGTGTCTTCTGAAGGATCTCCCTGGATACGTCCATCGGAAGTTCAATATTTGTTCTGTTTGTAGCCTGTCCTGTAGCCGGCATATTTATGCCCTCCTTATCTTAAAAAAGCTGTTCAGACCACTCCGCAAACTGATCTGCAGTTGTCGGAGCGCCCCCGCCCCCGCTTCCTCCCGGTTCGCCTCCATTGGGCACATTGGGATAAGCGGACGGTTTTGCATATTCTTTGAGCGAATTCGCCCATGCTGTACAGTCTTCTTCCGTGTCACCTGTCAGAAGGTGCGCGGGGACTCCTGTTTCCCTGGATACCTTTTCGCGCATCTCCCGCAGCGTGTTCGCTGCCTTCAGGTCATTCAGTTCCGTCTCAACGCCTTTCAGTCGCTCCAGCTCCGCAGCGCTTGCGCGAAGGGTTTCAAGTTCCGTGTTCGCTGTGGCCAGCTGGTTCCTGAGATCGTCCGCACCGCTTTTGGCATGCTGGATATCCGCACCATTAATGGCCATAAGGCTGTCGATCTGCTCCTTGGTAGCCTCGGGGAAGAGAGCTGTAATGTCTTCTCGTTTCATATGATCCTCCTACGCTTTTTACGAGGTTGCCTCTCATGGTTTTGATATTATTACGCTGTTCCAAGCAATATAAAAAGCGCATCTTTGATGCGCCTGTTATCATCATCGGTTCATGTGAATGCTGCCGGATGCCCCCGGCAGGTGTGATTCATTGCTTTATGCTTCATGATCTATCCTTCCTGTCGCGTTCTATCTGACGTCTCATCATATTCAGGTGTGCTCCTGTACTGTTCAGGCCATATTTGTCATGTATGGCCTCTTTGATATCCTCATCAATGGAATCGCCATAGTACATGTCCAGGTACTTCTGCGGATCATAGCCCCCATAATTCGTTGATTCATCGAACCGAACCGCATATAGACAATCACAATGGGCGTGTATATGTGCCGCATGGCCGTTTCTCAAAGCATCTTTTGATGCATGCTGCCATCCTCTGGAAGCCAGCATGATACAGAAGGCGCAGGTCTCGCTACCCTGCGGGATCCATGCCCACATGGCCCCGTCTCGAAGCGCATTTTTCATAACGGTGTCGACCCCTGCCATTTTAACGAGCCTTCCGACGGATCCGGACACTGTTTCCGCATTTCCTGTCTTCAGGGTACCGTTCACGGCTTTGGCAGCTTCTTCGAATGTTGCCGTGTCTGCAGGTTCGGCATCGGGAACCATGGCTCCCGTTAACCTTGCCACCGTATCATATATCTCACAGGAAGCAGCTGCGGCTCCTTCTCCGTACTTTGTGGCCAAAGCGTACCCGATCCGCACCAGTTCGGCACGCATTTCCTGTGGAAGTGAATCGAGGCCCCCGTCAGGAAGCTGTTCCCTCATTCCCTCTTCCGCTTTGTCCATTGCCGCCCTCATCAGCCGGACGTATTCCTGCCATATTTCCCGTTCTATTGTCATTTCTTAACTCCTCAAGCACCTGCAGGCCCCTGCTGCGTGTCTCCTGGGCTTTGATCCTGCGGATATCTGCAGGAGAAAAACCGACCATCTCGAGAAACACGTCCGTTCCCGCAAAACCGGCCCTGGCAGAGGCCAGTTTTAAAGCCGCATCAGTAGTCGCGGCAACCGAAGGCATTGCAGGGTTCCGAAAATGCGGAACTATACTGCGTTGTTCCTCTGTCAGCCCCAGGAGAGTTGTTCCGTTCGCGATCGCCAGTGACATTTGGGCGATCACCCTCAATGCTTCACCGTTTCCGGCATTCAGGTCCTGCGCAAGCCCGATCAGCGTCTTCATTTGTGCCTCGATCGCGTCGCTGCTGGAAGGATTCGCATCATTCACTACTCCCGTATCGGTTACCGACAGCCCTGTAGCAGCGGAAAACTGTGTGGCCAGCACTCTGATCATCTCCACATGTGCCGAAATGTTGCCCTGCGCAAGCTGGCCGAACGTCGGTTTTTCCCCCGTGTCCGGATTAGTAGTCGCGGCAAGGATATTTCCGACATACTGCTTGAATTTATCATTAATGATGGCATCATACTGATCGTCCGTAACCCCGAGAAGGTACTTCTGTGGTGATGTGGAGAACTCCAAGCCTATCGTCGCAAGCGCGATCGTCCTCACATAGCCCTGTATGAGCCTTCTCACCGGCTCTTTTATCCGTGACCTGCCAAAAGGTTTGTTGCTGGTCGCGTTCCATATCAAAGGTTCCATGAGCGGGCGCTCCATCCTGTGTCTGTAGCATTTTGCCCGCCAGATCGTCTTTTCGCGACGGATAACCCATATTGCCTCATCCGTGTAGAAATTAATGATACTCGGTTCATGGAAGGGGTCCGAATCGTCATAGGCAACTATGACAAACCCGCACAGGATTCGGCCTTTCTCCCCGTCCCACTTTGCTGCCGCCGATTTCGGGCTATAAAACCGAATCCGACACTTTGTGGTTTCATCCCTTGATAATGCCGCGAACGTGCAACCATATTTGAGCTCATCGCGGACGGCTTTGGCATATTCAGCGATCAATCGGTTGTCCTGGACGATACGGGCAAGCTCCTCATTCTCGATCCCGTCAACGCCTACAAAACCGTCGAACATGGACCGCGCGGCCAGAACATCGACGGCCTTTGCACCCCAGGCGCAGCCGATCTCCAGTTTGCTCATTCCCTTGGGAAGAGCAAGCCCGAGATTCACCTCCGCCAGTCGGATCTTTCCCTCATAGTAGGCTTCTTTAGCCTTGTTTTTGCCAATATGCTGATTGTATTCATCCAGACATTTCTGGAAAAGTGTTTTTTCATATGCCGGCAGTCCGTAAACTTCTGCCGTCTGTAACGTAATCATCCTATTTTCATCCTCCTACCGGGATTTCGTTTGCATGTCTTTGCACCCCAGTAGGCCAGGGCGCATGCCTCGATCGGGGCTGAATTGTCTCCTCCAAAGCCCCACCCTCCGGCGATCGGGCGCTTTGTTGACGTTATGGCACTGTCCCGCAGGGCTTCCTGCGGCTTGTACCATGTAATGCTGCTTTCCGCGAGAGCATCGGTAAGCATTCCGACGGAAGCGATCACGTCCCTTGCGGACGGTTTTATGACGCTGCCTTTATATTTCCATGTACCGGAAATTTTATCTACCAGGACATCCACACCGTTCCTGCCGTCGATCACCACGCAGGAAGCGACTGTATACCTTTGTGTTAGCCAGTCGGCAAGCCACTGCAGGCCTTCTCCCGTCGGCCGTCTGGTGAGCAGTGTGATTCGTGCCCTTCCTTTCTCAGGTATCACCGCGCCACACAAACATACCTCAGCTCCATCCGGTGAGAACTTCACCCCATAGGCTATTTTCCCTTCCGGCTTCGGATCTGTTGATGCGCATGCGTCCCAGTCCTTTTTGCTGATTGCGAGGTCTCCCTCTTTCTCGACCGGTGGCCACCATCCCAGACGTTCCCGGGCGAAAATATCGGGCTCCATCTGTTCACATTCCCCCTCGATCGTAGACTCAAGGATTCTTCGCCCGAGTGCGGGATTGGTCGATGCCCACCGTGAACGGTCCTTAACGTCCCCGATCTCAGGGACCGAGAACTCAAACCAGGAGGCAGTTCTTGTCTGGCCGGAAGTGATCCTCTCCCGAAGAGATCGGAACACCGTGCCCGGTGACTCCGGCTCAGGAGGCGTCCCGACATATATCGTCTGTGGATTCAGGGAAGCGGAGATTGCCGGCAGGAAAGATGCCTGCTGGTTATCATCCAGTTCCTGAGCTTCGTCAAAGATAAGGAGATCGCCATGTTGTCCGCGACCTCCATTCCTTGTCCTTGCCAGAAATTTGATCCTGGCGCCTCGTTTCAGGATGATTTGTTCCCTTCCGAGAGCTGTCTTAATGTCCTTCACGTATTTTCTCAGCTTCGGGCTGTCGAAGAATACGGCCATCTCTTCAAACGTCTCTGTCGCTGTCTTCTGCAGGTGGGCCGTGTATATGATCTGCTCATTGTACATGATCATTCCCGATTCGCTTCGTCCCTCGATCAGACCTGTCTTGCCGTTCTGTCTGGGGACGGATCCGCCGCAGGTTTTGCATATCCACTTACTCCCCGGCGACATGGCCATCCAATCGTCAAGGACCAGCCCCTGCCACGGATCCAGGATTGTACCGCCCAGCTCCAACAATCTGCCCGCGTCCGTCCCGTCTGTTTGGCTGTATGGAGGCGCGACCCTAACGGATGGCTCCTGCCTTCCCATCAGCTGCCCGTGAAGAGAGTATTCCGGCGATGTCATCATCATTCGAATCCGTCCCCTCTATCGTTTCTATCTCTTTTATCGTGTCCCTGTACTGCCTCGCCAAGGATGCGACGTTGTCATTTTCTGCAGGATCGTCGATCGCCTTGGCCAGGATCGACGCCAAGGTCTTCAGCTGGTCAAGGTGCGTCCCGGTTCTGGTGGCTGTGGAGAGCTTCCTGTAGGCCATCCTAAAAAACCTCCTGTGTGTAAATTGGCGCTAAGTCGGATCGTAGCCATGTC
>JAZQCI010000092.1:0-38799 GCA_045546175.1 Lachnospiraceae bacterium | reverse complement strand
TATCCAGCCCCCCGGAAAAAAGACCAAAATAAGGAGGGGGAGCTTGCCCGCCGGACCGTTTTTGATCTTTTTCCCGGGGCGGACAAGGCGCGGAGCGCCTCTGGACGCCCACAGTCCCGAATGCGAAGCATTTGGGACTGTGTGGTGCTGAATAGCTGCTATCTGTACGGTTTTTGACAGCTGTAGAAGGAGGAAATCATGAAAAAGACAATAGCACTTCTCATGGCACTGATGCTTACGGCGACGGCCGCGGTCGGTTGCGGAGGCGGCTCGACGCAGACTCCCGCGGATGCCGGGGCGGCCGATACCGGCGCCACGGCCCAGGCCCAGACCGGAACGACCGGGGAAGAAGGACAGCCGGAGCAGACCGGCCAGGAAGGGAGCGAGACCGGAACGGAAACCGGGACAGGCGCCCCCATCGCGGACGGTATGTACCAGGCGGACTTCAACACGGACAGCTCGATGTTCCATGTCAATGAGACCAAGGACGGAAAGGGAGTCCTCATCGTGAATGAAGGCAAAATGACGATCCATGTCGTCATGCCCTCCAAGAATATTCTGAATCTGTACTGCGGGACAGCGGAGGACGCCCAGAAGGAAGGGGCAGAGCTTTTGCAGCCGCTTACCGAGGAAGTAACTTACAGTGACGGCACAAGAGAAGAAGTGAACACTTTCGATATTCCGGTGCCGTATTTGGACAAGGAGTTTGACGTGGCACTGATCGGAGAAAAGGGAAAATGGTATGATCACAAGGTAAGCGTTTCGAATCCTGTCTCTCTGGATGAACTGATCACGGCGGATTCCCCGGAAGAGGCAGCAGCGGCCGCGACCGGCGAAGCGACGACCGAGCCGAAAGCGGATGCGCCGGAAGGGAAGGACGCAGGAGCGAGTTCCTCCAGTGAAGAGGACCTGAAAGCCGCGCAGGCAGTCGCGGAGAAGATCGACGCGATCTATGTGCAGCAGTGGACGGAAGAGACGGACCAGATGTGCGCAGAGGCCAAAGAAGCGTGGGACGCCCTGACGGACGCTCAGAAAGCACTTGTCGAGGGAGAGTTTGCGGATCCGGACTATTTTGGCGCAGATACAGGGGACGCATCTGCGGATGACCCGCTGAACGGAGATGAGATCGGCGAGAAGGAGCTGCTTGTGGTCAGCTTCGGAACATCCTTCAACGGCAGCCGCGCGGCGGACATCGGAGGGATAGAGAAGGCGTTGCAGGAGGCGTATCCCGACTGGCCGGTCAGAAGGGCGTTTACTTCCCAGATCATCATCAATCACATACAGGCCAGAGACGGCGAGAAGATCGACAACGTGGAGCAGGCGCTGGAGCGCGCGGCGGCAAACGGCGTAAAACAGCTGATCGTTCAGCCCACGCACCTGATGCACGGCACCGAGTATGATGAGCTCACAAAAGCCGTCAACAGTTTCGGCGAAATGTTTGAATCCGTGAAGGTAGCGGAACCTCTGCTCGGACAGGTGGGCGCGGACGCGTCGGAAGTCAACGCGGACAAGGAAACCGTCGCAAAAGCCATCACAGAGACAGCGGTCTCCGAGGCAGGCTTTGACAGTCTTGAAGCGGCAGTACAGGACAAAACGGCGTTCGTTTTCATGGGGCACGGAACCTCCCACGCGGCGAAAGTCACGTACAGCCAGATGCAGGCACAGATGGAGCAGCTGGGATACGGAAATGTCTTCATCGGCACTGTTGAGGGAGAGCCGGAAGAGACCGCCTGCGAATCCGTCATCGAAAAGGTAAAGGCGGCAGGATATACCAAAATAGTGCTCAGACCGCTTATGGTCGTGGCGGGCGATCACGCCAACAACGACATGGCTGGAGAGGAAGCGGATTCCTGGATGAGCATGTTTAAGGCAGCAGGTTTTGAGAAAGTCGACGCACAGATTAACGGCCTGGGCAGCATTCCGGCTGTGCAGCAGATCTATGTGGAGCATACGGGGAAAGTCGTAAACGAGTAAATGCGGAAATTGGGTTCGGCCCTGGCGGGCCTTGCAATATGTATATGGATCGCGGCAGCGGCCGGATGTGCCGGCCCTGCTAAAGAACAGGCAGTGTCTTCAGGGCGGACTGCGCCATCAGAGCAGGCGGCGTCTTCGGATCAGAATGCGTCTTCGGAACAGACGGCGTCTTCAGAGCAAACTGCGCCTTCCGAGCAGGCTGTGCCTTCGGACCAGGCGCAGCGCTGCTGGGCTGCCGTTACGCTGGAGGGCGGAAGCGGAAAGGCTTCCGTGGATTCGCCGTGCCCTGTAATGGAGCGGTCGGGAGAATGGTTTGTACGGATCACCTGGAGCAGCTCTCACTATGACTATATGGTCGTAAATGGAGAGAAGATCCTGCCCGTGAACACGGAAGGAAATTCGCAGTTTGAGATCCCTCTCGGAATGGAGAGGGATTCTTCCGATACGGGCAGTGTGGAATCTCCTTCGGACTCTTCTTCGGAAGCTCTTCCGCCGGACTGTGAGATGCAGGTACAGGCGGATACGACGGCCATGGGCACGCCGCATCTGATCGATTACACGCTGTCTTTCCGGTTTTACGAGACGCAGGAAGAGGCGGAGAGCGCGGGCATGACCCCGCAGGAATCCGAAAGCAGCGACCAGACGGAGCAAAATAGTGAGGAACAGGCTCAGGCGGATGCTTCAACGGGTGTCAGAGAGGCCCCGGTGCTCACGGGCCTGCAGTATCTGTCTGAGGACGCGAACGAGTATGCGCAGGGCTTTGCCATATACCGCTATGAAAAGGGCTATTCGGTGCTCTCGGTGGACGACGGGCGACAGTATCTGATCGTGCCGGAGGGAGAGCAGATTCCGGAGGATCCGGAGCCGGATCTGATCGTTTTGCAAAAGCCACTGGACCGCATTTATCTGGCCGCGTCGGCCGCCATGTGTCAGTTTGATGAGATCGGGGCGGTCTCCAATGTGATCCTTTCGGGTTTGGAAAAGGACGGGTGGTATATTGAAGCCGCCCGCAGAGCGATGGAAGAAGGCACGCTGAAATACGGCGGCAAATACAGCACGCCCGATTACGAGCTGATCACTGCGTCCGGCGTAAATCTGGCGGTGGAATCCACCATGATCCACCATACGCCCAAGGTGCAGGAGAAGCTGGAAAAGCTCGGCGTACCGGTCCTGATCGATCGGTCAAGCTATGAGAGCGAGCCCCTCGGCAGAGCGGAGTGGGTGAAGGTGTACGGGCTTTTGACAGGGCGTGAAGAGGAAGCTGCCAATGCCTTCGAGGAGCAGAAAGGCTATGTGGAGGCGTTGCGCGGGAATACTGAGAGCGGTTCCGGCCGGACGGCGGCTATCTTTTCGATCAATTCCGCGCGGCAGGTCGTGACGAGGAGCGGGAGCGACTATTACGGCAGGATGATGGAGATCGCGGGCGGGAGCCTGCAAACGCCTGCGGCCGAAGCCGGCCGGGCGACACAGACTGTCAGCATGGAATCCTTCTATGCGGCTGCCGGGCAGGCGGACATTCTGATCTACAACGCCTCGATCGAAGACGCGCCGCAGAGCCTTGCTCAGATGTGTGCGAAGGACACTATTTTGACAGAGTTCAAGGCCGTCAAAGAAGGAAATGTGTGGTGCATGCGCAGCTCGCTCTATCAGAACGCGAGCAGGACCGGGGCTGTCATTCGGGACCTGCACGCGATCCTGGCAGGCGAGGCGGGCGATGAGACGGAGTTCTTCTACAGGCTCAGGTGAGCGGACAAAACGGAGGAAGAAATGGCTCGGAATCTGATGATCCAGGGTACCATGTCCGGTGCGGGCAAGACCATACTGACGGCGGGAATCCTGCGCGTGCTGCGGCAGGACGGCTTTCGCGTCGCGCCTTTTAAGTCCCAGAACATGGCGCTCAACTCCTTCGTGACCGCGGACGGGCTGGAGATGGGGCGCGCGCAGGTGGTGCAGGCGGCGGCAGCGTGGCTGGAGCCGTCGGCGGATATGAACCCGATCCTGCTAAAGCCCATGGGCGACACCACCTCGCAAGTCATTGTAAACGGCAGGCCGATCGGGAAGATGCGGGCGGCCGACTACTACCGGGTCAAAAGATCGCTGGTCCCGCAGATCCTCGAAGCCTATCACAGGCTGGAGGAGCGGGCGGACATCATTGTGATCGAAGGGGCGGGAAGTCCCGTGGAAATCAACCTCCGGGAGGGCGATTTTGTCAACATGGGTCTGGCCGAGATGGTGGATGCACCGGTGCTGCTGGCGGGGAATATCGATCCGGGCGGCGTCTTTGCACAGCTCCTGGGGACGGTCCGGCTTCTGCGGCCCGCCGAGAGGGAGCGCGTGAAAGGGCTGATCATCAACAAATTTCGGGGCGATGTGAGCCTTTTGGAGCCGGGACTGGCCATGTTCCGGGATTACTGCGATATTCCTTTTGCCGGCGTCGTTCCGTGGATGAAGCTGGAACTGGATGAAGAGGACAGCATGTCGCAGACACTGTCACAAAAGGGCAGCCCTGTCGGCGGCGAAGAGATCGACATCGCGGTGATCCGTCTCCCTTATCTGAGCAATTACACGGATTTTGCGCCGCTTGGGAAGACGGCCGGCGTGCGGGTGCGCTATGTCTCGCAGCGCGCGGAACTTGGGACGCCGGATCTGATCATCCTTCCGGGCACCAAAAACACGATCGGAGACCTGCGCTGGCTGCGGGAGACGGGACTGGCGGAAGAAATTTGTGCTATGGTGCGCGCCGGGGGAACAGGCGATAAAGAAACAGCCGCCGGATACGGGGGGAGCACGGTCGGCAGATCTGCCGCCGGAACAAGCCTGGGCGCACCGCTTCTTATGGGAATTTGCGGCGGCTATCAGATGCTGGGAGAGAGGATCCTGGACCCGCTCGGAAGTGAGACGGGCGGCGCAGAGAAAGGACTGGGGCTCCTGCCGGTGGAGACCGTGTTCCGGGAAGAAAAATATACGAGGCAGCGGAGCGGCCGGACACGGCTTCTGACAGGACCGTGGACAGCGCTGTCGGACCTGCCGGTCTCCGGCTATGAGATCCATATGGGAGATACGGAGTACCTGGAGAGGCGGACCGCGGGAGAACTGCAAAGCGGTCTGCGGGAAGACGGACAAGATCATGGCGAAGTGTTTGCCTCCCTGGGTGACTTACAGGAGAAGGACGGCGCAGTGAGCGGAGGCGTGCTGGGAACCTATTTGCACGGAATCTTCGACGAGCCGGAACTGAGGAGCGCACTGGTAAACCTTCTGAGGGAGAGAAAGAACGGAGCCAGCGAGGTCGGCGGAAAAGCGGCAGCCAATCCGGCAACAGACGCGCCGGAGAGTGCCCGCCGGATGCAGGAGCGCCAGCTGGATCTTCTGGCAGACGTGCTGCGGGAGAGCCTGGACTGGGAGCTGATCTACAGGGCCATCGGAATCGAAGGCCGAGAAGGAAGAGATTTATGAAGATCGATCACATAAAACCCGCCGATATAGAGAGTGCCAGCATGCGGATCATTCGGGAGGAACTGGCCCAGAGGGGAAAAGAGCTTCCCGAAGACCTGGTGCCGGTCGTCATGCGCGTGATCCACGCGACGGCGGATTTCGAGTACGCGGATACCATGACTTTTTCGCCGGAGGCGATAGAAAAAGGCAGGGCGGCGATCCGAAGAGGCGCGCGGATCGTCACAGACACCAACATGGCCCTGGCAGGCATTAACAAAAAAGCGCTGGCGCAATGGGGCGGAGAAGCCCTATGTTTTATGGCGGATCCGGAAGTGGCGCAGGAAGCGCAGGCGCGGGGACTGACCCGCGCGGCGGTGAGCATGCAGAAGGCGGCCGGACTGGAGGGAGAGACGATCTTCGCCATCGGAAACGCGCCGACGGCACTTCTGACACTGAAGGAATTGATGGAGCAGACAAGTTTTCGGCCGGCATTGATCATCGGAGTGCCGGTCGGTTTTGTGAATGTTGTAAGTGCTAAGGAACAGATCATGGAGACGGACGTCCCCTGGATCGTCAACAGGGGAAGAAAGGGCGGAAGCGGCGTCGCCGCCGCCATCTGCAACGCCCTGCTCTACGGGATGCGCCAGGGTTTTACGACCGGAAGCTGCGCCGCGGCGGCTGCAGCGGCGGCCGCGCAGATGCTGCTCACCGGGAAGATCGTGCAGGAAGCGGCGATCCGGACGCCGAAAGGCCCGATCTTCCGGGCGCAGATCCTTAATCAGGAGATCCGGCGCGGCGAGGGCAGCCACGCGCCTGTTTCATGCCGCTGCGCGGTGAGAAAGGACGGAGGCGACGATCCGGATATCACGACAGGGACTTTGATCGAGGCGGAGGTCTCGTGGTCGGAGGAGCCGGGGATCACCATAGACGGCGGAATCGGCATAGGCCGCGTCACAAAGCCCGGGCTGGATCAGCCCGTCGGCGCTGCGGCAATCAACCATGTGCCCAGAGAGATGATCGCCGGGAACGTCCGGAGAGTGTGGGACGCGTGGAAAAAAGAGCGCGCCGCCGCGACGGCAGCCGGACTGCGCATTCTCATCAGCGCGCCCGAAGGGGAGGCCCTGGCGGAGCGCACTTTTAACCCTAAGCTGGGAATTGTCGGCGGGATTTCTATTCTGGGGACCACCGGCATCGTGGAGCCCATGAGCGACCGCGCCGTTGTGGAGACCATCCGCGCCCAGCTGAGCGTTTTGAAGGCGGAGGGCAGAAGGTACGCGGTGATGGCGCCCGGCAATTACGGGCTCGCTTTTTTGACACAGCAGTATGGGCTACAGGAGGAGAAGGTCGTCCTGATCTCCAACTACGCGGCGGAAGCGGTGCAGCTGGCGGCGGAGGCCGGATTTGAGGGGATCCTTCTGGCGGGGCACATCGGAAAACTTGTCAAAATAGCGGGCGGCGCGCGCAACACCCACTCCATGTACGGCGACCGCAGGATGGAAGTACTGTGGGAGATCGCGAGAGACCTGTGCCGGGAAGAGGACAGGGACGCACTGCAAAGAGAGCTGGCGGACTGTGTCATGACGGACGCGGCGCTTCAGGTGCTGGATCGATACGGAGTGAAGGAAAAAGCGGCGCAGGAGATGGCGGGCAGGATCTGCCATTATCTCGGGGAATGGTCCGGCGGGAGACTGCGGACGGAAACCATCGTGTTCTCGAACAGAGACCGGGAGCTTGTGCGCACGCAGGGAGCATTGGAACTGCTGCAGGGAGAACTGTTATGATCCATTTTGTCGGAGCGGGGCCGGGAGCGCCGGACCTCATCACTGTCCGCGGGCAGAAGCTGCTCGCGGAGGCAGACGTCATCATATATGCCGGGTCACTGGTGAACCCGGAGCTGCTGCAGGCGGCAGGGGAGCACTGTCAGATTCACAACAGCGCCTACATGACCTTGGAAGAGGTCATCGGAGTGATGGAACAGGCCGAGAAGGAAGGGCTCACGACCGTGCGCCTGCACACAGGGGACCCTTCCATTTACGGGGCTGTCCGGGAGCAGATGGAGGAGCTGGAGAAGCGGGGGATCGCCTACGATGTGACGCCCGGTGTCAGCTCTTTCTGCGGAGCGGCGGCCGCGCTGGGAATGGAATATACCCTGCCCGGCGTCTCCCAGAGCGTGATCCTGACGCGCATGGAAGGCAGAACGGCAGTGCCCGAAAAGGAATCCATAGCGTCCTTCGCGGCGCATCAGGCGACGATGGTGCTCTTTCTGAGCGCTTCTATGCTCGGCGAACTGGCGAAGAGACTTGTGGAAGGCGGCTATGGGCCCGATACGCCCGCGGCGATCGTCTACAAGGCGACCTGGCCGGAGGAGAAGACCTATGTGTGCACGGTCGGGACTCTGGAGAAGACGGCGGCGGAGAACGGGATCCGCAGAACGGCCCTGATCATCGTGGGAGAGGCGGTGCGCTTTAATGGGCAGTTCAGGGGGCTGCAGGGAGCGGCCGGAAGCGGGGCGCCCGAATTCGGAGTCAACGCAGCCGAGGGCACCGCAGCCGGGGTCACAAGATCCCGCCTCTACGACGCGGGTTTTTCGACCGGCTACAGGAGCGCTGAGAAATCGGATAGGAAATTATGAACAGAGAACGGACACAGGGACAACTGCATAGAGGGGGATACGCGGCGGTGTTTGCCGCGCTGGCAGCGGCCCTGGTCATCGGCGCGATTCTGTGCACGGCCCTGGGCAGCGTCTCCATCGCGCCCGGAAGGATCGCGGAGGCCCTGCTGGGAGGCGGGAGCGAGCAGGAGAGGAATATTTTGCTGCAGATCCGGCTCCCGAGGATGTGCATGGCAGTCCTTCTGGGCGGCGCGCTGGCGGTATCGGGCTATCTTCTGCAGACTTTCTTCGAAAATCCCATCGCGGGCCCCTATGTGCTGGGCATCTCGTCGGGCGCCAAGCTCTCCGTGTGCGCCGTTCTCCTTCTCGTGGCGGGAGGGGGAAGAGCTTCATCGGGCTTTCTGATGATCCTGGCGGCTTTCGCCGGCGCGCTGGCGACGACCGGCGTCATCGTCCTGCTCTCGCGAAAAGTGCGGCACATGGCGTCGCTCCTGGCGGCGGGCATCATGGTGGGCTATATATGCAGCGCTGTGACGGACTTTCTGGTGACCTTTGCGGAGGATGCGCAGATCGTGAACCTTCGAGGGTGGTCCCAGGGGACTTTCTCGGGAATGGACTGGGGAGATGTGGCCGCCGCCGCGGTGATCGTGACAGCGGCGATGGTGCTCGCGGCGCTCTGCAGCAAGCCGATCGGGGCTTTTGAACTGGGGGAGGCCTATGCGGCCAGCATGGGCGTCGACGTCAGGCGCTTTCGTGTGATCCTGATCCTTCTGTCCAGCCTGCTGTCGGCCTGCGTGACGGCTTTTGCGGGCCCGGTGTCCTTCGTCGGCATCGCGGTGCCGTTCCTGATGCGGAAGTGCCTGCGGAGCTCGAGGCCGCCGGTGATGCTGCCCGCCTGCTTTCTGGCAGGCGCGGTGTTCTGCCTGTATTCGGATTTGATCGCCAGGATGGCCTTTGCGCCCACCGAACTGGGCATCAGCACGGTGACGTCGCTTCTGGGCGCGCCGGTGGTCATTTACATGCTGGCAATAAGAAAAAGATAACGGTAGTTCAAGGCTCGCAGCGCGGCGGTCGGCGCTTCGAGTACGGAAAAGGTTATAGTCGGATATGGAAGAATTCCTGTCATTGCGCCGGCTCTGTGTCGGCTATCAGGACAGAACAGTCCTGCAAAATATAGATCTGGAGATCGCCCGCGGCGAGATCCTGACGGTGATCGGGCCCAACGGCGCCGGAAAATCGACGCTTCTTAAGAGCATAAGCGGTCAGCTGGCACTTCTGGGAGGCTCTGTCCGGATGCAGGGCGAAGACCTGAGCGAATGCAGCGCTTCGGAGAGAGCCCGAAAGATGGCGATCGTCCTCACAGAGCACATCCGGCCCGAGTACATGACCTGCAGCGAAGTAGTCTCGGCGGGCCGCTATCCCTATACGGGAAGGATGGGCGTTCTGCAGCCTCGCGACAAGGAGATCGTGGAAGAGGCCATGAGCCGCATGAAGGTGACGGAGCTGGCGCAGCGCGATTTTAACGCAATCAGCGACGGGCAGAAGCAGCGCGTCCTGGTGGCCAGGGCCATCGCCCAGGATACGCCGGTCCTCCTTCTCGATGAGCCCACCTCCTATCTGGATCTGCGCTACCGGACGGAACTGATGGAGACCCTGAAGGAGCTCGCGAGGGAGGGGCGCACTATTTTGATGTCCCTGCACGAAATTGATCTGGCGCTGGAAGTGAGCGATCGCGTCCTGTGCGTGCGGGAGGGACAGAGCGTCTGGTGCGGGAGCCCGAGGGAAGCCCTCGCGCAGGACCGGATCAGGGACCTGTTCGAAATGCCGCAGGATATGTACCAAAAGCTCTTCGGGGAAAGGAAGCGCAGCCTTGGCGGGGACTCTCAGGACCACACTTTCTATGCCAACCGAAGCTGCAGGTATTTCCCGTGTCATGAAGGGGCGGACCCGGAGAATTTCAACTGCCTTTTCTGCTACTGCCCGCTCTATGCGATGGGGACGGACTGCGGCGGAAATTATCGCCTTACAAAGAGCGGCGTCAAGGACTGCACCGGGTGCCTCGTGCCGCACAGGCGGGAGAACTATGGCCTGATCATGGACAAGCTCAGGGCCGCGAACAGGGCGGCAAAACAGAGTGCGGCGGAGGCCGCCGCAGAGAGCCATGGACAAAGCCCTGAAAAAAACCAGGAGCAGGAACTCAGGCAGGTCCTCGCCGGTATTCAGAAGCCTTCGGAGGAGATTTATACGCTTGTCCGCGGCGATCTCGCAAGGCTCGCCATGCCTCCCGGAAGCCTGGGCAAAATAGAGACCACGGCCGCCCGCATGGCTGCGATCCAGAAAAGGCGCAGGCCGCGCGCCGAAAAGAAGCGGATCATCGTGCTGTGCGCCGACAATGGCGTAGTGGAGGAAAATGTATCCAGCGCGCCGCGGGAAGTCACCGTCTGGCAGGCGGTGAATATGACGAAGGGGCTCACTGGGATGTCTTCTATCGCCGCGCAGCGCGGCGACCAGGTGCAGGTCGTGGATATGGGAATCGCGACGCCTTATGAGTGCGCGAAAATCCTGGACCGGAAGATCCGGCGCGGCACAGGCAATATTGTGAGGGGCCCGGCGATGTCCATGGAAGAGGCTGAAAAGGCAGTCATGACGGGAATCCGCCTTGCCCGGCAGGCCTACTCGGAAAAGGTGGACATCGTGGGGGTCGGCGAGATGGGAATCGGCAATACCACGACTTCGGCGGCGGTCATCTCGGTGCTGACGGGGACTGAGCCTTCCAAAGTAACCGGCTACGGCGGGGGCATCACGCAGGAGACCTACCTGTGCAAAGTGCGCTGCGTAGAGAGAGCGATCGAGGTCAACAGGCCGGACGCGGGCGATCCGCTGGAGGTTCTGGCCAAGGTCGGCGGGTTCGACCTGGCGGCTATGTGCGGCGTCTATTTGGGATGCGCCGAATGCGGGATCCCGGCGGTCATCGACGGCGTGATCTCGGCAGCGGCCGCGCTGTGTGCCGTCAGAATCTGCCCGGCCTGCCGGGACTACCTGTTCCCGTCGCACAGGTCCGTGGAACCCGGGTATATGGCCGCCATGGAGGCGCTGGGAATAGAGCCCTGGTTCAAGCTGAATATGAGGCTGGGAGAGGGCAGCGGGTGCTTTTTGTCCTTCACCGTCATGGAGGCGGCCTGCGCGATCCTCAGCCGGATGGCCACTTTTGAGAAGGCGGGCATCGACGACAGCTACCTGAAGGAGATCAGGGAACTCGAAACAAGCAGGCAAGGCGAGGAGATTTTATGATACGGTACAGGCTGATCAGTATTTTGGCTGGGGCCGGTCTGGACTGCCTGATCGGGGACCCGCAGTGGATGCCGCACCCGGTGCGCCTGATGGGCGCTTTGATCTCGGCGCTGGAAAAGCTCTGGTACAGGGAGGAGGACTCCCCGCAGGTGCATAGGATCAAGGGTTTTGTGCTGGCCGCTTTTGTGATATCGATGACGTTTCAGATTACGTGGGGAATCTTGAAAGTGCTGTACGGCCGCAGCCCTGTGGCCGGCGTCATTGTAGAATCGATCTTGTGCTGCTACGCGCTGGCGGCGAGAAACCTGCGGGATTCTTCTATGGAAGTATATGACGCGCTGACGGGGGACGGCGGGAGCCTGGACAAGGCGCGCCGTGCGGTCTCCATGATCGTGGGGCGCGACACGGAAAGCCTGGACCGGGAGGGCGTCATCCGCGCGGCGGTGGAGACCGTGGCGGAGAACACGGCAGACGGCGTTATTGCGCCGCTCTTTTACCTGGCGCTGGGCGGGGCCGTCGGCGGCATGGTCTATAAGGCCGTCAACACCATGGATTCCATGCTGGGCTATAAAAATGAGAGGTATCAATATTTTGGCACGGCGGCGGCGCGCCTGGACGATGTTGCGGGCTTTGTGCCCGCCAGGCTGAGCGGACTGCTGCTGGTGGCGGCGGCAGGGCTGACCGGGATGGACGCGGCGGGCGCATGGCGGATCTTCTGCAGGGACCGCTACGCCCACAAGAGCCCCAACTCCGCGCAGTCGGAGAGCGCCGTGGCGGGAGCGCTGGGCGTGCAGCTGGCGGGCGACGCGGTCTATGGAGGCGTGGTTGTGCACAAACCTACCATTGGAGAATCCTGCAGGGAGATCGAGGCGGAAGATATTCCCCGGGCGTGCAGGCTCATGTATGTGGCTTTTGGGCTGGGGCTGTCGGCAGTGACTGCTATACTGATCCTTTGCCTGTGGCGCAGCGGCGTGCAGGTGGGGCAATGAATTTGGGCATACCCTCTTTCAAAACCCTTCTTCGGTGGATATTCCACTCAAGAAGGGAAAAAGAAAAGGGTATTGAGGAAAAAAAGTATGAATAAACAGCCGATTTATATACTGTATTTCACACAGTCCGGAGCGCGTCTTGCAGAGATTGTGAGAAGCAAGCTGGAGCCGAAAACGAGTGTAACAGGCAGCTTTGGCAAAAGGTGTCTGCAGGCCTGGACGCAGGAGCATTTTCAGAAAGGAAATGTCCTGGTCTATATCGGCGCCTGCGGAATCGCCGTGCGCGCCATTGCTCCCTTCCTTAAGGGGAAGGACACGGATCCGGCGGTCATCGTGATGGACGAGAAGGGGCAGAACGTGATCCCGCTCCTGTCGGGGCATCTGGGGGGCGCCAATTCGTGGGCGCAGAGACTTGCGCGGATCACCGGAGGGAAGGCGGTGCTCACAACGGCGACGGATGTAAACGGCCTCTTTGCCGTAGACGTGTTCGCCGCCATAAACAACCTGATGATCGACGATCTGAGAAAAGCCGCCTCCTTCTCGGCGCAGCTCCTGAGGGAGAAAGCTGCCCGTGTGATCCTTCCGGGCAAATATGCCGACATGATCTCCATCAAAGGTGAGGCACCGGGCGAACTGAAGGTGCAGCATTCATTGGAATTGGAGCCGTCCGGAGCGGCGGACGCCGGCACAGTCCTGATCTCGCCGGATCAAACCCCGGCAGGCGTGCCCCTGCAGCTGATCCCGCGCTGCATCATAGTGGGAATGGGCTGCCGCAGAGGAAAATCCTGTGAGCAGCTCAAGGCTTTTGCCGTGGAGACGCTTGAAGAACTGGGCCTTCGCCGGGAGGGCGTCGCTGCCCTTGCTTCAATCGATGTCAAAAAAGAGGAGCCGGGACTTCTATCCCTCGCCGCAGATCTGGACGTGCCGTTTGTGACATTCAGCGCGCAGCAGCTGGAAGAAGCAGAGCTCGACGGCTGGAAGTTCGCGGAATCGGACCGAGTGCGGGAGCATGTCGGTACCGGCAATGTGTGCGAGAGGGCGGCCGTCGCCGCGGGAGCCGGGAAAATCCTCAGAGGAAAGACGTCCGGAGACGGAATGACCATCTGCGTCGGAATGGCGCCAGTGTCTCTGTATTGGAATGAGCAGGATAAAGCCCACGGCAATGCTCCAAAAGGACACTTATTCGTCGTGGGAATCGGGCCCGGAAACTTTGAGGGGATGACCGCACAGGCGGCAAGAGCACTGGAAAAGAGCGACACGATCATCGGCTATTCGGTTTACAACGACCTGGTAAAGCCTTATTATCCGGACAAGCGCTATCTGACGACGCCCATGACGGGCGAAGAGGCGCGCTGCAGAATGGCCCTGGAAGAGGCGAAGGCCGGCCATATGGTCTCCCTGATCTGCAGCGGGGACCCGGGCGTCTACGGGATGGCCGGACTGGTCCTGGAAATGGCAGGAAAATCAGATGTGGAGATAGAGATTGTCAGCGGCGTGACGGCGGCGCTCAGCGGGGCGGCGCTTCTGGGGGCGCCCCTGGTTCACGATTTTGCCGTGATCAGCTTAAGCGACAGGCTGACGCCCTGGGAGCTGATCGAAAAGAGACTTCGCGCTGCGGCGCAGGCGGACCTGTGCATCGTCCTGTACAACCCGTCTAGCCGGGGAAGGAAAGAGCACCTGCACAGGGCGGCGCAGATCCTGATGGAAGACCTGCCCGGAAGCCGGATCTGCGGAATCGCGGACAGGATCGGAAGAGAGGGCGAGAAGACCCGCGTGATGACGCTGGCGGAACTGGCGGAAGCGGAGACGGATATGTTTTCGACCGTCTTTATCGGAAACAGCAGCACAAGGCAGCTGGGAAATAAAATGGTGACGCCGCGCGGATACAATGCTGAAAAAAGCTGATGCTGCCGGCAGGAGGAAGCAGATTATGAGAAAATACAACACGCAGATACTGCTCTTTGCGGGGACAACGGAAGGACGCGAGCTGGCGGAGCGCCTCTCGGAGGCGGGCGTTCCCTGCACGGTGAGTGTGGCGACGGAATACGGAGCGCAGGTTCTCGGCCCCGGAGAGGGGCGCACGGTCCTGCAGGGAAGGCTGAGCGGGGAACAGATGGAGTCCCTGATCCGCGAGGAGGGCTTTACCTGTGTCGTGGATGCGACCCATCCGTTCGCGACGGAGGTCTCTGTGCAGATCAGGAAGGCCTGTGAGGCCGCAGACGTCCCTTATCTGCGCCTGGCAAGGGACACGGAAGGGGATATGCCCGCCGGTGGCTTTGGCATTTATGAAGCGGCGACGATGCAGGAGGCAGCGAAGATCCTGCGCGGCATACCCGGCAACCTGTTCCTTACGACGGGAAGCAAAGACCTGCCTCTTCTGGCCGCAGAGATCGGAGAGCCGGAGAGACTTTATGTGCGCGTGCTTCCGTCCGTGGAGAGCCTGACAATCTGCATGGAGTGCGGAATTCCCGTCGGCCACCTGATCGCCATGCAGGGCCCTTTCACGCAGGATCTCAACGTGGACATCTTAAGACAAACCGGCGCGAGGGCCTTACTTACCAAAGAGAGCGGCAAAGTCGGCGGGTTTGACGATAAAGTCGCCGCCGCGAGAGAAGTCGGGATTCCCGTTGTGGTCGTCCGCAATCCCGAAAAGAAGGCAGAAGACAGAGAGCTGCTGTCCTTTGACGAGGTTCTGGAGCGCCTTGCACAGATCACGGGAGTTCGCGGGATAAGCCGGCCGGAGCGTGAGTACGTGATGGTGGCGGCGGGCCCCGGCGATGCGAGACACTTGACGGAAGAAGCCGGAAAGGCCGTGGAAGAGGCGGACGTCGTATTCGGGGCGCCGTCGGTCATCGCACGGGCGGGGGAGATCGGCCTTCTGAAGGCAGACAAGCTCAGTCAGCCTTTTTACAAAGCGAGGCAGGTTCTCCCCTATATGAAGGAGCACCCGGAGCTGCGCCGCGCCGCGGTCCTTCTGTCCGGGGACACGGGACTCTACAGCGGAGCGGCCCAGCTGCGCGCAGCGCTGGAGAAAGAGGGGGAGAGCGTCCGCTTCCGCTATCTGGCCGGCATCTCCTCTGTGGCTGCGCTGGCAGCAGCTCTGCAGGTGACATGGGAGGACGCTTTCCTCTTGAGCACGCACGGAAGAGAGAGGGACGTCGTCGGCCATGTTCGCAGAGAGCGCAAAGTCTTCCTGTTGGTATCCGGGCTCAGCGGCGTCAACAAAACGGCGGCACTCCTCAGAGAAGCTGTGGGTAAGAATATTTTGCCCGCCGATCTGCGGATCGGCTGCGGCTATAACCTGTCCCAGGAGTCGGAAGAGGCGGGATTTGTCTCTTTGGAGCAGTTGGAGAACATGAATAAGCCCGGCCTGTATATCCTCTACCTGGAGAATCCGGCGGCCGACGCCTGCCCGGTCACGCCCGGCATGGAGGACGAGGCGTTTACGCGCGCGGAGGTCCCTATGACCAAGGAGGAGGTCCGCGTGCTGGCCTTGAGCCGTCTGCGCCTGACCCGAAAGGCCGTGCTCTATGACATCGGCGCGGGTACAGGATCCGTCAGCGTGGAGGCGGCCCGTCTCTGCCCCGACGCGAAAGTTTTTGCCGTCGAGAGGAAGCCGGAAGCGGCCGCCCTTCTTCGCGAGAATCTGTCAAAATATTGCCTCCCGAACGTGACCGTCATCGAGGCGGAGGCGCCCGACGGGCTGCAGGAACTGCCCGCGCCCACCCACGTATTTGTAGGCGGGAGCGGACACGCCATGAAAGGCATTCTGGAGTCCGTTCTGGAGCGGAATCCGGCGGTGCGCGTAGTGGCGACCTGCGTGACGCTGGAGACGCTGCAGGAGATCATGCAGGCCGCGCAGGAGCTGCCTGTGAGTGAGCCGCAGGTCCGCCAGATCTCGGTGAGCCGCGCGCAGAAAGTCGGCGGTTATCACATGATGAAAGCGCAGAATCCCGTTTACCTGATCGATTTTGGGGGAAAGGGCTGAGGAAAGGAAAAGGCGGATGGAAGCAAAAGGCGGCAGAATGGGGCAGGAAACGAAGGGTAACGGGGGCTCTGAAAATCAAATTTCCGAACTGAGAATACCCAGAATTATGATCGCGGCGCCGGCAAGCGGAAGCGGCAAGACGCTCTTTACCTGCGCGCTGCTTCGTCTTCTGGAGAGAAAAGGGATCCGGGCGGCCGCCTTCAAGTGCGGGCCGGATTTTATTGATCCCATGTTCCACAAAAAGGTGTTGGGGACGCCCTCAAGAAACCTGGACCTTTACATGGCCGGGGAAGAAGGGGTGCGAAGGTCCTTCGCGGCGGGGTGCGCCGGCGCGGAGATCGCCGTTATAGAAGGGGTCATGGGCTATTTTGACGGGACAGGGGCTTCCGGCATGGAGGGGTCCTCCTATGAGCTCGCCACTGTGCTTCAGACGCCTGTGCTGCTCACAGCGGACGTGCGGGGCATGAGCCGCTCGGCGGCGGCCATGATCAAAGGTTTCACAGACTATGGCGAACAGAAGATGATCTGCGGGGCCTTTCTGAACCGAACCTCGGCGGTCACGGCGGAGAGGATCGAAGGGTGGCTCGCGAAGGAAGCGGGGATCCCTGTGCTGGGGTTCTTTCCTGCGGATGACGAACTTCGCTTGGAAAGCAGGCACCTGGGACTTGTGGAGCCGGAGGAGATCCCGGACCTTCAGCAAAAGATCGACCATGCGGCAGACATTCTGGAAGTGACGCTGAATCTGGAGGCACTGTTTATGGCTGCGGGCGGGGCGCCGGCCCTGCAGGTGGAGACGGGAAACCCGGAAGAGCGAGAGGGTTCATCAGTCACCGTTGCTGTGGCGCAGGACGAGGCCTTTTCCTTCTATTATGAGGACAACCTGGAGCTGCTGCAGGAACTGGGCGCGAAGATTGTGTACTTCTCGCCGCTGCATGACAGGGAGCTTCCCGAAGCTGACGGACTGCTGATCGGGGGCGGCTATCCGGAACTGAAAGCCGGAGAGCTGGCCGCCAACACCGGGATTCTCGCGTCCATTCGCCGGGCGGCGGACAGCGGCATGCCCATTCTCGCCGAGTGCGGCGGCTTTCAGTATCTGCAGGAGGAACTTGTGGACAAGGAAGGGACGGCGCACCGCATGTGCGGCGTTTTGAAGGGGAGCAGCAGGATGACCGACAAGCTGGTCCGATTCGGGTACGTGGAAGTGAGTGGGGAAGGGCTCTATTTTGGCACGGGACGGACGATTCGGGGACATGAGTTCCACTACAGCGACAGCACGGAAAATGGAAGTGCCTGCAAAGCAGTCAAGCCCGGCGGGAAGTCCTGGGACTGCATGGTCGTGCAGGGGCGCATCGCGGCGGGGTATCCGCACCTGTATTACAGGTCCTGTCCGGCTTTCGCGGAGAGCTTTGTAATCGAGTGCGGGAAGTTCAGAGAAGAGGGGCGGAAATGAAAATCTGGATCACGGGCGGCGCCGGCAGCGGCAAATCCTCGTTGGCACAGGAGCTGGCCTGCGCGCTGGCGGCGGGCGGATCGCTGTATTATGTGGCGACCATGGTTCCGCGCGACGACGAGGACCGGCGCAGGATCGCGCGCCATATAGAAGACAGGGCCAGAATGGGCTTTGAGACGATCGAGTGCCCATGCCGACTGACGGAGCGAGTCGCGGCGAATCCGGAAGGAACCTACCTACTGGATAGCGCCACGGCGCTTCTCGCCGGTGCCATGTTCGGAGAGAGCGCGTTTTCTTATGACCCTGACGCGGCGCTCCCGGCGGCAGATGATCTGCAGGCGTTTTCAGACCGCGTGAAGAACCTGGTCATCGTCTCGGACGGCCTTTACAGCGACGCGGCGCTCTATGACGAGATGACGGAGAGTTACAGGCGTGGGCTCGCCTGTATAGAGCGTGCGATGGCGGCGCAGTGTGACACTGTGATCGAGTGCGCGGCGGGCGGCGCGCTTCTGCACAAGGGCGCGCTTCCTGAGGAATTCAGCATGACAAACAGCGGAGATGTCCAAATGGAGCATAAATGTGAGCACAGGGCGCTTATTATCGGAGGCGCCTGCCAGGGCAAAAAAGAGTACGCCGTCAGCCATTTCGGCCTTAAGCGGGAGGAAATCTTCACCTGCACGGATGACGGTGAACCGGATCTGTCTGCGCGGTGCATCGACCACCTGGAGCGCTATCTGCGGGGATGCGCGTACAGTGGCGCGGAGCCGGTTCCGCCGGAAGCCTTTCGAGAGGACGCCGTGCTGATCTGTGAAGATATCACGTGCGGCATTGTGCCTGTCAGCGCGCTCGACCGAAAGTGGCGGGAGCTGACCGGACGATATCTGCAGAGAGTCTCCGGTGCGGGGGCGGAAGTGATCCGGGTCTTCTGCGGGTTCGGGCAGACGCTGGGCAGGATCCAAAAGACCGACGCGGCAGGAGAAGAGGAGACCGGCGCGGCTGTCCGGACTGCCGGCACACGTCAGATCCTTCTTGTGCGCCATGGAAAAACAAGGGCCAACCAGGAGCACCTTTACTGCGGAAGCGCGGACTGGCCGCTGAGCGAGGAGGGGCGCGATCTTTTGGCACAGAAAAGCGGAAGCTATGGCAGCGGCTGGGAGTCCTATTATACGAGCGGCATGAAAAGGAACGAAGAGACGCTTCGGATTCTGTTCGGAGAGGAGGCGGCGGCCGAGGCCAAGGCGGAGCCGGGACTTAAGGAGATGAATTTCGGGGCTTTCGAGGGCAAATCCTATGCGATGCTCCGGGAGGATCCGGCTTATCAGGAGTGGATCTCGGGAGACAATGAGAAGAATGTCTGCCCTGGCGGCGAGAGCGGAGAGCAGATGCGCGACAGGGTTTTGGCGGCGCTGGAGCGGATCCTGCAGAGCGACCCCGCTGAACGCATTGTGATCGTGACTCATGGCGGTCCCATCGCGGCGATCATGCAGCGGCTGTTCCCCGAGAAGAAATTAAACCGTTATGAGTGGCAGCCTGCGTGCGGGGAGGGGTACCTTCTTCAGATCACGGGTTGTACTCTTGCTGACTGCTACGCGGCGTATGAGAAGTACTCGGCGCGCGGAGAGGAGACTGAATGACTTTTTTACGATCACTATGCATCGCCGTTTCCATGTATTCGAGGATTCCTGTTCCCTATGGCAACTGGAACAAAAAAGAGATGAAATACGCCATAGGCCTCTTCCCTGTTGTGGGAGTGTTGATCGGCGCCATGTCCTGGCTGTGGATATGGGGGATGTGCCGGATCATTGCCGAGCGCCTGACGAACTTGCCAACGTCGATTCTTTTTGCAGTGACAACTCTGATCGCGGCCGTACTGCCGATTCTGGTGACGGGAGGAATCCACTTAGACGGCTTTATGGATACGAGCGATGTCTTTCATTCCTGGGCGGACAGGGAGAAAAAGCTGCAGATCCTGTCCGATCCTCACATCGGCGCCTTTTCAGTCATTTCCGTGCTGGTCCTTGCTCCCTTCTGGGTCAGCGCAGTGGCGGTCATCATCGGAAGCGGAGACGGACTGGTTTTAGGCGTGTTCGCGCTGGAGTACGTGCTGGCCAGAGCCCTGAGCGGCCTTGCGGCAGTACTTTCTAGGAACGCGCGCGGCGAAGGCACACTCTGGGCCTTTACCGACTTCGGAAAAGAGGCGAAGAGGACCAATCTGGTGCTGCTATCGGCCTGGGCCATCGCAGCGGCCGGTGGAATGGTTCTGTTAAAGCCGGCGGGCGGATGCGCGGCAGTGGTCGTATCCGCAGTTGTCTGGGAACTTTATATGCGGAGAGCTTACAGGGACCTGGGCGGAATCACCGGGGACCTGGAGGGATGGTTTCTGTGCAGGTGCGAGGTCTTCGCGGCGTGTGCGTTGGCGGTGGTCTGTATCTGCGGATTCTGAGAATGCGGGAGCTGAGTGGCTGTGCAGTATAGCAGACGCGGTTCGTGACCCCGGGGCGGAACGGGCGGCCGCAGGCGCAGCGGCTCGAACCATAACAAAAGGAGAGAAAGTACTTGGAACACGGCGGAGACATCTACGGAAACAAGAGTATAGAGCTGGATTTCTCTGTAAATCTGAGTCCCATCGGTCCGCCGCGGGAAGTGGTGCAGGAGATCCGGTCGATCTCGGGCGACGGGCTGCAGAAGCTTATAATGAGCTACCCGGACCCGGCGTACAGAGAGCTGAGAGGTGCGCTGGACCGCAAACTTGAAATTCCGGAAGAATGGATCGTCTGCGGAAACGGGGCGTCGGAACTACTGATGGCGGCAGCGCAAGCGGTGCATCCCGGGCGGGCGATGATCCCGGTGCCCACCTATCAGGGATATGAGAGAGTCCTGGAAGCGGCCGGCGCCGGGATATTCTTCTATGAGCTTACAAGAGAGCAGGGATTTGCGCTCACGGGGGAGTTTATGGAGAGCGCGGAGGGGATTCGAAGACTTGCGGAAACGGGAGCAGAGACGGATTTGGAATCCGGAGCCATGCTCTTCCTCTGCAATCCCAACAATCCCTCGGGGAAATGCATAGAGCCCGCGCTGCTGAAAGAGATCTCGCAGTACTGTAAAGCGAACCGCATTTTTCTGGTTGTGGACGAGTGCTATATGGACCTTGTTTCGGACGCCGGAGACCGGACCATGCGGCACAGCCTGGCAGAAAACCCTTACCTGATCATTGTGGGCGCCTTTACGAAGACCTACGCCATGCCCGGGATCAGACTGGGATATCTGCTGACGAGCAACTCCGAACTGCGCGGCAAGGTCCGACTGCGGCAGCCGGAGTGGAGTATTTCGATGACGGCGCAGCGGGCCGGGATCGCCGCTATGGGAGCCGCCGACTATTTGAGCGAGGCGAGAAAGGCTGTGCAGGCGGAGAGAGAATATGTCTGCACAGAGCTCCGGGAGCTCGGGATGGACACAGTGGAAGGGGAAGCCCCTTTTATCATGTTCCGCTGCCGAAAGGAATTGTATGAGGCCCTGAGAGAGAAGGGGATCCTGATCCGCAGATGCGACGGGATCCGGGGAGTGCGGGGTGCTTCCGAAGGCGGATATTATTATCGGATCGGGCTTAGAAGTCATGAAGACAACGTGCGGCTGATGAAGGAAATCAGAGAAGTTCTGCATTAAAAATGCCGTCAGACATGCTTTTCTTACAAAAAAAATATGAAATATTTGATTTGTTTGGACATGACGGAAATAATTTTTGGCATATTGCCCATTTTCCTCTATAATAGGGAAAAATGAAATCAGGCAATAAGGAGGTTTGTGCATGATTAAATTATATGACGGCGGCGTTTACCTTGTCGGCGGGACCAGGCTCGTCCCCGAGGCGGAGGCAGCTTCCGTGCCGGAGCTTCAGGGCGCCTGTCCTAAGGAAGCGGCCAAAGGAACGATCGCTTATTCCATCCTGAAAGCGCATAACCAGAACGACAACATGGACAAGCTCAAGATCAAGTTTGACTCCATGGCTTCTCACGATATTACTTTTGTCGGCATCGTCCAGACGGCGAGAGCTTCGGGCATGGATAAGTTTCCTCTGCCTTACGTTCTGACCAACTGCCACAATTCCCTGTGCGCAGTGGGCGGCACGATCAACGAAGATGACCACATGTTTGGCCTCACTGCGGCCAGAAAGTACGGCGGCATCTACGTTCCCCCGCACATCGCGGTCATTCACCAGTACATGCGTGAAATGATGGCCGGCTGCGGCAAAATGATCCTCGGGTCCGACTCCCACACCCGCTACGGCGCGCTGGGCACCATGGCCATCGGCGAGGGCGGCGGCGAGCTGGTCAAACAGCTCCTGGAAGACACCTATGACATCGCTTATCCCGGCGTCGTCGCGGTCTATCTCGACGGCAAGCCGGCTCCCTATGTGGGACCTCATGATATCGCTCTGGCCATTGTCAGCGCAGTATTCAAGAAGGGCTATGTCAAGAACAAGGTCATGGAATTCGTAGGCCCCGGCGTCGCGTCCATGGGCACCGACTATCGCAACGGCGTCGACGTCATGACGACCGAGACCACCTGCCTGTCCTCCATCTGGAGAACCGATGAGGACACCAAAGCATATCTGACCATGCACGGCAGAGGAGAGGACTACAAAGAGCTGAATCCCGCCGATGTGGCTTACTATGACGGATGTGTATATGTCGATCTGAGCAGCATCAAGCCCATGATCGCGCTTCCTTTCCATCCCAGCAACGCCTACACCATCGACGAAGTCAACGCGAATCTCCCGGATCTCCTTCGCGAGACCGAGAAGGCGGCGGAGAAGGTCGCCGGCGGCCGGTCAAAATATACCCTGATGGACAAGATCACCCCCGACGGAAAGCTTCAGGTGCAGCAGGGTATCATCGCAGGCTGCGCGGGCGGCTGCTACAGCAGCGTCATTGAGGCGGCAAACCTCCTTCGCGGAAAGAGCTGCGGCTCCGGCGAGTTCTCCCTCGATGTATATCCTTCTTCCCAGCCGGTCTTCATCGACCTGGCGAGAAAGGGCGCAGTGGCGGATCTCATGGCAGCGGGTGCCATCGTCAAGACGGCTTTCTGCGGGCCTTGCTTCGGTGCGGGCGATACGCCCATGCACAACGGACTTTCCGTCCGTCACACGACCAGAAACTTCCCCAACCGCGAAGGTTCCAAGCCCGGAAACGGCCAGATGGCGGCAGTGGCGCTCATGGACGCCCGCTCCATTGCGGCAACGGCGGCCAACGGCGGTATTTTGACTTCCGCAGAGCAGTATGACGGCTGGGGCAATGTTCCGGAGTACAGCTTCGACGACTCCGCTTATAAGACGAGAGTTTACAACGGCTATGGAAAGGCCGATCAGGCGGAAGAGCTTTTCGACGGCCCCAACATCAAGCCTTGGCCGAGCATGGAAGCTCTGGGCGACAATATTTTGCTCAAGGTCTGCTCCAAGATCCTGGACGAAGTCACGACCACAGACGAGCTGATCCCCTCCGGCGAGACGTCCTCCTTCCGCTCCAACCCTCTGGGACTGGCGGAGTTCACACTCTCCAGAAGAGATCCCGAGTACGTCGGAAGATCCAAAGCGGTCGACCGCACCGAGAGAGCCCGCCTGGCAGGCCTCGAAGCCGGAGAGAACGGCGCCGATGCGGCAGTTAAGCTGGATCCTTCGCTGAAGCCGGTCTACGCGGCCATCGCGCAGATCCCCGGCAGCGAGAACGTGGATCCTGCTTCCATCGAGATCGGCTCCATGATCTACGCCAACAAGCCCGGCGACGGCTCCGCCCGCGAGCAGGCAGCTTCCTGCCAGCGTGTCATCGGCGGTCTGGCCAACATCACGCAGGACTACGCGACCAAGAGATATCGCTCCAACGTCATGAACTGGGGCATGCTTCCCTTCCATCTCAAGGGCGAGCCGGACGGAATCGAAGTCGACGATTACATCTACGTTCCCGGAATCAGGAAGATCCTGGACGGTGACCTGTCCGACATCAAGGCTTATGTGATCAAGGGCGGCAAAGCACAGGAAATCAGCCTGTACATTCAGGATATGACAGAGAATGAGAGAGAGATCGTGAAGGCGGGATGCCTGATCAATTTCAACAGGAATAGAAAGGCGAAATAAGGAAGCATTTGGGCGCACGGGGCGAGCTGCGGCGTGAGCGGTCGCGAACCGCCGCGGACCTCCGCGAACCGCCGCTTTGCGGCGAGCGGGGCGCCCTGGCGGCAGCGCAGCGCTTTTCCACCGCGCTTTTAGGCACAAACTCGTTAATTAATAAAAACATCTCCCAATCAACGCCTCGGAATTCACACCGAGAGCTGCGATTGGGAGATGTTTTTTACATAGAGCATTCGTGTGCCTAAAGCTATGGAAAAAAGCTTCCTGATTCGACAGGAAATCTTCTTTTTCCGTAGTTCTTTGGAAGCTGTTTTCGCAGAAATGGCTGATTATGCCTAAAATGTGCAAATAATCCAACTCGCCCGAGACGACCGAGGAATAGCAAACTTATCTCAAACCGTAGGGCTGTGCAAAGCTAGTGCCACCTAGAGATGACCATCGGCAAGCAAATCAAATCGTAAACTTCTCCCCCTCCACCTTGATCGGATGAAATCTCACAAACCAGTCAGGATGTTCCACTTTAATGGAAGCCTGATAAATCCTGCAGAGCTCGTGATCACCCCAGAAGTGCATAGGGAAAACATGCTTCGCGTCCAATGTCTCCATGCAGTAGTCCATGCAGAAGCGGTAAGCATCTTCCTGCCGGGGATCCAGCGGGATAAAAGCCACATCGATCGGCAGACCTTTGAGCCTGTCGATCTCCCGCTTGAAGTTTATGGCGCGCTCCAGGTTGCGCTCTCTGGGATCCCTGTTCCAGTGCCACCAGTTCAGGTCGCCTGCGTGGTAAATAGTTTCCTTGGCTGTGCGAACCGGGAAGGCGACTCCTTCATCGGTCGAGAGCAGCGGCAGGCAGGAGAAATCTTCTGTAGAAATTTCCTGTTGCGGGAACGCCCACAGGACAGGAAGGTCAGCAGGGAGCAAGCCTTTTTGAACCATTTCCGTGAAGGGTTCCTGAATATCAAAGCCCAGAATAAAGCAGGAGGCGTTCTTCAGGCGCTGATCCGTAAAAATAGCGGGATCCCAGTGATCGTGGTGGGCGTGGCTTGCAAAGACATAGAGTTTTTTCTCCTTGGAGAAGGCAGGAAGTTCTCCGCGTATATAGTCAAACAGAAAATATGCATCAGAAGTTTCCGCTAAAAAACCGCTGTGTCCGAGATAGGTGATTTCCATAATTACCTCCATCACAAGATACTACTCCAGATACATATCTCTAAACCTCGTCAGCTTCTCTTCATCAAATCCATACTCAGCTTCCATGTACTTCTCATAGGTCCCGTATTTCTCCAGAATTTCCGATATCAGCATATCCGCCGACTGGGGAAGGACGCCTTCGATCATGGTCAGGAAAGACTTTACGTCGCCCACCTGGTCGGCGAGGAAGCTATATTTTGCCATGAGTTCGTCAAGTTCTTCCTTCCGGCTCACGTTGCTCAGCAGGTAATCTTCCTTCACGATCTCTTCGGGAACGCCCAGGGCGAGCAGGAGCAGCATGGCGGCTATGCCTGTACGATCCTTGCCGTTGGAACAGTGGAAGAGAAGGGGCGCCATTCCGCTCAGGAGGCAGTCGAACAGGAACCGATAGGACTCATTGCTGAAAGCCAGTGAGGCCGCGTAGCTTGAGACCAGGACATCGATCGTGTTTCCTTTCTGGTTCTCGTCGAAAATGAGACTTGCAAGGTCCAAGGGAGAATTCAGGTCTTCCAGGATGTTCTGAAATGCGGCACATTTGTTGTAGTACGCGGCGCCGTCGATAGGCGGATTGGGCCTTTTCCGGACGCCGGACTCTGCGCGGAAATCCAGAATGACCTTGAGGCCCAGAGCGCGAACCGGCTCCAGTTCTTCTTCGTTAAAAAAGTAGAGGGCGCTGCTTCGGAAGAGCAGGCCTTTTTTGACATGCCGTCCGTCGCGGGCCGGAAGACCTCCGAGGTCTCGGATGTTCAGTTTTATCGGGAGTTGGTCGATTGAGTTGTATTTTGACATGTGCGTTCACCGTTAAGGATTCGATTGCGAAAGTTCTTCAGGATGTTTCCTTGGAAATCGGCATACTGGTTATCTGTAAGCTTGAACATGAGCCGCAGGATCAATATGATCTTCAAAAAAAGACCTCATGGCAGTTCATCTGAATCACGGAGGTCTTGTGCTTTACTATGAAATCTTTTTCCCAAATTGATAAATAGCGTCACTTGGAAGATCTATTTCATCATTCCAATAGACACAGGTACGGCTTTGATCCAATTGAACGTTCTGGAACAGGCCGTGAATGGATTCCAGCGGTTTAAATGCAGGGATAGAGTCAATATCTTCTTTTACATCATAAATAACAGTCTGTCCATCATCAAATGTTACCCGTAAGCGGTAGGAGCTCATGGGTATAAGTTCTTTTATACGGCAGATCATAGTAACCTCCGAAATGAGAATTATTCCAAAGGCGGGAGCTTTTCAATAATTTGCGAGTCCCACATTTTTTGTAGTTCGTTTTTATGCAGGGCCAACCATTCTCGGACCATTGACTGCGCTTTTGCAGGAAGGTCACCTTCTATCATTTCCAGTGTCTGAATGTTAAATTCTCCCATGTACTCTCCGTACAATGCATGAATATGGCTAGGTTCATGTTCTTTGGGTTTGAAAAACATTTTGATTACTATACCATAAAATCTTGATACTTCTGGCATAAGAGCTCCTTTCTGAAATGAATCTGCGGTTTCAGATCAGCAGAGAGGAGATCTTTACATATTATGTTTCCATGCCTCCCTGCATTTATATTTGTGAAATGCAAGGGTAATCGTGGAGAATTCCACATCAGACGATCAGAATGATCGAAAGAAATGATCAGACTTGCTCTTTTTAGGGTACCACTTATATAAATGCGCTGCAAGTGGTACAGAAGGAACCCCCTGCGACATCAAATCAGCAGAATCATCTCAGATCAGCGAGAACACACTACCCCAGAGGCTATTCTGGCCCTCCAGACAAAAGCAGGGACTGTGAAATCCTCACAGTCCCTGAAAATCTGATTCCGATATGCGCAGGGTCAGCACCAACCCGCTCCGGAATATGCAGTATGAAGTTGTAGTCAGGATGCTCCCGCGCGGCATAAGCAAGAGCGGCCTTCTGTGCGGCCCACACGCGGCTCACCGGCTCGCTTCGCGAGCCTTATCCTTAAAAGCTTCCGGAACAGCTCAGACAGAACCCGTAACGGCCGTCGTCGGGCGAAGCACGCCGGACTTCATCAGTCCGCCGGTGATCGCGGTGACCAGGATCGCCGCGGCGATAGCTTCCGGAACGCCAGAAGCGGCAACGGTTCCCATTACCAGGCCGAAGACAGCCTCCATTCCCACGTTCTTGACCTCAGCGTACTGCTGCGCGAAGAGCAGATAGATGCTGCCCATGACGAATACGGTGTTGGTCATGGAACCGACAAAGCCGGTGATGGCAAGGCGCACGGCGGTAGGAACATTGATGTTCTTGAGCGCGATGGAGAGCCAGCCGGAAACTACGCCGATCATGACACGGCAGCCGATGCTGATCCAGAGAGCCTTAATGACGCCGACAAGGCCGGTTGTACTAAGGAACGGGGAAAATGCGAATGATAAAAGCGTGGGTGCCTGCGTATTGCTGATCATGGAGCAGATCCCGAATACGGCGCCTAAGAATGCGCCTGCAGCAGGGCCCAGAACGATGGATCCGATGATGACGGGGATGTGGACAGTGGTCGCCTTGATGATGGGAAGCTGGATCATGCCGAGCGGTGTGTTCGCCAGCAGGATTACGATCGCGGCCATCAAAGCAAGAGTTACCATGTAACGGGTGTCTTTGGTCTTATTCATTTGTTTGTACTCCTTGTTATTATTCCGCCCCTCGTGCGGATACAATACAGTGGAACGGTGCTGTTCCCAGTGCCATGTGAAGTGTAGCATAGGGGACCTGCAAAAGCAAATGGAGACACAGAAATGACACAAGTTTGAGCAAAAAAACAGACCACCCCGGAGGTCCGTCCGGGGCGACTGGCCCAAATGGGACTTGACTGACATTTCGCACTATTTATAATAAAAAAAGGGGAGATAATACCCTGAAGCATTTTGACAATGTAACAATTAAACAAGATAAAAAGGGAAGAGAGGTAAACCAGATGCAGAACATTCTTGCAGCATTATTTGAGAGAGAGAGCGAAGGCTTCCAGGCGATTACAGAGCTTCGCCAGAAGCCGGTGACGGATCAGTATGCTATCCTCCAGATGGGCCTTGTGAAAAGAGAAGGAAATGATATCAGGATTTGTGACAGCTTTGAATCCGGCACTCATACTGATGAGGGCGCAGCGGTCGGCGGATTGCTCGGCGGACTGCTCGGCATTCTCGGCGGACCGATCGGCGTGCTCCTGATGGGCTCCTACGGCGCTATGGTCGGCGGCACTGCAGGCGCACTGGATTCCCTGGATGACGCTGCTCTTTTAGAGATGGTCGCTTCCAAATTAGTAGACGGAGAAGTTGCCCTGATCGCCCTTACAGACGAGAAGGATGAGAGCGCTATAGATGCGTGCTTGAGCAAATTCACAGTAGAGATCGCCCGTTATGACGCCGCTGCGATCGCCCGTGAAGTGGACGAAGCGGAAGATATGAAGACAGAAGAGGCCCGTCTCGCTGTCAAAGAGCTGCGCCAGGCAAGACTGAAGGGCTATGAAGGAAAGATCGAGGAGACCAGAGAAAAGATCAAGGCTGATTTCGATAAGCTCAAAGAGGAAGTTAAAGATACAACTTCTGATAATGCATAACAACAGTTATTAGTTATTTAAGGCTCGCCGCATCCGCTTTGGATGTGGCGAGCTCTTTTTTTGTATCCTTACATTTTACGCGATTCCTTATATTTCGAAGGCAAACCGCATGTCCCATGAGTTGCGGGTTTTGTGTCACGGGGACGTATCTACTGCCACATTTTGGGAAAAAATGTGTCATTAGATACCTCCCCGTGACACACTTTTGCTATAATAGTAGTATCCGGCAATGTTGATAAGGAGTACTGATATGACTAAGAGGCGAATATTTTTGATCATCCAGGCACTGCTGTGCATACTGATCGCCGCAGTGCTGTCCGTACTTACCGTGCGGACTTTTATCGAGGGAAGCGCATGGCAGGCCGCCGGACATCCTTCGGACTGGATCTACACCAGGGAGAAGGCGGGAAGAATTCTCCTGACGGTCCTTCCTTTTGTCTGCGTCTCTCTCGCAATGACAATCACAGGCCTTGTGAAGGGCATAAAAGACGAGGAGGCAGATAAGCCCGTGCAGGACGCGGAACTTATGAGGAACCTCTTGTGCGCCCGTGTTGCGGAGCCGTCAGCGGAGATGGCAAAGGAGCGCGCGCTGCAGAAAAAGCTGCAGATTGCCGGCTGGGCCGGCTTTGCCGTCTGCATGATCCCGATCCTGCTCTATGTGACGAATGGCGCGCATTTCGCGCAGACTGACCCGGAGGGGCTGGACCGGAACCTGATCGCGCTGGTCCGCTTTACGGCTCCCTGGGTGATTGCCGCCCTGCTGTGTCTGATCGTTTCTGCTGTCCTGCGGGAGAAGAGCATGCAGCGCGAGACGGATGCCGCGCAGGCCAGAGCCAAAACAGAGAAAGAGGCAGGGATCGTCAAGGATCCGGAAGCGGTCAGGAAAGACGCGGGGATCTACAATACGGCGCCTGAGACCGCGAAGAGACGGGTCCTTGTGCGGCGGATCTTGATGGTCGCCGCGATCCTGTTTATAGTCATGGGAATTTTTGGCGGCAGTATGAAAGATGTTCTCGTCAAAGCAATCAGAATATGTACGGAGTGTGTCGGCCTTGGATAACACAAATATAAATGCAAATAATAATGCAAATATAACTGAAAATGCAGGGAACTGGTGGGAAAACCTCCGTCCTTCCAAGAGAAAACTCATACAGCTTTACAGCGCGCTCTTATATAACGCGCACCTGCGGGGATTTATCGACGGTGAGATCTTCCAGGGCAAGACAAAGGCTGTCTGCGTCCCCGGCTTTAACTGCTATTCCTGTCCGGGGGCCGTCGGAGCCTGTCCTTTGGGCTCCATCCAGAACGCGCTCGCCTACTCCGGCCACCGCGCCGGCTGGTATGTTCTGGGCATCATCATGATCTTCGGGCTCTCCCTCGGAAGGACCATCTGCGGCTGGCTCTGTCCGCTGGGACTGATCCAGGAGCTCCTCCACAAGATCCCGACGCCCAAGATCAAAAAGAGCGGGATCACCAGAGCGCTTTCCTACCTCAAATATGTGATTCTGGCAGTTTTTGTCGTCGCGATCCCGATGTGGTACGGAATCCGCCACGACCTGGCAGTGCCGGGCTTCTGCAAATACATATGCCCGGCGGGCACCTTCGAAGGAGCCATCGGTCTTCTGTCGAATCCGGGCAACGCGAGCTATTTCGCCATGCTGAAGATCCTGTTCACGCGCAAATTCGTGATCATGCTGATCATCGGTCTGACCAGTGTTTTCTGCTATCGCTCTTTCTGCCGCTTTATATGTCCCCTCGGCGCCATCTACGGCATGTTCAACAAGCTGGCGCTGGTCGGCGTGAAGGTGGACGAGAACCGCTGCAACTCCTGCGGCGCCTGCGTGCGCAATTGCCAGATGGACATCCGCCACGTAGGAGATCACGAGTGCATTAACTGTGGCAGGTGCATTTCCTCCTGCAATCAGAACGCGCTGGCCCTCAGGGCCGGCACGCACACGATCATCGCTCCCGCCGGCGGATGCGCGGACGATCAGCCGGATTCCGCACAGAAGCGGTCAAAATATGGCAGGACCGCGTGGGGAGCAGCCCTCGCCGTGCTGTGTTTTGCCCTGGTGTGGTTTAATTTCCTGGACCCTTCCGTCCGGAAGGCGGAAGCGCAGACGGCCGATACACAGGCGGCAAATGCGCAGGCGGAAGATGTGCAGACAGCAGATGCGCAGTCGGCTGACGGGCAGGCGACAGATGCGCAGACGACAGACGCGCAGGCAGCAGAGGCGCAGCCGGCGGAAACGCAGACAGCGGATACACAGCCGGCAGCGGCGGGAGATCCTTATGCCAGCACGGCGCCGGTCGGCATCGCGATCGGAGAGCAGATGGCCGACTTTACAGCGGAGCTGATCGACGGCTCCTCCTTCCGCCTCTCGGAGCAGCGCGGAAAGGTCGTCATCATCAACATGTGGGCGACCTATTGCGGCCCCTGCGTGCAGGAACTTCCGATCTTCCAGGATTTCCTGGCATCCCATAATGAGGATGCCGCGATGCTCATCATACACGCCTCCGACCCGCTCGAAGACGTCCCGGAGTTCCTGAAGAAGAAGGAGATCACGCTGCCGTGCGCGATCGACTCCATGGACGACTACCTCTACGGTCTGGCCGGCGCGTCGCCGTCCATACTGCCGCACACGGTCATACTGAACAGGAAGGGTGAGATCGTGTACAACCAGACCGGTTCCATGACGAAGGAACTGCTGTATGATCTGTTTGAGAAGGCCAAATAACACGGGGTTTAGGCGTCGCATTTTCAAATGCGACGCCCCGTTTGCTCATAAACCAAATTCTTTATAAATCAGATTCTTCGAAAACCAACTTCTGCAGCGCATCATTTCTTCAGCGCCAGGCCGTCCTTGAACGCCTCACCGACCCTTTCCGAGACCCTGTAATAGCCGTGCGTATAGGGGTCGAAGGCGATGGCATTCACCAGAGACATGTCGACCTTACCATCCTTCATGACGCTCTCGTCCGCGGTGACGTTTACGACCTTGCCGATCACGCCGCATCCATATTCCGAATCCTGGTATTCGATGAACTTGCATTCCAGGCACAGCGGGAACTCGTTGATAACGGGAGCATCCACGTTCTGCGCTTTGGAGGCGGTCAAGCCGCTGCGGGCGAACTTGTCAGTGACCTTGTTGCCGCTCTCGACGCCAAAATAGTCCGCTTCCACCACATGGGCCGCGTCCGCGATGCTCACGGTAAAGGCGCCTCTGGCCTTTATGTTCTTCACCGTCTTATGAGATTCGGTCAGGTTCAGCGCAACCGTATCTCTCTCCTGCATGGTCCCCCATGCGGCATTCATTGCATTGACGCTTCCATCCTCATTGTAGGTCGCGACCATCAGTACCGGCATCGGGAAAATTCCTTCTGTAATCTTAAGATTGTGTCTCATACCTTGTTTCCTTTTCTCTTGTGTAATGGATTATCAGGGCTTTCTGCCTTCCTTAAAATTATAAACTATGCAGGGGAAATCACAAGTGCTGACATTCAGAGGAAGGAGCGGCCGGCCCGTTTGTTATTCATTGCATTTCACATGGGAAAGAACAGCTGATAAATGTATATGATCAGAGGCATGGTCACGACACACAACAGCGTGGACATGACGTTGTAGGTGCCGGCCTTGGCGGCATCACGTCCGGTCAGTACAGACAGCTGGATGACAGAACTGGCTGCCGGCGCCGCAGCGGCGAGCATGACAACCATGAGAACCGGCCGGTACTGAGGGTAGCGGGCAAGAAAACCGGTGGCATATAAGAGCAGGATCGTAAGGATCGGAATGAAGATCAACCTCCCCGCTGAGATCAGGTAGGAACGCTTATTGGCAAAGATCTCCCGCAGATTGCTGCCGGCGATAACAATGCCGACCAGCATCATGGAGGCGCCGGCGACCATATTCTGCAGTCCTTCCATTGCCGTATCGATCACGGCAGGTACCTTGATGCCGGCAAAGAGGAAGATCATACCCAGAAACAGGGAGATCAGGTTAGGGTTGAATACGATCTTGCGGATGGGAATGTCTTTTTTGCCGCTCATGAGAATGTATCCGTAGACCCATACGAACAGGTTGAAGGGCATCTGGAAACCTGCGCAGTAGAAGGTCATTTCATCGCCGAGCATCATGGCGATCACAGGGAGGACCAGATTTCCGACATTGGCAAACATCAGCGTGCACATATCCACAGGGTCCAGGTGAAAGGGCTTACGCAGTATGTTGGCGGCAATCGCAGCAATGAACATGCAGCTGAAGGCGAATATGACGGCGGCGGCAAAGCCCGTGGCCCGCTCCGGCGTCAGGTCGATCTGCAGGCTGCGAAAGATCAGGCAGGGCTGCAGCGCATATACCAGCAGCGCTGTGAGGACCTTGCTGTCTTCTTCCCGGAGCACGCGGAGTTTTACAAGCGCGTATCCCACGGCGGCCATGATCATCATAGATGTCAGTTTACTTAGTAGTACAATACTATATTCCATTTCTTTTATCCGTTTCTTAATGACAAGTATTGTCGGGAACCAAGCATATATAATACAACAGTTTTCCTTTGTACGGAAGAAAACATACCTGCCTTTGTCACAAAAATCTCGAGTCTGCTTTATTGCAGACAAATCTAAGCTCGGACTTTAGATTTGTCGCAATTAATTGACAGGGACAAGATGACCCGACAAAAGCGAAAAAGTAAAGCGGCAGGAAAGGTTTCAACCTTTCCTGCCGAAGAATTTCAACGCCATACTGTCAGTGAGAATCGTCTCAATCGAGGCCTTCGTCAGTGAACTCTTTCCACATTTCCTCCATGAGCTTCATCCACATTTCTTCCATGGCAAAATAAGGAGCGGGCCGACCTTTAAATACCGATTCCTCTTTGCTCTGATCGTCCGGGTTGAAGGGATTATAATGCATTTTCTGCCCGGAATAAAATACGTCAACCGGCAGGATATTGCTTAAGCCGTCAGGATCCGCCGTGAGCAGGTCGGTATCGAATACCAGATAGTCTGCATCCTTACCGGCCTCGATGGAACCCTTTGTCTTTTCGATGCCGAGCTGCTTTGCGCCGTTAATCGTATATCCCAGTATCATTTCTTCAATTCCCATTCTCTCGTCCAAAGGAGGGAAAATATAATCGAAGCGCTCAACATTCATAGTCTTTGTCTTATCGGAAATGAAACGCGTCATTCCGACCTCCATGCCAAGGTAGGGGCTCCAGGTTGAAAAATCACCGTACACAATATTATCGCTGGACCAGGAAACCAAAGCCCCGCTGTCCCAGACGGATTTGCAGCGATACAGCTTTTTCCCGCGTTCCTCGCCAAAGAGCCTCTTATACACCTCGACATCATCGCAGTGCCACCAGGGCGTAAAATTGGCAATCACTCCCAAAGGCGCAAAGCGGGTCAGATCTGCGGTATCCTGGATTTGGAGGTGGGCACTGACGACTCGGATACGGAAATCGTCCCCGAGCTCTTTTCTGACCTGCTCCACGGCATCCAGCACCAGGCGTGAGGAAGCTTCACCGACGGTATGTGTATGAAAATCCAGACCTTCCTTATTCAGCTCTTTCAGAAGCGCCACAGTTTCTTCCAGATTCATAGCAGTGCATCCCAGTTCACCGGTATCCGCATAGGGCGTAACCATGGCTCCGGAATGGAGCTTTAAGGTGCCGTCCATGAAGAGCTTCAGGGTATGAACTTTCAGGTGCTCCGTATTGTATTCCTTTTGCATGCGCTTAAGCTGCCGTATGCCTTCTTCCGCCTCCCAGGCGGCAGAGATTACATAGCAGCCATCGACATAGATGGGCAGCTTTCCCTGCTCATCCAGAGCCCGAAGGCGGGAGTAGACATGCTCATGAAATTCAGGATATCCCGGAATACCGGCGTCAAAAACTGCTGTCACACCGACACTGATGCAGAAATCAATCCAGCGCTGAATCGCCGCGTCAATCTCCGCATCCGACTTGTTCATTGCTCTGTCCAGGATGACCGGCAGCTCCGTCGCGCCCTCACTCATTTCTCCGGTGATATGCCCATCCTTACGCACATAAAAGCTTAAACCGGGCACCGGATCTTTGGTCTCGTCGGTAATGCCATGCTTCTTTAAGATATTGGAATTCACCCAGATGCTGTGCATCTGCGCTTCCTGAATCTGCAGTTCTCCATCCGGACAGATCGCGTCCAGATCTTCTTTTGTGAGGTCCTTACCCTTCAGATGCTTTTTGTCGAGAATATAGCAGTAGCGATCCTTCCCGGGATTTTTCTTCATATCGTCCACAATAAAATCCAAGGCTTCCTGTTTGCTGTCACATTTAATAATCGTCCCAAAGGTGCCCACCAATTCGTAGCCGGCGCCCATGGTAACATGAACATGGCTGTCGATGATGCCGGGCATGATGAATTTTCCGTTTAGATCCTCAGTCTCTCCCTCATACTCCGAAAGTCCGCTTTCATCGCCAACGTAGACGAACTTTCCATCCTTCACAACAAGCGCGCTGGCGAGGATATGATCCTTGTCCGAAGTATAGATTTTTGCGTTTTTAATGATCTTGTCTGCTTTCATTTTTCGCCCTCCTTAATGTGAGCAGGTTGGTTCTGCTGACAGCTTTTCCAACCAAAATCGGTGTCACGAGCATGTCGCCGGTTATACTTATATAATAACACACGATTACTGCAAAGAAAACGGCCCGAAACGGGCCGTTTTAAAGCTTCGACAGAGTCCTTCAAAGAGCGTAGTCTGTTCTCCTTATTGTCCTATTGTCCAGCTGTCTTTCCGTTCTATGCGGACTCTGCCGTTCGGATATTCTTCGCAGGGCGCATCAAGCCTGCAGCGACAGATACGTCATATGGTAGTATACTCATAAAGAATCGCAATAAGTATTGGAAAGGCTGCGGGAAACTGTCCTCTCCGCAGCTTTCCTTTCATCGAACCCGAAGTGATCCGCATAAAGCGGTATTGAGAACGGAAAGGAGAAGAATGACAGCAGCGTCGGAAATATACAGAGTTCTGTGGTATTTTGCCGTTTACTCGGTCCTTGGATGGTGCGTGGAAGTGGTCTACTGTACAGTGAAGACAGGGAAAGTTGCCAACAGAGGTTTTCTGAACGGACCGGTCTGTCCGGTCTATGGGTTTGGAATGCTGGCAATCTGCCGGGTGGTCGATCTGCTGCCTCTCGAGAGAATGGGACAGATCCGATTTATACCGCTGTTTCTTGCGGGAATGGTGCTGGCGTCTCTGGTCGAGCTGATCGCCGGATGGAGCTTATTTCATCTTTTTCACACCCGATGGTGGGATTATTCAGACAGGCCGTTCAATATCGGAGGATATGTGTGCCTGCAGATGAGCCTGCTATGGGGGACAGGAACGCTCATCATGATCGATTTCATCCATCCGACCACGCAGAGGCTGACTGTGGACACGGTCCCGATGCGTGTGGGATGGGCAGTGCTGGCAGCCTTCTATATGGTATTTGCCGCGGATCTGGCTGTTACGGTATCGATCATGGTCGGCCTCAATAAGAGGCTGGCACAGCTTGACGAGCTCCGAGCATCCATGCGGACCGTCAGCAATTCGATGAGCGGCGTGCTGGGGGAAAGTGCACTGCAGACGCAGCAAAAAATGGACGAGAACAGGGTGCAGGCGGCGCTTGCCAGGGCGGAGCTGCGGGACTTCGCGCAGGAGCGGCAGAGAGAACTCCGGAGCCGGACACAGGAGCGGCGGAGAGAACGGGAGGAATACAGGAGAAATCTGGAAGAACGCCTCCACAGGCAGCTTACTTCCGGGGAAGTGTTCGGGCCAAGGCGTCTTCTGCGGGCGTTTCCGGATTCCAAACACATGAGATACGGGGAGCTTTGGAAGCGCCTTTCTGATGAGATCAACGGAGACAAGGACCGGAAATACTGAGCGCCTTGCAGAGGCTGTAGCCAAGGCGGCAGGAGTGGAAGCGCTGCCGCTGAGTTCGCCGATCGAAGAGCCGGTAGATATACAAAGGAAAGCCTGACAGCGAAGATTTAAAAGCGGCAGCGGAGTTTACAAAAGCCATCATCGGCTGAAGCGGTACCGCAAGATTGCCCTGGCTCCAATTCACTGCTACAATAGCAGACAGAAAAATAAGGAGCCGCCTCAGCTGCTCCGGATTGGAGAAAGCAGTGCTTACTACAGGAATCAAAGGAAATAGAGAACAAGTTGTCACAAAGGAATTGACCGCTCAGGCTATGGGAAGCGGAGAACTACCGGTATTTGCGACGCCCGCAGTTGTCGCGCTGGCAGAGGAAACTGCCTGGAGAAGTGTTGCGGCGCATTTGGAGCCGGGGCAGGGAACCGTGGGCACACAGCTGCAGATCGAGCATATCTCAGCGACGCCTGTCGGTATGAAGGTGCGCTGTGAGACAGAGCTTATAGAGATTGACAGGAGAAAGCTCACATTTTCTGTTGCGGCCTATGATGAAGCCGGTGAGGTCGCCAAAGGGACGCACTGCCGCTTTATTGTGGAGAACGAGAAGTTCCTTAAGAGGGCAGCGAAGAAAGCGGAAGACGCAGGCGAAAAAGGAGATTTATAAATGCTGCCTGAACTGTTTCTCACGTTTATGAAGATCGGGATGTTCACCTTCGGAGGCGGTTACGCCATGATCTCGGTCGTGGAAAACGCCTGCGTGGAGGACAAGCACTGGATCACCCACGACGATATGATGAACATAACGGTGATTGCTGAATCGACGCCCGGTCCCCTCGCGATCAACTGCGCGACCTTTGTCGGCTTTAAGAAGCGTGGGCTCATTGGCGCCGCAGTCGCAACAGCAGGAATGATCCTCCCGTCTTTTCTGATTATCTATCTGGTCGCAAGATTTCTGGACAGCTTTCTGGAGATCAGCTGGATCGCACACGCCTTTGAAGGGATCAAGCTGGCTGTCGGAATACTGATCATAGACGCCGGTATTAAGATGTTCAGACAGATTCCCGCCCGGATGGCGCCCCGTCTGATCACGGCGTGCGCCTTCACCGCCATGCTGCTGATCGATATTTTGGCACTGCGCATTTCTTCCATCGCGCTGCTCCTTATAGCGGCGGCGGTGAGTCTTGTGATGTTCACGATCAGCCAAAATATCGAGAGGGAGGGCTCACAATGATTTATATAGAGTTGTTTGAGGCCTTTCTGAAGGTCGGGCTTTTCTCCTTCGGAGGCGGATATGCGTCGATCCCGCTCATCCGGGATGTGGTTATGTCATACGGGTGGCTCAGCGAAGACATGCTGACTTATATGATCGCTGTGAGCGAGAGCACGCCCGGACCGATCATGGTAAACCTGGCGACTTATGTCGGCATCACGCAAGCGGGAATGCCCGGAGCATTTGTGGCGACTTTCGCCGTCGTACTTCCGGCGTATTTTATTATCATTGCGATCGTAGCTTTTTTGAGCCGGGTCATAGAGAATCCGTATGTCGCGGCGGTCATGCAGGGGCTTAAGAGTTGTGTAACGGGAATTATCCTGGCCACCGGCGTGCACATGGTGATCCGGAACTGTATGATCAGTAAAGCCATGGCGGAGAGCGGCGCACCTGCTGCAGGAGCGGGCAGTGCCTTCCCGGTGGACATCAGGGCCGCCATTGTTACCATTCTTTTGGCAGGGATTTATTACGGCAGCAGAAAATTAAAGAGTTCGGACGGAAAAAGAAAAGGTCTGACGCCGATACAGTTGATCGGAATTTCGGCGGTTCTGGGGATGATTGTATACAGGTAGCAGGAAATGGTCGAATACTGGAAAAAGCTTTCGGCTAATGATCTAATCTGAGAGGAACAACGATGCCAAAAGACATCTTCTTCCCTTTAGGAAAGAAAATAATTGATTTAAAACCAATATAAGAAGAGCACCTCAGATCTAAGTGTTCATGAAGGCGGGAGGGAGCGTTCGTTCTAAACAATTAAAAATGGAATATACTCATGGATACCGGGGGGTGAAAATATGTTAGTCTGTTGCCTCAGTAGAAGAGACAGTTTTATTTTATGTATATGTATAAAATAAAAAAGCCTGAGAAATTATTTTACTGGACAGTTAAAAGTTCTTAAAGTGTAAAAGCGAACAAACTACCCTAAACTGTCAATTGCTGATATACTTATCCTAGTGAAAAACCATGGTAAAATTTCACATAGTGCATTTATTAATAGCTAGTGAAATGATACAATA
>JAZQCI010000091.1:0-3699 GCA_045546175.1 Lachnospiraceae bacterium | reverse complement strand
TCTTCCTCGTAGTGGTGATAGAAATCGATCGCTTCATGAGAGGGATAAAGCGTATCGGGCAAAATAGTTCTTGTCACCCTCTTGGGCACCTTATGGCTTCCGTTGGTGCACATATCGGATACGGACGGACCTTTCCCATCCACATTCCATGCGCCTTCAAACTGGTTGGCAGCTACTGCGCCGCCCCACAGAAAATCATCTCTAAGTATTGCCAATTGAAAACCCCCTTTTTTTATTAACAAATTGTCATGAGCTCGTCGCCTGCCTTAATATTGGTGGTCTCCGCTATTTTGACAGATACGTAGTCGTCCGAATTGGTCACAAGCACAGGTGTATGGATCTTGTAGCCCGCATCTGTGATCATCTTGAGGTCTGCCGTCAGAAGGAGGTCGCCCTTCTTCACTTTCTGGCCTTCCGTCACGTGATACTCGAAGGGCTTGCCTTCCAGCTGCACGGTGTCAAGGCCGACATGGATCAGGATCTCGCAGCCGCTGTCTGTCGTAAGAGCTACGGCGTGCTTTGTATCCATAAGGTTGGAAACTGTGCCGTCTGCGGGAGCGACTACCTTGCCGTCTGTGGGAAGGATTGCGACACCCTGGCCCAGAGCGCCGGAGGAGAATACCTCATCCGGAACTCTCTCGATGTCCAGGACCTTGCCGGTCATGGGGGAAGAGATCTCGATCTTTTCTACCAGAGGCTTCTTCTCTTCGGGCTGCTCTTCGGTCTCAGCAGGTTCTTCTGCCTTTACCTCATCTTTGTAGAGGATTGTGGTCAGGAAGAAGGAAAGTCCGATGGAAACTGCCGCAGCGACCGCACCGAAGATCACGCCGCGCATGGGGTTTTCGCCGCCGATGAACTGGATCAGGGACAGGATGGAGGGAGAACCGCCCATGGTGTAGCCCTTGACGCCGAAGATACCGGCGATCAGTCCTGCTGCGCCCGCGCCGGCTACCGCACCGATCATGGGCTTGCCGTAGCGGAGGTTGATTCCGTACATAGCGGGTTCCGTGACGCCTGCCACGATTGCGGAGATACCGCAGGCGATACCTTCCGACTTGGTCTCCATATCCTTTGTCTTGGCAGCAACACCGAGGGAAGCGCCGCCCTGTGCGATATTGGAGCAGAACATTGTAACAAGGACAATGACATCATAGCCGAGCGTAGCCATATTGTTCATGCACAGCGGAATCAGAGCATAGTGCATACCGGTCATGACGATGAAAGGCATAGCCGCGGACAGAATACCGACTGTCAGCCAAGGCACGAAATTGTACATAGCCGAGAAGACGCCGGACATGATATTACCGAGAATGTTTCCGATCGGGCCAAGTACGCAGAAGGCAACAGGCGTGCAGATCAGAAGGAAGATCATGGGCTTAAGGAAAGCCTTGAGCACGTTGGGCGATACCTTGTCGGCAAAGTCCTCCGCCCAGCACATGACGGGAGTCATGAGAAGGATGGGAAGGACGGACGATGTGTAGCTGGCGGAGATAACCGGAATGAATCCGAAAATATACGTGTTGGACATGCCGAAGATCACACCCATAGGTGCTCCCTCGACAGCTCCGCCGAGCAGGTTGATGATATCAGGGTAGCAGAGCATTGCGCCGATGACCATGAACAGCGGTACTGTGTGGTTAGTCTTCTTGGCAATCTGCACAGCCAGGAAGATCGGCAGGAAATAGAAGAAGCTGTCCGCCATGCCGTACAGGAAAATGTAGGTAGGGCCCGTGCTGCTCATCAGACCGAAGGTGGTCAGAAGCGTCAGCAGAACCTTTACCATACCTGTTCCAAGCATTGCCGGCAGGAGCGGTGTCATACAGCCTGCGACAAATCCCATCAGTCTCTGCGCGATATTGCCCTCCGCCTTCGGAGGAGCCGCGTTTCCGGACTCGGAGAAATTCCCCATCTTCTCGAATTCTTTGAAGAGGTTGGATACCTCGTTTCCGATGACGACCTGATACTGGCCGCCCTGCTTGATCACGGACTTGACGCCCTTGATCTTGTTGACTTTGGCGTCATCCGCCTTGCTCTCGTCGTTGAGGACCAGACGAAGACGCGTCATGCAATGTGTTGCGGTTGCGATGTTGTCGGCGCCGCCGACTGCCTCGATGATCTGTTTCGAGGTGGATACATAATCCAATGCCATATTTTTCCCCTTTCTTTCATGGCTGCAGTCCTTTCCCGTCATCCCCTTATGTAAGACCGGCCTCAAAACACTGCTTGATTAAATAGTTAATATGTAATATTCATCCCCTTACAGTCTGAATGATTACTCTTCTCCCTCCGTCTCCCTGTGCTCTGCAGGTTTCTTTTTCCTGACATACCGCTTAGTGACTCTCTGTATATGAATAAGAAGATACAGCCTCTCGTCCATACTCAGGTCATAATGGTAGTTAATCAAAATATAGTCCGCGATCCGATCTACACAGTTGCGCACGGGCTTATACCGCTCCGACAATTCTTCAAAGAGCTCGTCATCGGCCTCGTCCTGATAACCGTCGCGCTGCACGATCCTGGCAGCAAAGAACTTGAGGTGTGTCACAAAACGCTGGTAATTCCAATCCTCATCATTGAGCTTGACCTGAAAAGACTCCTGAACAATATCCAGTACATCGCCGATCAGCTTCGCCATGGAATCCGGAGAGACATTGGGCAGTGACCCCAGCTCTGCGTTCACGAAATGATAGGCCAGGAAAGCGGCCTCATCTTCCTTCATCTTTACGCCGAACCGCTCTTCCAGTATTCCGAGAGCATGCTTTCCAATCTGGAATTCATCGGCATAGACCCTCTTGATGTCCCAGAGCATGGGATTCGCTAAAGTCGTTCCCTTCTTATATCTCTTGACGCTGCCGGCCATATGATCACAAAGCGGGAGGATCACTCTGTCCGATACTTTGATCTTATATCGTTCCCTTCCGTAATCGACGACCTTCTCCGCGATTTCCCAGTACTCATCCGGTATTTCCGAGAACAACTGCTGAAAATGACGTCTGTCGAGCTCATTTTCGGGAGCATAGCTTCGCTCCACCAAAGACCGCGCGATCTTATCCCCACTCCGCTTCTGAAATCCGATTCCTTTTCCCTGACAAATTTTTTCAAGACCGGCAGAATCTCTCACCAGAACCATATTGTTGTTCAATGACTTGATCACTGTCAGTTTTTCTTCATCCGTCAATGTCTTCTCAATCCCCATTTTCCACATCCGCTTTAGTAATAATCTTCAATAAATTGAAAAAGCAAGCATGGCACACCAATAATCGTTTGATACAGCTATCAAACCTGTGTGAGCCTTGCCTGCTTGACCAGTCACAAATCACTATGGAAAAATTTTATCAAATTTTTATACTTTTGTAAACACGAACGTTTCAGCCGTTGCAGGCGCCAAAACGTTGTGCTCATTATATCGTTTATTTTTGTTCAGCTTCTTTTACTGGTTGTGCATTTTTTGTCATATCCCACATAGATTAGCTGTAAAATTGTGCGAAAAGTCATGCAATCCACAAGTTTAATTGAAAGTCGATAGTGAAAGCGATAAAATAAATTATGTAAAGTTTTGTGTTTTTGTGCATTTTACTTAAGAAAGGAGTGCGACAATGGGAGCTGTAGATGTTCTGTATGAGCGGTTCGAGAAGAATCTGCAGGCAGTAAACGGTAACAGCTGGCTGGCCGACAAGGCCGAAGCCGCAGGCATTATCG
>JAZQCI010000090.1:0-64033 GCA_045546175.1 Lachnospiraceae bacterium | reverse complement strand
TTTTATGGCAAAGCAGAATGCTGCAGCTAGAAGAAAAGCTGCAAGACGTGTCAAGAAAAACGTTGAACGCGGACAGGCGCACATCCAGTCTTCTTTTAACAACACAATCGTTACTCTGACAGACGCTCAGGGCAACGCACTCAGCTGGGCAAGTGCAGGCGGTCTTGGATTCAAAGGTTCAAGGAAATCTACTCCCTACGCAGCTCAGATGGCAGCTGAGACAGCTACCAAGGCTGCACAGATTCATGGACTGAAGGCAGTCGATGTATTTGTTAAGGGACCGGGTTCAGGAAGAGAAGCAGCGATCCGCGCACTCAATGCAAATGGTCTGGAGATCATCTCCATCACAGACGTAACTCCCGTTCCTCACAACGGATGCCGTCCGCCTAAGAGACGCAGAGTCTGACGCATAATAATAGCAACAATACTTGGAAGAAGGCACACATACGTGTGTTGTAAACAACAATCACGGATATACCGTGACAGAAAGGAGCCACAATGGCAGTAGATAAGACACCAGTACTGAAAAGATGCAGATCTCTCGATCTGGACCCCACTTTCCTTGGCTATGACAAGAAGTCCAAGAGAACTTTGATCCGCAGAAGCCGCAAGATGAGTGAGTACGGCCTTCAGCTTCGCGAGAAGCAGAAAGCAAAATTCATCTATGGCGTTCTCGAGAAGCCTTTCAGAAACTACTATGAGAAGGCTGATAAGATGAAGGGCATGACCGGTGAAAACCTGATGACCATGCTTGAGAGCCGCCTTGATAACGTCGTTTTCCGCATGGGATTCGCAAGAACCAGACGTGAGGCCAGACAGGTTGTCGGACACAAGCACATCTTCGTAAACGGCAAGTGCATCAACCTTCCTTCTTATCGCGTAAAAGCCGGTGATGTAGTAGAAGTTAAGGAAAGCTCCAAGTCTATCCAGCGCTTCAAGGATATCATGGAAGTAACAGCAGGAAGACTGACTCCCGAGTGGGTCGATGTCGACAAGGAAGCCCTCAAGGGCACCGTGAGCGCACTTCCCCGCAGGGAACAGATCGATGTCCCTGTTGATGAGATGCTTATCGTCGAGTTGTACTCCAAGTAATGCAATGAATGCCTCCACTGCGCGTTTGCGCGCAGGCAGGTTTATTGTACTTATTACGTAGACGATTAGCCGCGCAAAGGAGGGTATTCGCGTGTTTGATTTTGAAAGACCGAGCATCGAGGTCGTGGAGATCTCCGATGACAAGAAGTATGGCAGATTTGTAGTTGAACCCCTGGAGAGAGGCTATGGCATCACTCTTGGAAATTCACTGAGAAGAATCATGCTTTCTTCGCTTCCCGGTGCAGCTGTGAGCCAGGTCAAGATTGACGGCGTACAGCATGAATTCGGCGCTATTCCCGGAGTCAAGGAAGATGTTACCGAGATCATCATGAATATTAAAGGTCTTGCTATCAAGAACAGCAGCGAGACAAACGAGCCCAAGAATGCTTATATCGAGTATGAGGGCGAAGGCGTAGTCCGCGCTTCTGATATTCAGGTTGACCAGGACATTCAGATCATGAATCCGGATCTTGTGATCGCAACGCTGAGCGGCAAGGATACCAAGCTGTTCATCGAGCTTACGATCACAAAGGGCAGAGGCTATATCAGCTCTGACAAGAACAAGACGCCTGATACAAAGATCGGTGTGATCCCGGTAGATTCCATCTACACACCCGTAGAGAGAGTTAACGTCACAGTAGAGAACACTCGTGTCGGTCAGCAGACAGACTACGACAAGCTCACACTTGACGTAACCACCAACGGCACAATCGGCCCTGACGAGGCGGTAAGCCTTGCAGCAAAGGTCCTGAGCGAGCACCTGAGCGTGTTCATCGACCTGTCCGAGAATGCCAAGACCGCAGAGATCATGGTTGAGAAGGAATACGACCAGAAGGAGAAGGTTCTCGAGATGAGCATCGACGAACTGGAGCTTTCCGTCCGTTCCTACAACTGCCTCAAGAGAGCAGGCATCAACACCGTTGAGGAACTCTGCAACAAGACACCCGATGAGATGATGAAGGTCCGCAACCTGGGCCGCAAGTCTCTCGAGGAAGTCCTTGAGAAGCTCAAGGAACTGGGTCTGTCTCTTAACAACAGCGAGGACGCAGCTCAGTAAAGACCGCTGACAGCATTGGTTCAGTCAGCAACATTTATTTAGTAATATTTTGACAGGATCCGCCGAGGTAAATCCGAAGAGTGCGAGGCGGTCGACGGCAGCGGCAGAGCCGCGAACCGGAGGGAGGTAAATCCCGAAGAGTGCTTCCTTCGGCGCTGTCATAAAGGAGGAAAACAAAATGGCAATGTACAGAAAACTCGGTAAGAAGACGAAACTCAGAAAAGCGCTGCTCCGCAACCAGGTAACCGCTCTGATCTACAAGGGCAAGATCGTTACCACCGAGGCGAGAGCTAAGGAAGTTCAGAAGATCGTGGAGCCCATGGTCACTCTGGCTGCAAAGCACAAAGATGACTTCGAGGAAGTCACCGTTCAGGCCAAGGTTGCCTGCAAGGACAAGGACGGCAAGCGCGTGAAGGAAGTCGTCGACGGAAAGAGAGTTACTGTTTTTGATACTGTTGAGAAGAAGGTGAAGAAAGATTCTCCTGCACGTCTCCATGCAAGAAGACAGCTCATGCGTTATCTCTATCCCGTAGTGGAAGTTCCTGCAGACGGCAAGGCCCGCAAGAAGAACTCCAAGGACGTTGATCTTGTAGAGAAGCTGTTCAGCGAGTATGGCAACAAGTATGCAAACCGTAACGGCGGCTATACAAGAATCATCAAGATCGGCCAGAGACGCGGCGACGGAGCGATGGAAGTCGTTCTTGAGTTTGTCTGATCAATGAGCCACTGACAGTAAGTCAGATTTTGATTAAGATTTTGATAGTAAGGTTTACAGGCCTCCGGGAAAGATTCTCGGAGGCCTGTTGCATTTCACGCAGTTTATAAGAGGCGTCTATGATCAAAATAGAGAAGCTGATACACGATTATATACAAAGAGATGACGAGGGCAACGCCGCGGGTACTTTCCGCGCGATCGACGGCGTCGATCTGGACGTCAGGCCCGGTCAGTTCATCGCGATCCTCGGGCACAACGGCTCGGGAAAGTCGACGTTGGCCAAGCACCTCAATGCGCTGCTCTTCCCCACGGAAGGAACAGTCTGGGTGGACGGTATGGACACCAAGGACGAGAAGAATCTGTGGGAGATCCGCAGAGAGGCCGGGATGGTGTTTCAGAATCCCGATAACCAGATCATAGCGCAGGTCGTCGAGGAAGACGTGGGATTCGGACCCGAGAATATCGGCGTTCCTACGGAGGAGATCTGGAAAAGGGTGGAAGAGAGCCTCAAAGCCGTCGGCATGTGGGCACACCGCAAAAAGTCCCCCAACCGTCTCTCCGGCGGACAGAAGCAGAGGGTTTCCATTGCCGGCGTCATCGCGATGCAGCCAAAGTGCATCGTCCTGGATGAGCCCACGGCCATGCTGGATCCCAACGGCAGAAAAGAGGTCATCAGTGCCGCCATGCAGCTGAACCGGACCAAAGGGATCACGATCATTCTGATCACGCACTATATGGAAGAGGCCATTAATGCCGATCAGGTCTTCGTTATGGACCGCGGAAAGGTCGCCATGCAGGGAACGCCCCGTGAGATCTTCGCTCAGGTCGAGAGGATGAAAGAGCTGCAGCTGGATGTGCCGCAGGTCACGCTCCTTGCCTACGAGCTGAGGAAAAAGGGACTGAATATACCGGTCAGTATTTTGACCAAAGAGGAACTGGCGGACGCACTGATGGGCCCGCTCCCCGAAGAGGCAGGCAAGAGAGCCGAGGAGCATGACGCAGCAGTGCAGAGTGAGGAGAAGGAGGCGCCCCATGGGACTCAAGGTTGAGGATATCAGCTTCCTGTATGAGCGGGGAACGGCCATGCAGGTGACGGCGCTGGACCATGTCAGTGCCGAGATCCCGGACAATCAGTTTATCGGGCTGATCGGGCACACCGGCTCCGGAAAATCGACTTTTGTGCAGACGCTGAACGGACTGCTCAAGGTAACTTCCGGCCATATTTATTACAACGGAGAAGACATCGACGGCGATAAGTTTGACAAAAAGAAGCTTCGCTCGGATGTCGGCCTTGTGTTTCAGTATCCCGAGCACCAGCTCTTCGAGGTCGATGTGATCTCCGATGTCATGTTCGGACCCAAAAACCTGGGACTCAGCGACGCAGAGGCAAAAAAGAGAGCCATTGAAGCGCTCGAGAGCGTCCGGATGCCCAAGTCGCTCTACAAATCTTCCCCTTTTGATCTGTCGGGCGGACAGAAGCGGCGTGCCGCGATCGCGGGCGTTCTTGCGATGCGCCCTAAGATCCTGATCCTGGATGAGCCCACCGCAGGCCTTGATCCCAAGGGAAGGGATGAGATCCTGGGACTGATCGCAGGGATGAAGAGAGAGCTCAACATGACCATTATCCTTGTCTCTCACAGCATGGACGACGTCGCCCGCTACGTGGACCGCATAATGGTCATGGGAGGCGGCAAACTCCTCTACGACGACGAGCCGGTCAAAGTATTCCGGCATGTGACCGAGCTGGAGGAACTGGGACTTGCGGCGCCGCAGATCACCTATATCATGAAACTGTTAAAAGAGAGAGGACTCGACGTCAGCAGCGACGCTCTGACTGTAGAAGAGGCCGCGGCAGAGATCATGGCGCATCGGAGGGAACTGCATGTTTGATTCAATTACACTGGGCCAATATTACCAGACAGACTCCGTGCTGCACAGGCTGGACCCCCGCGTGAAGCTGGTCGGAACATTTGCTTACCTGATCTCCCTGTTTGTCGTGGATTCTTATGTCGGCTATATTGTGGCGGCGCTCTTTCTCGCAGCGATGATCTTTCTGTCAAACGTACCCTTCCGCTATATCATCAGGGGTATGAAGACGATCATCTTCCTGTTGCTGCTCACGGTGTGCTTTAACCTGTTCCTGACGCCGGGCGAAGTGATCTGGCAGGCGTGGATCTTCAAGATCACCAAAGAGGGCCTGACATTCGCCATCAAGATGGCGGTGCGTCTCAGCCTTCTGATCCTCGGATCCTCGATCATGACGCTCACTACGACGCCCACCCAGCTGACGGACGCGCTGGAGAGCCTTCTGCGCCCGCTGAAAAAGCTCCATGTGCCGGTGCACGAGATCTCGATGATGATGTCGATCGCGCTTCGCTTTATCCCGATCCTCATGGAGGAGACGGACAAGATCATGAAGGCGCAGATCGCGAGAGGCGCCGACTTTGAGAGCAAAAATCTGATCAAGAAGATCAAGAGCATGGTCCCGCTCCTGGTGCCGCTCTTTATCTCGGCCTTTCGAAGGGCCAATGACCTGGCGATGGCTATGGAAGCGAGATGCTATCGCGGAGGAGAGGGGCGCACCAAGATGAAGCCTCTGGTCTATCAGAACAGGGACCGCATCGCCTATCTGATCCTTCTGGCCTTTGTTGTTGTCTGTATTTTGACCAGGATCTATTTCTGACGGACGGATCATGATGAAAAGAATACTGCTGACGGTGGCCTATGACGGCACCGGGTACTCGGGATTTCAGGCGCAGAAGAGCGGCGTCCCGACGATCGAGAGAGAACTGAACAGAGCGATCACGGAGCTGACGGGCGCACAGACGGAGGTGAGCGGTGCCAGCAGGACGGACGCCGGCGTGCACGCGCTGTGCAATCTGGCAGTGTTCGACACGGAGAGCCGCATTCCGCCCGAAAAGTTTGCGAACGCGCTCAATGTGCGGCTCCCGGAACAGATCTGCGTGCAGAATTCCCGCGAGGTGCCCCTCGACTTTCACCCCAGGTTCTGCGACACGGTCAAGACGTATGACTATGTGATCTACAACGCGCAGTTCCCTTCGCCGCGCAGGGGAAGATACTCCTTTTATTCCTATACGCCCTTCGATCTGGACAGAATGCGGGAAGCCGCGCAGTACCTGGTGGGGGAACATGATTTTAAGAGTTTCTGCAGCGTCCACACGCAGGCGCTGACCACAACGCGCACGGTGACGGGGATCGAAGTGATCGAGAAGCCCTGTGAGGAAGAGCGGATCGCAGAGACCGCCGCTTACGGCGCGCCGTCCCCTGCCGAGGCTGCGGCGGGAGCGCAGCAGGGCAGTGCGGAACCCTCGCGCAGGGGAGTTTCCCCGAGGGAGATCGTGATCCGTGTGAGCGGAACCGGCTTTCTGTACAATATGGTGCGGATCATCGCGGGGACCCTCATGGAGGTCGGCCGCGGAGCGATCGAGCCGGAGCAGATGGTCACTATTTTGGAAGCCTGTGACAGGAGCAAAGCGGGGCCGACGGCGCCGCCGGAAGGACTGACGCTGGTGCGGTATGAGATACTGGCTGATGGCTTTGAAAAAATCATTGACATCTAAATTTCTGCATTCTATAATATTCGGGTGCGACGGTGATGAACTGCGTCTTTTTTGATGCCCAAACTCCCCGGTTTTGGATCATACACCGACTGCGAATCGCACACCAATGACTATCTATGACGGTTAACTGATAATGGAGGATATAAGATGAAAACCTATATGCCTAGCGCAGCAAAGATCGAGAGAAAATGGTATGTAGTTGACGCTACCGATATGACCCTTGGTCGCCTTGCTTCTGAGGTCGCGAAGGTTCTTCGCGGCAAGAACAAGCCGATCTTCACCCCTTTTATTGACACAGGTGATTATGTGATCATCCTCAACGCCGGCAAGGTCAAAGTTACCGGCAAGAAGCTTGATCAGAAGATCTACTTCAGACATTCCGAGTACGTCGGCAGCGCGAAGTACACAACACTTCGTGAGATGCTCGCGAAGAAGCCCGTCAGGGTTGTCGAGAAGGCTGTCCGCGGAATGCTTCCTAAGGGAAGACTCGGCGAGCAGATGTACAAGAAGCTTTATGTTTACGAAGGCGGCGAGCACAATCACGCAGCCCAGAAGCCTGAAGAGCTTAAGTTCTAATCGGAGACTGAAAGGAGATAAAAATGGCTAAAGCAACCACTTACTATGGAACAGGCAGAAGGAAATCCTCTGTTGCCAGAGTTTTTATGACCCCCGGTAAGGGCGAGATGACCATCAACGGCAGAACAATCGATGATTACTTCGGACTTGAGACTCTGAAGGTTATCGTGAGACAGCCCCTCGTTGAGACCCAGACTGTTGATCAGTATGATTTCAAGATCACTGTCAAGGGCGGCGGCACAACAGGCCAGGCAGGCGCAATCCGTCACGGTATCGCTCGTGCTCTCTGCGCGGCAGACGCTGAGTTCAGACCCGTTCTGCAGTAGGCCGGCTTCCTTACAAGAGACCCTCGTATGAAGGAAAGAAAGAAATACGGCTTGAAGGGCGCTCGTCGTGCACCTCAGTTCTCCAAGAGATAATCTCTTCGGATCAATATGTATTTACACCCCCGAGAACGACCGGTTTTCGGGGGTTTTATATTCTTGAGTTGATAATACGGTATCATTTCCGGTAGGGGGACTTGGGGATGAGAACAGGGTTATTCACATGATCGAGAGGAAAAATGAAGTAAAACAAGGAGTGATCGCGGCTGTGCTGTCGGCGGCGGCGCTCGCCGGAAGTCTGTACGGGATGAAAGCGCTTGACTATCGGGGCGTGTTTATGCCCGGGACGGTGATCAATGGGGAAGACGCTTCCGGCCATACAGTCAGTGAGATGGAGGAGATTCTCGGAAAGTATGACCTGACCGTGCAATTCCGGGAAGGGAAGCAGGAGCGGATCCCGGGGGAAAAAATAGAGTACCACTATGTCTCCGACGGAAGTCTGGAATCGCTCATGGAGAACCAGAAGCTGTATCTGTGGGGACTTGGACTTTACAGGGAGACGCCCTATGAGATCAGTGAGGAAAAGGCGTACTCTCAGGAGAAGCTGCAGGAGGTCATCGACTCGATGCCGCAGCTGAAGAAGGAGAATATGACTGCGCCCGAGGACGCCCATCTGGGATATGAAGACGGACAATTTGTGGTCACGCCCGAAGTGGAGGGAACAACGCTGGATCCGTCGCTCGCAAAGGAGATGATCGTCGGGGCAGTCAAGGGGGAGAAAGAGACCCTGGACCTCGCCGGCGCAGAGGGAGTCTACAGTTCTCCCGAGATCAGAAAGGACGATGAGGACCTTGGCGAGGAAGTAGAGCAGCTCAATGATCTCGCCGGAGCCAGGGTGGTGTATGACCTTCCGGGCGGTGAGACAAAAGTGCTCGACGGTCCCATGCTCAAGGAGTGGCTGGAAGTCGACGACGAGGGAGACTACTACCGCGACGACGATCTCTGGGACGAGCATATCACGGAATTCGTGAAGGAGCTGGCCGACGAGGTGGACACCGTCTACAAGGAGCACCCCTTCACGACCCATGAGGGAGACGAGATCACGGTTCCCGGCAAAGGCTACTACGGCTACCGCATCGACAAAAAGAATGAGGCTGAGCAGCTGTGGGAAGAACTGGACGGAAACGAACAGCTCGAGCGCGAGCCGGTCTACTGGCGAACGGAGGCGGCGGATCCGGACGACAACCACGGGTTTGGTGGTGATTACGTGGAAGTGGACTTGTCTCTGCAGCACCTGTGGATCTACAAAGACGGCGGCGTGGTCCTGGAGACGGATGTGGTTTCCGGCACCAATGACAATGAGCACAGGACGCCGGCGGGAGCCTTTTTTGCCTACGACAAAAAGAGAGATACAGTGCTGCGCGGCGACAAACAGGACGACGGAGAGTGGGGATATGAGACTCCGGTCAAATACTGGATTCGCCTGACAGACACCGGGATCGGCATCCATGACGCAAACTGGCGCTACTCTTTCGGCGGAAATATCTGGCGATGGAGCGGCTCCCACGGCTGCATCAATACGCCGCCGAGCATGATGCCGGAGATTTTTGAGCTTGTGGAGGAAAATATGCCGGTCGTGGTCCATTACGGGGATACTCAGTGAGAATTGAACATGCTATAATCATAGTGAATTCCGCGTACACTAACACCACTACATAAAGAAAAGGGGTAATCATGAAAAAGTTAGAAGATTATATCCGTACAATTCCGGACTTCCCGGAGCCAGGCATCATGTTCCGCGACATCACGACAGTCTTCCAGGATGCGGACGGTCTGCAGCTTGCGATCGATTCCATGCAGGACCTGATCAAGGATCTCGATTTCGACGTGATCGTCGGCGCGGAGTCCCGCGGCTTCATCTATGGCGCGGCACTGGCCTACAATCTTCACAAGCCGCTGGTACTGATCCGCAAGAAGGGAAAACTCCCTTGGAAGACCATTTCCGTGGACTATGACCTGGAATACGGAAAGGCTACGCTGGAAATGCACATCGATGCGATACAGCCCGGGCAGAAATGCCTGGTAGTCGATGATCTTCTGGCGACCGGCGGAACGGCGAAAGCCATGGCGCAGCTCGTCGAGAAGCTGGGCGGCGAAGTTGTGGACATGCTGTTCATGATCGAGCTGGCAGGCCTCAACGGCCGCAAGTTCCTGGAGGGCTATCGCGTGGATTCCGTGCTGGTCTATGAAGGAAAGTAAGCCGCAGTAATCTATAATCTAAATATTGATAAAAATGGGGCACTGTGCCCGGCAAAAGAGTGATCAGCCGGGGCAGTGCTCTTTTTTGGCTGCAGAGCAGAGAGAGAGCAAACTACCTCAGAGGTGTCTCAGAAAAATGTTAAAAAATATCACTAAAACAGAATAAATATAATCATTCTATTTACATCCCAACAGGGATAAAATCAAATCACGGTTTTTGATAATATTTAACTACAAGTATCGATTCCACACCTCAAAAACCGATCTTAAATGATTGAGAGGTAATGCAACAATGATGAACTACAAGAAGTACATGCGGCAATATTTTCTCCCCCCGCAGGAGTGCATGGAGTGGACGAAAAAAGACTATATTGAGAAAGCGCCCATCTGGTGCAGCGTCGACCTGCGCGACGGCAACCAGGCCCTGATCGAGCCCATGAGCCTCGAGGAGAAGATCGAATTTTTCCAGATGCTGGTAAAGGTCGGGTTTAAGGAGATCGAAGTCGGCTTTCCCGCCGCTTCCGAGACGGAGTATGACTTCCTGCGTTCGCTCATTGAGAGAAATATGATCCCGGACGACGTCACGATCCAGGTCCTGACACAGGCCAGAGAGCACATCATCCGCAAGACTTTTGAGGCGGTGAAGGGAGCCCCAAAGGCCGTTGTTCACCTTTACAATTCAACTTCCGTCGCACAGAGGGAGCAGGTCTTTAAGAAGAACAAAGAAGAGATCAAGAAGCTCGCTGTGGACGGCGCAAAGCTTCTGAAGGAGCTGGCGGAAGAGACCGACGGAAACTTCATGTTTGAGTACAGCCCCGAGAGCTTCCACGGAACAGAGGTGGAGTACGCCCTGGAGGTATGCAACGCCGTTCTGGATGTATGGCAGCCTAATCCCGACTGGAAGGCCATTATCAATATTCCGGCGACAGTAGAGACGGCAATGCCCCACATTTTCGCCTCCCAGATCGAGTATCTGAATAAGAATATGAAGTACAGGGACGGCGTAGTGCTCAGCCTCCATCCCCACAACGACCGCGGCTGCGGCGTGGCGGACACAGAATTGGGTATCCTTGCGGGCGCGGACCGCGTCGAGGGAACGCTGTTCGGAAACGGCGAGCGGACCGGCAATGTGGACATTGTCGCAGTGGCGATGAACCTGTTCGCATACGGGATCGATCCCGAACTGGATTTCTCCAATATGCCGCAGATCCGGGAGACCTACGAGAGGCTGACCGGTATGTACGTTCATCCCAGGCAGCCCTATGCGGGCGACCTCGTATTCAGCGCCTTCTCCGGTTCCCACCAGGATGCCATCTCCAAGGGCATGGCTTACAAAGAGCAGAACGATCCCAACAAGTGGACGGTCCCTTATCTTCCGATCGACCCGCAGGACGTCTCGAGAACGTACGATTCGGACGTCATCCGCATCAACAGCCAGTCCGGAAAGGGCGGCGTAGCGTATGTCCTGAGGCAGAACTACGCGATCGTGCTCCCCGAGAAGATGAGAGAAGAGGTGGGCTACGCGGTCAAGCAGGTCTCCGACGAGACCCACAGCGAGCTGGCGCCGCAGGCTGTCTACGAGATCTTCACGGACCGCTATGTGGATTACACCCCGCACTTTACGATCCCGGAGTGCCATTTCCGCCAGGCGGACGGCATCATGGCCGAGGCCACGATCGCCGCGGGCAACAACAGAACCGTCGTCGACGCCAACGGAAACGGCCGTCTGGACGCTGTCAGCAATACGATCAAGCAGTATTACGGCATCAGCTACGAGCTCTCCTCCTATGAGGAGCACGCGCTCTCAAGAGGATCCTCCTCCAAGGCCATGGCCTATGTCAGCATTCTCTGCAACGGCAAGACATACTGGGGCGTAGGCATTCACGAGGATATCATCCACGCCTCCATCAACGCGCTGGTGGTTGCGGTCAACAAGCTTCCGCAGCTGCAGGATAACGCGCTGGAGAAGGACAACAGGCTGATCGCCATGCTCAATTATATCCAGGCCAACTATCAGACCGTCACGCTCGAGGATATGGCAAAAGAGTTCCATCTCTCCACGCCTTACATCTCCAAGTACATCCGCGAGAAATCCGGCAAGACGTTCGGCGAGCAGGTCACGGCCGTCCGCATGAAGAGAGCCAAGACGCTCCTTCGAAACGGAAACATGACGATCGAGAACATTTCCTACTCCATCGGCTACCCCAATGCGGAGCATTTCTCCAGAGTCTTCAAGAAGACCTTCGAGGTATCTCCGGCCCAGTACCGCAAGATCGCGACCAAGCAGGCGGTGTCCTGACCCGCGACCTCGGCAGCCGGTTCTGAATCGGCGCGGCGCAAAAAGCAGTAATACAAATAAAGGCCGCAGCGAGAGACTGATGATATGCTATGATCACTCAGTCTTTCGCTGCGGGCTTTTACGCATCATTCGTGTGAGAGCGCCCGGAAGCGCCCGGCAGTCGTTATTCTTTTTCCAACGCATGGAATGCGGTGCTCAGGTCCTCGTAGATCCCGTAGCAGATCCTGCAGATTTCCTCGTCGGGCTCGGTCAGGTCGGGAATCATAATGGTGCGGCACCCCGCCGCGACGCCCGCGTAAATCCCGTTGCGACCGTCCTCAAACACATAGCACTGAGAAGGCGGCAGGCCGATCCTCTCAGCGGCGAGAAGGAAAATGTCAGGAGCGGGCTTTCCGTGCTCGACCTCTGTGCCGCTTATTACGGCGTCAAAATAGTCATAGACCCCGGCTTTGTTCAGGTTCCTCCTGATCAGGTCGGGCAGGCTGCTGCTGGCAACCGCCATCCTGATGCCGCGCCTCTTCATGCCTTCCAGGATCTCATACAGCCCTTTCTTGACAGGCACTTCTTCCTGCAGGTTCTCATCCACGAGCCGCAGACAGTCGTCGCAGAACCGCTGCGCGTCGACCTGAGGGTAGTAGGAGTGGATCACTTCTACCATATGCCTGCCGCTGGTGCCGCAGACCGCCTTGGGAAACTCGGGATTATGAGGCACACCGTACAGATCCGCCAGGCGGACCCAGGTATCTCTGTAAACCCGTTCAGTATCAAACATCAGTCCGTCCATATCGAAAACAGCACCGAGGAGCATAAGTTTTCCTTTCATTATTTGACGTTAATTATTCAGCACCCCAAATCCCAAATGCTTCGCATTCGGGAATAATAATTACAATTTGTTAATAATTGCCTAAATAGAGCGTTCTGCAATTGAACAGTTAGTATAGATTGTATATAATGACGGTAGCATATTATGTAGGTAACTGTCCACTGTCATTTTAAAGAAAAGGAAAAGATAATGAAAAATCTGCAGTACACAGTTAAGAATCCTCTCGGAATCCACGCGCGCCCTGCGGCGCTCCTCGCCCAGGCGTGCACCAATTTCAAGAGCGCAGTAATGATCGAGTGCAACGGCAATGTTGCATCCGGCAATAACGTCCTACAGATCCTCGGCCTGCACGCCGCCAAAGGTTCTGTGCTTAATATCACAGCTGACGGCCCCGACGAGGAAGACGCGATCGCGAAGATCGAAGAAGTCCTGGCGGATATCGCGCCCAAGGCAAAGAAGAAAGAGGTCCTCAAGGTCGCTTTCTTCGGCACCAAGGACTATGACCGCATGTTCTTCAGCGAGCTCTCCAGAGACAAGGGCGAAGGGACCTATAATGTCGACATCAAGTATTTCAACAGCCGTCTGACGATCGAGTCTGCGAACCTGGCCAAGGGCTACGACGCCGTCTGCATTTTCGTAAATGATGAAGCGCCCAGGGAAGTGATAGAGATCCTGAGCGAGTGCGGCGTCAAGCTGATCCTTCTTCGCTGCGCCGGCTTCAACAATGTCGACACCAAGGCGGCGGCAGAGTGCGGCATCACGGTTCTGCGCGTGCCGGCTTATTCTCCTTATGCGGTCGCGGAGCACGCGATGACCATCCTTCAGGCGGCCAACCGCCGGATCCATAAATCCTATATCAAGGTCAAGGACAACAATTTCGCCCTGAGCGGACTCCTCGGACTGGACCTTCACAACAAGGTGGCCGGCATCATGGGAACCGGCAGGACCGGCCAGATCATGCCCAACATCTGGAAGGGCTACGGCATGACCGTACTGGGCTGGGACGCTTTCCCGAACATGAGCCTGGAGGAGAAGGGCCTCTTGAAGTATGTCACCAAGGAGGAACTCCTCAGGAAAGCTGACCTGATCTCTCTCCATGCGCCGCTCGTCATGGGACCGAACGGAACGTATCATCTGATCGATGACAACGCGATCGCCATGATGAAGGACAATGTAATGCTGGTCAACACATCCCGCGGACCGCTGGTCGATCCCGAAGCGCTGATCAGAGGCCTCAAGGCGAACAAATTCCACTGCGTGGCGCTGGACGTCTACGAGGGAGAGGATCCCAACGTTTACAACGACAGGTCGGACGAGATGATCGACACGGATATCGTGGCAAGACTGACCATGTTCCCGAACCTGATCCTGACCTCACACCAGGCCTTCTTCACGAGAGAGGCCCTGCAGGCGATCGCGGCCGTCACCATGGAGAACGCGAGAAACTTCAACGAAGGCCTCCCGTTCGGCATGTCCGAAGTGAAGTGAGGAGACAAAAGGAACCGACACAAGGCGGGCGCCGCAGCGGGCGGTGCCCGTCTCATTTTGTATTATCAGAATCAGACGATTTAGTGCATTGACAAATCGCATTACTGAGTGTAATGTAGTGATCGATTCAATAACTGCTGGGGGAGCAAATGCTGAGACAGCTGCCGTTCGCAAGTGCGGATCGGAGCGGCTGACCCTTATTACTTGAACCGGGTAATACCGGCGTAAGGAAGCACACGGTTGTTGAGTGAGAAGGCATGTCGGGAGACTGACTCCGGTTTTTCGGGACTGCCCTGTCTTGCTCCGACGCCGTGAACCAACTCCCCTCCTGCGAAAAGGAGGTTTTTTTATGTCCAAAAATGTGAAGATCGTTGTTTTCTGTGCCATGTGCATAGCGCTGGCGAGCGTGACGAGTATGATCAAGGTCTTCGAGTTTCCGACCGGGGGCTCGATCACTCTCTGCTCAACGCTCTTTGCGGTCCTGCCGGGGTATTTCTTCGGCCCGGTCGTCGGGATCGCCGCAGGATTTGCATACGGAATCCTGCAGTTCTTTCTGGGCCCCTATATTTTGACTCCGGTCCAGGTCTTTATCGACTACGGGCTCGCGTTTGCGGCCTTCGGACTGTCGGGATTTTTCGCTTCTCAGAAGTTCGGGCTTCAGAAGGGATACCTGACAGCCTGCGTCGGGCGCTGGTTCTTCGCCTTTCTCTCCGGCTGGATCTTTTTCGGCGAATATGCCTGGGAAGGCTGGAACGCGGCGGCCTATTCCGCCGTCTATAATATCATCTACATTGTGGGAGAGGCGGTCATCGTGTTGGTACTGATCAGTATTCCCGCTTTTTCCAACGCGCTGGGCAGGGTGAAGAGCGTAGCCTTGCAGAGCTGAAACGAATTTCAGGAAACACCTCCCGTCATCTTTTGTGGTGACGGGAGGTGTTTCATTTCGAGGGGAAGTGTTATACTCATTGAGTAACTTTCCGTTACGTCAAAGAAACATCAGGAGATCATATTTATATGGGAATAAACTTCAGCAGAGTACTGGAACTTGCCATCCCCTGCCTAATGTTCTGGGGGATCCTGGCGGCGTCTCTTGCGCTGGACCGAAGCAGGTTCAGAAACTGCATATTCCTGCTCCTTGCGACCACGTCGACCGCGCCGCTTATGTGCGCGCTGACCGGCAGCCACGAGGAGGGAACGGCCAGGGCCCTTTCGATCATAGCCTTCGCGGCGCTATTGTCCGTGCCGGGGATTCTGATCGGAAACGGCGTGACCATGTACCGCAAGGAGGGAAGGAGCCTGGCCAATCAGCTCTCGCTCATCCTCGGAATCGTGGTGGCAGTGGGAGAGCTGTGCACATTTCTCTTGTATATTTTTCCCATATTCTGGTCGGAGGGAAACTGGCAGTTTATCACAACGGGTATGAGAGTGCTCCTGTTCATCAGCCTGTCGATCACTTATGTGTCGGTGATCTTCGCGGCGTTCATGGGATACACGATTCTGCTGCAGCTGATCCCTCCCAAGAGAAATTTCGACTACGTGATCATTCACGGCTGCGGCCTGCTCAGGGGAAGAGAAGTGTCCAAACTTCTCGCCGACCGCATCGACAAGGCAATCGAGGTCTACCACAAGGATCCGACGCCTCCGATCCTGATCCCGTCCGGAGGAAAGGGAGACGACGAGGAGATCTCCGAAGCAGAGGCCATGGAGGCGTATCTCATAGAGCACGGGATACCGAGCCGGCAGATCATCAAAGAGGACAAGTCCATGACGACCAGGGAGAACCTGCTGTTCTCGAAGAAGATCATCCGGGAGCGGGGCGGAAGCCCCTACGTCGCGCTGGTGACGAGCAATTACCATGTCTACAGGGCGCTGAATCTGTGTGAGAAGATCGACCTGGAGTGCACTGGGATCGGGGCCCATGTCGCCTCGTATTACTGGCCCAGTGCCCTGATCAGAGAGTTCGCGGCTATTATGAGCCAAAAGAAGAATTTCGCCGTATTCGCGGCGGGGTGGCTCCTCACAGTGGTCCCCTTGCTGTATATGATCATGGGAAACGCAATACAGTAGAAATCCGAGAATTATGACAGAGAATCAAGAGAAGACCGTCCCGAAGCGGACAAAAAAGTTCATAAAGCGGGGTATCTCCGTGATCCTTATGATCGGCGTCCTGGTCGCGGCCATGCTCGAAGTGCTGACGCTTACGGAGTACAGGCCCCCCGAGCGGGAGCGGGTGGCCATCAACAACTTTGGCTGGGAGGCGGCAAAGCCCGGAGACAGCCTGAAAGTCCTCTCCTGGCAGATCGGATTCGCAGCGGGGGGCGGCAAGACTGCCGATGAGGAGAGCGTTCGAAGCAACCTTTCCGGGATCGCGAGGGAGACGGCGCAGCTGGACCCCGACGTGGTCTTTCTGCAGGAGGTCGACCGCGACGCGACAAGATCGCACCGCATCGATGAGATGATCGAGCTGGTCAACGTATTTATAGATGACCATGAGCTCGATTTTACATCCGCCTTCGCGTACAACAGAAGCGTCCTCTTCGTCCCTTATCCCATCCCGCCCACAGGGCTGGTCCGGAGCGGCCTGCTGACACTGACACGAAAGCAGATGGAATCGGCGGAGCGGATCCAGCTTCCAAACGCCGATAAATGGCCGGCCAGACTGGTCGGTTTCAAGCACTGCCTGCTGGTGGAGCGTCTGCCGGTGCAAAACAGCGACAGGAAGCTCGTTCTGATCAACCTTCAGACGGACGCCGGCAGCAGCTCGCAAGGGAAGTCGGAGCAGGAGAAAGCGATCCTCGGGTTCCTGCAGGAGGAGGCGGACAAGGGCAATTATGTCATTGCGGCCGGTGAATTTGATCAGACCTTCAGCGATGCGGACGGAAGTCTTCTGAAGTATTATCCGGAGGGGGGCTGTGTCCTGTCCTCCAATATCGAAGTCCGGTCCTGCGAGAGAAAGAAAACGGGATCCGAATACGCGGGTCATGAGCCGGTTCTGCTGGAGTGCGTGCTCCGATGACGGCCCCGGCAAAGAGCCTGCCGGCGAGCTTTTGCATGGCACAACAGGAAATGCCTGTGATACATAAATACATTGTTTTTAAGAGCTGATTTATGCAGTATAATTGACATATAAATCAAAACACAGGTGAAGGAGGAAATACACCATGGCAATATTAGTTACAGGCGGAACAGGCTTCATCGGAAGCCACACAGTGGTTGAACTTCTGCAGGCAGGATATGAAGTAGTCATCGCAGACAACCTTTACAATTCAAAGGCTATGGTGGTCGACAGGATCGAAGCGATCACCGGCAAGCGCCCGACATTCTACGAGCTGGATGTCTGTGATAAGCCCGCGCTGGACGCCCTTTTTGAGAAAGAGAAGATCGACGCGGTCATTCACTTCGCAGGATATAAGGCAGTCGGCGAATCTACGAGAAAACCGATCGAATACTACGAGAACAACCTGGGCTCCACGCTGACGCTCTGCAAGTCCATGAGAGAGCACGGCTGCTTCAAGATCGTATTCTCTTCCTCTGCGACCGTCTACGGAGATCCCGCTTTTGTCCCGATCACAGAGGAGTGCCCCAAGGGCATCACGACCAATCCTTACGGCGAGACAAAGTCCATGCAGGAGAGGATCCTCACAGATATATGGAAAGCGGACGATCGTTGGAAAGTCATGCTGCTTCGCTATTTTAACCCGATCGGAGCGCACGAGAGCGGCATGATCGGAGAAGATCCCAAGGGAATCCCCAACAACCTGCTCCCTTACGTGGCCCAGGTGGCTTCCGGCAAGCTGGAGAAGGTCCACGTATTCGGCAACGACTATGACACACCCGACGGAACGGGAATCCGCGACTATATCCATGTCGTCGACCTGGCGAAGGGCCATGTCAAGGCAATCGAGGGCATGGAGAAGCTGGACGGCGTCAATGTCTTCAACCTGGGAACGGGACACGGCTACAGCGTGCTCGACATCATCAAGGCGTTCTCCAAGGCCTGCGGCAAGGAGCTCCCTTATGTGATCGATCCCAGAAGGGCCGGCGACATCGCGGTGTGCTACAGCGATCCCGCCAAGGCCAGGGAGATCCTGGGCTGGACGGCCGAGAAGAATCTCGAGGATATGTGCCGGGACGGCTGGAACTGGCAGAGCAAAAATCCTGACGGATACGTAGAATAAGCCTTCCGGGACCTCTGCCGCCGGTACGGGCGGCAATACGGAAAAAACAGAACAGCTCTCTGCTGCGGAAGCGGCAGAGAGCTATCTTTATATCGAGAGGGAAGAAAAAACGTGTTATTATGGGTATACAGAGAATCAGTTCGCAATTAGGAGGAGGCGCACGTGAAAAACAAGAAAGTTCTGGTTGCTGTCCTTGCGGCAGTTCTGATCACAGCGGCCGTGTTCGGCGGACTCTGGTTCGCCGGCTTTTTCAAACTCACGCCCATGAAGCTGGTCAGAAGGAGCATGAAGGAACTGGCCAAAGTGCAGTCTTTTGACTCCGACGTCCGGATGGAATATGAGGGCACCATCGCATTTATGGGAAAGGACGTGGATTTCGCGCTCAATTCGGACTGTAACCTCAAGGGGGTCATCGGGACCGGAACGACCTATATGAACGGGACAATGGGGACGAAGCTTCCGATCCTGGGAGAGCTTTCCGTACCTGTGGAAGGATATCAGCAGTACCGGGACACCGGCATGGTTTCATATACCAGGCTCGGGAATTCCGACTGGCTGTTGAACGAGGTGCAGCAGGTGCAGGTGCCTGAGGAAGGCGTCCGGTTTAATCTCGACTATAAAGTGGTGCTGGGCATCATGCAGAAGATATCCGACGGAGAGTTGAAGGCGGAGCTCGCGGAAGAGACAGAGCAGCTGCGCGGGCAGGAGGTCTACAGGATGAACATCTCCGTCACCGGAGACCTGCTCGGCGAGATCGTTCAGGCTCTGGCCTCGTCACAGGGAAATAACGCGGCTGTTCCGAAAGATTTTGACATATCGGATGGCGACGCCGAGATCGAACTGTATATCTACAAGGAGACGAGACTGCCGGCGAAGCTGGTCATCGACTGCACGGCACTGGGCCGGGCAGTGATCCGGAATCTGCTGAAAAACAGCGCGGCGGGGGAATCGGTATCGACGGGAACGAACAGGTTTGTGATCACGGCGGATGTCCTCGCTTACAATACCGTCGATGAGATCACCATCCCGCAGGAAGTGATCTCGTCCGCGGTGAAGCCGCAGCAGTTTGATCTGCTCAGTATTTTCATGGGGAAGTAACAGCGCATGCCATTTACTTACAACAAGATCGAATATCGCGGTGAAGCGTGCATTGAGATCACAGGCTTCGAAGGATCCGCCAGGAGCCTTACCTTCCCGGACAGGATCGGGGAGCTGCCGGTGAGAAGCATAGGGAAGCACGCTTTCGCGGGAAGAAAAGATGTGGAGGAGGTGAGTCTCCCTCCGTCTCTGAGGAGACTTAACCTTTTTGCGTTCCATAATTGTTCCCGGCTCAGAGCGATGTCCCTCTGCGACAGCGTCGAAGATTATCATGACGGCGTGATCCGGCAGTGCGGCGCCCTCGAGGAGATCGCGCTCCGAGGGAGCGGCAGGTCCTTCGCCCTGATGAAGGAGATGCTTGAGGACAATGACCGGGCCATGAGTTTTCATCTGTACTTTCCGGATGAGGAGATCCGCCTCTCTTTTCCGGACTACGCGCTGATCGCCTCGGAAAACACGATGGCGAGGACGATCCAGTTCGCTTACGAGGGCGGCGGCTATGCCTACAGGAACTGCGTCAGGAAAAAGGAGATCAGGTTCCGGGAATATGACCGGCTGTTTCCCTTCATGGAACACGATGACCCGGAGTTCGCGGCCGTGATCGCTTCGGACAGGCTGCTGTATCCCCACGACCTGGACTCGTCTTCCGAGGAGAGGTACACCGCTTTTTTGACAGATCACGCGGCGGATGCCCTTAAGACCTTTATCCGAAAGGGACAGATGGACAAAGTGCGGCTGATCACCGAAAACGGGCTCGCGGACGAGGAGGCCCTGTCGGAGGCTTTAAAGCTCGCTTCCGAGAGGAAGGAGACCGCCATCTGCGCGGTACTGATGGAGAGCGGGCGCGGCAGAGAGGGAAAGGGACAGGATCTGTCGCTGCAGCTCGATGACTGGGATGACTGGTAAAGCAAACAGAAAGGGAATCAGAATGTCGCAGACCAGAGAAAAACTGGAGCAGATGGGCTTCCGGATCCTGGACGCGGTGCGCACGGAGCTCCTGCTGTCCATGAGGTTCATGGCTCCCGCCCTGAACAGCCTCGGGTTCAAAATGGATCTGGCGACGTCGTCCGCGGGCACAGATGCCGCCTATATACGGTTCAATCCCGGCTTTTTGCTGCAGGTCTATGTGGAGAGGCCCCGCAGGATGAACAGGATGTACGTGCACATGCTGATGCACTGCCTGTTCCGGCACATGTTTTCGGCGAGGGACCGGGAGGATCCGGAGCTGTGGGACCTGTGCTGTGATATCGCCGCGGAATCGGTGGTGGACTCCATGACGTACGACGTGATCGCCAGGACCCACTCGCCCTTCAGGGAGGAGTGGTATGAGCGCCTTGAGTCCGAGGTCAAAATACTGACGGCGGAGAAGATCTACGCCTGGTTTCTGGACAGAGAGCGGAACTACGCGGTTGAGGAAGCCCTGCGCAGGGAGTTCACGGTGGACGACCACAGCTTCTGGCAGCGCCTGGAGGACGAGCAGGAGCCGCAGAAGAACCCTCCGGGGACGCCGCCCGGCGCGCCGAACAATGAAGGTGACCAGGGGAAGCAGGAGACGGAGCAGAGTTCCCGCGACCTCAAACCGGTCAACCCCAAAGAGGACGAGTGGAAGAAAAACGCCGAAAAGATCGAGGCGGACCTGGATATAATGGGGAAGGAGAGATCGCAGGAATACGGCTCCCTGTCCCGGATCCTTCGCTTTGAGAGCAGGAAACGGACCGATTACAGGGAGTTCCTTCAGAGATTCTCTGTTTTGCGCGAGGAGGCGGGGATCGATCCGGACTCCTTTGACTACGGGTTCTACTATTACGGCATGGAGATGTACGGCAACATGCCGCTCATCGAGGAAAATGAACTGCGGGAGATCCGCAAGGTGGACTCGCTGGTCATCGCCATCGACACGTCGGCGTCCTGCCAGAAAGTGCTGGTGCAGCAGTTTCTGAATGAGACGGCGGACCTGCTGTCGGGGATCGGCAGTTTCTTTAAAAAGACGGAGATCCACCTGATCGAGTGCGACGACCGGGTGCAGAACGACCGGGTGATCACGGACCTCTCCCAGCTGCAGCAGTATGCGCAGGGATTTGAGGTCAAGGGAGGATTCGGGACGGACTTCCGGCCGGTCTTTAACTATATCGAAGACCTGAGGGCAGCGGGAAAGCTGGAAAACCTCAAAGGACTTATGTACTTTACGGACGGATTCGGGGAGTATCCCAAGAAGCCGACGAATTATGACACGGCGTTCGTGTTCTTCAGGGACGAGGAGCTCGATGACACGGGAGTGCCGGACTGGGCAATCAAGCTGTTTCTGACGCCGGAAGGGATAGAGACAGAAGACAGACGCGGGGGAACAAATTGAACATTAAAGTAAACATCAAAGAAGCGAAGCAGGAAGTGATCAACACAGTCAGGGCTTATCTGAAGAAGGATGAGACCGGGGCTTATGAGATCCCTCCGGAGAGACAGCGGCCGATCCTTCTCATGGGACCTCCCGGGATCGGCAAGACCGCCATCATGGAGCAGGTGGCCGGAGAGTGCGGGATCAGCCTGATTTCCTATACGATCACGCACCACACCAGACAGAGCGCCATAGGACTTCCGTTTATATCAAAGAAGGAGTACGGCGGCACGGAATATTCCGTGACGGAGTACACAATGAGCGAGATCGTGGCCTCCGTATATGATCAGATCGAGGCCTCCGGGATCTCCGAAGGAATCCTTTTCCTGGACGAGATCAACTGCGTCTCGGAGACGCTGGCTCCGACCATGCTGCAGTTTCTGCAGTACAAGATGTTCGGAAACCACAAGGTGCCGGACGGTTTTATCATTGTCACTGCGGGCAACCCTCCCCAGTACAATAAGTCTGTCCGGGATTTCGACATCGTCACGCTGGACCGCGTCAAGAGGATCGATATCGAGGAGGATTTCTCCGCCTGGAAAGAATACGCCTATCAGGCGGGCATCCACGGCGCGATCCTGTCCTACCTCCAGATCCGCGGCAAGGACTTTTACAGTGTCAAAACACAGATCGACGGCAGGCAGTTCGTGACAGCGAGAGGCTGGGAAGACCTCTCAAGGATCATCAAGGTCTATGAGGAACTGGGGATCGAGGTCGGAGAGCGGCTCTGCATCCAGTACCTGCAGGACCCTGAGATCGCGACCGGCTTCGCGTCCTATTACGAGCTGTACAGCAAATACCGCACGCTGTACAGGATCCCGGAGATCCTGGAAGGGGCGGTCCCCGAGGAGAGCGCGGCGCTCAGAGAAGCTCCATTTGACGAGAAGCTCAGCATTCTGGGGCTCCTCATCGACAGCCTGAACGGGGAATTCCGGTCTTACGCGGAGAATCTGAGCGTACAGAAGCGCGTTCTGGAGGAGCTGACCGCCCTGCGGGCGGATCTGAAAGAGGCCGCGAGAGGGGTATCGGACGGTTCCCTGTCGCGGGAGGACTGCAGCGCCCGAAAGCTCCTGGCAGCGCGCAGGACCATGTGCGAAAAGGAGATGGCCCGCCGAAAGAATGCCAGGATGCTGGACAAAGAGAGCGAGAGGGCGGAAAAGAAGGTCTGTATGAGACTCATGGAGATGGAGAAGCTCCTCGCGGTGAACGGAAGCGGGGATGCCAGAAAGGACTTCAGCCTCCTGAAACGGGCCTTCGACGAGGCGGAGAGCCGCAGAAAAGAGGAGATCGCGGACGCGGACAGACATCTCACAAACAGTTTCCGCTTCCTGTCGGCCACATTCGGCGAGGGGCAGGAGATCGTGCTGTTTCTGTCGGAACTCACGGCCGGATATTACAGCCTCAAGTTCGTCAATGAGTGCGGAAACGAGGCCTATTACAGGTACAACCGGCTCCTGCTTCTGAAGGACCGCAGGGAAGCGCTGCAGCAGGAGGCGCTGCAGCTTTTGGAGGACTGAGCATGGCTTTCTGGGGATACAGGCCGGTACTGCCGGAGTTTGAGATGGAGGATCCCAAAGGGGATTTCAGGACCTCAGAGGTCATCGAGCAATATCATCTGAGCGGCAGAGCTCTGTACATGCCCGGCGGCGGGTTTTCGTGGAAGTATCTGCCGCTGGACAGGATCCGGGGCGTGATCCCGGGCAGAGAGAGACGGGACGAGGAGAGCGCCATGGGCGGCTATCACATAGAGCAGCCGACGGTCCGCGTGATCCACGAGGGCGGCGTCGAGATCCTGACGCTGGAAAGCGCAAGGGAGGCGGACAGGCTGTTTTCGCTCCTGAAGAAAAACTACTGAAATCAGAGACAGAATAAGAGACAGCGAAAGGAGGGGCACGGTTGAAAAATTTCAAAATGGTCGTAAGTTATGACGGGACGCGCTATTTTGGCTGGGAACACCAGCCGGACACAGAGATGACCATCCAGGGGAAGCTTGAAAAAGTGCTCAGCCAGATGCTGGAGCTCCCCGAAGGGGAGTCCGTGACCGTGATCGGCGCGGGAAGAACGGACGCGGGCGTGCACGCGAGGGCCATGACCTGCAACGTACTCCTCGACACGGACAAGTCCGAGGAGGAGGTGCAGGACTACATGAACCGGTATCTCCCGGACGACATCAGCGTAAACAGTGTGAAGCTGGCCGCGGAGCGCTTTCACAGCCGCTTTAAGGCCATCGGCAAGACCTATCGATACACCTGCTGGTGCGGGAAGACCAAACCGGTCTTTGACAGGCGCTATGTGACCGTCCTGGACCGGCAGCCGGACCTTGCGCGCATGCGGGACGCCGCCGAATACCTGACCGGCATGCATGACTACAAGAGCTTCTGCGGCAATGCCAGGATGAAGAAGTCGACCGTCAGGGTCGTGGATGTGATCCGGATCGAGCAGAGCGGCAATTATATAAGATTCTACTATCACGGCAACGGATTTCTCCAGAATATGGTCCGGATCATGACGGGGACACTTCTGGAAGTGGGATTTGGCAAAAAAGAACCGGAGGACATCTCGAAGATCATTGAGGCCAGGGACCGGAGCAAAGCGGGCTTTACGGCGCCCGCACAGGGTCTGTGCCTGATGAAAGTCGACTATTGATCTCCTGATGGAGAGGGCGGAGGAGAGATGATCGATAAATACAAAGATGAGTTATTACGTTCTTTTCTGGACAGCTACTGCCGCATTTATTTGATCGATCTCGAGAAGGATACGATCGTCAAAATACTGGAGGCCGAGCAGGAGACCTGGGAGGATCCGGTAAAACAGAAGAAATATTCCGAATTCAACAGAATCTACAGCTACAGCATGCTGGAACCGGAGTACAGCGCATGGCGCGAGATGATTGGAAGTATTGAGAACATCCGGAAGGTGTTGGCGGACAGAAACAGCTTCACGCTCTCATATCAGATGAAGGACGGGAGATGGATGAAGGTAGAGAACCGCATCCTGGAAAAGCAGGGCGGCGTTCCCGTCAAAGTATTTGCCTGCATTCCCAAAGAGGAAAAAGGGCAGATGGCGGAGAACGAGAAGATCCTGAAAGAAGGGCACACTATAATCACGTCCCCGACGGAGCGCAGGCTGAACGAGGAGAGAGAAAAGCTGATCAAAGGTGTCCTGGCCTTCGACTCCATCTCCACCTTTGAGATCAACGTCACCCGCAATAAAGTGATCTCCTACATCAACCGGAATGAAGACCTGTACTACACTGACAGGGGCTTCGAAATACCCGGAGATTTTGACAGCTATACGGAGTATTGGGCCACGAGGATCCTGTCCGACAACGCGGAGCAGTTCCGGGAACTGGTGAAAAGAGAGAACCTGATCACTATGTACGGGATGGGGGAGAGAGATCCCTGGATCGAATACATGGTGCAGGATAAGTTCGGAAACCGCGTCTGGCTCAGGGAGATCATCGCGCTGTCCAAGAACGAGGTGACCGGCGACATCATGGCCGTGATTATCATGCGCGATATCACGGAGCGCAAGAAGATTGAGTTCGAGAATACAAGGCGCCTGGACCTGATCATGGGTCTGACCGGCGATTACGAGTCGGTCTATTTCGTGGACCTTGAGACGGACTCCTACGATATCTACAGGCGCCAGGACACGATCACGACAAAGTACAGCAGCGTATTTCTGCCCAGTTATTCGGATACCGTTGAGGCCTTCGCCTACAAGGGAGTCTACAGGCAGGACAGGGAAAATTTCATCCGGCTTCTCAGCATCGATACGATCCGGAAGACGCTGGAAAAGAAAAACGGGTTTACCTTCTCCTTCAGAAGCGGAAACACCGGCGCGCCGCAGTACTATCAGGTAAAGTGCGTGCGGATCGGCAGCGGAAGGCAGATGCAGATCCTGCTGGGATTTGCCAACATTGAGGAGGAGAGACAGGAAGAACTCCGAAAGAGGAGACTTCTGGAGGACGCCCTGGAACAGGCCAGGCACGCGGCCGACGCCAAGAACACCTTCCTGTCCAACATGTCCCATGACATCCGAACGCCTATGAACGCCATCATAGGATTTGCAAATATTGCTTCCGCGCATATAAACGAACCGGTCAGGGTCAGGGACAGTCTGGATAAGATTATCGCGTCCAGCAACCATCTGCTGCAGCTGATCAACAACGTTCTGGACATGAGCCGCATCGAGAGCGGAAGAATGGTGCTCGAGGAGACCTGGGTCGATATCCGGGAGATCGTACAGGAAGTGACGGACCTGATCAAACCGGAGATTTTGTCTCACAGGCATGAGTACGAATTCCGGGTCGCCGAAAATATCCCGGATTATGTGCTCTGCGACAAACTCAGGGTCACACAGCTTCTGCTGAACCTTCTGAGCAACGCGGTCAAATATACCCCCAGGCAGGGCAGGGTCCGCATGTCGCTCACAGAGGGGATCGGAGCTCCCGTCGGGTATTTTGCCCTGGAGTTCGTCATAAGCGATACGGGGATCGGAATGAGCAAAGAATTCCAGAAGCGTATCTTCGAGCCCTTTGAGAGAGAGAACAATTCCACTGTCAGCAAAGTGATGGGAAGCGGCCTGGGAATGTCGATCTGTAAGGGAATCGTGGATTCCATGGGCGGCTCCATGACGATAGACAGCCGGCAGGGAAGAGGGTCCGTAGTCACTGTGAACCTCGCCATGCGCTACAAGGGCAGAGAGAGCGGCGAGACGCAGGCGGCGGACATATCGTCCGAGAGCGCGTCGTCCTCCCGCTACGCGGTGTTCAGCAAGGCGGCAGATGCGCCTGTAAAGAAGAAAAAGAGCGAGACCAGGATCCTGGTCGTGGAAGATAATGCGCTCAACCGCGAGATCGCCAAGGAACTGCTTGAAGACGAGGGGTACCTGATTGAGACGGCGGAGGACGGAGAGACCTCGATCAATATGATCCGAAGATCCGACCGGGGATATTTTGACGCCGTGCTGATGGACATCCAGATGCCGGGCATCGACGGCTATGAGGCGGCCAGAAGTATAAGGAAGATGCACGACAACGAGCACGCCCGGCTTCCGATCATCGCGATGACGGCGAACGCGTTTGAAGAGGATATGGAGAGAGCCCGCAGCGCGGGTATGAACGCCTATATCGCCAAACCGGTGGAGCCCGAGGCCATCAAGCTGGTCCTGGAGCAGGTGATGACGCCGCAGGATACGCCGGAAGACATATAAGGAGAAGAATTTGAAAACTGCACTTGCAAGTGATTTTGACAACACGCTGTTCTTTATGGACACCGAGGAGAGGTTCAGGGCACAGGATATCTTTGAGATCCTCTTTTACCAGAAGCGGGGCGGATGCTTCGGGATCTGCACGGGCAGATCCCCCGACAGCATTCTGGACACGGTGGGGAGCTTTATGCATCCCGACTTCATCATCTCGGTGAGCGGCGCGCTCATCGTTGACGGAAAAGGCAATATACTGGACAGCCATGCTCTTTCGCCGCAGACGACGCAGGCGATCATGAAGGACTACGACAGCGAAGCCGTGATGGTCGTCCACGCGGGCGGAAAAGTCTATACCTTGGGAAAAGCCGAATATCCCCTGCAGATCTGCATTAAAGACTTTGCAGAGCTGCCGCAGGACGCTATTTACGGCATCTCCATGCGCTTTAAAGACGAGAAGGCGGCGGCAGAGGCCGCCATGGCCATCAAAGAAAAATACGGCGCTTACGCCGCGCCGTATCAGAATGTGAGAAATGTGGACGTGGTAGCGGCAGGCTGTTCCAAGGGGACAGGAGCCGCCAAAGTCAAGGAGCACTTCGGGATCGACAAGCTGGGCGGAATCGGAGATTCGTTCAACGACCTGCCTCTCCTTCAGGCTTCCGACGTCGGATTTACTTTCCCAGACGCCCCTTTAAAGCTGAGGGAAGCGGCGGACGAGATCGTCCTCTCCGTGGCACAGGCCATCGAAAAGCTGGGGTGAGGCGCCTTGCGTGAAAGCTCCTCACTCCGCGAACTTTGAGAGCGCTTCTTCCCAGGCCGTCTGCTGCGGCCAGGAATCATCGCCCAGGGTCTCCCTGAGAAAACGGAAGTAGAAGGTCAGCTTTTCCTGCACATGGCGGCCGGCAAAGCACTCCTCGTACGGGGACTTTCCGGACAGAAGATTCTCCATCAGGCGGGCCCTGTCCTCCATGGGAAATGTCTTGCTGTAGGGATCGATAAACCAGACGTCGTCGGGGGCAGAGCCTCCCATGGCCGTGTGATCGAGGCTTCCGGAGTATTCATAGCTCTCGCCTGTCTCGTCGATGTAGGCGTAATAGTAGGAGAAGCCTTCCGGATTCAGGCCGTTCCAGGCCTCCTCGTCCAGGGATCCTTCCCCTGCGAAGCGGTAGTCCGCCGCATGCGTAAGCTCGTGGATCACGGTGTCGGGGCTCAGGTCATCGTTAAGATCGAAGGCGAGCTGCATGGTCCCGTTGGACTCCGTGGCAAAGGCGCCGGCATTGGAAATATTGGTCTGTGCATTCAGGGGACTGAGCGCGCCTGTCAGGTAGAAGGCGACATCTCTGTAATACGTTCCCTTGAGAGCCTCAAAGTAATTGTCCGGATAATAGGAGAGAACATTTTCCAGAACGGACAGGGAGCCGTCGATGGTGGCCTGCTCCTCAAAAGGCTGCGCGCTGTAATCCGCGAATTCAGCGGGGACATTGGCGCCGATCAGGACGCGGATGCCGTATCTGTCTTCCAGAGCCTGTGCTCTTTTGGTGAGATCACCGTAGTCGACGGTTTCCGGCGCGGCGTACTCGGAAGTAGAGGGTCCATCCCACTGCTCACCCCGGCAGGAGGCGGTGTCCCACAAGTATAAGTGCACCGGACGGCCTTCTTCATCGCAGAGAAGCCATAAGCACCAGTCCTCGCACAGAGACAGGGGACAGGTGGAAAAAGCCAGGAAAGAGTCCTTCGCGTCTCCGGAATCCGGCGCGGCGCCTGCGGTGCTGTCCGGCTCCGGTGCGGCGTCCTCTGCACTCAGGAGGGCGATTATGTCATCCGGCAATGTCATCTCTTCTTTGACATGGTCCGAAGGGGAACAGACGGAGACGGCGGGCTTTGTCCGGAATGTGGAACCCAGAAGGAGTCCGTCCGAACAGGCGGAAAACCTGGACGGATTTATGTCGGAGAGATAATAGTCGCTCCCGCCGCCGGCGGGGTCGACATCCACGTAGACCTGCAGGGACGGGTCGCGCCTGGAATAGGTGGAAAAAGTGAGCTTGCCTTCTGCTCCGCTCACGACCGGCGTGAAGGCCCCGTATTCACAAGGGAGAGTCCATGTGACAGAAAGTCGTCCGTTTTCCGTGATTTCATATAGAATGCCTCTGTCGGAGGAGAGAAGCAGACGTCCGTCAATCCAGTAAGGCTGGCTGTCTCTGAGGTATGCGGGAAGGACGACCGCCTCGGGGCTGCTGCCGGGCCTGTACAGAATGCCGTTTTCCGCGTCGTGAAGGACCAGAGGGTCGGCCGAGAGGAAACTGATGAGCGAGGAGCTGCCGCTTCCCGGCACTTCCTCTCCCAAGAAGGTGTAAAGTTCCTTCCTTTCGAAATCGGTGAGATCGAGGAGCTGCACGGAATAGCCCGCAATAGCCCCGTCCGCGGCTTTTTCGCCCTCCAGAAGGAGAACATGAGTCTCGTCGTACATCCCGGCGCAGCAGAGGATCTTTCCCTCCTCGGGGCGGCACGGCGCAGTGATCTCATAGAGGGCGCCCCGGCCGGAGGAGAGAGGAATCTCATAGGAAGCAAGATTCTTGCAGACCTGCCGTTTTTCCTGTGTCTGCGGCGATCCGCCGCAGGAGGCGAGCAGGATGGCGGCGGCAAGGAGCAGGCAAAACAGTGAGAAGCTGCGGAACTTGTATAAAATGCGGCACCGGCGTTCATCGATGCAGCGTACAGTTGACTTAAGCATATGGGTTACCTTGTAGTAGAATTTTGTCTGTGTTATTGAATTGTGATCATTTAAACTTGTGTTCACTTAATTAGTAGATTACCCCTGTCGGGAACGGCAGGCAAGAACCAATGCATGAAGGCAGGAGGCAGAATGAAGAAATTAGGTTTTATCGGCGTAGGAAATATGGCAGGTGCCATGATCGGCGGGATCCTCAGAAGCGGCAAGGCGCAGCCGGAGGACATCATAGGGTCATGCAGGTCGCAGAAGGGCGCGGAGCGCGCGAGGGAGCAGTATTCCATAGAGATGACTACGGATAATCGCGAAGTGGCGCAGAATGCGTCCATTCTCTTTCTGTCTGTAAAACCGCAGTTCCTGGACGGCGTGCTCGAGGAGATCGGGGACATGATCCGCGGCGACCAGCTGGTGGTCAGCATCGTGGCGGGCCGCAGCATCGCCTATTTCAAGAAGATGCTGGGAGAGAGTGTGCGTATCGTGCGGCTCATGCCCAACACGCCGGCTCTCGTGGGCGCCGGCATGACGGCCGGCTGCTGCAGTGAAGCGGTGAGCGGCGAAGAGATGGAGACCGTAGGCGACCTGTGCAGGACGTTCGGACTGTTTGAGATCTTGCCGGAAAACCTGTTTGACGCGGTGACCGGCGTGAGCGGAAGCTCCCCGGCCTATGTGTTCATGTTCATGGAAGCCATGGCGGACGCCGTCGTTCTGGCAGGCATGCCCAGAGCCCAAGCCTACAAGTTCGTCGGCCAGGCGGTCCTGGGCAGCGCAAAGATGATGCTCGATACCGGAAAGCATCCCGGGGAGCTCAAGGATATGGTCACGTCCCCGGCAGGGACGACGATCGAGGCTGTCAGAGTTCTCGAGGAGAAGGGCCTGCGAAGCGCGGTAATGGAAGGAACGGTCGCCTGTATTAAGAAATCTGCGCAGATGAACGCGTCAAAAGACTGATAATCGTTGCATTTGTCAAACAAATGGAGTATCTTAATTAAGATATTGTCTTTTGATGTATTATTTGTCCGAAATAAAGGAGTTATTGAGAATGAGCAGTAGCAAGGTGAGCCCGCAGAATAAGAGGCCTCCCAGAAAGAAGAGCGCTGTCAGCAAGAAAAAAGCGCAGCAAAGGAAGATCAACAAATACATCCGGATCACCGGACGAGTAGCCTTTATCATTCAGGCGCTGCTGTCCCTGATCATGATCGTTACAATAGGAAGAACGGGAATGCTTCCCTGGAAGTACATAGTCCTGATCTTCCTCGGACTGGTTGTCCTCTCGGCGATCACATTCGCGATGAACCTCAAGAGGAACCGGAAGATCCGATTGGCCGGAGCCGGGATCAGCATTGTGGCGATCATATTTATCCTTGTATTTACCAATTATTTCAACAGGACGATCGGACTGATCTCGGGCGGTGAGAAAGCGCTCAAGACAGACAACATGATCGTTGTCGTAAGGGCCGACGACCCCGCCAAGGACCTCAAGGATGCCAAGGATTACAAATACGGCATCCATCCGACTTCGAGCGGAAGCAACGCCATGATCACCGACATCGAAGGGGCCCTCTCCTCCAAGATCAAGGTGGAGGAGTACAGCAGCGATATAGAGGCCGCCAAGGCGCTCCTTGACGGAAAAGTGGACGCGGCGATCTACAATAAGGCTTATACGTCCATCATAGCGGAGTCCCTCGAGAACGAGGAATATGAAGACCAGGTCAGAGTGCTCTATCAGTACGGCATTCAGACCAGTATCGAGAAAGAGACCGTTGATGTGGGCGAGCCCTTCAACGTGCTGATCAGCGGTATCGATGTCTACGGCGACATCTCCCAGACCAGCCGAAGCGACGTCAACATCATCGTGACAGTCAATCCCAAGACGAAAAAAGTTCTTCTGACGTCCACGCCCCGAGACTATTTTGTCCCGATTCCGGGGGTATCGGACGGCGTCAGAGATAAGCTCACACACGCCGGAATCTACGGCGTCGACGCTTCTATGAGAACGCTCGAAGAGCTGTACGGCATCGATATCACGTATTTCGTCCGCGTCAACTTCGACACACTGATCAAGCTGGTGGACGCTATGGACGGTCTCGACGTCTATGTCGAGTATCCGTTTGACTGCTACACGGATGAATACCATTTCGACAAGGGATGGCACGACATGTTCGGCGACCAAGTACTCGCGTTCTGCCGTGAGAGATACAGCTTCGCAGACGGCGACAACCAGCGCGGACGCAACCAGGAGCAGGTCCTCAAGGCCCTGATTGAAAAGCTTCTCTCTCCCGCGATCCTGCCGCACTACGCGGAGATCCTGGACAGCCTGGACGGATTCTTCCAGCTCAACATGCCCCAGGAGAAGATCGCCGAGCTGGTCAACATGCAGCTGACGGACAACGCCAGCTGGCAGATCCTCAAGCAGACAGCCGAGCAGGGCGAGAGCGCGCTGGAGACCACCTACTCCGCAGGCAGCACGCCTCTGTATATCATGTGGCCCGATGACGCGAGTGTTAAGACCAACACAGCGAGAATCGAGATGATCATGAGCGAAGGGTACACATCCAATGTGGAGAATACCGAGAAGGCGCAGAACAGCACGGAGAATACTGTCGTGGCGCAGAACTGAATGATTGAATGAATGTAAAAAGGCAGGCGGCCCGGGAATGGATCCCGGCCGGCGGCCTTTCCATCGCACATGGGGTGCGAACCATTATCAATTTTTTTGATATTCAGGTTTTCAGTGTTCGAATACGGATTCGTAGATCACCCGGCGCCTCTTGTTTCCTACAAACACAAATCCCATCCTGTAGACGAGAATGTAGGAGAAGAGAGCAAATCCCGTGGCGATCAGCACATCTGAGAAAGAGTGCTGTTTGAGGAACATCGTCGACAGAATGATCAGGAAACCGAACAAGGTCATGAATATCTTGCTCGCTCGCGCCCTCACAAGCCCGGCGTCTGTCTTCCACACGGCGATCATCACGCACAGGGAATTGTAAACGTGAATGCTCGGCGTCACGTTGGTGGGCGTGTCAATTGCGTACAGCCTCTCACACAGATAGGTGAAGAAATTGTGTCTGGGCATCGTCTCCGGCCTCAGCAGCAGAATGTTGGGGAAGAAGACGGAGATCGCCAGGAATACCGTCATGCCGATCACCAGGAATGCGGCGGCTTCGTGATAACTCTGTTCGTCCTGCAGAAACAGGTAGAACGCAAATCCGAAGGCGTAAACAAACCACAGAAGGTACGGTATGATAAACACCTCACAAAAGGGGATCATGTCGTCGACGGCAGTATGGATTACCGTGTAGCGCAGGCAGTTCCGGTTCTCGATCAGAGCAAATGAAACGAGATAAAACACTCCGTATAATGCCATCGGCAGAGCGACCTTGAACTTGTAGCGGATGATCTCCCGCATACTCTTGTCCGCGAGCGGTCCGTATCCGTATCCTGAATCCCAAATTTGACCTTTCATAAGTAATCTCCTTTGAAATATTCAAAATACTTTGCTGTTTTATAAAGGCATATTTAATCCGCATGCAATAGTACATCCAAAACGGAAAAAAAACAAGAGCGAGTAAAAAATGTTCGAAAAATGGAGCAGTTTGAACAACTGAACCGAAATCCTGCATTCACGATTTAGTGGAAGATTCTCTTGCAGAGCCTTTTGGTCCTTGTTATACTACACTTTGGCAACTTAAAAAAGACAAATGTCCGTCAGACAGAACACTCACACAGGAGGAGTTACATGTATTCGATCGAAGAAGTTAGAATGACAGATCCGGAAATCGCAGCTGCCATTGAAAAAGAGATAAAGAGACAGAACGACCATATCGAACTGATCGCTTCCGAGAACTGGACCAGCAAGGCTGTCATGGCCGCGATGGGAAGCCCTCTTACCAATAAATATGCTGAAGGATATTCCGGGAAACGTTACTACGGCGGATGCTATGTGATCGATGAGATTGAAACTCTTGCGATCGAGAGAGCAAAGAAACTCTTCGGCTGTGATTACGCGAATGTGCAGCCTCATTCGGGAGCACAGGCCAACCTGGCGGTTGAATTTGCGATCCTCAAGCCCGGCGATACCATGATGGGCATGAACCTCAACCAGGGCGGCCATCTGACACACGGAAGCGCCGCCAACATCTCCGGCAGCTTCTTTAATATCGTGCCTTACGGCGTAGACGAGAACGGCTTTATCGACTATGACGAGCTTAAGAGAATCGCCATCGAGGCGAAACCCAAGCTCATCATTGCGGGCGCGTCCGCTTACGGAAGAACCATCGATTTTGCTAAGTTCAGAGAAGCTGCGGATGCCTGCGGCGCAGTCCTTATGGCTGACATCGCGCACATCGCCGGCCTTGTGGCGGCGGGCCTTCATCCGAGTCCCTTCCCCTATGCGGACGTTGTGACAACTACGACTCACAAGACCCTCAGAGGTCCCAGAGGCGGCCTGATCCTGGCAAATGCGGAAGCGGCCAAGAAATACAACTTCAACAAGGCTGTTTTCCCGGGCATTCAGGGCGGCCCTCTCGAGCATGTGATCGCTGCTAAGGCTGTCTGCTTCAAGGAAGCGCTCGATCCTTCCTTTAAGGTCTACGCGCAGAATGTTCTCGACAACGCGCAGGCACTTTGCAAGGGCCTTCAGGCAAGAGGAATCGACATCGTCTCCGGCGGCACCGACAACCACCTGATGCTGGTTGACCTTACGCGCACCGGCCTCACCGGAAAGCAGGTTGAAAAGCTCCTTGACGACGCCAACATCACTGCCAACAAGAACACGATTCCCAACGAGCAGAGATCTCCCTTCGTGACCAGCGGAATCCGTCTCGGTTCTCCCGCGGCTACGACCAGAGGCTTGAACACGGAAGATTTCGACCGCGTGGCTGAGGCAATCTCCATCGTGATCAACAAGCAGGAAGACGGCATCGAAGAGGCGAAGGCGATCGTCAAGACGATCACAGACAAGTATCCTCTGAACTAAACTGACTAAAAGCGTGTGAAAGATAAAATGGTCTTTCATACGCTTTTCTTTTGTTCTTAAAAGAGTGAAAATTCAGACAATAATAAAACAAAAGCATAAGCTGTTGACAAATTGTACCTGTTTTTGTACAATAAACTCACAAAGAAAAACAAAAACTCCTCAACAAAGAGGAAGAAAGGAAGGACAGATCACTCCACTGGAGTACCTATAAGGTAACTTTAGTAACTGGATTTGAAACCTACAAACATCCGAATTAAGTACACGCAGATAGCGGCGAATTTCATTTGAGCAGATTATTTCTTTACAAACTGTAAAATTGATCTGATAGTTGCCTGACAAAACAGAGGATTCGATGTCAACCGAAGAACTCATGAATGCAGACAAGCAAACAAATGAATCCACAAGAGATAAAAACCAAAGCTTCCGATCTGATCGGAAACCGGAAAGATGCAGGATGAGAAGTATCCGGATCTAATCCCATATTTCAGATCATCGCATCAATCAAACAGTAGATCAGTTTCATAAAGCAGGTAAGTTCTCTAAGGATACATTCTCAGATTTCTCGAACAGAATGATAAGAAAGCATCAATAAGAGGGTCGACACTCAGATGCAGGAAATCAGCCATGAACACCGCAGTACAATCAGTACAAAGAGAGAAATGGTGGAAAGATAAGGATCATACAGAAAAGTTCAAGGAGGATTATACCATTGGACAAGGCACACTAAGAAAGGGTACCGATCGTAAAGAAGATCAGTACCCTTTCTTAATGCGTTTTGGAATTCAGATGGCGGATTCGGCTTATGAATGCGAAATGCCGCAGCGACCGTGAAGCAGTCACTGCGGCATTTTTATAACCGTATCCAGAACAGTATTAAGAACATTATTCAGAACGGAAACAGTTTCCGCCTGCGGCCGGAAGATTTCCCTGCCGAAGCCGCCGCTTTGGAAGCTTTCCTGCGGCTGCCGTTCCCGGATTTCCCGGAAGCGGAGCGGGCACGCTTTTCTTCCGCGGCTGCCTTTCGGGCCGCGTTCTTGCCGGCTGTGGCCAGCATCAGCTTGATGCGGTTGAGCTGGTTGACTTCGCTGGCGCCGGGATCGTAGTCGATGGCGGCGATATTGGCCATGGGGTAGAGGCTGCGGATGTGCTTGATGACACCCTTGCCCACCACGTGGTTGGGGAGACAGCCGAAAGGCTGAATGCATACGATGTTCTCGACACCGCTGTGGATCAGCTCGATCATCTCGCCGGTGAGGAACCATCCCTCGCCCGTCTCATTGCCGATACTGACGATGGGCTCCGCATATTTGACCAGCTGATAAATGCTGGTGGACGGCTCAAAGTGCCGGCTCTTCTTGTAGGCCCTGTTGATGGGGCCCAGAAGGGTCTCTATGGTCCTGATGCCCGCGTTGCAGAGCATAGCGGTCTTCTTGCTGGTCCCGAGGTTTTCCGCCTTGTAGACCTGGTTGTAGAAGCAGTAGAGCATGAATCCCATCAGGTCGGGAACGCTCGCCTCTGCGCCTTCCTGCTCCAGGAGGTCCACCAGATGGTTGTTGGCGGCGGGCGCGTATTTGACCAGAATCTCTCCGACGATGCCGACGCGGGGCTTTCTCTCCTCGCGGATCGGGATATTGTCGAAGTCGCGGATCATCTCGATGGCTAATCTCTGAACCTTGGGAACATTGAGTCCGGAGGTCTTCGTCAGGAAATCGGAGCACTTGCGGAGCCATTTCTGATGGCACTCCTCAACGCTGCCTTCACGAAGCTCGTAGGGACGCATTCTGTAGATGCAGCGCATCATGACGTCGCCCAGCACGATTCCGAACGCGGCGCGGCCGATGAGCTTGAGGTCCAGCTTGAAGCCGGGATTTTCCTCGAGACCGGACATATTGGCGCTGATGACCGGGATCTGCTCCATGCCGGCCTTTTTGAGGGCGCGGCGGATGAAGCCGACGTAGTTGGAGGCGCGGCAGCCGCCGCCGGTCTGCGTCATGATGACAGCGGTTCGGTTCAGGTCATATTTGCCCGAACTGAGGGCTTCCATGATCTGTCCCACAACAAACAGGGACGGATAGCAGGCATCGTTGTTTACATATTTGAGGCCGTAGTCGACTGCCTTGCGGTTGTCGTTGGGCAGAACGACCAGGTTATAGCCGCAGGCGCGCACCGCCGGTTCGAGCAGGTCGAAGTGGATCGGCGACATCTGCGGAGCAAGAATGGTAAAGTTCTTGCGCATGTCCTCTGTGAAGGGGACTTTTTTGATCGCGGTCTGGCGCATCCTGCGCTTGGTCTTTTTGGCGTCGCGAATGCGGATGGCGGCGATCAGGGAGCGCACGCGGATGCGGGCGCTGCCCAGGTTGTTGACTTCATCGATCTTGAGGCAGGTGTATATTTTGTCAGAACCGGACAAAATATCGTCCACCTGATCGGTCGTGACGGCGTCGATGCCGCAGCCGAAGGAATTGAGCTGGATCAGGTCCAGATCGTCTCTTCCCCGCACATAGCTGGCGGCGGCGTACAGTCTCGAGTGGTACATCCACTGGTCAAGAACGACGATGGGCCGTTCGGGATCCTGCAGGTGGGAGATGGAGTCCTCGGAGAGGACGGCGATCCCGTAAGAATTGATCATCTCGGGAATGCCGTGGTTGATCTCCGGATCCACGTGGTAGGGACGTCCCGCCAGGACGATGCCCTTGACGTTATGATCCTCCATGTATTTGAGGATCTCCTCACCTTTCTTCTGGATGTCGCGCCGGCAGTTCATGAGCTCTGTCCAGCCGCTGTAGACCGCCTCCTCGACTTCCTTCTCGGGGATGGAGGAGAACTCCTTTTTCAAAGCGGCGCTGACCGTAGCGACACTCGTGAAAGCCATAAAGGGATTGCGGAAATCCACTTCGCCCCTTCCGATCTCCTCCACGTTGTTGCGGATATTCTCCGGATAGGAGGTGACAATGGGGCAGTTGTAGTGGTTGTCCGCCTTGTCAAATTCCGTGCGCTCGTAGAAGAGGGACGGATAGAAGATGAAGTCCACGCCCTTCCTGATCAGCCACATGATGTGGCCATGCACTATTTTGGCAGGGTAGCAGGCCGACTCGCTGGGAATCGACTCGATGCCCATCTCATACACCTTATGGGTGGAGAGCGGGGAGATCACGACGCGGTAGCCGAGCTTCGAGAAGAAGGTCGCCCAGAAGGGGTAGTTCTCGTAGATGTTCAGCACGCGCGGGATTCCGACGGTTCCGCGGTACGCCTCCTCCTTGGAGAGGGGCTTGTAGGCGAAAATCCGCCGGAGCTTGTATTTGTAAATGTTAGGGATATCGTTCTTTTTGATCTCCTGGCCCAGGCCGCGCTCACAGCGGTTGCCGGAGATATATTCGCGCCCGCCGCTGAAGTGGTTGACAGTCAGTCGGCAGTTGTTGTTGCACTTTCCGCAGTTGCGGATCGAGGTCTCGAACTGCAGGTTCTCGATTTCGTCAAAAGAGAGCATGGTGCCGGGTGTTTCCCCGTCGTAGCGCTCCCTGGCGATCAGGGCCGCGCCGAAAGCGCCCATGATGCCGGCGATATCGGGACGGATGACCTGGCCGTCGGAGATCAGCTCCAGGCTCCGCAGAACGGCGTCATTGTAGAAGGTGCCGCCCTGTACGACGATGTTGCGGCCCAGCTGGGACGCGTCGGAGACCTTGATGACCTTGAACAGCGCGTTCTTTACGACGGAGTAGGCAAGGCCAGCGGAGATGTCGGAGACTTCCGCGCCTTCCTTCTGCGCCTGTTTGACGCGGGAATTCATAAACACGGTGCAGCGCGTGCCCAGATCGATGGGGTGCTCCGCAAAGAGCGCCGCCTGGGCAAAATCCTGCACGCTGTAGTCCAACGACTTGGCGAAGGTTTCGATGAAGGAGCCGCAGCCGGAGGAGCAGGCCTCGTTGAGGAGGACGTTGTCCACGGCGTGATTCTTGATGCGGATGCACTTCATGTCCTGTCCGCCAATGTCGAGGATGCAGTCCACATCGGGATTGAAGAAGGCCGCCGCGTAATAGTGCGCGATGGTCTCGACTTCGCCTTCATCCAGAAGGAAAGCCGCCTTGAGCAGGGCTTCGCCGTAACCGGTGGAGCAGCTGCGCACGATATGGGCGTCCTCCGGAAGGAGCTTTTTGATCTCCTTTATGGAGCGAATGGCAGTCTTGATGGGGCTTCCCTCGTTGCCGCTGTAGAAAGAATACAGGAGCGAGCCGTCCTCGCCGACCAGCGCCAGTTTGGTGGTCGTGGAGCCGGCGTCGATCCCCAGGTAGCAGTTGCCGTGATAATCGGCCAGATTACCGCGCTTTACGCGGGCCTTGCTGTGGCGCTTTTTAAAAGCGGCGTACTCTTCCTTGCTCTCGAAGAGGGGATCCATGCGGCCGATCTCAAACTGCATTTTGATCTCGCCGGAGAGCTTCTCTTTCATCTCCGAGAGGGTCAGGAAATTGTCTTCCTTCGCGTTCATGGCGCTGCCCATGGCGGCGAACAGGTGGGAATTCTCTACTTCAATGGTGTGTTCTTCATCCAGCTTCAGAGTGCGGATGAAGGCTTCCTTGAGCTCTGTCAGGAAGTGGAGCGGACCTCCCAGGAAGGCAACATGGCCGCGGATCGGCTTGCCGCAGGCGAGTCCGCTGATGGTCTGGTTGACCACCGCCTGGAAGATGGAAGCGGCCAGGTCCTCTTTGGTGGCTCCCTCATTGATCAGGGGCTGGATATCGGACTTGGCAAAGACGCCGCAGCGCGCGGCGATGGTATAAAGGGACGTGTAGTCCTTGGCATATTCGTTGAGTCCGGAGGCGTCCGTCTGCAGAAGAGACGCCATCTGGTCGATAAAGGAGCCAGTGCCGCCGGCACAGATACCGTTCATGCGCTGTTCCACATTGCCGTTCTCGAAATAGATGATCTTGGCGTCTTCACCGCCCAGTTCAATCGCGACATCCGTCTTGGGCGCGATCTCTTCGAGGGCTGTAGAAACGGAAACGACTTCCTGCACAAAGGGAACGCCCAGGTAGTTGGCCAGGGTCAGTCCGCCGGACCCGGTGATCACAGGGTGAATGGTACATTCACCGAGATCTCCCATGGCCTCTTCGAGAAGGTCGTGAAGTGTTCCGCGGATATCGGCGTGATGGCGGCGGTAATCTGCGAAGAGCAATTTATGTTCAGGATCCAGAATCGCGATTTTGACGGTAGTGGATCCGATGTCAATTCCTAAAGTAAAATCCCTGGCAATCACAGAAAAACTCCTACTAACTTAAAAACTTTATAAAACCTTAATAATTACAATTCTTTACGTCTAATAGAACAGTATAAGTCAGCAATTTCAAAAATGCAATGTATTGCATTGTGCAAAATTTAAACATGTTAATCCGCGGGAGCCTCCCGCAGCGGTCCAAACTTAACAATTGTCCGGGCGGACTCGTTTACATTTAAATAAAGCGATGATAAAATGTCTGAAAAATACTGATTCAAATGACAGGTGATGAATATGAACGATTTTGAGAGAAAGTTTAAAAAATACGCAGTGAGGGATCTCTCCCTCAAGCTGATTATACTCTATCTGATCGGATATGTGATCTACTATGTAAATCCGCAGATTCTGTATTATATGACGCTGAATCCCTACGCCATCGTGCACGGTCAGATCTGGAGACTGGTATCCTGGATCCTGATCCCGCCGTCTGCCAGCAATATCTTCTTTATAGCGATCATGATGTTCTTCTATTACAGCATAGGAACGTCGCTGGAGAGGATCTGGGGCACCTGGCAGTACAATGTCTTTATTTTTACGGGCATCCTGCTGACGATCCTTTCCGCCTTCCTCTGGATGGGGTTCTCTTATCTGACGGGAGCGTCCGGCGTGATGGCGCAGGTGGGGGCCTCTTCCTATTTTGACTACTACTCAATGGCGTTTTCTACTTATTATATAAACATGGGAATCTTCTTCGCGTACGCGCTGACCTTCCCGGACGCCATGGTCCTGATGTTCTTCATCATCCCGATCAAGGTCAAGTGGCTGGGCCTTCTGGACGTGGCCTACCTTCTTTATGAGTTCATCGGCGCGTCGAGCGCCACGCGGTTCGCGATCGCGGCTACCTTCCTCAACATCGGGCTTTTGTACCTGCGCTTTAAGGGACCGGTGCGTTTCCAGGGCAGGCAGCTGGCGGGCCTCTTCGGCAGCAGGACCGGCCAGGGGACCGGCGGGAGGACCAATACCGCATCCCGCAGACAGCCGGTCGGCTCCGGAAAAGTCGTGCACAGGTGCGCAATCTGCGGCCGGACCCAGGCGGACACCCCGGATCTGGAATTCCGGTACTGCTCCAAGTGCGAAGGAGGACAGGAATACTGCCAGGATCATCTGTTTACCCACGTGCACGTTAAGGCGGGCGAGAGACCGCACATGCAGGCGCCGGGCGGCGGGAACTAAAGCCGCACATGCAGGCGCTTGGCGACAGAAATTAAGGACGATTATACAGCCGGGCCCGGAACGGCGGGCAGCCGGCGCGAAGGATATTACTATCGGAGAATGACACAGAATGGATGAAAGAGAAAAACAGCTTCTGTTTCTTGCGAGACTGAAGGAGACAGCGAAGAAGGCCGCGGAAAACGGCAATATGATCACAGAGGAGCAGCTGCGGGAAGCTTTTGCGGACCTGGACCTGACGGACGCCCAGATGACGCAGGTCAGGGACTTTTTAAAGACCAAGGGCGTGGGAATCGGAGAAGCGCTGCCCATCGAAGAGGTGATCACCGAAGAGGAGATGAACCATCTCAGAGAGTACGAAGAGATGATCGACGCGATCGAGATCCCTCCGGCGGGAGTACTGGAGGCGATCAAGCTCTCCGCCATGGCGGGAGAGCGCGAGGCCCAGAAGAAACTTGTGGAGTGTTCCCTCCGAAAAGTCGTGGATATCGCAAGGCTCTACGCCGGACAGGAAGTCTATATGGAGGACCTGATCGGCACGGGAAATGAAGCGCTCCTGATCGCCGTTACACAGCTGGCTCCTCTGGAGGGCCCGGACGAAGTAGACGGCTATCTGGGACGCAGGATCATGGACGCCATGGAAGACCTGATCGCCATGAATCTGGATGAAAAGGCGGCGGAGAAGGCCGTCGAGGAGAAGGTCAACCTGGTGGCTGACAGAGCCAGGGAACTTGCGGAGGAACTCGGCAGGAAAGTGACGGTCGACGAGCTCGCGGCCGAGTACGAGATGGATCCCGACGAGATCCGGGAGGCAATCCGGCTCTCAGGCAGCGCGATTGGAGATATTCAATGACGGATGAAAGGCCCGGAAACGATTTTAAGTACATAATACAGGACCTGTACAGGCTCTATTTTGGCGCCAAATGCACCTACAGTGAGATCATGGAGAGCGATGAGACTTACACCAGATTCAAAGCCCTCTGCAGGAACTATCTGATCACGGAAGTGGACAAGGATACGACCCTGGAGAGCCACTTTTATTACATGTCGCCCACAGACAGGGCGGCTGAGGTGTACACAAGCCTGGGGGCACGTGTCAGAGTGAACGTGCCGACTGTCAAAAAAGGGCTTTTGGGCAGGGAACAGCGCGTCTATAAGGAGGAGATCTGGAAGATCGAGGATCTCATGGCGCTGAGCGCCCAGCGGAAATCATTTCGGGGGATCGTGATCTCGGAGATCCAGATCCCGAAGCGAAAACTCAGGGAATTTGTGATCTGATACTGTGTCCTGTGTGCTTGACAAAAACGGACAGCGGAAAGGATAATAGAAGCGGAAAGCACTGCGCTGTCCGCTTTTTTATGCGCTCGCCGTGCGGCGGCCCGCCCTGCGGGTCACGAAATCAGATGCAAATTTCTCATGGCAGATCTACTGCCGGCTTCCGGCATTTTCCATAAGCAACGGTATTTGCGGCTACAAAAAATCGAATGTATTTTCGATTTTTTGCTAAAATCGCTTGCACTTCAAAATAGTGAGTGCTATACTATCACAAGAACAGATGTTCGCAAATCGGAGGAAATCAAATGAGTATAGATAATGAACAGAAGAAGAAAGCGCTGGACGCGGCACTGCTGCAGATCGAGAAGCAGTACGGCAAGGGAGCCGTCATGAAGCTCGGAGACCCTTCCGTCCAGATGAATATTGAAACTATTCCCACAGGTTCCCTGAGCCTGGATATCGCGCTGGGACTCGGCGGAATTCCCAAGGGCAGGATCATCGAGATCTACGGACCTGAGTCTTCCGGTAAGACCACAGTGACGCTGCACATGATCGCGGAAGTGCAGAAGAGAGGCGGAATCGCCGGATTTATCGACGCGGAGCACGCGCTGGATCCGGTCTATGCCAAGAATATCGGCGTCGACATCGACAATCTCTATATTTCCCAGCCCGACAGCGGCGAGCAGGCTCTCGAGATCGCGGAGACCATGGTCAGGTCCGGAGCCATCGACATCGTCGTCATCGACTCTGTCGCCGCACTCGTGCCCAAGGCTGAGATCGACGGCGACATGGGCGACTCCCATGTCGGCCTGCATGCGCGTCTTATGTCCCAGGCGCTGCGCAAACTGACCGCAGTCATCAGCAAGTCCAACTGCGCCGTTGTTTTCATCAACCAGCTCAGAGAGAAGGTCGGCGTCATGTTTGGAAATCCCGAGACGACCACCGGCGGTCGCGCGCTGAAGTTCTACTCATCCGTGAGAATGGATGTGAGAAGGATCGAATCCCTCAAGCAGAGCGGAGAAGTAATCGGCAACCGCACAAGGATCCGCGTCGTGAAGAACAAGATCGCGCCGCCCTTTAAGGAAGCGGAGTTCGATATCATGTTCGGCAAAGGCATTTCCTATGTGGGAGATGTGCTGGACCTTGCCGCCAAGTGCGATGTCGTCAATAAGAGCGGCGCATGGTACAACTACAAGGGCAACAAGATCGGCCAGGGCCGTGAGAACGCCAAGGCTTATCTCACCGCGCACCCGGAGATCCTCGAGGAAATTGACCGCCAGGTGAGAGAATACTATCAGCTTGATCCGGCGGGAGCCTTCAAGGCGCCGGAAGCACCTGCGGCCGCGGCGCAGGAGAGCGAAGAGTAAGAAATGATGAGGGACTGCAAGCCTGAGGGCGGTGCAGAAACTTTGACAGAATAAACAGGACAGTCAGCAGCAGGCTGCCGCACTATTTTGGCAGATAGTGCGGCGGCCTCCTGTTACAATAGGGACGTTTCGGGGCGCCCTGCCGCTGCAGGGCAGAGGAGGCACGTGCCAGCCGACACGGAATAGGAGAAAGGGATGGAGAATGACCGAGGCAGACAGGGATTTTGAACAGAAAAGGAAAGAGTGCCTGCGAAAGTGCGGCGTACTTCTGGCACAGCGGGACTATACCTGCAGCCGCCTACGGGAAAAGCTTTTATCCGGCGGCTTTGACGAAGAAGTGGCCGATTCGGTACTGGACAGCCTCAGGGAAGCTAACTACCTCAATGACGAGCGCTACGCGCAGAACTATGTGCAGGCGCACTGGGAGGACAGGAGCCGGCTCAGGATCCGAATGGATTTGGAATCCCGCGGCGTGCCTTCGGAGATCATAAGCGAAGTGATCCGTGCAGAGAGTCAGGAGCGCGGATCGGGAGCCGAGATCAGGCAGATCATAAAGCTCATGCGCAAGCGCAGGTTTGACCCGCAGAATGCGAGCTGGGAAGAAAAGAATAAAATGAAGGCTTTTCTGTACAGAAAGGGGTATGAACAATCATCCGTAAGGGCGGCCATGGAAGTGGAATCCCTTGACAGTGACCGGTTTAGTGTATAAAATTATTGAGTGCGAATCTGCCATCCGGGGAACCGCAGTGTTGTGAGCCGTAACAACGTCAGCGGGAGCCGCATTGGCAGTGAAACGCGAATTTAATAAGGAGGTGCTCCTGTATGACTACTGCAATTATCGCAGTGATTATTACACTTGCAATCTCTGTACCGGTCACTTTTCTTGTAACTTCCAACTACCGTAAGAAGCAGCAGGAAGAGACGATCGGAAATGCGCAGGAGAAGGCCAGAGCGATCATTGATGAGGCACTGACTACTGCGGAGAACCAGAAGCGCGAGGCGATGCTGGAGGTCAAGGAAGAATCCATCCGGGCCAGAAATGAGCTGGATAAGGAGATCCGCGACCGCAGAGCCGATGTGCAGCGCAACGAGCGCAGGGTTCAGCAGAAGGAAGAGTCCCTCGACCGCAAGATGGAAAATCTTGAGCGCAAGGAACAGAGCCTGCAGTCCAAGGAAGAATCACTGAGCAAGCAGAGAGAAGAAGTCACTAAACTCGGTGAGCAGCGTCAACAGGAACTCGAACGAATTTCGGGATTAACCTCTGAACAAGCAAAAGAATACCTTTTAAAAATTGTTGAAGACGATGTAAGACATGATTCCGCCGTCATGATCAAGGAGATCGAGACGGAGGCAAAGGAAGAGGCAGACAAGAAAGCCAAGGAATTCGTGATCAGCGCGATCCAGCGTTGCGCGGCAGACCATGTTTCCGAAGCGACGATCTCTGTCGTGCAGCTTCCCAGTGATGAAATGAAGGGGAGAATCATCGGTCGTGAGGGTAGAAATATCCGCACGCTCGAGACAATGACAGGTGTAGATCTTATCATTGACGACACGCCCGAAGCGGTCGTTATTTCCGGATTTGATCCCATTCGCCGTGAAGTTGCCAGAATTGCTCTTGAGAAACTGATCGTGGACGGAAGAATCCATCCCGCCAGAATCGAAGAGATGGTCGGCAAGGCACAGCGTGAAGTGGAAGCGAGAATCAAGGAAGAAGGTGAGGCGGCGACTCTTGAAGTCGGCGTACACGGAATTCATCCTGAGCTCGTCAGACTTTTGGGCAAAATGCGTTTCCGTACCAGTTACGGCCAGAACGCTCTCAAACATTCGATCGAAGTGGCACAGCTGTCAGGTCTGCTGGCGGGGGAACTGGGACTGGACATCCGTCTGGCCAAGAGAGCCGGCCTGCTGCATGATATCGGCAAGGCAGTTGACCATGAAATGGAGGGATCTCACGTACAGCTCGGCGCTGAACTGTGCCGCAAGTACAAGGAGTCCCAGGTTGTGATCAACGCAGTGGAATCCCATCACGGCGATGTGGAGCCCACAAGCCTGATCGCATGCATTGTACAGGCTGCAGATACCATTTCGGCAGCAAGACCGGGTGCTCGCAGAGAGACACTGGAAACTTACACAACCAGGCTCAAGCAGCTTGAAGAAATCACAAACAGTTTTAAAGGGGTTAGTAATTCTTACGCTATTCAGGCAGGCAGAGAAGTTCGTGTCATGGTAGTTCCTGAGCAGATCAACGATACTGATATGGTCCTTTTGGCCCGCGATATTTCCAAGAAGATTGAAAACGAGATGGAATATCCCGGACAGATCAAGGTCAGCGTGATCCGAGAATCCAGAGTGACGGATTATGCCAAATAAGGCAAGAGAGTTGAAAGTGGAGTGGAGACGAGAGAAGATCTCGTCTCCACTTTTTGCGCGAAGCAATGAGCCATGCGCAGTCATTTTTAACCCTGTAAAGGCCAATGGCGCGGTTCTTTACTTTTTTTAGGGAATTTATAAGAACAATGCACAAAAACTGATTGAATAGGTTATAATACTACTATAAAATCACCAAAAATCTGCAATCTATGTCAATACAAGGGGGTCAAACAATGGCAGCAAACGAGAGAAAAAAAATATTATTTGTCGCATCGGAATGCGTACCCTTCATCAAGACCGGCGGACTGGCTGACGTTGTCGGCTCTCTTCCCAAGGATATTGATCCGGAGTACTACGATGTAAGAGTCATGATTCCTAAGTATTCCTGCATGAAACAGGAAGTCAAGGATCAGATGGAGTATGTCACCCATTTCTATATGGACTACCACTGGAAGAGTGAGTATGTGGGCGTTCTCAAGACTGTTAAGAACGGAATCACTTTCTATTTCATCGACAATGAGGGATTCTTCACCACAGATAAGCCTTATACCGATGATCCGCTCTTTGAGATCACCAGATTCGCTTATTTCTCGAAAGCCTGCCTGTCTGCCCTTCCCACGATCGGCTTCCGTCCCGACCTGATTCACTGCCACGACTGGCAGACCGGACTTGTTCCCGTGTATCTTAAAGAGAGATTCCAGGCCAATGAGTTCTTCCACGGAATCAAGACCGTAATGACCATCCACAACCTGAAATTCCAGGGCAAGTGGAACGTGAAGGATGTCGAGGACATCACCGGACTTTCCGGCTACTATTTCACGCCGGACAAGCTGGAAGCTTATAAAGACGCAAACCTGCTCAAGGGCGGACTCGTATACGCGGACGCCATCACAACGGTCAGCCCGACCTATGCGGAAGAGATCAAGACACAGTTCTACGGCGAAGGCCTGGATGGACTGATGAATGCCCGTGCCAACGACCTGCGCGGTATCCTCAACGGTATCGACTACACAGACTTCAGCCCGGATAACGACAAGAAGATCTACAAGCCTTATACGGTGGATGACTTCCGCAAGAACAAGGTCAAGAACAAGATCGCCCTGCAGAAAGAGCTCGGCCTCAAGCAGGATGAGAAGTGCTTCATGATCGGTATTGTCTCCCGTCTGACAGACCAGAAGGGCTTCGACCTGATCGCCTATGTGCTGGAGGAGATGCTCTCCCTCGACGCCATCCAGATCGTCGTTCTGGGCACCGGCGAAGAGAGATACGAGAACATGTTCCGATATTTTGACTGGAAGTACAACGACAAGATCTCCGCGAATATCTACTATTCCGACGAGCTGTCCCACAAGATCTATGCGTCCTCGGATGCATTCCTGATGCCTTCTCTGTTCGAGCCCTGCGGACTCAGCCAGCTGATGTCCCTGCGCTACGGCACACTTCCGATCGTCCGCGAGACCGGCGGCCTGAAGGACACTGTCGAGCCTTACAACGAGTACGAGAACACAGGAACGGGCTTCACGTTTGCCAACTACAACGCACACGAGATGATGCATGCAGTCCGCTACGCTGAGAAGATCTACTATGACAAGAAGAGAGACTGGAACAAGATGGTCGAGCGCGCTATGAGAGCCGACTTCTCCTGGAAGCAGTCCGCTCTGAAATATCAGGAAATGTACGATTGGATGATCGGCGGCTGAACACGGTTGTAAGTTTTTAAAATGGCATTTATAATGGGGTGACGAGCGACAGGCTCGTCACCCTGTTTTTTTTGTGTACATTGCAGAAGGATCAAGAGTACATACAGCAGAGGGCTTTTCAAAATATGGCTTCAGACGCGAATATAACTTCAGAGAATATGGCTTCAGAGAATATGAGTTCAGAGAATATAACTTCGAATAAGAAGAAAAAGACCGCCTCGCTGGGCGGCGGAAATGTTGTGGCGCAGGCCGGAATCCTGGCGGCGGCCTCTATTTTGTCCCGAATCATCGGACTGCTGTACAGATCGCCGTTGACGGCGATCATCGGCGACGAGGGAAACGGCTATTACGGGACGGCGATCAACATCTACACGATTGTGCTGATGGTCTCGAGTTTCGGAGTGCCTTCGGCCATCTCCAAGCAGATGGCGCAGAAGATGGCGGTGGGCGATTACAAAAACGCCCAGAAGGTGTTCCACTGTTCCATGATCTACGCGCTGGCGGTAGGGATCGCGGGGAGTCTCCTTCTCTATTTTGGCGCGGGAGCACTGGTGCCGCCCAACAGCGTTCCGGTCCTGCAGGTCTTTGCGCCGACTGTATTTCTGTTCGGCATCCTGGGCGTGCTGCGAGGCTACTTCCAGGCCAACCAGTCCATGCTGCAGACGTCGGTCTCACAGATCCTGGAGCAGATCGCGAATGCGGTGGTCAGTATTCTGGCGGCCTATCTCCTGATGAGGACTGTGGTGGGACAGGGCCAGACGGCAGAGGCGATCCGAGGCGCGATGGGAAGCGCGCTGGGCACCGGAAGCGGCGTTCTCGTGGCGCTGCTCTTCATGATCGCGGTCTACATGAGGCACCGCGGGATGTTCATGGCGCGCGTCAGAGCGGATTCGGAGCATGAGGAGGAGCCGTTCGGCCCGCTCATGAAGGAGACCATTCTGGTCATCACGCCGTTTATCCTGAGCAGCTTTATTCTGAACCTGACGACTTCCGTGAACCAGACGATCTTTATGAAGATCATGATCGGCGTCCGGGGGTGGGAGGAGGTCATGACGACGACATTGTACGGGCTCTTCTCCAACAAAGCGGTCGTCATCACCAACATTCCGATCTCGATCGCGACAGCGGTGGCGGCGGCGATCCTGCCCAACATCTCAACTTCCTTCGCACAGGGGAATATCAAAGAGACGAGAAAGCGCAGCGTCAACGCGATCCGCATGACGCTGGTCATCGCGGTTCCCTGCGCGGTGGGACTTATGGCGCTGGCAAAGCCGGTCACCATGCTCCTGTTCCCGCAGTGGGATACGCTGGATACGGCGTCGCTCCTTCTGGCGGAGTTGGCTGTGACGGTCATTTTCTACTCCGTCGGGACGATCATGAACGCGGTTCTGCAGTCGATCGGAAGGATTCATATGCCGCTGGTCAGTGCCGGAATCGCCCTTGCGATCCAGACGGTGGTTCTGTGCGTGCTGATCCTCTTCACAGATCTCGGCATTCACTCCCTTGTGCTGTGCAGTGTTCTGTACTCGGTGCTGATCTTTCTTATCGACAGCCGCTTTATCTGCAAGTACCTGAAGATGCGGCTTCGGGTCTACAAGGTCTACGGGCCGCCGGTGATCGCCGCTGTAGTGATGGGCGTAGTGACGAAGATCGTCTATGAGCTCATTTTCAGGGGCGGAATGATCGTTCTTGAGAGGACTTACTTTGTAAACCTGATCGCGACAGCTGTCTCGATTGTTGCGGCGGTCGTTGTATATTTCTTTGTGCTGATCCGTATGGGAGGGCTGAAGAGGCAGGATATCGTGCAGGTGCCGAAGGGGACGGCGATTTTGAGGATTCTGGAGAGGATTCATTGGATGTGATAGTGAAGTGGCGCCGGAGGGGACTCCGGCACCGCTTTGTGTGTCAGAGGTGTGTGTCAGGGGGACGTATCAAGTGACACATTTTTATGGCGGGGGGATGGGCAGTGCCGTAGAAGTGACCTTCTGCGGCACCAGATCATCAGAATTATTTCAAGCCGGTCAGGCTGCTGAACAAGTGCCGAAGGAGATACCACATGCGGCACCAGATCATCAGAATTATTTCAAGCCGGCCGGGCTGCTGAACAGGTGCCGGAGGAGATATGTCCTGCAGCACCAGATCATCAGAATCATTACAAACCCGTCAGAATGCTGAACAGGTGCCGGAGGAGATATGTCCTGCAGCACCAGATCATCAGAATCATTACAAACCCGTCAAAATGCTGAACAGGTGCCGGAGGAGATACCTCTTGCGGCACCAGATCATCAGAATCATTTCAACCAAGTCAGGCTGCTGAACAGGTGCCGGTGGTGATATCTCCACCGGCACTCGCTCAGCAGAATCATTTCAAAACATCTATAAAGGAAATGCCAATATCACACAGTAAATTCAGATGAACTCCTTTTGCCTAACGCGGCAGTCTCTTGCCAACGCAGTCAAAATGTGTCAGTTGATACGTCCCCATGACACACCCGTCAACTGATCAGATGCATCAGCTGCCCTCCATTCTCCTTCAGCCACCTGACACTAGCCTTGTAGTCAGGAATCACCTTGGCCACTTCCGCCCAGAAGCGGGGAGAGTGGTTCATCTGTTTTCTGTGGCAGAGCTCATGAACGACGACGTAGTCGAGGACCTGGGGCGGCGCCAGAAGAAGGAGGCAGTTGAAATTGAGGTTGCCTTTGGAACTGCAGCTTCCCCAGCGGGTCTTCTGGCTGCGGATTGTGATGGTTCCGTAGTCGACGCCGACGATCGGCGCAAAGTAAGCGACGCGCCCGGGGATCACAACAGAAGCCCTCTTTTTGAGGCCGCGCAGCTGGGCGTCTGTAAGAGCGGGGATCGGATTGGCTTCTTCCTGCGCCTTGCGGGCGAGAACTTTCGCGCGGTGGACGCGGATCCATTCGCTCTTATCGTCAAGAAAGGACTCGATGTATCGCTTGGAAACGCGCATGGGGGCGCGCACAATGATGCGGCCGTCCGACTTGATCTCAACGGCAAGTGTTTTTCGATTACTTCTGATCAGTTCATATTCCATGTAAGTCAGTACCTCCGCGCGGCGCCGCGAGCCCCTTAATGCCCGCAAAGCACTGCCCGCGCCGCAATTCCCGGATGTCGTAATTACAGCAGTCCGCACCACAAGGGCGCCTGATGTCCGCCAATCAGCAGTGTAGCAACACAAGAAACCAGACTAAGAGAGGGGAGCGATCGGGCTCCCCTCTTTGCACATACAACTATTAAGTTCCGGCTTCGCTCCGCCCCGGGCCGCATCCCGGCCTCCGGCTTCACTCCGCCCCGGGCCATATCCCGGCCTCCGGCCTCACTCAGCCCCGGGCCGTATTCCCGGCTGTATTCAGTCGATCGTGTCGCCGGTCAGCAGGTGATAAGCCTCTTTGTACTTATCGATGGTCTTGTCGATGACGTCCTGAGGAAGCAGGTAGTCGCTGTCGGGATTGGCCTTGAGCCAGTCGCGGACAAACTGCTTGTCGAAGGAAGGCTGGCCGTGGCCGGGCTCATAACCTTCGAGGGGCCAGAAGCGGCTGCTGTCGGGCGTGAGCATCTCGTCGCCGAGCACTACTTTGCCGTCCTCGTCGAGGCCGAACTCGAACTTGGTATCCGCGATGATGATGCCTCTTGTGAGCGCGTAGTCCGCGCACTTCTTGTAGAGCGCGATGGTGCAGTCGCGGATGGTCTCTGCGTATTCCTGGCCGTGGCCGGGGAATGCTTTCTCGAGGACCTCGATGCTCTTCTCAAAGCTGATGTTCTCGTCGTGGTCGCCGATCTCAGCCTTTGTGCTGGGAGTGTAGATGGGCTCAGGGAGCTTGTCGCACTCCCGAAGTCCTTCGGGGAGTTTGATACCGCAGACTGTGCCGTCTTTCTTGTAGCTGGCCCAGCCGCTGCCGGTGATATAGCCGCGGACGATGCACTCGATCGGGAGCATGGTGAGCTTTTGGCACAGCATGCTGTTGCCGTCAAAGCGCTCCTGACGGAAGAACTCGGGCATATCGTTTACATCGACACTGATCATGTGGTTGGGAATGATATCCTTTGTCAGGTCAAACCAGAAGCGGGACATCTGCGTGAGAACCGTTCCTTTTTTCACGATCTTGTTCTTCAGGATCACGTCAAATGCGGAGATCCTGTCGGTGGCTACCATGATGAGCTTGTCGCCGATGTCATAAATTTCACGTACCTTTCCTTCCTTGACGGGAGTGTATTCCTGCATGCGTCCTTTCCTCCTTAGGGCTAAAATCAATAGTCCAGCGCCTCCGTGTCTTGTTTTGACCATTTTTTTCGCGGCACTGAATATTTACCATCTAAATACTTCTTTAGTATAATCATTTTCAGATGTAAAACAATTGCTTTTCTGCGCAGAAATTGACTTTTTGTCGGGCCTGACAGGGGCATTTGTCACAAACATCTGCCAAAACAGAGAATAAAAGCAGGATTGGATATAAAAACTATGAGACAGCAAGACATGATTCTGGGAATCCTTGCCCATGTGGACGCCGGCAAGACGACGCTTTCCGAGGCACTTTTGCATATAACGGGAGCGGTCCGAAGCGCCGGACGCGTGGACCACGGCAACGCGTTCCTGGACACCGATGATATGGAAAAAGAGAGAGGGATCACTATTTTCTCCAAACAGGCCAGGTTCGCCTCGGAGCGGGGAGAGGTCGCGAGGACCTACACGCTGCAGGATACGCCCGGGCACGTCGACTTCTCCACGGAAATGGAGCGCGTGCTGGGGATTCTGGACTGCGCGGTGCTGGTCATCAGCGCGGCGGACGGCGTGAACGGACAGGTGCGCGTGCTGTGGCGCCTTCTGGACCACTACGGAGTGCCTGTATTTCTCTTCGTCAACAAGATGGACCAAAACGGCGCCGACAGAGAAGCACTGATGGCCGCCATCAAAAAAGAGCTGAGCACGAGATGTGTGGACATCATGCCCGGAGCGGGCGCAGCAGGCACCGGCGCGGTTTCTTCCGGAAGTCTCGCGCAGAGCTTTAAGGAAGACGGCGTGCAGGAAGAGATCGCAGTCTGCGACGACGACCTGATGAACAGCTATCTGGAGGGCGAAGAGGTCACGATTGATGACATCTGCCGCCTGACAGCGGGGAGAAAGTTCTTTCCGGTGCTGTTTGGCGCGGCGCTTCGGGAGCAGGGCGTGGCAGAACTTCTGGAGTGTCTGGACACGCTGATTCAGCCGCCTGTCTACGGGGATCAATTCGGAGCGAAGGTTTTCAAAATCACAAGAGACGGGAGCGCAAGGCTCACCTGGATGAAGCTGACCGGCGGGAAACTTACGGTGAAGACGCCTCTGGAGGATTGCCTGGACGACAAGGGCATGCCGGAGAAGGTGGAGCAGATCCGCTTTTATTCAGGAACTAAGTATGAGACAAGCCAGGAGGCCCATGCCGGGCAGGTGTGCGCCGTGACAGGCCTCACAAGGACCCGGGTAGGCCAGGGAATCGGGGCGCAGGCAGGCGCGGAAGAGGAGCTCTTGCAGCCTGTTCTTCGCTGCAAAGTGATCCTGCCGCCCGGCGAAGATCTGTTCAAAGCGTACAGGAATCTTTCTGTTTTGGAAGAGGAGGATCCGACCCTTCACCTGACGTACGATGAGGAGAAAAAAGAGATCACCGCCCAGATCATGGGGCAGGTGCAGAAAGAGATCCTGCAGCGCATGATCCTGGAGCGGCTGGGAATGCGGGTCGGGTTTGGCGATCCGTCGATCATCTACAAAGAGACCATAGCCAGAGCGGTGGAAGGAGTGGGGCACTTTGAGCCGCTGCGGCACTACGCGGAGGTGCATCTTCTGCTGGAGCCCGGCGTCCCCGGGAGCGGCCTGGTATTTGAGAACAGGTGCAGGGCGGACGTGCTGGCAGTCAACTGGCAGCGCCTGATCATGACGCATCTGGAGGAGAAAAGGCACCGGGGCGTTCTGACCGGGGCGGAGATCACCGACATGAAGATCTCGCTGCTGACGGGACGGGCGCACCTCAAGCACACGGAGGGCGGCGACTTCCGCCAGGCCACTTACCGCGCGGTGAGGCAGGGATTGATGATGACGGAAAGTGTCCTTTTAGAGCCTTTCTACAACTTCCGACTGGAGATCCCGCAGGAATCCCTGGGCAGGGCCATGAACGACCTGCAGCAGATGGGCGCGAATTTCACACAGCCCGACCTGGAGGAGGGGCGCTCTGTCATCACGGGAAGCGCGCCGGTGTCAAAGATCGCCAATTACGCGGAGACGCTGGCGGCCTATACGCGCGGAGAAGGGCAGATCACCTGTACCTTGAAGGGATACGAGCCCTGTGTGAACGCGGAAGAGATCATTGAGGCCTCGGGCTATGACCCTGAGCTGGATCTCAGAAACCCGACCGGATCGGTATTTTGCGCCCACGGTGCGGGCACGCCGGTGCCCTGGTATGAAGTGCGGGAGCGCATGCACGTGGACAGCGGCTGGCGGGATCCCTCGGACGGACCCGGGACCGGAAAGGCCCTGCTGGGGTATGACGATACGCAGTGGGACGAGGATCTCTCCTACGGCGGCGCGGGCAGGACCGGCATGCGCGCCGGTGTCAAAAAAGAGGAGAAGCCCGCATCCTTCGCAGAGAGGGAGGCCAGATTTTTCGCCGAGGAAGATGAGCTCAGAAGGATCTTCGAGAGGACCTACGGGCCGATCAAGAGTCGCTTCGGCGAGGAGGAGTACGACACGGGAAGGTCTGTAAAGTCCTGGAAGAAGGCTTCCTGCGTGATCAGCGCGGATCCGCCGGACAGAAGGTCTCACGCCGCCAAAAAAGTGTCGGAGAAGGAGTATCTCCTGATCGACGGCTACAATATCGTCTTTGCCTGGGAAGATCTGCGGGAGCTGGCGCAGAAGGACATCATGGCGGCGAGAGATAAGCTGATCGACCTGCTGGTGGACTTCGCGGGATTTCGAAAGGAGCACGTGATTCTGGTTTTTGACGCCTACAAAGTGAGGGGCGGAAAAGGCGAAGTGATTCGCGTGGGGAATATCGACGTCATCTACACCAAAGAGGCGGAGACGGCGGACCTCTATATCGAGAAGGCGGCCCACGAACTCACTAAGAAGTATAAGGTGACGGTGGCCACCTCCGACGCGGTGGAGCAGGTCATCATTTACGGGGCCGGCGCCTACCGCATGTCGGCGCAGAACCTTCTGGAGGAGCTGATGCTCACCAAAGGAATGATGCGGGAACACTACGAGAAGAAAGAAGGAAAGAAGGAGGGCGGTCTTTTGGCAGGAATGGATGAGGAAACGGCTCGGGCTCTCGAAGAGCATCTGAAGAAGATGGAAGAGGAGGAGTGACGGACTGCTGAAAGTGTGTATAACACAGGGGGGATGTCCCCCGCCTCTACAGGCGGGGGGAAGCAACAAACTTTCTCAGTGGCGGGTGACAATCCCCCACTGAGTTATTCGATGCACGCGCGTGCGGAAAGGAAGATGCTGCCAAAGGGCAGCCCGCACGCGGTGCAGCGGCTCGCTCTGCGAGCCTTGAATAGTGCATGCGCGGGCGGGCAGATTCGGCTTTCCTTTTGCCTGCAAATGCTTTACAATAAATACATAAATGGGTATTATCAAAACTTTATTTGGCCGATGAGGCCGGAAAGGGGTTATTATGGCAGTCAGACTTTTCAAATGTGAGAAGTGCGGTAGCATGGTTCTGAAACTTAACGCTAAGGGATGTTCTCCGTCCTGCTGCGGCGAGCCCATGAAAGAGATCGAAGCGGGCACGACCGATGCGGCAAGAGAGAAACACGTTCCTGCAGTGACCGTTGACGGCGAAACAGTAACTGTTCAGGTCGGCAGTGTGGCACATCCCATGATGGATGCGCACTATATCCAGTTCATCATTCTGGAGACCAAGAGCGGATTCCAGTATGCGGAGCTTGAGCCCGGCCAGGAGCCCAAGGCAGTCTTTAAGGCAGCGGATCCCGTAGCGGCTTATGAGTATTGCAACCTGCACGGATTCTGGAAAGCGGATATCTGATCCGCAGTTATTAGGATGTGAAATGAACAGGGAGGCCGGCGGAGCGACGCCGGCCTCTTTGACGGTATACAGTAGCCGTTGCATAACGGAAGGAAAGACGTTTTAAATGGCAGAGACAACAAAGAAGAACACGAAAACCAAAAAATCCAGATGTCCGGTCTCCGGAAAGTGCGGCGGCTGCACGATGATCGATGTTCCTTACCCGGAACAGCTACAGGGAAAGCAGCAGCTGGTGGAAGAGCTGATCGGGGAGTTTGGCCGCGTGGGTACAATCGTGAAGATGAAGAACCCGGATCACTACAGAAACAAAGTGACGAGCGTGTTTGCCCCCGATAAGAAGGGCAGGCCAGTCTGCGGCATCTACAGGGCCGGCACCCACGAAGTGGTGCCTGTAAAGGCGTGTCTGCTCGAGGACCTGCGGGCGGACAGGATCATCCAGACTGTTTTTGCGCTCATGGAATCCTTCAAGATCCGGGTCTATGACGAGGACCGGCAGAACGGATTTCTTCGCTATGTGCAGGTTCGCACCGCGCGGGGCACCAGGCAGGTAATGGTGACGCTGGTCACGGCGGAGTCTGCTTTTCCTGTCGCGAAGAAATTTGTGAACGCCCTCCTAAAGCGCCATCCCGAGATCACGACGGTCGTGCAGAACATCAATGACAAGCAGACCACGATGGTCCTCGGCGAGCGGGAGAAGGTGCTGTTCGGTCCCGGCTATATAGAGGACGTCCTGTGCGGAAAGCGCTTCCGGCTCTCCTCCAGATCCTTCTATCAGGTCAATTCTCTGCAGACGGAGAAGCTCTACAATATCGCTCTGGATTATGCGGGCTTTTCGGGGAAGGAGAGGATTCTGGACGCCTATTGCGGTATAGGCACGATCGGGATCATCGCCTCCGACCGCTGCAAGGAAGTGCTCAGCGTGGAGCTGAACGCCGACGCAGTGGCAGACGCGAAAGTCAACGCGAAGCTGAACGAGGCCGGCAATGTGCAGGTCTTCAAGAATGACGCCGGCCGGTTCATGCGGGATATGGCGGCCAAAAAAGAGAAGCTCGATATTCTCTTCCTGGATCCGCCAAGGAGCGGCGCCAGCGAAGAGTTTCTCATGGCGGCGCTGGAACTGAGGCCTGCCAAGATTGTGTATATATCCTGCGAGCCGACGACACTTGCAAGGGATCTCGCTATTTTGACAGAGGGCGGGTATAAGATGAAGAAAGCGGTGCCGGTGGATATGTTCCCTTATGCGGAAGAGAAGATTGAGACGGTGGCCTTGCTGACATACTGACATACATAAGCCGCCCCTGTCTGCAAGAGACAGGGGCGGCAAATTGCTGCACACTCGTCAATTATTTCTTCCTCTTTCGTGCCTCATGCGCTCCGCGGCTTTGCGGACGTCATTTCCGCTGATGAGAATGACCTGCGGATTCTTGCCCTGTACCTGGGCCATCGCTTTTTCGTAGCTGTCGATGAAAAAGTCGATGCTGTCTTTCATCCAGGCCAGTGCGGAACTGTCGTCGCTGTCGGAAACCATCAGGCGGTTTTCGGCCATTGCATCCGCGTCGGCATGGCTGATCTTGTTGCGGACAAATCCTAAGTGATAATAGGCGAACAGAACGTTTTGCAGTGTGTCCGTGTCGTCGCAGGCGGAGAGACCTGTGATCATCGAGGAATCCGTGTTCTCGAGGGACTTTGTCCTCATGGCCGCGTACACGCGCTGCGGATCTTCGTCCCGATCGCCCTGGCCCCTGACCCCTGCGCGGTTGTAATTCTTGATGAAATAGTGGTCGATCTCGTCTATCTTATAGTATTCATAGGGCTTGAGCTCCAGCCGCTCGCGCGCGAACAGCTCCGTGACTTGCTCTCTTGTCTTCTCGTCACCGCAGTAATAGAAGATTCCCGATCTCACCAGATTCTCCGGAGCCCTGGACTCGATCAGGGTCAGGGTCTGCTGGTAGAACTGATGCCGGTAGGCCCATTTTACCAGCTCGATAAACGGGATATTGCCGTCGCCTTCGAGGAGCGAGCCGTAATCCTCCCGGATGCTTTCCGCGATCACGCTGAAAAGCATGCCGTAGTAGCCGGATTCTTTCCAGAATTCTTCGTCCCGGAAGAGCTTTCGCAGGCGGAGGATGCCGCTCTCCACCTCCGGTATGTTGCACATGGAAAGTCCCACATCCACATGCCGCATGGCATAAACCATTCCGGCAATGCTCTCATTGTGCTCATTGCTCTTTTCCCATATCTTCACGATCATATCCGCCTTGCCGTAATTGACAAAGGAATGAAGCGCGTGGAAAAGCTCGGTAACGCCAAAGACTTCGGTATCATCGCGGATAATACCCGCCATGCGGTCTTGAAGATCCTGCAGCGCGAAGACCTTTTTCAGACGGACCCGGCTCTCCGGCATCGAAGTCAGGATGTCAAGCACGTTAATGAGAATGAAGGTATCCGTGGCGTTGTCACTGCAGAGCGAAACATACAGGTTTATGTCTTCTCTGCCTAACAGGATGGAATTCTTCATCGCCATCATATTGCTGACCCATTTCCCGTTTCCTTCCATGCTGTCCGCGGGAACAAGGCGGACACAGGTTTTCTCGTTGACGGGCAGAAGCTCCAGTTTGGCAGAGGGCTTGAGAGTTTTGTAGAGATAATTCCTGATCCACCGGGCGCACAGGCTTTGGTAATCGCGGAGATCAGGATAGGCTTCAAAGAGCGCTTTCTCAAACTCATCGCAGATCTGATCGTTCTGCGAGAGCACATCAAAGAGTCGGTTGAATTTTATCTCCTTCAGTTCGGCGCTGCCTGCATGGAAATCCTGAATGAAGCCGGTCAGCTTTTCCCGCACATCTGCGGGAAGGAGTTCTTCTTCTTTCCGGTCCGATACCATCTCGTCCGCATATTGCGCGATTCTGTACATAAGAAGACGGAAGGTGGAGAAGGAAGCCTTGTCTTCGGAATACAGACTGCGTCCCTGCCGGAGCGGGATAGCAGAATCGGGTTTGTCCTTCCCGTCATAAGCTCCGTCTCCGCCGATCACGATGATCTCATCGATATCGTATCTGGCCAGTACGGCTTTTATGCCGGCCTCTGCGTCCAGAAGCGCATCGCAGTAATCGAAGCCGAATTCTTTCTGAAAGGAAAAATAACGCAGCGGCAGATCATTTCCCGCCGCGCTCAGAGAGGTCAAAAGAATATTTTGTGCCATAGATGTACTCCCGTATCTTTATTTTCGGGCGGGAAAGTGTTGTCCCAGCCTTACTCCTATTGTAGCATATAAGCATCAGTTCCTGCACGCCGCAGTGGAGCTGATCGGTTACAGATAAGAGAGAGGGAGCGAAGCATTTTATGAAACTCAACCAATTAGAATATTTCTGCGCCGTCTGCCGCTACCACAGCATAACCCGCGCAGCAGAAGAATTATATGTGACGCAGCCCACGATTTCGGTTGCCATCCGCGAGCTGGAAAATGAGTTAAAGCTCCGGCTGTTTCACCATGAGAAGAACAGAATCTCTCTGACCAAAGAAGGGGAAGCCTTTTATCAGAGGGCGGAGGCGCTCTTAAAAGAGACGCGGGCTATGGTGGCGGAGTTTTCCTCTCTGGGAGAGAAAGAGACGCCGATCCGGATCGGAATTCCTCCGCTTGTCAGCACCGTGTTTTTTCCAAGACTCACAGATGAGTTCCAGGAGAAGACAGGATTGACGGTACAGCTTTTCGAATATGGCTCCGTGAAGGCATGCAACCTGGTGCAGGAGGAGAAGCTGGACTGCGCGCTGGTCAACATGGATTTCTACAATATTGACCAGTTCAATTCCCATGTCCTGATGGAAGACAAATATGTGTACTGTGTAGGCAGAAATCATAAGTATGCAGGTGAAAAAGAAGTAACTTTCGACATGCTCAGGGATGAGAAGCTGATCCTCTTCAACACCGATTCGGTGCAGAATGAGACGGTGACCGCCCGCTACAGGGCCATGGGGATGGAACCCAACGTGATCGCTTATACGAGCCAGTTGTACACAATTCTCAATTTCCTGCGCAGCGGCGGCTGCGGCGCAATGCTGTATTCCGTACTGCCGGCTAATCCCAGGGACTTTGTGCAGATTCCGATCACCCCCGAGATCACCAGTAAGTTCGGCGCCATCTGGAAGAAAGGGATCTTCGTCCCGGAGCGCACCAACAAATTCATTGAGTATATAAAAAAGCATCCGATCATCATATAAAAAGGCCCGGGAGATGGCAGCATCTCCCGGGCTGTTTTTGCACGCAGCAATGGCTATTTCGCAAAGTGCACAAATCACGTTGACAGTATAAATTTTAACTATACATATCTAAAAATACACAAATTTACTTATCACTACACCCCATATAAAATTAAGTCAGATCAAAGAAATCCCGGCCGGATTATCAATCTTTTGGAAACTGTAAAACCCTGTATTTAGGAGGAAAAAGAAAATGAGTCCAGCCACAATTACATTGATTTTTCTGGCTTTTGCCATTGTTATGTTCGTCACGGAAAAGATCCCGCTCGGCCTCACATCCATGATCGTCTGCGTGGGCTTGTGTGTAACAGGTGTCCTTGATGTCAAGACCGCTTTCGCGGGTTTCATCGATTCCAACGTCATTTTGTTCGTAGCCATGTTCATCGTCGGCGGGGCCTTCTTCGAGACCGGGATGGCCAATGAGATCGGCGGCATCGTCACCAAGTTTGCCAAAACAGAGCGCAGCCTGATCGTAGCCATCATGGTCATTGTCGGCCTGATGAGCGGCGTTCTCTCCAACACAGGAACGGCTGCAGTGCTGATCCCGGTCGTGATCGGAATCGCAGCAAAGTCCGGCTTCAAGCGCTCCAGACTCCTGATGCCTCTCGTATTCGCAGCGGCCATGGGCGGAAACCTCTCCCTGATCGGCGCGCCCGGCAACATGATCGCACAGTCCACCCTTGAGCCCCTCGGTCTCAAATTCGGTTTCTTCGAATACGCAATCGTGGGACTTCCGATCCTGATCTGCGGCATAATCTTCTATGCGACCATCGGATTCAACCTTTTGCCCAACCACGATACCACGGACGACGGAAGTTCCGTATTCGATGAGCAGAAAGATTTCTCTAAGGTACCGCAGTGGAAGAAGACACTCTCCCTGGTCATCCTGATCGCGACACTGGCAGCCATGATCTTTGAAGACCAGATCGGTATCAAGCTCTGTGTCTCCGGCTGCGTCGGCGCGATCCTCCTGATCCTGACAGGGGTCATCTCTGAGAAAGAAGCGCTCAAGTCGATTGACCTCAAGACCATCTTCCTCTTCGGCGGAACCCTCTCCCTGGCATCCGCACTGCAGAATACCGGCGCAGGCGAGATGATCGCAGGCAAGGTAATCGGCGCGCTGGGGGCCAATCCTTCCCCGCTGATCTTCACGTTTGTAGTGTTCATTCTCTGTTGTGTCATGACCAACTTCATGTCCAACACGGCAACAACCGCTCTGATGGCTCCCATCTGCCTCTCCATCGCGCAGGGCATGGGCGCGGATCCCAGAGCAGTCCTGATGGCCTGCGTCATCGGCGGCTCCTGCGCATACGCAACGCCGATCGGAATGCCTGCCAACACCATGGTCGTGGGCGCCGGCAATTACAAGTTCATCGATTACGTGAAGGCAGGTCTGCCTCTGATCGTCATCGCAACCGTCGTAAGTATGATCATTCTTCCGATCGCATTCCCCTTCTACCCGGGCTGATGCGCACGGATTGCCAAAATAGTGAGCTCCGGCACCTCGCACGGAATGCAGGGCAGCCGCAGACAATAACGAAACACAAAGGTAATAATGCCTATTATTGAAAGGAGATCCTCATGTCACACGAAGCACAGGTAAAGAAACTCAAAGACATCATGGCACAGTTTGTCGGTTTCACCGGCATCAAACTCCCCGACGACGTCATCGCGAAGCTCAAAGAACTCAGTGAGAAGGAAACTTCTCCCATGGCTAAGGTCATCTACGAGACCATGTTCCGCAACCAGGATCTTGCTGTTAAACTGAACCGCCCTTCCTGCCAGGACACAGGCGTCCTGCAGTTCTGGGTAAAGTGCGGCACAAAGTTCCCTTATATCGACGATCTGGAAGTTCTTCTCAAGGAAGCCGTCATGCAGGCGACCGTGGACACGCCTCTTCGCCACAATTCCGTGCAGACTTTTGACGAGTACAACACAGGCAAGAACGTCGGCAAGGGCACACCTACAGTCTGGTGGGACATCGTTCCTCATTCCGACAAGTGCGAGATCTACACTTATATGGCAGGCGGCGGATGCACGCTGCCCGGCAACGCAACCGTTCTGATGCCCGGTGAAGGCTACGAAGGCGTAACAAAATTCGTCCTCGACAGAATGACCACCTACGGACTCAACGCCTGTCCGCCCCTGCTGGTCGGCGTAGGCGTAGGTACATCCGTGGAGACGGCGGCCCTCAACTCCAAGAAGGCTCTGATGCGCCCCATCGGATCTCACAATGACAACGCAAACGCTGCCAAGATGGAGAAGCTTCTCGAGGACGGCATCAACGCAATCGGCCTCGGACCCCAGGGCATGGGCGGCAACTACTCCGTTATGGGCGTCAACATCGAGAACACAGCCCGTCACCCTTCCGCGATCGGCGTCGCAGTAAACGTCGGCTGCTGGAGCCACAGAAGAGGTCATATCGTTTTTGACAAGGATCTCAACTTCACGGTAGATACGCACACAGGATTTGAGTACAAAGAGAAATAATTGTCAAAAAAGCGATATAGCATTAGTCAAATACAGACTCGAAGTTCGATAGATTCGGAAAGTCCTAAGACGAAGGACATACACAGATACTCAGGAAGGAGTGTACAAAAATGGCAGTAGAATTCAGAGACGGTAAGAAGATCCTGGTCACCCCCATCTCCGCGGAGGACCTCAAAGATATCCATATCGGCGACATCATTTACCTGACAGGTGATCTCACCACCTGCCGTGACGTGGCACACCGCCGTGTTGTAGAAGAGGGACGCGAGATTCCTGTAGATGTCAGGGACGCAGCAATCCTGCACGCAGGCCCGATCATTCGTCCTCTGGGAGACGACAAGTATGAGATGGTTTCCGTAGGACCCACAACCTCCATGCGCATGGAGAAGTTCGAATATGAATTCGTCAAGATCACCGGCGTCCGCGTCATCCTCGGCAAGGGCGGCATGAAAGAAAACACAGAGCGCGCATGCAAAGACTTCGGCGCGATCCACTGCGTATTCCCCGCCGGCAACGCTGTAGTTGCAGCAACGGAAGTGGAAGAGATTGTAGAAGCTCAGTGGAAAGACCTCGGAATGCCTGAGACCCTTTGGCACAGCCACGTGAAGGAATTCGGTCCTCTTATCGTTTCCATTGACTCCTACGGAAGAAATTACTTCGAGGAGAAGAAAGTGGAGTATAATCGTAAGAAAGACGAGCAGGTAGAACTGATCAGCAAGCAGGTCGGATTTATCAAGTAATCAGACAGGCAGGGAATGTCGAAGGAGGAGATTATGAAGGAATACCAGATCGCTGTCGTTGCGGGAGACGGAATCGGACCGGAGGTCATGGCGGAGTGCAAAAAAGTGCTGGAAGCCGCGACATCACTCGACGGAAGTTTCCGGTTTTCCTTCACGGATTTCCCCTGGGGATGCGAGTACTATCTGAAGACCGGACAGATGATGCCGGAGGACGGCATCGATATTTTGGCAAAATATGACGCGATCCTTCTGGGTGCAGTCGGATATCCGGGTGTTCCGGACAACGTTTCCCTGCGAGGGCTTCTGATCAGGATCAGGCATGATTTTGACCAGTATATAAATTTGAGACCGGTTAAGCTCTTGAAAGGTGCTCAGTGCCCGCTGAAAGACGTGAAGGAAGAAGAGATCGATATGACCTTCATCCGGGAGAACACCGAAGGAGAATACTCCGGACAGGGCGCGTGGCTCTATAAGGGGCAGCCTAATGAGGTGGTCATCCAGGACAGCGTCTTCTCGCGCAAGGGAACGGAGCGCGTCATCAGATATGCATATGAGCTGGCAAGGAAAGA
>JAZQCI010000089.1:0-3331 GCA_045546175.1 Lachnospiraceae bacterium | reverse complement strand
AGGACCAAAATATAGCCCCCGGCTCTCCGTACGCGGCCTGGAGGAATCTTTCGGCCGGCGGAGCCATGATGGAGAGCAGGGGCGGGGCGTGCGTGGATGACACTGGTAGAGTCGTCCTGCCGAATCTGACCGATGACAAAGCGGCAGACGGAATCTGCGTTCTGTACGGGACGGCGTGTGATCTCGCCGGAAATCGGAGCCGGGTCCGCAGGAACCTCAGCGTGAACAGGTTCGGGTCGGTCTACGATCTTTCGGAGGACGCCGGCACTATGGAAATTGTGAATGGCTATTATACGGACGCGCAGAGTCCTTTTGTCATTGCCGAGTACAACGTGTCGCCTGTAAAGAGCAGGATGATCACGCTGTACAAGAATTCCGGCGCACGGGTCCTTGAAGAAGGCACAGATTACAGGGTCTCGCAGGAGAAGAGCGCGAAAGGCATGAAGTATATCTGCGAGATTGAGCCTTCGTCCTATCGCAAAGAGGGAAAATACAGCATTCTGATCGAGTCGGAGGACGAAGCGGGGAATCTGAGCAGAAGCCCTGGAAGGTTCCGGGGAGAGACGGGGTACTCTCCGACCTGGGCCGTGGACAGGACGCCGCCGCAGGTGCGCCTTGCCGGGGAAGATGTGGACGGGCGCCGGTTTGTGGCCGACAGCCTGGTGGTCAATCTGGTGCCGTCGGACAACATGGAATTGAAAGAGCTGGAGATCCTGATTACGGACGAAAAGGATGCCGTCATAGAGAAAAAAGTGATGGGCAGACAGGAACTGGATGAGATCATGGGCAGAAACGGCGGCCAGGTGCCGGTCACAATCCGGGCCGGAGAGGGCTGGCAGACGCTGCGCGCCGTCGCCATCGACGGAGCCGGCAACCGCAGCAGCGGAATCGCGGGAGTCGAAGAGAACGAAAACCGAGACGCCTGCCGTGTACTGGTCAGCGAGAATCTGATGGTTCATCTGTATCGGAGCGGACTTTTGCCGGCGGCAGCTTTTTTGGCTTTCCTTTCTGCAATTTGGTTTGCGTATGGTGTTTACAAACGCACTTTAGCGTGATACTATACTACAGTATGCGGCACTTTAGTATGCTATCTCGCTGATACGCTCAAGTGTCCTGCCCGGAGGCAGGCGTTTCGCCGCAGGAATTCAGTTTTCATTTTTGGGAGGAATTTGAGATGATGAAAAAGTTTGCAGCAATGCTCCTCACAGGTGTGATGGTGTTCTCACTCGCGGCATGCGGCGGATCGACAGGGGCAAGCAGTGACAGCGCGCCGGCAGCCGGAGATGCTGCCGAAGAGACCGCAGCAGAAGCGCCCGCGGCAGATGCGGCGGCAGAAGCACCCGCAGCGGATGCAGCGGCAGAAGCACCCGCAGCGGAAGACGCGGAAGATACAGAATTTATCGTCGGTTTTGACGCCGAGTATCCGCCTTACGGCTACCTCGACGAGGCGACAGGCGATTACACCGGCTTTGACCTGCAGCTGGCGGAAGAGCTCTGCAAGCGCCGCGGCTGGACGCTGGTCAAGCAGCCCATCAACTGGGACAACAAGGACGCCGAGCTCGACAGCGGCACCATCGACTGCATCTGGAACGGTATGACTTACTCAACCCCGGAGCGTATAAATGCCTATACATGGAGCAAGCCTTATGTCAATAACAGTATTGTTATTGCAGTCGCGGCCGATTCCGATATTCAGACACCGGCAGATCTCGCCGGCAAGGTCGTGATCGCACAGAGTAACTCCTCCGCGGAGGACGCTCTTAAGAGCGATGAGCTCAAAGAACTCGCCGGATCATTCAAAGAGCTTCAGAGAAATCCCAGCTATGACACCTGCTTCATGGACCTGAAGACAGGTGCAGTGGAAGCAGTCGCGGTAGATATCGGCGTTGCCCGCTACCAGATGAGGAACAATCCCGATACTTTCCGTATTCTGGAGGAGCCCATCTCCACAGAGCAGTACGCGATCGCGTTCAAGCTCGGAAATGAAGCGCTCAGGGACCAGGTCCAGGAGACCTACGATGAGATGCTCGCAGACGGAACTGTCATGAAGATCGCCCAGAACTATGCGGACGACAATCTTCCGGATATGCTTATCACTGAGTGATCGCAAATACGAACCGGCCGCCGGACAGGACCTTAAACAGATCCGGACAAGATCGTAAACAGATCTGAAAAGCAGCCGGGAAGAACAGATACGTTCATTTTGATCGCCTGAGCTCCGGGAAGGAGCGCAGGCGGTCTTTATCTCAGGAGAAAAAAACACAACCACATGCTAAGGGGGATTTATGGGCCTTTTGACTGTTATTAAGCAGATCGCGTCCGGATTCGGAGCAACGCTGATCATATTCTTCTTCACACTGTTATTCTCGATGCCTCTGGGCATACTGGTGGCGCTGGGGCGGATGAGCAAGTTCAAGCCGCTCTCTATTTTGATCCAGGGAATTATCTCCGTACTGCGCGGAACGCCTCTGATGCTGCAGCTGATCGTGGTGTTCTACGGTCCCTACTATCTGTTCGGCCTCAAACTCTCCACGAGCTGGAGACTGTACGCGACACTGATCGGTTTCTCCATCAACTACGCGGCCTATTTCGCGGAGATCTTCCGCGCGGGAATCCAGAGTATCCCCGTAGGCCAGACGGAGGCCGCCACGGTGCTGGGATACACGAAGGCGCAGACTTTCCTCAAAATCATCTTCCCGCAGATGATCAAGCGGACGATCCCGCCGGTCACCAACGAAGTCATCACCTTGGTAAAGGATACTTCTCTGGCTTTCGTGCTCGCCTATCAGGAGATGTTCACGTACGCCAAGCAGGTATCCGCGGCTATGTCCAGCCTTATGCCTCTCTTCGTGGCGGGCGTATTCTACTATGTCTTCAACTTAGTAGTCACGCTCATCATGAACTACATTGAGAAGCGGCTGAGCTATTACAATTGACGGAGGGAAGATATGAGCTTATTTGAGATCAAAAATGTGAGCAAATCCTTCGGTGACCTGAAGGTTCTCAACGATATATCCGTCTCCGTCGAGGAGGGTGAGGTCGTGGCGATCATCGGCCCTTCCGGAAGCGGCAAATCCACGCTTCTTCGCTGCGCCACCATGCTCGAGACCATGGACAGCGGCGAACTGAGCTATCTGGGCGAAGTGGCAGCGCACAATGACGCGGAAGGAAAAAGCGTCTACGCCTCATCGTCAGAACTGAGGAAGATCAAGAGCTATTTTGGCCTCGTATTCCAGCAGTTCAACCTGTTCCCTCACTACACCGTGCTCAAGAATCTCTGCGACGCACCTATTCACGTGCAGAAGAGAAACGCCGCGAAGTCGGAGGCCAA
>JAZQCI010000088.1:0-31718 GCA_045546175.1 Lachnospiraceae bacterium | reverse complement strand
ATTCCTCATGTGACCAATGAGATCAAGAGCCGGTTTTATGTGGAGCCGCAGGGGCAGCAGGAAACATCCATTGCGATCATAGAAGTGGGCGGCACAGTGGGAGATATCGAATCCCAGCCGATCTACGAGGCGATCCGCCAGTTCATGCAGGAGAAGCCGCAGGGCACATGCTGCATGATCCATGTGACACTCATGCCCTATCTGCATGGCTCGGAAGAACTCAAGACCAAGCCCACCCAGGCCAGCGTCCGGGAACTGCAGAGAATGGGGATCCGCGCGGATATCATTGTGTGCAGATCGGAGTATGAGGTCCCGCAGGCCATGCGCGACAAGATCGCCTTGTTCTGCAATGTGCCCGTTACACACGTTATGCAGAATCTCAACGCGTCGTCGATCTACGAGGTCCCGCTCATGATGGAGGAGGAGCATCTGGCGGAAGTGGTCTGCGACTGCCTGAGAATTCCCTGTCCCGAGCCGGATCTCTCCGACTGGAGCCGCATGGTGCACGCGATGCGCAATCCCCAAACCAGGGTGACCATCGCTCTTGTGGGAAAATATACCCAGCTGCACGATTCTTACCTGAGCGTCGTGGAGGCCCTCCACCACGGAGGTTTCGCGAGCGGCGCGGAGGTGGAGATCAAGTGGGTGGATTCGGAGGAACTGGAGAAGGACTCTAAGGCCATCGGCGATGCGCTCAGCGAAATCGACGGAATGATCATTCCGGGAGGCTTTGGCAACCGGGGGACGGAGGGCATGATCCTGGCCGCGCAATACGCGAGAGAGAACGGAATTCCTTTCCTGGGAATTTGCCTGGGCATGCAGATGGCTCTGGTCGAATTCGCCAGAAATGTAGTGGGGTGGAAAGACGCCAACAGCTCGGAACTGGATCCCGAGACGGCGCATCCGGTCATCGATCTGATGCCGGAGCAGGCGGGCGTCACGCAGCTGGGCGGGACCATGCGCCTGGGCGCGTATCCCTGCGATCTGGTTCAGGGGACGCTCGCATTCAGGCTCTATGGCCGGGAGAAGATCCACGAGAGACACCGTCACCGCTACGAAGTCAACAACGAGATGCGGGAGGATCTTGAAGAGGCGGGACTTACTTTCTCCGGGATCTCGCCGGACGGCAGGATCGTAGAAATGATTGAATGGAGCGGGCATCCATATTATATTGGAACACAGGGACATCCCGAATTTAAGTCCAGGCCCAACCGCGCGCATCCGCTCTTTGCGGGACTTGTGGCGGCGGCAGTTCAGAGGAAAGAATCGAGGTAATAATGCGAAGTTACAGTGAAATCCGTGAGTTTATTGAAGAGAATGATGTTGAGTTTATAAGGCTTGCCTATTTTGACGTGTTCGGAACGCAGAAAAATATCGCGATCATGTCAGGGGAGCTGGAGAGAGCGATGAAGTACGGAATTTCCATTGACGGAGCGGCGGTGGCCGGGTTTGACGCCAGCATTCGCAGCGACCTCTTCCTGCGGCCCGATCCTTCCACCATCTCGATCGTCCCCTGGAGGCCGGCGGACGGAAGAGTCTGCCGAATGTTCTGTGACATCGTCTATCCGGACGGGACGCCCTTCGAAAGAGACACCCGTTTTATACTGGGGAAAGCGATCCAGGAAGCCCGCTCCAAAGGAATAGAAGTGAAATTCGGACCGGAGGTAGAGTTTTACGTGTTCCGGCAGGACGAGCATGGACGCAGGACCGATACGCCGATCGACCAGGCGGGCTATATGGACATAGACCCTCTGGACGCGGGCGAAAACCTGCGCAGGGATATCTGCTACGCACTGGTGGAGATGGGGATCACTCCCGAATCCTCCCATCACGAGCAGGGACCCGGCCAGATGGAGATCGACTTCCGGTACGGAGATCCTATGACGGCCGCCGACAATACCTCCACTTTCAAGTGGGCAGTGCGCAGCATCTGCGCGGCGGACGGCTATGCGGCGGACTTTTCGCCCAAGCCCATTTCGGACAAACCGGGCAACGGCATGCACCTCAATATTTCGGTGCACCGCATAGGAGAAGAGGACCGGCCGACGGATCTGGACGCCTTTATGGCCGGCATTCTCAAATACATCCGTGAGATCACCCTGTTCCTGAATCCTTCCGAGCAGTCCTACTGGCGCTTTGGCCGCATGGAGGCGCCGCGCTACATCAGCTGGTCCATGCAGAACCGCTCGCAGCTGATCCGCGTGCCGGCAGACCCTTCCGGGCGCAGAAGGATCGAACTGCGGTCCCCGGACCCGCTTGCCAATCCCTATCTGGCTTTCGCTCTTTTGATCTATGCAGGGCTGGAGGGGATCGAACAGAATATGACGCCGCCTCAGTCCATAGAGGCGAACCTCTACAAAGAAGATCCGGCGCTGATGCGGGGACTTGAGCAGCTCCCGGCGTCCAGGCAGGAGGCAGTGCAATGCGCGATGCAGAGCGAACTGGTCAGGCGCCGTGTTCCCGGGTCGTGCCTGGAGGCATACGCGTATGAAGGGAAGAAGTAAGACCTGTTATTGCCTGGCCGCTGCCGGCAAGGAGGACAATGTCCTTCTGCTGCGGCAGATTCTCCGGGGAGTTACGGCTCCCGGGCAGATCCAGATCCGTCAGGCCCTGACGCTCGAGCAGGTCAGGCGAGGGGTGACGGGAGCGGGGGCGCAGGCGCCGGCGGACCTTCTGATCGCCGCCATGCCGCTCAGTGACGGCGCCGGCGTGGAGGGCATCATCGATGTGGCGCAGAGAAACCCGCAGCTGATGATCATCCTGATGGTAAGACAGGAAGCTTTCGAGCAGGTGACTTACCAGTGCAGAAACCTTCCGATTTTCGTCGTCGCCATGCCTTTCAAGCGGCAGGTGCTGGCGGAAGCGGCCTCCTTCATGCTCCGGATCGGTACGGCCATGGCCGACAAGGACAAGGAGCTGGCGCGCCTGAGAAAGAACCTGAGCGAGGTCAGGACCATTACACGCGCCAAGATCCGGCTGATCCAGACGCGGCAGATGACGGAAGAAGAGGCCCACTATTATCTCGAAAAAGAGGCCATGGACAGGAGCCTGACGAAGAGAGAGGTGGCGGAGGAGATATTGAATCAGTAGTGACACAAATAACGCAACCCCCGGCGGGATCCTGCCGGGGGTTGCGCTTTGAAAAGAGTATCTGAGCGTGCAGTCTCGGGAGCCGCTTAACAGCGGATCGGGAATGCCCGAGAATGCTTCGATATCAGCAAAAATCAGTCCTTGATCTCTCTGACTACGTCCATGATGGTGCCGTCGCGGGCCTCGATGATACCGACGATGCGGTCACCGAACTCAACGGGATTGGGAACGCCGGTGATGGCGTACGCCTCGTCGCGGAGCTGCTCAATGGTCTTGAGCGGCACGCAGTCGGCCTCTTCCAGTGCCTTGAGAAGGTCAGGGCGGTTAGGATTAACGGCTACGCCGTAATCGGTGACAACGATGTCAACGCTCTCGCCAGGCGTTGTGACCGTGGTGACCTCAGAGCAGATCGCCGGGATGCGGCCCTGCAGAAGAGGGCAGATAACGATGGTGCACTTTGCGCCTTGCGCAGTGTCGGGATGTCCGCCCTGCGCGCCGGTGATGATACCGTCAGATCCCACGACGACGTTGCAGTTGAAGTGCACGTCTACCTCGAGGGAGGCCAGGATGACATAGTCGAGCTTGTTGACGAACGCGCCCTTGTTGAAGGGGTTGGCATAGGAACCGGCCGTAATGCGGTGGTGCTTGGGGTTCAAAATATTGGTAACCGCATCAAGGTCAAAAGCCTGCGTGTCGAGAAGGACACGGCAGAGGCCGCGGTCCAGCAGGTCGCACATGGGCTTTGTCATGCCGCCGACGCCGAATCCCATCTTGATGCCGCGCTCTTCCATGATCTTGGTAAGGGAGATCGTGGAGGCGATGGAGGCACCGCCGACGCCCGTCTGGTAGGAGAAGCCGTCCTTGAAGTAAGGGGTATTGACAACGACCTGTGTGCAGTACTCGGCCATCATAAGCTTTCTCTGGTCCGTGGTGGGCTTTGCCGCGCCGGTAGCGATTTTCTCAGGAATACCGATGGCGTCCACGACACAGACGCAGTCGACCTTGGTCATGGAAATGTGCGCCGGGAAGTTGGGGAAGGGCACAAGGGTATCCGTGATGGCTACAACGTACTCGGCGCAGTCGCCGTCGACGTGGGAGTAGCTCAGGACGCCGCAGTTGCTCTTTCCGCCGACGCCGCGGAGGTTTCCGTACTCGTCAGCCGTAGGAGCGCCGATGAAAGCGATATCAACCTTGGTCTCTCCGGTTACCAGGGAACGGACACGTCCGCCGTGGGAGCGCATGATGGCCAGACCCTTGAGCTTGCCGTGGGAGATGGCTTCACCGATCTTGCCGCGCACGCCGGAGGCCTGGATGGAAGTGATGGTGCCGTCCTCGATCATGGGAACCAGCGCGTCGTGCGCCTTGCCCAGGGAAGTGGCGGCCAGTGTGATGTTCTTGAGGCCCATCTTGTGGATCTCTTCCATGACCATGCAGACGACCAGGTCGCCTTCACGGAAGTGGTGATGGAAGCTGACGGTCATGCCGTTGTGAGCTTTGCATTTGACAAGGGCTTCATGGATGTCCTTGACCATCTTACTGTGTGTGTTGTCCATGACAGGACGGATGATCGGCGCATAGCGGCGGAAGGGCACGCCTTCCTTGTAGCTGTTGCCCTGGAAGGGCTCTTTGCCGGTCATTCTGAGAATTTCATCAGGAATTTCTCTTCCAACTGCATTAATCATAGAACCTTTCCTCCTTTCACAGATCGCCCTTATACTTGCCGGCTGCTCTCGCGAGCATAAGTGTACGTTTTGCGCCGTCATAGAAGGCGATGTCGATCATCTTGCCGTCTACGGTGAACACGCCGATTCCCTGCGCGCTCTTTTCATCGATCTCGCGGACAACCTTCTCCGCGAAGATGATCTCCTTCTGGCTGGGAGTATAAATGTCGTGGACGATCGGAATCTGACGGGGGTTAATGATGGATTTTCCGTCGAAGCCCATCATCTTGATCGTCTCGACATCCTTGCGGAAGCCTTCCATATCGTTAAGGTTGGTCCATACTGTGTCAAAACACTGAACGCCCGCAGCGCGCGCTGCGATGATCATGTGCTGTCTCGCGCCCATCAGCTCCACGCCGGTACCGGTAATGGAAGTCTGCAGATCCTTGGTGTAGTCGCCGCCGGAGAGCGCGATGCCGAACAGGCGGGGAGAAGCGGTGCAGATCTCAAGGGCATTGAGGACGCCCTTGGCGGACTCGAGGGCCGCCATGATCAGAACACTGCCGGGCTCTCTGCCAAAGCGCTTTTCCGCTTCTTCGACAACCGCCTCGACCTTTTTGACATCTTCGCCGGTCTCTGTCTTGGGAATACGGATGGAATCGCAGCCGCCCGCGACGCTGCACAGGATATCCTCTTCCCACAGGTCGGAGTCGAGGCCGTTGATACGGACGACGCGCTCTACGCCGCGGTAGTCAATCTCCTGCAGTGCATGGTAAAGGGAAAAACGCGCCGCGTCTTTTTCCTTTACGGCAACCGCGTCCTCCAGATCCAGCATGATCGAATCGGGACCGTAAACGTAAGGGTCTTTGATCAGGCCGGGCTTCTGGGCATTGAGGAACATCATACTTCTGCGAAGTCTTTTCTTATTCGGATTTTCAGCCGGATTCATTTGATTGCACCTCCCCACGGAATATCCTTACGGATGTCATTGCTTCTGTAAACAGCGGCTTCCACACGAGCCTTGATGGTGCAGTCGAGCGCGCCCTTGTCCACGACCCGGATGTTCACATCCGTGACATCGAGACGTGCAAGCGTTTCGGCGATCACTTTTTTGATCTGAGGGCCGAACTGACGCATGACAGAGCTGTCAAGATCGAGATTGACCTTTCCCTGTCCCGGCTCCACGGTAACCATGCAGTCACTGGATTCCAGTGTTCCGGCCACTGCCGGCTTAAGAATTTCCATACCTGCCTCCTTTCCTAAGTCAGAGGGAATAAGCAGTCCGCCGTCCCCCTCCGGTATGTATGGGTTCTGATTAATAAGTTCTTGCTGATTCAATTGTAGATGATAGTGTCCATTTATAAAAATACATAATATTTCTCGATCTCATACATAAATATCTATGAGAAGCAGTTCCTCCTGAAGAGGAGAGAGATCCGGGAAAACCTCCGAAAAGCTGCCGCCGGAAGGGTAGGAAGGATTCCGGGCGGCAGCTCTTTCCGGTGCTGCTTGCAAGAAGCAGATCAAAGAGGAATGATGCCGATTATGATTGCAAAGATCATGCAGATGATGGAGAAAGCCCAGACATACAGGAAGCTGGCCTTGATGTGGTCCTTAATGTCCACATCCGCAAGTCCGACGCCCAGGAGGGTCGCGGGAACCATCGGGCTGATGAAGGTTGCGCAGTTACGGCAGACAACCATGGCGACAGCGATCGGAAGCGCTTCGACGCCGAAGCCGGCACCGATGGCAATCATGATCGGGAGCATGCCGTAGAAGTAGGAGTCTGTATCAAATGCAAGCGCAAGCGGCACGGACAGGATACCGATGACGATCGGAAGGTGTGAGCCGAGCGCCGGAGGAAGGACCATCTTGATGATATTCGCCATGCAGGTGACAACGCTGATGATGCTCATATCCGTTCCGGGCTTAGCGATCACGGCAGCGCCCTCGACGTCGATACCATAGACCAGAACGCCCATCAGGACAGCTGCGCCCATCAGAGTGGAGCACATCATAAGAGCAGGGCCGGCGTGGCTGTTGATGATCTTCTTCTGCATATTGGCACCGGGATAGTTGACCATGATGGAGATCGCGACACCGAGCATGAAGGGAAGGTAGCTCGGGAACTTATCCCAGACAAGAAGAGCGATGACTGCAATTGTAAGAATAAGGTTGAAGATGAAGAGCTTGGGACGAGCCAGCTCACCGGACTGGATCTCTGCAGCTTCTCCAGCCTCGACAGCACCTTCTTCCTGTGCAAGCTTGCCGTTAAGTCCGGCGCCTCTTGCCTGCTCCTGGAAACCTGCAAGAACGGCATGGGCAAGGCAGAGGATGATACCGAAGATCTGGATCGGGATCAGTGTGCGCCACAGAGCGCCTGCCTCCATACCGAGAACGGAAGCTGCTCTCATGGTCGGGCCTGCCCAGGGCATCAGGTTCAGAACGCCCATGGCAAGAACGGCGATACGAAGGAGTGTTGTGGGCCGCATGTGCATCTTCTTGTAAACAGGAAGCATTGCGGGAATAAGGATACAGAATGTGGAAGCGCCGCCGCCGTCCAGATGTCCGATCAGAGCGATGACCGCGGTCATGATCGTGACGCCGATGACGGAGTCGCCGATCAGCTTCATAAGTGCGTTGATGATTACGTCAAATAATCCGACATCCCCCATTATGCCGAAATACAGAACGCTGAACACGAAAAGTGCTGCAGTAGGACCGGTGCTCTTGAATCCCCCTTTGACCAGGTCACCGATCTGGTCGATGGTAAAGTAACCGGATGCGACCAGAATTACCGCAAGAATGGACGGGAACAGAATAAATGCAATACTGGGCAGTGTCTTGCTCTGGAAGAGCATGTAGACGATACAGATAATTGTCACAAATCCCAGAATGCCAACGATTGTTTCGCTCATCATTTCCTCCTTTCAATAATGAAAACAATCAGAATCCGGAACGGATGCGCCTGATGCCGGATCCCTTTTTCAAAAACAGGGTCAGCGGCCGGTTCGAATAATAACTATCTTTTTGGGGGGATAATTATAAAGCTAATCGAATACGACCGTACTGAACCCTATGCATCACTATACTGAAAGAAGCTTACAGCAGGCATGGCAGTTTCCTTACAAAACTGTAAGAAAACTGCCATGCTGTTTAATGCTTGTAAAATTGTGGTTTTTTGCCTGTTTTTTCGCATTCTTTGAAGGCGATGGAAAGCTCAACGGACCTGCCTTCAATGGATCTGTTCACTGCAGCGCCGGATCTCCTCCAGGGCGTCCGCACAGGAGACCGGCTTGAGAAGATATCCGTCGATGATATTGTGCTGTTTTGCCTCAAGCAGGTTATCGGTCGGATAATCTGCCATGACGATCTTAATAATAGCCGGATAGGTTCCCTGGATCGACATGCAGAAATCGATTCCGCTTCCGTCTTCCAGGCTCTCATCGATCAGCATTACATTGCCCTTGTATTCTTTAAGGAGCGTTTTAAGCTCTTCGTGTGTCCGGCAGACCTCTGCGTCCACCCCGAGTTTGGAAAATCCCCGGCTCAGCATGTCCAGAATTTTGGCGTTGTCATCGGCAATCAGGATATGCTGGCCCTTTGCGGATTCCCCGATCGAAACCTCAGCCGTGTCCCTGATATCCATGAGGGGGAGAAAGATGGTAAACACGGAGCCGCGGCCGGGCGTGCTCTCGGCAAAGATGAATCCTCTGTGGGACAATATGATCTGTTCCACGAGAGGAAGCCCCAGACCAGTCCCTTCCCCCGCTTTTTTAGTGGTAAAGAAGGGGGTGAAGATCTGTTTAAGCACTTCCTTGCTCATGCCGCAGCCATTGTCCGTTATGCGGATCTGCAGGTAACGGCCCCAGTCTTCGGGGATGTCGGCGTGTGCCAGCTGCGGGAGCTTTAACAAAGACTCCCTTGTAGTGACGCGCGCCTTCAGACGGATCCTGCCGATCTCGGGGGCGGCAAAGGAATCACTGCCGCCGGCGGCGCCGGACTTGCCGGACACATTGCTGCGGGAGCGTATTGCGTAGATGGCGTTTACGCAGAGATTGAGCAGGACCTGACTGATCTGGGTCGAATTGCACAGGATGGCGTCGCCCTCTGTCAGGTCATATTCTTCCTCCAGAGCAATATCGGGGGGACAGGTCGAGCGCATCATTTTGCAGATTCTCTTAAGGAGGGGCAGGACCTCATTCTTTTTGAACACGGTCTCCACATTCCGGCGGCTGAGGGTCGAGAGCTGTCGGACGACGTCCTTGGCTTTATCCGATGCGTCATAGATCTCCTGGGCATATTCATGTTCTTCCGAATCCTTGTCCAGCGCCAGCATTAACAGCTCGGAGTAGCCCATAATCGGAGTCAAAAGATTGTTGAACTCATGGGCGACGCCCCCCGTCATGGTTCCGATCACCTGGAGCCTCTGCTGATGTCCGATCCTCTCTTCCCCGCGGTGAATGGTCTCCAGACGCTCATTCAGCTCGCGGAGCGTCGTGATCTCATTCTGGCTTCTACGGCGGTCCGCAAGGAGCTGCGTGACGGTGAACAGAAGGACTACCGCGATCATGAGGCTGACAAGAAACAGGGAAGCTACCCGATAAAACCCTTTTTCGATCGGAGAACTGAAATCGTCGTAGTCGACGACGGAACTGATGACCCAGAAATCCTGGCCGAGTCTGACAGGCGCGTAGCCGCTGATCTTGTGGACCCGCACAAGGGGCTCTTCCAGCCACCAATAGGAGTAGTAGTCGGAAATTCCCTCTTCCCCGCGATTCTGTTCCTCCACCATATTCTCCAGACTTGTGAGGTCAAGGTCGGGGAAACGCTCCTTTCTTCCGGAAATCACGTGGATGCCCCACTGGGAAGCCTGCGGGTGCATGAGGATGATGCCCGAGGAATTTTTGACCATGATATACCCGCTGGAGCCGATCTGCACGCCGGAGATCCATTCCTCGTAGCAGCGGTCCGCGTCCACGGCAAGTCCCAGCTTGTCCCCGCCGGGAAGGGACTGCAGAAAAACAAAGAGATGCCGGCTGCCCGGGGTACGGGCCATCCAGACGGACAACGTATCACTTATGTCTGTCACGGGCTGCCGCAGCTCGATTCCCGTGTGCAGAATACTTTCCACTGTGCCGTCCTCGGAGACTTGCAGGATATCCGTCTCCAGACCGGCCTTCGCGCTCAGGTACTCGCGAAAGAATTCCTGCGTCTGCGCAAAGCCCCCGGACTTTTCCTGGTGCGCACACAAAAAGGACAGGTCCTGCTGGTATTCGTACAGCGCTATTTCCATATTGTCGGCCAGCGTTCGGGAGGTCAGCAGAAGCTGCTGCTTCTGGTTGTCCATGATCGTGTTCTTATACCCATTCCAGATCCTGTATCCCACGGCAAGGACGCCGATCAGGAAAAGCAGGATGATTCCCATGACGGCCGGCGCAAAGAAAAATGAGCCGGTTATGCTGTTTTGACGTTTCTCACGTGCCATCGTAAACTCCTTTTTGACGGCCCCGCAGACGGGCAGATTGTAAGAGCCTTGAAACAGGGCGCCCGTCCATGCCGGATTTTGATTTCTTGTGTTCCTGACAATGAACTATTATAATAGATAAGGACATAATACCGCTATCTTTTTTGGGGGGGACAAAACAGATAGAAGAGGAAGAAAATGGTTGATCGTGTTTTGATTGTAGATGACGATGCTTCCATCTGCAAACTGCTGGAAAAAGTGATGCGCAGCAACGATCTTGAGCCGACGATTGCCGGCAGCGGAAGGGAAGCACTGGATATAATCGCAGCGGAGTCATTCGACCTCATACTCATTGACGTCGCGCTCGGAGATATGGAAGGTTTTGATGTGATCCGCAAGATCCGAAGGGAGGGAAACAATACACCAGTCATAATCGTAAGCGGAAGAAACGAGGATTATGACTCCTTGTACGGGCTGTCCGTAGGTGCGGACGACTATATAACAAAACCTTTCCGGCCGCTGGTCCTCGGCGCCAAGGCCAAGGCGCTCATCCGCCGGTCCAGAAGCAGTGTCGGGAAGCCCGAGGAGGCACCCGGGCAGATAATCCGATGCGGAGAGTTTACCTATGACAGTTCGATGATGCGTTTCTTTAAAGGCGAAGAGGAACTGCAGCTCTCCTCGAGAGAGGCTGCTCTGTTTTTGTTGTTTATAAAACACCCTCAGCAGGTGTTCACGAAGGAGATGATCTACGAGCAGATCTGGGGAGACGCCGTCGCGGTAGACGATAATACGATCATGGTGTATGTGAACCGCCTGCGCAGCAAGATCGAAGACGACCGCCATAATCCGGCGCACATTATCACGGTGCGCGGAGTGGGATATCGGTTCGTACCATAAATAAAACGGGGTGCACTGCGGCAGAAGCCGGGCTGAAAAGCCGGACTTCTGCCGCTTTTTTATGTGGTTTTTGCCGCATCTTCAGATCTTTCGGCCGCATCTGTATTCGTATAGATAAATCCTATGAAATACATTTGATATCATGTATTTTACTCTATAGCTCGAATGCCTTATGATGAATACAGAACAAAACAACAGTAAATAAAAGGCAAATCAAAAGTCAGCATTCAGTCGCTCATACATGAAGGAGGAAGTCAAAGCCATGGAAAAGAAGGCAGCAGTTGCAGCAAACAGATTTGAAGCACAGAGAGAAATGTACCGCAATTTGTTCTGCGCGCAGATCCGCAACCGGAAGTTCGTGCCCGGCCGCGAGAACTTTGATGAGGCGCAGGAGAAAGAAAGAGAGCGCATGGAATTTGAATCCATCGACGATTACGTCGAGCAGGCATAAAGGAACAAAAAACAAAAAACCGAAGCGTACAGCGCGTACAGAAAGGAGAATCAATGGTAAAGCTTTATGACGGAGGAGTGTATCTGGTAAACGGAAAAGAGATTGTACCTGTCGAGGAAGCCGCTCGGGTGAAGCAGATGACCGGAAAGGATGTCTGTCCGGAAGAGGCCAAAAAGGGAACGATCGCGTATTCGGTGATGAAAGCACACAATACCGCTGACAGCATGGACAATCTGCGGATCCGCTTTGACGCCATGACATCCCACGACATCACTTTTGTCGGAATCATCCAGACAGCCCGCGCCTCCGGAATGGACAAATTCCCGCTGCCCTATGTGCTGACCAACTGCCACAACTCTCTGTGCGCGGTCGGCGGCACCATCAATGAGGATGACCACATGTTTGGTCTTACTGCGGCAAAGAAGTACGGCGGCATTTATGTCCCCCCGCACATCGCGGTCATTCACCAGTACATGCGTGAGACCATGGCGGGATGCGGAAAGATGATCCTGGGATCTGACTCCCATACTCGATACGGCGCGCTCGGCACCATGGCCATCGGTGAAGGCGGCGGAGAGCTCGGCAAACAGCTCCTCAGAGACACCTATGACGTCGCCTATCCCGGCGTTGTAGCCATCTATCTGGACGGAAAGCCGGCTCCTTTTGTAGGACCGCAGGATATCGCACTCGCGATCATCGGCGCCGTCTTCAAAAAGGGCTATGTCAAGAACAAAGTCATGGAATTCGTGGGCCCCGGCATCACCAACATGACAACCGACTATCGCAACGGCATCGATGTCATGACAACCGAGACCACCTGTCTGTCCTCCATCTGGCGCACAGACGAGGATACCAGGGAATATCTGACCTCTCACGGAAGACAGCAGGACTACAAAGAGCTGAATCCTGCCGATGTCGCTTACTATGACGGATGCGTATATGTGGACCTGTCCACAATTAAGCCCATGATCGCGCTTCCTTTCCATCCCAGCAACACCTATGAGATCGATGAGCTGAACGCAAACCTCGCCGACATCCTTCACAGTGTTGAGGTGGAAGCGGCCCGCATCGCGGACGGCAGAGCAAACTTTACGCTGCTGGATAAGATCAGAGACGGCAAACTCCAGGTGCAGCAGGGCATCATCGCCGGATGCGCCGGCGGCAACTACACAAACGTCGTCGAGGCGGCCAACATGCTGCGCGGCAGAAGCTGCGGAGCGGGAGAGTTCTCCCTCGATGTCTATCCTTCCTCACAGCCGGTCTTCATCGACCTGGCCAGAAAGGGATATATTGCAGACCTCATGAGTGCCGGCGCGATCGTGAAGACGGCATTCTGCGGACCGTGCTTTGGCGCAGGCGACACACCGATGCACAACGGTCTCTCCATCCGTCATACGACCAGAAACTTCCCCAACCGCGAGGGCTCCAAGCCCGGCAACGGCCAGATGGCAGCGGCGGCACTCATGGACGCCCGTTCCATCGCGGCGACTGCGGCAAACGGCGGCCTGCTCACCTCCGCAGAGCAGTATGACTGCTGGGGCAATGTGCCGGCACATGACTACGACGACACGGTCTACAAGGCACGCGTCTATCAGGGATTTGGCAAGGGCGACCCTTCCGTGGAGCTCTTCGACGGCCCCAACATCAAGCCCTGGCCGGAGCTTGAGCCTCTGGCAGACAACATTCTGCTCAAGGTCTGCTCCAAGATCCTTGATGAGGTCACCACAACCGATGAACTGATCCCTTCGGGAGAGACATCCTCCTATCGCTCCAACCCTCTGGGTCTTGCGGAGTTCACGCTCTCCAGACGTGATCCCGAGTATGTGGGCAGATCCAAGGCTGTGGATCAGACTGAGCGCTGCCGCGCAGCAGGCGGAAATGCGGCCGAAAAGGATCCGGCACTCAAGGACGTCTATGCGGTGATTGGCACAATCCCCGGATCCGAGAACGTGAACGTGCAGGAGATCGAGATCGGCTCCATGGTTTACGCCAACAAGCCCGGCGACGGAAGTGCCCGCGAGCAGGCAGCTTCCTGCCAGCGCGTGATCGGCGGCCTCGCCAACATCACGAAGGAGTACGCGACGAAGCGCTACCGCTCCAACGTCATGAACTGGGGCATGATTCCGTTCCACCTCAAGGGCGAACCGGATAACTTCGAAGTAGGCGATTACATCTACGTGCCCGGAATCCGCAAGGCGCTGGACGGCGACCTTTCCGACATCAAGGCTTATGTCATCAAGGACGGAAAGGCGACACAGCTGGATCTCTACATTCTTGACATGACAGAAAATGAGAGGGAGATCGTCAAGGCAGGGTGCCTGATCAATTTCAATCGCAATCGCAAAAAGTAAATTGACAGGAAAATGATCGGACAGGGTAAGATTGCCCTGAAGAATGCTATGATATAAGGTGTGGAGTGTGACACGGGAGTTCTGTGCCGCACACCACACCTTTTACCTTGTTCAAGGCTCGCAGAGCGAGCCGCTGCGCCGCGTGCGGGCTGCCCTTCGGACAGCTCCTTCCTTTCCGCACGCGAGTGCATCATTTAACTCAGTGGGATACTTCCCGCCTGAGTTAAACAGTGATCTCAAAGGAGGAGCCAATGGGAGAGTCGATCACACGAAAAATCATCCGCTCACACTTTGTATCAGGGAGCATGAAGGCCGGTGATGACGTGTTTATCAAAGTGGATCACACCTTGACGCATGATATCAATGCAGTGATGACCTATCTGGCTTTCGAAGCAATCGGAATGGATCGAATAGGCGTCGAGCGAAGTGTCAGCTATCTGGATCATAATCTTCTCTATATTGATTTCAAAACCCCGGATGACCATATATACCTGCAGTCTGTGGCGAAGAGATACGGCGTGACCGTCTCCAGACCGGGGAACGGCATTTGTCATACCGTTCATGCAGCGCGGTTCGGAAGACCCGGCCTGGTGAGTATGGGCGGCGACAGCCACACCCCTCACGGCGGTGCGATCGGGATGCTATGTATCGGTGTTGGCGGCATGGATGTGGCTACCGCGATGACCGGAGTTCCCATGCGGCTCACAATGCCCAAAGTCGTGCGAGTGTATCTGGAAGGCAGGCTTCGCCCCGGAGTTAACGCAAAGGAAGTTATTTTAGAGATGCTCCGCCGTGAAACCATAAAGGGAGGCCTGGGAAAGGTCTATGAATATGTCGGGCCCGGTGTCGCTTCGCTGGAAGTACCCGAGAGAGCGACCATTACCAACATGGGTGCGGAGATAGGAGCAACAACTTCCATTTTTCCTGCAGATGAGTCTGTCAGAAGATTTCTGCGGGCACAGGGAAGAGAAGAGGACTTCACTGAAATCCTGCCTGATGAGGACGCGGAATATGACGAAGAAATCTACATTGATCTGAATACGCTGAAACCTTTGATGGCGTGCCCTCATCAACCGGATAACGTCAAGCCGTTGGAAGAGGTCGAGAAGAAGCCCGTACAGCAGGTGTTCATCGGCAGCTGTACCAATACGAGTTATTCGGATCTCGCAAAGGTCGCGCTGGTTATGAAGGGACACCATGTTGCGGAAGGCGTTCAGTGCACCTGCGGCATCAGCTCCAAGCAGATTTACAAGTCACTTCTGAAAGACGGCTACCTGGAAATGCTGGTAGATGCCGGCGTCAGGCTTCTGGAAATAGCATGTGGTCCGTGCTGTGCAATCGGCCAGACTCCGCCAACCAATGGAGTGGCGGTTCGAACATCGAACCGCAATTTCAAGGGCCGAGCTGGGAATCCGAATGCCCAGATCTATCTGGTCAGTCCTGAATCTGCGGCTGCGACTGCGATCAAGGGAACCTTTGCGACGGCAGAGGAGATTCTGGGAGATGAGATTGATGTTTTGGCGCAGATCCATGAGCCGGACGCATATGAGATTGATGATTCGATGATCATCGAGCCTCTCCCCGTCGAGGAAGCGAGGAAGGTCGAAGTCATAAAGGGCCCCAATATTGCATTCTTACCGGTGCCCGAAAAGCCGGATACAGATCTGCATGCACAGATCAGTTTGAAGGGGCGCGACAACATTTCTACGGATGACATCACGCCTGCCAGTGCGGAATTCAGTTCCATGCGATCCAACATCCCGCTGATGTCCAAATACTGCTATCACCGATATGATCCGGAATTCTCCGAGCGTGCAAAGAAAATGGGGAAAAGCATTATTGTAGGTGGAGAGAATTACGGCCAGGGGTCCAGCCGCGAGCATGCGGCGATCAACCCCATGTACCTGGGCGTACGGGCTGCCATTGCTAAGAGTATTGCACGTATCCACAAGGGAAATCTCGTCAATCATGGGATTGTACCGATGCTGTTTGAGAACCCGGCGGATTATGACAGGCTTGACCAGGAAGACCATCTCAGGATCGAGAACTTCCCTGCGCAGATTGCTGCCGGAAGGGTGAAAGTGACAGATGAGGATAAGGAATTTACATTCTACTGCAGGCCGGATCTCTCTGAAACAGAGAAAGAGGTCATATTGGACGGCGGACAGCTTCGCCATCTGCAGGAGCAGCTTAAGGAGATGAATAAGGATAAGAAAGTGCCGGATTTTACTGCCTGAGAGTGGATATAGCTTTGAAGTGCCAGACAATAAAAGGCTGCTGTATCGTGCCGGGGGACTCCCTCCGGCATGATACAGCAGCCTTTTTATGACCTTTACAGGCGCTATTGGGACCCGGCACCTCCAAAGGCCTGTTTCATGGCGTCGATCAGCGCCCGCTCGGCGCTGTCCAGGTAAATATCTTTTTTGTAGACAGCGCTGACCTCCCAGCTTTCAGGCTGAGGGCTGTACTGGTAGCAGTGAAAGCGGGAGAAGCCGCCCAGAGCGTGGATGGCTCTTTCGGGCACGATCGTCAGTCCCATACCGGCCTCGGCGAGCTGCACGGCAGTGAGGGAGCTGGATACTTCCATGATTTCCTTGGGGAAGAAGCCCAGTGTACGGAAAAGGTCATCGGTCCGTCTGCGAATGATCTGGCTTCGTTTCTGCATGATGAAAGGCATGGTTTTCTTCATCTTCCGCAGATCGACCAGCGGAAATTCCGGCGTATCGCGCAGCTCTGCAGCATCATGACCGTTTCCGGCAGGATGGACAATCATATCCTGCGGGATCATGCCTTCTCCCGCCACCAGAAGAAGCCTTTCCAGGTATAAGGGCTCTGTCATAACGCCCGGCGGCAGATCTTCCGGTACGATCGGCATGACGCAGAAGCCGACTTTGTCGATCATGAGGTTTCGGATCAGCTCTTCGGACCGGGATTCCTCAAGGCGGATCTCCACATTCGGATATTTTTCCCGGAAGATGGGGATCGCTTTGGGAAGCATGTAGCCGGCGCGCTCATTGGGTATTCCGATGTGAATGCGCCCTCTGGCGCCGTGGCCGATGTCGTTCATCTCTCTGCGTATATTGTCGCGCATGCGCAGGATCTCCCGCGCGGTCTGCACATACTTTTCTCCGGCATAGGTCAGGGAGAGCGGGTTGGTCTTGCGGTCAAAGAGTTTGACTTCGAGATCTTCCTCCACCTTTCCGATGATATAACTGAGCGATGGCTGCGATATGTAGAGTTTTTTGGCGGCCTCTGTCACACTGTGCGCATCGGCCACTGCCGTGATGTAGGTCAGTTCCCGAAAATCCATGGTGCATCCCCTTTCCTTGGATCCGTCTGCAATCTATGCGTACGCGAGTCTCAAACTACTAAAAGTATAGCACAGATCGGCAGCGGGGGAGATTTCAGGATTCGCTGTAGACGTCGCAGATTACAGCTTCCAATGCCTCGGCTGACTTGGAGTGGTATTCCCGGGAAGGAAACCCTATGCCGAGATCCAGGAAGACCCCCTCTTTCCCTATGCGAAGAAGGCGGGTGCGCTGATCGGGCTCGGTGCAGGAGGCGTAGGTGAAGGCCAGCCCGAGTCCTTCTCTTGCCATGCACACAGCCATTTCTGCAGTGATGTTCTCATAGATCGCGTTGTATTTGCAGCGATGGCTGCGAAAGAGATTCCGGCTCAGATTCCCGAGGATCGTATCGTGATTGCCGAGTATGAGAGGGTGCGCCGCCACATCTTCCAGGCTTACCCATTCACCGTGGCCGTCGTCTCTTTTTTGCGCTTTTTCAAGAACCGGGTGGTCGGCCGAGGCCACGATATAGACTTCTTCTTTTTTCAGTAATTTCACTTCATTCTTCAGTTTGCTGGCGGGGAGGGCAATGACAGCCACATCCAGCTTGCCTTCGAGCAGGAGCGTCTCCAGCTGCATACTGTTTTCTTCCACAACATCCACCGTGACGTCCGGATACATCTGCCGGAACCTGTGCAGGATTCTGGGCAGCATTCTGTACCCTCGGAAAGAGCTGATCCCGAGAGAGACGCGGCCGCCCTTCATGGATTCGTTGTCCCACAACTCGTTCCGGGCCCTCTGGTAGTCCAGCAGAATTCTCTGCATGTGATCGATGAAGAGCTCACCGTTGGCGGTGGGGCGTATTCCTTTCGACGTGCGCAGGAAAAGGCGGACGCCGAGCTCGTCCTCATATTGCTGCAGAAACTGACTCAGACTGGACTGAGACATGTAAAGACGGTCCGCCGCCCTTGAAACACTACCTTCCTCCGATAATGCCGTAAGATATTCCAGTTCGCGTAAATCCATAATGACCTCTTCTGTGGTGGTGCGTAATTAATTGTTCAGAAATGTTCGGGATAGTTGCTCCAAAATAGATGTTTTCATTGTATCACAATCGTTTTCTGCAAAAAGGGAATTGGCTATTCGAATACCCGATAGCTCGTATCGGAACGGCATATTTCCTTTTAACTGAGGAATTCGCTACGATATTATCAGAAAACAAATAATTCTTCACACAATTCTTACACAAAAGGAGGCAGGTATGGCAGATTCTCTCATGAAAGGCGTGATTGATATGCATGTGCACACCAATCCCGATCTGCGCACAAGGCGCTATGACGACTTCGAGCTGTGTGACGCGGCAGTCCGCGTGGGAGCGCGGGCGATCGTGATCAAGACCCATTTGGGATATACCGCGAACCGTGCATTTCTCACCAATCGCTACAATCGGATCGTAAACGGGGACAACGACTTCACCATGTTCGGATCCGTGGTGCTCAACCGCTGCGTCGGCGGCATCAATCCGATCGCCGTAGAAAACGCGCTTAAACTCGGCGCCAAGGTCGTGTGGCTTCCGACCAGCTCGGCGCGCAACCACCTGGAGAAGCTGGGAAAGCCCACTGATGACTGCGTAGATGTGGTCCGGGACAGTGCCATTGTTCCGGAGCTGCAGGAAGTCTTCGCATTGATCAAAGAACACGATGCTGTTCTGGGAACCGGTCATATCTCCGTTTCGGAGATCTTTACCGTGGTCAAGGCGGCAAGAGAAGCCGGCCTGCGCAAAGTGGTAGTTACGCATCCCGAGTGGTGGATCGTGAATATGTCTATGGAAGACCAGGTCAAAATAGTCCGCGAATACGACGTGCTGCTCGAGCGCTGCTACGCGCAGAACAAAGGCGTCGGAGCCGGAAACGGCTACATCAGCAACCTTCCTGGCAACCTGGAGACGATCCGGACCGTAGGCTACAAGAACGTATTGATCAGCACAGACGGCGGACAGGTGGAAAATCCGGCCTGGGAGATCGCGGAAGAGCAGTATCTGCAGTATCTGATCGAGCACGGCATTCCGAGAGAGCATGTCCGGTACATGAGCCATGACCTTCCGGCCTGGCTTCTGGGCATCGAAGCATAAACAATCGGATCCTCACATTCGGATTATCACTTAGGAGGGAAAATATAATGTTAAGCGTAATTATAATAGCTGCCATCGCGATTGCAGTCTTTCTGGGATATAAGACCAAAATCAACACAGGCCTGTTCTGTATCGTCTTCGCCTATATCATCGGCGCGTTTGTCATGGGACTTAAGCCCAAGGCGCTGATTGCTTTCTGGCCCACAAATACCATGTTCGTGATCCTGGCGGTCTCTCTGTTTTACAACGTGGCTGCCGTAAACGGCACATTAGAAAAGATTTCCCGCACACTCTTATACGCCTGCAGGAAGTTCCCCGGACTTCTGCCTTATGCGCTGTTCTTCGTGGCGGTGATCCTCTCCGTTATGGGCGCCGCATACTTCACGGTTCTCGCGTTTCTTGCGCCGATCACCATGCTGATCTGTGAGGAGGCCAACATGGACAAGCTGACGGGCGCGGTGGCCATCAACTGCGGTGCGCTGGCGGGAGGTAACTTCCCCACGGCGGCGCTGGGCGTAGTCTTCCGCGGACTGATGGATACAGCGTATGAAGGAACTCCCGACCTGACTCCCATTGACTCCTTCAGCGCATGTCTCACTCTGTCGGGCCTTGCGATCTTGTCCAGTCTGATCGTGATCACAGTGATGCGCTTTGGCTTCAAGGCAAATCGCAACATCGGAAAAGGCGTTCGCTTTGAGCTTCCGGAAGAGTATACCGATAAGCAGAAGAAGACGCTGGGCCTGATCCTGGGAATGATGCTCGTCGTGCTTCTCTTCCCTGTTCTGAAGCTGATCCTTCCTTCCAACGAGCTGATCGGCACGATTGCCGGCAAGATCGACGTCGGCCTGGTCGCCATCGTATTCGCAGTCATCGCGCTTCTGATGGACCTCGCGCCTCAGAAGGATATCATCGCCAAGGTTCCGTGGAATACAATCCTTATGATCGCAGGTGCCGGTATGCTTATCGCAGTTGCCGTTGAGGCGGGCACGATCGATCTGCTCTCCGCTTGGATCGGCAGCAATGTTCCGACCTTCCTGATCCCGATCGCGTTCAGCTTCGTCGGTGCGATCATGAGCTTCTTCAGTTCCACCACAGGCGTTGTCTGCCCGGCGCTCTTCCCGCTGATTCCCGGCCTGGCAGCTTCTTCCGGAATCGCACCGGCCGCCCTGTTTGCCTGCACCGTGCTCGGCGCGCAGAGCAGCGCCATCAGCCCCTTCTCCTCCGGCGGAAGCCTGATCCTGGGCTCCCAGAGTGATGAAGAGGAGAGAAACAAGCTCTTCAACAGACTGCTGTTCGTGGCGGTTCCGATCAATGTCGGCATCTGCGCAGTCTATAACCTGATCGTTTCCATGATCCTGTAATACTGCGCCCGTGATGGGGCATAGGCAAAACAGCAATTGCCTTCAAGCTTTCCATTGAAATGGTACATAGGAATAACCTATAGAAAATATCTATGGAATGCATTAGAAAGTATGTATAACAACATATAACCCGGTGTGCTACACTAAAATCAGAGTAACTGTTCACAATGTGGACAGTTACTTTTGTATAGAGGATCAATGTACAAAAACCAGGTGCAGGCACACATGAAAAGTATTGATAAATTAAAAAAAGGACTTTTGCTTTTCCTGTTCTTTTTTAAGATCGGCTGTTTCACATTCGGGGGCGGCTGGGCTATTTTGGCACAGATGGAGCAGGAATTTGTGGATAAGAGGCAGTGGATCACCAAGGCGGAGTTGCTGGAGATGGTGGCGGTCGGCAAATCGGTCCCGGGCATTATGATCACCAACATCAGCATGCTGTTCGGCTACCATGTGGGCGGCATTTTCGGCGGGATCTGTACGGTGGTGGGCATCACCTGCCCGGCCATTCTGATCTTGTCCATAGTGACCGTATTTTACAATTCGCTGAAGGACAATTACTGGGTCATGGCGGCCATGACGGGTATCCGGGCGGCGGTCATTCCCATCATAGCGAGCGCGGCGCTGTCGCTGGGAAAGGACGCGCTCAGAAGCAGGATGGCAGTTCTTGTTCTGATCGGCGGTTTTGCCATGTATATGATGGGCGTCAGCAACATCATCCTGGTCCTGACGGCGATCGGGATCGGGCTTGTCTATCATTTTGCGAGGGTTAAAGTATGATCTATCTGCAGCTTTTTCTTTCTTTTATGAAGATCGGATTCACGAGCTTCGGCGGAATGTCCATGATCCCGCTGATTCTTGAGGAGATGCAGACCCACGGGTGGATGTCCTCGGAGGACCTGTCCAATCTGGTCGCGATCGCGGAGATGACGCCGGGGCCTTTAGGGCTGAACTGCGCGACCTTTACCGGAACGCAGACGGCGGGACCGCTGGGAGGACTGATTGCGGTTCTTGGGGTGCTCACGCCTGCTTTTACGCTGACGCTGCTCGTCGCGGTATTTTTTGAAAAATTCAAGGACAGCGCCGTAGTCAGGACGATCATGGGATTTGTCAAGCCGGTCTGCATCGCCATGCTCATGGGGGTTCTGGTCACATTGGGCCGGGAGACCTTCTGGGCAGAAGGAGGGGGCATTCTGCCGTTTTCTGTTCTGATTAGCGCACTGATGATGTTTATTCTGGTCAAATTTAAGTGGAGTGTGCCAAAGGTGATCGTCAGTTCCGCCTTTCTGGGCATTTTGTTCTACGGCATTTTGCCGCTGGCGGGTGTGGGGCATTAACTCAGGCGGGAGACAATTCCCGCTGAGCTAAAGGATGTACACGCGTGCGGGATAGCAGTGATTTGTCTTGAGGAAAAGAGGAGAGACCGGGCATGCACAAGATGGCAGGAGATTCTGCGCAGTACAGCCGCGCGGCGGAAGAGATCGGGCGGAAGGCATACGACGCGCTGATCGAGGAAGTGATCACAACGCCCAAGCCGGGGCTGGTCGATCTGTACTCCAACGGCGCGCACACGGATATGGACGCCGATACCTTTCGGCGAAGTGCACAGGCGCTTCTCCCTTTCTTTGTGTCTATGGCCCAGGCGGGAATCTCACAGGGCGGCAGCGAGGAAGAACTGTTCAAGGGACTTCGCAGGACGGGAATGGAAGCGGAGGAGGCCATGTACGCCGCGACCGGAGGCGTCAATACGCACAAAGGGATCATTTTCACCTTCGGGCTTTTCTGTGCGGCGGCGGGAAGACTTGTGCGGGAAGAAAAGGCGATCACGCCGCAGCATCTGCTGGACATGCAGCAGAAGATGTCAGCAAGGATTCTGATTGGGGAAGTGGAAAGGCTGCGAGTCGTAGATTCTGCCCCGGGCGCGCCCGAGGCGAGCGCTCTCACGCACGGCGAACAGAACCTGCGCCGCTACGGGACCTATGGCGTGCGCGGAGAAGCGATTGCAGGCTATCCGGGCATATTCCGGATCGGGCTGCCGGTCCTGCAGGAGGGAATCCGGCAGGGGAAGGACTGGAACCTGGTAAAACTGCAGACGCTGCTCACACTGATGTCAAAGACGGAAGACTCCAATGTCCTCTCGCGCGGGGGCCCGGAAGAGCTATGCAGGGTGCAGGCGGAGACGGCGGCTTTCCTTGCGGCCGGCGGCGCGTACAGGCCGGACGCGGAAAAGCTTCTGGAGGATATGGACGCCGATTATATCCGCAGAAACTGCAGCCCGGGCGGGTGCGCGGACCTTCTGGCGGCAGCTATTTTGATCCATTCGCTGGAGACCGTGCCAGCATCTTCATGACAGCTTCCTGCATCTCGGGGACCGAATGGGCTCTTGCGCGCGCGCATTCCTGGGCCTGCCTGCCGCAGATCAGGCATTTGCGAAAGCGCGGGCGGGAGAGCTTCTCCCCGTTAATATCGATGACATCCATATCAAACAGGCGCCCGAGAGGGTGCCTGTTTTCGATTTCCATTGTAAGTTCCTTGACGGCCGCGGCGTCTGCGTCGACCGCCGCGATCCACTCGTCGCCGGTGGGCTCCGCGATGTCAAAAGACTGCAAAACGGCAATGGATTCTTTTTTCAGTGCCTCGATCAAGGCCGCCCGGCCATCCAGAAAAGCGGCACGGATCTGTGCATTGGTCTTAATGGGCCCCGGAATGTTCATGCAGAAGGATATGACGGGGCGCCCGTACCCGCGCAGAAGCTCATTCTGCACATTCGTCCGGCGCTCCCGGCAGTCCAGCATCTGCGGCAGGTCGATTTCCGTGCCTTCCATCTTCCATTCTTCCATGTTAGTTTTTTCCCTTGTTCTATCAGTAGTGGACGACATTTTCTTCCGCGCGGATCTTTGCGAGCACCGGCGCTGCTTCTTTACTCATAAACCAGCGCAGGGTGCTCTCGGGGACCAGCGCCTTCAGGGCGTCGAAATCGCCGGCTTTTAAGAGCTGCCGCACCGTGGAGGCGCTGATGGGAGCGCCTTTTCCGGTGGAAGGATCGCTGCCCGGAGATGTTCCGACGGCATTTTCCCCGGCGGATGTGGCGACCGTCTTTCTGGGAACGATGACGCAGTTCAATCCTGCTTTGGGAAGCTCCTCCTGCATAATGCGGTTGTAGATGCCGGTCACAAGGCTGGTGGGCTCCTCGCCGACATAGCGGGTCTGAATGCCCAGGGCTTTCGCTATTTTGACAAAGACCTGCAGGTCGAGCCAGGCGTGGCTCTCGATGACGGCGGTCTCGTCCTTCTGGAAATAGCTGGGGAATGTCGCGCTGCTGATCACATAGGGGCCGCTCTCATGGTAGATGATGCCCGGAAGATACGAGGTGCCTTCCATGATGAGGCGCTTGCGAACGGCGAAGGGCACGAGCGATGCGTCCTCGCTGACCATAAAGAGGTGGACGACGTCGTTCTCGCGGCAGGCCTTTTCCACCAGGTACAGGTGGCCCAGCGTGAAAGGGTTGGCGTTCATGACGATGGCGGCCGAGGACTTCGCACCGGCCATCGATGCGGATTCTGCCTGCAGTCTCTTCAGATATTCCGCAAAGCCGGTGCGCTTGTTTTCCATGAAGACGATCCGGCCATCGATGCGGACGATCTCGCTGAAACCGAGATCGCCGAAGAACTTGGCGGAATCGCACTTGGTGTACAAAAACAGGTGGCTGTGGCCGCACTCAAATTCGCGGCCGACCAGGTGGGTGACAATCTCGTTCATCAGTCCTTCGCCCTGATGGGAGCTGCTGACCGCCATGCAGCGGAGCGTGTTGCCGAAGCAGCTGCCCGTGGCGATGATGTTCATGTCCTCGTCGTACATGGCGCAGGTATAATCGAGATTGGCGTCCCGGCGGATGCCTTCGGCCTGCAGAAGACGGTCAATCTGCTGCTGCGCGTAATGGTCGGATGGGCGGACCTGGGAGATATAATAATCAGACATGTTCTGACTCCTTTTCTGGGGCGGACAAGGCGCGGAGCGCCTCTGGACGTCCACGGTCACGAATGCGCGGCATTTGGGACGTGGGGACTGAATAGTTACCTGATTTTAAGAAAACCGGCGGTTGATCGCAAGGAGCAGATCCCTGTACTTTTCGTTTACCGGTGTAGGAATGCCGTGCGCTTTTCCCTTGGCGATGACGATGCCCGCGAAGAGGTCGACTTCTGTCTGACGACCTGCCAGGGCATCCTGGCGCATGGAGGGGTAGCCGTCGGGCTTCAGGGTCTTTTCCAGCTCTATGGCGGCGACGATGTCGTCCTCTGTCAGCACGATCCCTTCGGCCTTTGCGATGCGGATCACTTCCCGCATGGCTTCTTTCATCTCCTCGCAGACCGGTCCGGGCGTCGTGACATGGCCGTAGTCTGTCTCGTAGATCGTGCAGGCCTGGTTGACGCCCACGTTGAGCAGGAATTTGCGCCACATGGCTGTGCGGATGTCGCTTCGCACTTCATGGGGAATCCCGGCGGCGGACAGATACTGGTCCAGTGCGGCTGTCTCTTCCGTCTGGGAGCCGTCGCGGGAGCCGAACTGTATTTTGCCCTGCTGTGTGTAGTGGAGCTGCGTGCCCTCGCGCATGGCGTCCATTCCGATGGCAATGCAGTCGAGAATGTGGCTGCGGCCGTACTTCTCGGCCAGAAGATCTTCGCTGCTGATGCCGTTCATGAGCGAGATAAGGATCGTGTCGGGGCCGACGGAAGGGGCGATCTGGTCGACGACGGCCGCAAGGTCAGGGCCCTTGACGGCGACGATCACCAGGTCAGAAGGCGCGGTCACATCCGCTATATCGATCAGGGAAAAGGCGAAGGGCTCGTCGTTGATCGTATAGCGGTCGCTTTTGTGGCGGGCATAACGGGGACTGTCCATCACGAATTTTACGTTTTCCGGGCCGTAGGTCTTCTGCAGCTGAGAGCCGAAGAGCATGCCGAGGGCGCCGAGGCCGTAGACGGCGGTGGTCTTGATTGATTTCATGGCGGTTCCTTTCGTTGATCGGTCATTTGGTATCATTATAACAGGTCAGGTGTGTCACGGGGACGTATCTACTGACACATTTTGGAACAAAATGTGTCATTTGACCCGTCCCCGTGACACAATTTGCGAACAAAGAATGACATTTCACGCAAGATCAGCAGCAGCGGCAGCGCCTCGAGTATAATGTGATTATGTTATAAGATGTATGGAGAGGTGGGCCCAAGAGGCACACCGGGATTAAAAAAGGGGGCTTTTATGAAAACAATGCAGGCATTTAACCCGTATCTTCCCAGCTGGGAGTATGTTCCGGACGCGGAGCCGCATATTGTCGACGGCAGGGTGTATATCTATGGTTCGCACGATCTTTTTAACGGACTGAACTTCTGTCTGGGAGATTATGTGTGCTGGTCCGCGCCGGTAGACGATCTCGGAAACTGGACCTATCACGGCGTGATCTTCAAGAGAGAGCAGGATCCCGCCGCTCCGCGCATCCGCATGACGAACGGACTTGCGGCGCCGGACATGGTGGTAGGTGATGACGGAAGATATTATCTCTACTATTTCATGGGCGGCACCAAGATGATCTCCGTCGCGGTGTGCGACGAGCCCGCCGGCAAGTATGAGTTCTACGGCTATGTCAAGTATCAGGACGGAACGCCGATCGGCAAGAGAAATGAGCCTTTCCAGTTCGATCCCGGATGCCTGAAGGATGACGACGGAAGACTGTATCTGTACACGGGATTTGCTTTCGGCGGAAACCCTATCCTTCTGGACGGCAGCAAGCCCACCGAGCACGGCCCTATGTGGTTCGAGATCGACACGAAGGACATGCTGACCGTGATCTCCGGCGACGAGATCCAGTACATCGGCGTCAAGACCGGCGAGGAAGCCAAGGGAACGCCCTATGAGGAGCAGCCTTTTGGCGAGGCGAGCTCCATGCGCAAATTCGGCGACACCTATTACTTCATTTACAGCTCGCTCAACAGCCACAATCTCTGCTACGCGACCAGCAAGAGCCCCACGTCCGGATTCGAGTACGGCGGCATCCTGGTCTCCTGCGGCGACATCGGACTTCCCGGCGTTCCGGATCCGGAGCACGCCAGAAATTCGACCGGCAATACGCACGGAAGCCTGATCGAGATCAACGGCAAGTACTATATTTTCTACCACAGACACACAAACCGCAAGCAGTCCTCCAGACAGGCCTGCGCGGAAGAAATCCGCTTTGAGGACGGAAAGTTCTATCAGGCGGAGATGACTTCCTGCGGACTCAACGGAGGCCCCCTCATCGGCAAGGGATGCTATCCGACGGCCATCGCCTGCAATGTTTACGGCAAAAACGGAACCAGATTCATGTCCATGATCAAGTTCCGCAAGGGATGCAATCCTTTCATCACGCAGCGCGGAGGCGATCGCGAAGAAGGCGAACCGCAGTACGTCTCAAACTTCTGCACGGACTGCACGGTCGGGTTTAAATATTTTGACCTCAGAGATACGAAGACGGTGACCGTCAATCTCCAGGGTTACGGCGACGGGTGCGCAGTAGTCATCCGGACGCAGGAGAAGGGCGACGTGATCTGCCGCATCCCGGTGCACACCTGCAAGCAGCCGGAAGATTTCACAGGAAAGCTTCCCGAAGGACTGGGCGAAAAAGAGGCCCTGTACTTCAGCGTTGAGGGCAAGGGCGGAACCTTCGACTTTAATTCCTTCACCTTAGACTGACACTGCTGCCGGTGATCGGAACCGGTCAAAATATTGACTACTAAGAGAACCACAACAGGGAAAGCGCGCCTGACCGGCGTGGTTTCCCTGTGTTTACGCTACTGTAAAAAAGTGATATAATTTTTGCTATGAGAGTGGCAATCGTAGATGACGAACTTCATACACGCAGAGAGATACGAAGGCTTCTTGAGAGATATGCTGCCGAGACCGGTACTTCTTTTCAGATCACGGAATTTGCGGACGGAGACAGCATCACGGAACGTTATTCGGGCGGTTATGACCTGATTCTCATGGATATTGAGATGCCTTTTGTGGACGGCATGACGGCAGCGGGAGAGATCAGAAAGGCGGATCAGGAGGTCACGATCATCTTTATCACCAATGCACCGCAGTACGCCATAAAGGGATACAAGGTAGGTGCGCTCGACTATATTTTGAAACCGGTGAGTTATTACGCCTTTTCGGAGTCGATCCGGCGCGCGGTCATGAAGATCAAGGCGCGCAGGCCGGACGACGACTATATTACGGTCTCCGTAAAAGGCGGTGCGCGAAAGATCGGGGTCAGTTCCATCGACTATGTGGAAGTGATCGACCACGATCTGTTTTTCCATGTCGGAGAGGAACTGATCGAGACGCGCGGAACGATCAGCGAAGTGGAAAATAAACTGGCCTCCCATCATTTTTTCAAGTGCAATAAGGGATGCCTCATCAATCTCGCGAAGGTGACAGGATATCACAAGAGCGATGTGATCGTAGGAAAGAACACGCTGCCTGTGAGCCGCGCAAGGAAAAAGCCGCTTCAGGAGGCCATCCACGAATATCTGGATGGAGTGACATGAGAGGGGTCAGAAAATGCATACAGAACTTTCACATACCCCCGGAATCTTATATGCAATCGCCTACTGGCTCTCGGCAATGCTCTACTGCCGATTTCTGCCGGAGCGGGTGAAGGGAATGAAACGCCGTCTTATTGCGGCGTTCTTTTTTGTCCTGCTCTGCGGGTTTATGATGCTCACGGATCATCCGCCGGTCTATCTGTTCTTCCTGTTTATCTCGATTGAGATCGGCATGATCTATCTGCTGATGTACCTTTTGTGCGACATGCCGCCCGGAAAGACGGTCTACTACTGCGCGAGGGCGTTTATGCTGGGAGAGCTGGCGACTTCTCTGGGTTGGCTTCTCTATTTTTACAGCGTCACCCGACTGGGCGCCAGGGCTTCTCTGCCGTTCATGTGCGCGCTTATGGCTGCCGTTTACGCCGTTGTCTTCGGCGTCATCTATATTTTGGAGAAGCGGCAGGAGAAGGACGCCCGGCTCCTGGAGCTCGGAGGCCGGGACATCGCGGGGGCTCTGGTGATCGCGGCGAGCACCTATCTCGTCTCCAATATCAGTTTCGCAGTGGCTAATACGCCGTTTTCCATGCGCTACAGCAACGAGATTTTCATTATGCGGACGCTCACGGATTTTGGCGGCGTGGTCATCCTGCTTCTGTACCACAACCTGCTCGTAGAGGCCAGCGCCAGGACGGAGGCCGAACTGGAGCAGCAGCTCCTGCAGATGCAGTACAGCAATTACCAGATCTCGCAGGAGAGCATCGACCTGATCAATCAGAAATATCACGACCTCAAGCACCAGATCGCCGCGCTCCGCTTTGAGCTCAACGACGAAGAAAAGTACGGCTACCTGACGCAGATGGAGGACGAGATCCGCCAGTACGAGGCGGAGAACAAGACCGGCAACAAGGTCCTGGACACGATCCTCACAGCCAAGAGCCTCGTCTGTCAGAACCAGAGGATCTCCATGAACGTCGTGGCGGACGGCAAGCTCCTCGATTTCATGAGCACTATGGACCTGAGCGCGCTGTTTGGAAATGCGCTTGACAACGCGATCCGGGGAGCGGCCAGCGTGGCCGATGAGAACGAGCGCCTGATCCGGGTCGTAGTCTGCGAGCAGATGGGTTTCGTCCTTGTCAAAATAGAGAACCGCTACGCGGGGGAAGTGCGCTTCGACGGCAAGGACCTGATCACCACCAAGAACAACAAGGACTATCACGGGTACGGCGTCAAGAGCATCCGCAAGACGGTTGAGAAATATGACGGGACGGTTACGATCCGGACACAAGACGGGTGGTTTTTGCTGAGCATATTGTTCCCGAGATGAACGGCAGATCCGGTTTTTGCTGAGCATATTGTTCCCGACGTGACCGGCAATCCTGTCTTTTCGGAACTTCCGGGGACGTTTACGGCAGTTTCGGTACCGTTTGCGTACATGGCGCTCTTTCGGGGTGAAAATAAAGTACTATATAATCATCAGTAATGCCAATCTGACATGGAGGGGGAGATTATGGATTTTTTGAAAAAAATTGTAGAGCAGCCGGCTTTCAAGACAAGAATCAAGAGCAATGATGTCAAAATACAGGAAATCGCCCTGGGCTATTTCCTGGCGCCGTTCTGCGCAATGCTGGCCAACTCGATTTTTGGCGCCTATCTGACCAGATACTACGCGGATGTTCTGGGATGGACCAAATTCGGCGCGGGCGCGTTCGCGGCGCTTCTTCCGATCGTTTCCGTCGTCTTCGTTGTGCTCGGAAACCTGATGGTAGGAAAGTGGATCGACAACACGAGGACAACGGCAGGAAAGGCCCGCCCGTATCTGTTTGCCTCGATCCCGCTCATGGCGGTCGCCATCATCATGATGTTCGCGTCGCCCAACAACGGCTCACCGCTTCAGATGATCTGGATCGCGGTCAGCTATAACCTGTACTATTCGATCGCGTATCCCTGCTATTACACGGCGCACAGCTCGATGGTATCCCTCTCAACAAGAGACACAGATAAGAGGGGACTTCTGGCGACTATGTCCAACGCGTCCATGGTGGCGGCGGCCGGCGTCGGTGCCAGTATCGTAGTTCCGATCCTGCTGCAGAGCTATATGTTCGCCTACAACGGGACGTCTCTGGATGTAGCGGCATCCTATTCCCACTGGAAAGTGCTCTCCATCGTGTTCGCGCTGATCACGGCGTTCGGCATCATCCTTGAGTATTTCTTTACAAGAGAGCGTATCACGGAAGAAACTATGGGACTTCCGCAGGCAGCCGAAGTTATTCCCATGAAGACACACGTGAGCGCCTGCACACATGACAAATACTGGTGGATGGTCATCCTCTTTGTGCTCTTCTTCCAGATGGGACAGCTGGTCAAGAACACTTCCATGAGCTTCTATGTGCGCTGGATGTTCGACAGCGTTCTGACAGCGGGGGATCCCGAGAGCGCATCCGGCGCCCTGATGAGCACGCTGGGCCTAATCGGCGGACTTCCTTCCGCAGTCGGTATGGTCATTGCATGGCCTCTCGCCAACAAGCTGGGCAAAAAGCGCGCGATCGTCATCGGACTGATTTTCTCCCTGCTGGGCGGCGTCGTAGCTTTCCTGGGCGTGCACAATTTCGTGATGGTCTGCACGGGCGTCGTGCTCAAGGCAATCGGAATCATCCCCGCACAGTATGTTATGCTGGCAGTCGTATCTGACGTCCTCGATCACCTCGAGGCCAAGAACGGATTCAGAAGCGACGGCTTCACGATGTCGATCTACGGATCCATCATGGTAGGTCTTCTGGGCCTGGCAGTCGGAATCGTCAGCGGCCTGCTCGGAGCGACAGGTTATGACGCAACTCTCACCAGACAGCCTGCGGCGGCGGAGAATGTACTGATCTTCGTTTACCTCGGAATGGATATGGTGACCTTTGTCGCATCGATCGTTCTTCTGTGGAGAATGGATGTTGAGAAGTATGCGGCTGAGGATCAGAAGAAGATTAAGGAGAATCAGGAGAAAGCTGCGGCGGAGAGTAAGCAGTAAGCCGGAAAAAACAATATAAGATATGTTATAAGAAGTGTGGCGGTCGCCCTGAGAATTTAATTCTCAGGGCGGCCTTTTTTTGGACAGGAATGGATGGGCCCGGGGAAAAGGTGTTGCATTCGCGGAAGCGCTCATGCAAAACCTTTCTCCCTGGGCCCATCCATTCCTGTCCGCAAAAGGGCTGCATTACTGCAATGCAAGAGCTCGCTGGGATGGCAGTGCAGAAGCTATAAAATAAGCAAGCTTCCGCAATGGCTTTCCTGCAAACTCATGCATTCCCCCCTGTATATGCCATAGTACTTTTCCAAAAGCCTTCTTCAGTGGATATTCCACTGAAGAAGGCCACAGAAACAGACCTATATATCCCTATAGAAGTCATAGTCCCCCCTTCCAGCCCCCTTCTTCGGTGGAATATCCACCGAAGAAGGGAACAAGAAAAGGGTA
>JAZQCI010000087.1:0-40263 GCA_045546175.1 Lachnospiraceae bacterium | reverse complement strand
CACTGCGGGCAGGCGGTACCGTAATCGCCGTCCCTCATGGATCCCCGCTTGTTCACAAGGACAAGGCTCATTCCCCATTCCTTGCGCTTGTTGCCTTCCCCCATGAGGTAAGCCCTGCGCTCAGCTGTGCGGATGTACATGTCCGCATAGTCTTTGATGGTGTGCCTTGTGCCGTTCTTGTATTCGATCGAGTCTATTCCACGTGACAGAAAATCTTTTGTGGCCATGTCAATGGCTTTCTCAATAGTCCCGGCGCCGATATTGGCGTACACTTGCGCATCGAATATGATCTTGCGGTACTGGTCATTGGCACGCCTCAGAACGGCCTGTTCCGCCTTCTCCATATCGTTCTGCGTGGCCGACATCAATGCTTCAAGCTTATTGTCATTAACCCGGAAGAAGGCGTCTCCCTGTGCCTCGATTGATGCTTTATGCTGGTTCGCATATCTGCGCTGTATCTTCTTATTCGCGGCCAGGTCCTGCAGGATCCGGATCTCCTCATCCTTCTGGCCTCTGTCCACTGCATCCTGGATTGCCTCCTGCATTTTCTGATTAATGTCAGCGAATTGCGGCCCGAATTTCTCTTTATTCCGCTTTCTGTACTCCTCAAGGTACTTCAGCTGTTCGACCTGCCACTGGCTCCAGTCAAACCCCTCGTCGGACTCTTCTTTGAGGTGGTTTGCCAGGTTGCGCATCATGGAGGAAATCAGTTCTTCCTCGATCCTGGCAAAAGCCTGTTTCACATCATAATCTTCAAATGCCATTGCAGTAGACCTTTATCCCCTGGCTTCGCAGCTTATTCCTGTAGTGTTTGATCTCTGACTTGCTGGATGCAGGCAGGTTCATCAGCTCATAATAATCGGCGCCTTTTCTGATGGCATAAACACCGAACGGCACTTTCTCACTTGCCAGCTTCAGGAGCTCCTTTACCTGCGCCTGGCTCATCTTCCAGGCTCTTTTCCTGATCACTACTGTCGCCATCGTCACCCTCCTCTGCATCAAGGTTTACTGCCGGCTCGTCCATTTCAACGATTCCCTGCTCCGCTTTGAGCCTGGCCACTTCGGCGTCCTTTTCTTCCCTGGTCCACGTGTCGCCGTAGAGCTCCTCAACAGACTGCTCAATGCTCATTACGCCGCCCTGCTTGGCTTTGACCACAGTCTCAACCGTTGAGTCAAAATCCGGAGACGCATATTCGCCGAACTTGACCGAGACTTCATACTCGCCTGCTGCCGGGCCACTTATCAGGTCGTTTACCATCATGATCCTCTCGATCAGCTGGGGAAGAGCTTTGCTAAGCGCCTCTACGATCTTTCCACGCACGTGCAGCGTGACCTTTTCTTTTTCCCTTTGTGCCTCCGCATTGTCGGTCTTCTTAAGGTCGATGCCCAGTGTGGCCGGACTCATGATTCCCTGCAGGACCAGGTCCATGAAAGATGAATATGAGTTCACATAGGCTTCATAGCTGATCTGCGGCTGTGATACATCGATCTTGTCCTGTGCTCCTTCCAGTTTCATGGAGCCGACAGCTATAAAGTCATTGTCGAATGCGTTAGCTTCGATCAGCTGGCCAGTGTTCGGATCCCGCGGAACCATGTCCTCCGGGATGTATCTTTTGACACGGCCCATTCTTACAGCGTCAAGCCACTGGCTGATCACTTCGTCCAGTGCGTCAAGTGCGTCCGTCTTGGAATCAAATAATGCCTTGCCGCGGCCCTTCCACTTCCCCGATCGCAGGATGACCAGAGGAACCGCCATCATAAAATCGCCGTTGAAAGTCGTATCCTTCAAACCGGCGATTTCTTCCACTTCGGACATGTCCACCTGCCTTCCGTCTTCGCTAAACAGACGGTAACGGACATATCCGATTCCATATTCTTCCTCAAGCCTGTACTCCTTCGTATCGACCTTGTACGGCGTATAGAATTTAACGGCGGTGACTTTCCTGCCCTTAGTAACAAACTCCACGCTGTCGGCCTCGTAGAAGGCTACAATTGGGTACTTGCTCTCTGCATCGATTGATATTTTGAATGCTCCATCAGCTGAAGAAAGGGCGCCGGCGATGGCGTCACCCATAAGCCCTGCGAAATCACAGTCCTCGGCTATCTCTTTCCACGTGTCCGCGATAGGATGGGAATCTTCAGGCTCCCCGAAGTCCACACCATCGAAATCGGCCGTGATTATGTCCTTGTACCGGTCTATGACAATGGAAACGATACCGCTGTGGATCTTTCTGACCTTTCCGTGCGGAACCGCTGCCCAGAACCTGTTCGTATCCGTATCTCCTGCTCCTGCCTGCTTGAAGAACTGGCTGAGCTCCTGCGGATCCCCTCTGTACCAGATCTGATTCTTGAGCACATTTCCCCGGAAGGACAACGGCTCTTTGATCGTGATCCGCCTTTCCGGTGCCGGCTGAATTTTTAAAAGCTTAAATACAAAATCTCTGAACCAGCCCATCAGGTCTGTTTCCTCCTTCCGATTCCGATCTTCTCCTCATACGGCAGCCAGCCGTACTGCACGGAGTTGACCATATGGTCGTTCTTGTCCTCAGGCTCGTTGTCCTTATCCTCTTTCCAGCTGTAGACTTCGAGCTCGTGAATATAGTTCGTGCAGTGTTCCAGCACATAAAAACAAGGCTCGGAGCCTGCATCCGCAAACCATCCGAGCTGTGTGTTGATCCTGTCTATTATCTTTTCTTTCTTCCAGGCGTCAGCAAACGTGTACAGACACCCGTAATTTCTTTTGTACTTGACGCATTCGGTAATCGTCGCCTGGTCAGCTGAGTCTATGAATACATTCTTGGAAAAGCCCCATTCTTGCCGGTTCCTGTCCATGAAAGCTATGAGGTTTTTGACAGTGTCTGACGGTGCAATCGGCACCGTAAGTTCCGCATTGTTATAGACTCTCTCATCGAGGACAATGCAGCGTCCTTTGTTTGTGATCCCGAGGAAGGACATCGCAATTGTATCCGGCGACTTCTGTGAATACGATGTATCGACCGCTGCCGAGAAGTACATAAACCGCTCTGTCCTGCGCAGCTGCTCCCTCGTGAGGCGCCGATCAGAGTCTCTCGACTTGAACTGCTCTGCCCAAGCCTTTGTTCTGACATGCTTCTTACGGTCGAAGTTGCTGAACACGAGCCCTGTTGCCTTGCCCCGCAGGCCCTGGATCTTGTTCTTCCACAGCTTGGTCCCTACTGGCACATTATCCTTAATCCGCTTAACCTTCTCCGGAGTAAGAGCTATATTGTCCTCGAAATTGAAGAACCAGTGTGTCCATCCTTCTTTGGGATCCTCTTTCAGCTCTTCCAGTATCTCTACCGGAGTGCCGGCTCTCCATTCTGGGAGCGGCCTGCTGTGGTTGATATACTCGCTGTAAATAGGCAGCGACGGATCATCCGGATTCAGCGTACCAAGCAAATAATCGCAGCGCATGGACGCCTCTCTGACAAAGTCCATATCTGCGATATTGATCTCGTCTATATAAAGACATCCGTACTGGCCGCCCAACGCCTTTTTCCATCTTTTGGCATCGCCATAGCCGAGGACCAGTATCTTCTTGTCTACTCCCGGAGCCACGTGAAAAAGGATGTGCGGGAGCTTCAGGTCCTTGGTGCCATTGCCATTGTATTCTGCAAGGACTCCCCACTCATCTCGTATCCCGTGGTCCTTGTCAATGATATTTTTTTCAATAGTGCCTGTATCTAGACCCGCTATGATATGCTGCTGTTTTGGGCTCTCAGCGACCTTAAGCATAAATTTGAAGATGCCGACTGTCGTCTTGCCCGCTGCCGTGACTCCTTCCAGAAACTCAACAGGCGCTTCATGATCTATAAATGCGTCGAATTTCTTTCCGACCCTCATCAGGCATCACCGTGCCTCTCCCTTCGCTGCTGGAGGAGCTCAGCAAGCTTTGACTGCTCTTCCTCTATCCCCGTAATCTCCAGTTTGTCCTTGAACATTCCGAGGTGCTTGCCAAGGAGTTCAAGTGCCCGGAGCTTATCGGCGAGTTTGATTTCTCTCTCAATCATGCTTCCTTTTTCACCATCAGACTGCTTGACCTTTACGCTCTGGATGCATGAAAGATCTTCTCTGCTTGCGTCTTCAAGTATGGAGGCGTCATCGGTGTTGATTACATCCGCTGCATTCATGAATGCTATCTTCGCCAGTTCCTCTATCACTCTATCCTGGCTGATACCAGTACGGCGGGACCGCTCGGCCATGGCCTTTGCAATAGCTTTTGAAATGTTAGGTTTTGTTAGGTTTTCGCAGCCAATCTCTTTTGCTGTATCTGGTGAATAACCGGCTCTAATAGCGGCCTGTGTGGCGTTTAAGTCTATCAGGTACTCTTCCACAAATCTTCTCTGCTTATCCGTCATACGGCCTCCTTTCCGGCATAAAAATAGCAGATATCCCATCGGATACCTGCTTCTGACACTGATTTCAGCTTACATATTATCAGCTTTTGAGCGAAAAAAGCGAAAAAAACGAAATTATTTTTCATCGCCTCCAAAAAATTTATTAAACTCCATTCTAACGCTGTCTGCCGTTGACCTTCTCCCCATTCTTCTGGCTGTCTCTCTCCACGTATAACCGTTGAAAAAGTGATAGCGAATAATTCTCTGCATCCTCAAAGGTAGAGTATTCATCCACTCCTCAACCTCTACCCTTATCTCCTCGGCCTGCTGCCGGCGTTGCTCCAGAATTTTTCTCTGTCTGTCCAGCCTCACGGCATCACCACAGGAAAAGATCACTCCTTCGATCTTGAATCTTCTCTGCTCATAGGGGTAATCCGGATTGCTTCCCGTCACAGAGTCTTGTGCCATCTGAACCTGCATGTTCTCAAGCCGCAGGATCTCCATTTCAGTCTCTTTAATAAGCTCGCAGGCATCAATATACTGATCCAGTATGTTCTTGTCCAATTCCGTCACCCCCTTTTTCGTTTATCCGTCAATGGTAATTCCTTTGTTTGGTTGGCCGTCTTTTGTTACCCATATACAGTATGTGTCACTTGTGTAGTTGCACCTCTCAGGGCACTCTTTTTCGGGACAATCAAGACAACAGGGTGATAATTCTTTCTCGCCGCCACATTCATTGAACATACACCTTCTATCCTTCATGTGACCCTCCATATTTCTTCCTGTGCTTATCTGCATTCGGACACGTGGTGAAGTGTGATATGTATCCGAGGCCTGTTGCTTGGCTCAGGTTCCCTTCGAACACACAACTGTATACTTCTCCGTTTGGAGTGACCACCTTACCTGCTGCCCCCGGCCTCGCCCAGTAAGTTACCGGATCAGGGTCTACGGGCATCGACTTCCCGGATGCCATCTTGATCCATCTGATCTCTGCCCCGCATGATTTGCATTTAGCCATTGTCCTTTTTCTCTCCTTTTACGCCAAATGTCCTTGACTGTTCGTCGGTCAGCATATCTTCCATCCCTGTGATGTGAAGCACATAATACTCCTCGCCTTCAGCTGCTCCCCACTCAGGGCGCCCTGTTGATATTGTGATATAGCCGCTTATCATGGTGGCCGGAGCGAACGCACTGTATCCTGCGCGAAGGATTATGTCCTTAAACGGTACGCTGCCCCTTGCCCGAAGTGCTCTTTCAACCTGAGCCTGAGATGCAGGAATAAATTTCCAGCCAAGGAATCTTTTGAAACGAGCTGCATAATATGGCGACAACGACCGGTATTCCTCTTTCTTTTCCCCGCTCCTGATCATTTCCAGCCATTTGCGCTTGATCGGTAGTGTTAACATGTTTCCTCCTCGCATGGCTGCAAAATTTTAAGCAATTCTTTACGGCATTCTTTACAGAGGCAGACAGAAGTGCCGCTAGAATATTGTTTTAATGTAATCCTTATCATTTCCGGATCATCTTTACTATTCTTTGAGCATCCAGAGCATGTTCCGTATTTCAACACTCCATTGCCGTTTTTCAACTTCGTAATCTTAATCATCCCGGCTCCTTTTTATCTTTCGAACTCATATAATAGTTCGGTACGATTACTTTTAATTATCCTGTCCATGTTGTCTTCGACAACCGGCTTTATGGTCCGGATCTGCAACTCCGTGAGGTGACCTCTGAATATGAACAAGTATCCATGATCAAGAAATGTCAAAAGATGAATGGCGATCCATCCTTTACTTATGAGATCCTCTTCCGAGTCGCCTCCTCCTATAGCGCCGCAATAGTCGCGGAGCAGGTCGTCGGCAACGTGTAGATGTTCCTGGTATCTGCACGGATAGAAGTTACCGTTCGGGGCCACGAAGCCTGTCTGAAGCTCTGTAAACTCTCATTTCTCCATTTCTCACACCTCACTTATGCACATAATGGCAAATGCTCCCGTCTGCCATCTGGACCTTGATCCTCTTCGGATATCTGTAAAAAGATGATGCTGACTGAGTGATCGGGATCCAATCTCCTTTTTCGATTTCTTTCGCGAGGATTTTCCTTGGTAAGATGTGATAAGCCTCGCACTTCATGGCTGTGGCTGAATCTTTATACATGGTTCCGCAAATTTCACAAATAAAATGATTGACTTTCTTCATTCCCTTCTCCTCCCGTCTGCGCAGGCCCAAGCTCCTGATGGATGCATCCTTAACAGCTTGCAACTGCCTTGTTTGCTATTTTCCTGGCTTGATCGGTAGTGTTAACATGTTTCCTCCTCGTAGTCCGTGCACAGCGGAACAAATCCCGCTGCCGTCAGTTCGTTATTCGAGATGCACACTTCATCCAACTCGCAGCGTCCATCTTTGTTGTTCTTGCATTCTTCGCAATGGCATATTACATACATTCAGTCACCTCTTCATATGTTTTCTCAAAAATGTCCGGTTTACATGGATACTGTTCACCATTTACGCCTGTAATGATGTAATCTCCGACAGATGCGTGCATTGTACCTTCAAGCGTTTCAATATCCATTTCCTTATCAGTCTGATATGCTTCAACAATTACTGGTTTCTTTCTGTATTTCATTCCGTCTCCCTCCACTCCCCGGCACTCTTTCATCTCTATGAAGCCATATCTTCCATGTTTCTTTATTGTCTATATATGGACAATCACAGTCCTCTTGCACATTCTGTTCGCATTCATCACAAAGGCCCGGCGGCGATTCCGCACCAATGTCATCTATAAACGACGCCAGCTCCTCCACGGACATCTGCCGTATCATTTCGAAGTTCGTCATTCGCATCTCCTTTCCGGGCGGCCAGCGCAGCCGCCCTTGTTATTATGCGCAGAATTAGGTATTCACATGAGCTCTCCCTTTTGGGGTGTTGTATATGCGTTTGCGCTGTATTTATTTACAAGTAACTCCTGCCGATCAGCGACATGAACTCTTCCCTTGAGTGGGTCTGCTCGAATCGGCGCTGCACATCCTGCTGGATGATCAGACATGTTTCGTGATTCCGGTGGACCGCTTCCGGGCCGCCGGCGTGTATATGATGCTTCCGACAAAGGTACACTTTGAAGCCGTTGGCCTCTGATATGTCCCGCTGCCCGGGCCCGAAATACACATGGTGCTCTTCCGTCCTCTTGACTCTGTAGTCTCCGTGAAGCTTCTCACACAGGTAGCATCCGCCGTCTTTTGACTGGATGATACTCGGAGAATGCCTCTTCCGCTTTTTCTTGTTCCTCTGTTTCGAAAAAAGCAGCTCAGGCATACGAGATATTCTCCGTCTTGCTCTTTTCTGTGATGGTGATGCACAATCCCTTATCCTTCATCTTGAGCCCCATGGTCTTGTCCCCCGGCTGCTTGATCGTGAGTGTCTTTATCCGTCCCTGCATGATCATCGATCCTGCCTTGCTGAAGAGTTCCTTCATGTCCCTGTTTTCCTTTCCAAAGACCACCTCGAGGTCCTGACGGAATGTCTGGAGGACTGACTCCCTCCATGCGTGCGTGAGCGCTCCCTCACAGTCGCATTTGGCCGTGGCCAGTTCGTTCAGTTCTTCTTCGCTTGTCTCCGGATCGGCATCAACGATATATGCCTGCCCGCAGAATTTACAAAATCCGTGTTCCATTCACTCTCCTTTCTTATTCCGCTGTTGCGGCTAATCCGACCATCTTGATCCTCAGGTGCTCCAGGCGCTCGATCGTCTGCTCCATACCTGTGAAGTTCTCGCAGTCGAGCATGATCTTGAGGCTGTTCATTTCTGCCGTGAAGCGGTCTTTGAGGTCTCGCATGGGATCAGGCTCAACCGGCGGCGGCAGGATCTCGTCTATCTCCACCTGCTCGGGCTCTTCCGGAGACTGGTTTTCTGCGGTCTCGGGAGCCGTTTTTTCATTGGACTTTCCAATGGCGGGCGCCTCTTTTTGCGCCGGCGCAATTGTTTCTTTTTCTGCAGTGCCCGCTGCCGGCTGTTCTTCCGCAGGATCCTCTGCAGGCGCAGGCTCTTCTGTAGCGGATTCTTTGTGTATTTCTGGCTCATTAACAGGTTTTTTGTCTCCCTCCGTGGGCACTTTCTGCTCTTCCGCTGGCATTTCCGACTCTGTTTCGGGCATTTCTTCTGTATCTGCGGGCATTTCCTGCTCCGCTTCGAGCGCCTTCTCTTCTGCACGTCTCTCCAGTTCTGCCCGCACCACTTTGAAGAAATCGCTCCACGCCATATTCTCGGGAGGGTTTGGGAACTCCCTGACCATGATCTTGGCCGGGAACATGGAGGCCATGATCTTCTGGAAGCGGAACGTCCCGGCTCCCGAAGGGATCACTTCCTCGATCATGGCGGTAAGGTTGTCGTCCTTATAGGCCTTGGTCTCTGCCAGCCTTTCCAGCCCCTTCGCATTGATGTATTCGACGATCCACTGATTTTTGTCATCCGGTCCATCTGTCGGGGCCTGCTTCTCAAATGCCTTGATCTCCCGGATGTCTTCCCGCTTCATTTCGGGCGAAACCATCTCCAAGCCCTCATCGGAGAGTGCAAGCATTTCAGTCAGCTTGCTCTGGCCATAATTGGCATATTCCAGTTTCAGCTGCTTGGAATAGCCGTCGATGCTGTACCGCTCGTTGATCTTTTTGAATCTGGATACCTGCGAGGCACTCAGCCCGTAGTTTTGCAACGCCCACTCCGCAAGGGTCTTGTATCCATCTTTCTTGTATCCTTCCTGTTCCTCTATCCTTCTGAGCAGGTATCCGATGCGGACAAATCCTGCTGCCGCATTGCGGAGCTCCTGCTCCAGCTCGTTCTTCATGCTCATCCAGTCGTTGAGCGTCATCTGTACATACTCCATACTTTTCTCCTTACATTGCTTCCATAAGATCCGCTTCCAGGACATCCGCGAGGAGCTGCCCTCTGAGCAGGCCGTTGCGGATCGGTTCCTTCCTTGCACGGAGCTTTCCATATTCTTCGAGCCTTGCTTCCTTCGAGGCCTGTGCCAGTGCCTTGTCTTCCCTGTTCATCTTCCGGAGCACATTTTTCTGCCACTCCCGGAGGAAAGGCGTGAAGGCCTTGATATCTGAATCCCTCTGTGTGTTTCCTACGGTCCTCTTCTGTCTGATTGTTCCGCCTGGCTCAATCTCCAACGTGTACCACGGGGCTTCCGGTCTCTCCGCCTTTCTGAGAAAGACCAGATAAGACGTCCTGTTCTGGATCCTCTCGAAGTATATGTCTGTCCTGTCGATGCAGTGGCCGAGTGTTGCGCCTTCGACAATGATGTCTTCAATGCTCTCCGGGACGATGATCAGATACTCATCATTTCCGAAGTTGTACTTATCCGCGATCAGCTGGAGGTTCGGCTCTGCTTCCGGGAATTTCTCCCTGACCTCTGCCGCACGCTTTCCTGCGTCTTCTCTTTTGAGCAGTGCCAGACACTCATCGTGTGCCAGGTTCACGTCCTTCGGTTTATAAACTATCTCGGCGTCCGTCTGCTTATTAAGGCGCCGGCACATGTCCATATAGTCGTTCCATGTGCTCAGGACTGTCGACGCGGCGTATCCGGTCTTCTCCATCTGCTTTTTCAGATAGTTGGCCATTCTGTTCGGTGATCCTATCGCCTTGAGCATCTTTGCCGTGGTATTTTCCCATGGACTGATCCTGTTTACGGTCAGGAATTCCAGTGATTCCTGTGAGATCCTCCGCCCCGTCTTTTTCTCCACTCTCAGCCACTCCAGTGTTGCTCGGCCGCCGTTGAGCTGCTTGAGTCTGTTCACACCTGCCGCGTCAAGCATCAGGCACTCCTGCAGGTTCCGGCCGGAAGTCCTGACCACTGATTCGCCGCTGTATCCCCAGCTGTTATTCACGATGTCCTGCACGAGCCTGTAGAGTCCTGCCTTGATCAGGTACTCGATCCACGTCATAGACGGGTAATTCACGATGAAGTAGTCCACGTTTACCGGTATTTTCTTCCTGGCGAGTATGTCGATCCCGCTGTGTTCCATGCCTGCTGCCGGCAGGACCTCGCCGAGGTTGTTCGGGTACAGGTACGACATCTTCCATCTCCTGTTCATCGGGTTCGTATCCCGGAAGAACTGGTGCTCCGGTGTCCCGTCCGCAAACTCTCCGTAATACACAACTCCCCAGTGCTCTCCCCTTGGGACGACGGCCCTTATGTGCTCGTATATCCGCAGCTCTTTTCGGCCTTCCAGCGGCCTGCATTCTACCGTCATCTGGCGCTCGACATATACGTCATGCTCCTGGAATAGCCCTTTCAGCGGGTCCTTCCTGTCCCTTGGCATTGTCGCCGTCTGAAGGAGCACAACAGCAGCTGTCTGTGCTTTATACTTCCTGTTACGGCTCCTCACCTTCACGGCCCTGCCGCATCTCGGGCAGACCGTCTCTTCTCCGACTCTGGCCAACGAGCTCCGCTTCCCTGTCTTTCCGCAGGCTGTGCAAATGTATTCCGTCTTTCCGCCCTGTTTCCTGACATAGAGGAAATCTTCCGGGAAGATCTCTTTTTTCAGCCAGTCTTCAAAATCGTCCGGCAGCGCCGGCACCCTGTCCATAAGCTCGTTTATCCTGTTTCTGTGTCTCGTCACGGCCAGTTCCCTCTTTTCATCTCTGCATTCTATCTCCCATTGGCTGATCTTCCACCCTGTGTCACCAGCCCATCTGCTGTGCTGTCCGTAAAGGTACTGTTCCACAGTATTCGACGATTCCCTGTCGAATTCCGGCTTGCTCTGGATCCTGTACAGCCTGTAATTTCCCCAGCTGTATCCTACGAAATCTCCCCGGCTCAGTTCGAAGTCAACTGCGCTGCCGAGCCCCATCTGGCTCCATCCGCTATGCTGGCCATAACACAGCCACCTGTTAGCCGGACGGTCAGCGAAATACCTGAGGATCACCTTTCCCGATTCCGACACATCGATGTGAAGGATCCTGTTGTCTCCGATCTCCGCGATCTCTGCCCTTGCAATGATTACGGCCCGCTTCTCATCCTGGCCGCCGATCAGCTCCGGGAGCGCCATTAGTTCCTTCTTTCTCAGCATTCTCGTCCCTCCACGTCATACCACATGTATGGTTTTGTGCTTATCCCGTCCACATAGAACAGACCCGCTGCCTCGATCTCGTTCCTGTTCCCCGGGTTCTCTTTGATCAGGCCGATATACTGCCCTATCTTTGTTGCCATCGCTCTCGGCCTAAAGTTCCTCACAATCACGAACTTATCCGTGTCTGTCATCTCTGTATTGGCGGTCTTCACTCTCTGATTCATGTCCAGCGCCGGGTGCTCGTAAATGTACGAGATCGCGTGCACCAAGAACTCCTGCAGATTGAGGCGCCTGTATAGTCTGATCTTTGTCGCCGAGATCTTCGTGTCAGTACCATCCTCATCGATATCTCCGTCAATCTCTACGATCCAAAACTGGTGATCATCCCATGAGCCGTAGTAATTCATGCAGTCAAGAGGATTGCTCGCGCAGTGGAAACCATTCTTCACACAGTTTGCCTCTTTCTCTTCGTACCAGATACCCGGCTCGTACTGGAATGTTCCTCTGCCCATCGTGCAGGTCAGGTCCGCATTAAATGCCTTATATGCCAGTCTCATCACTTACCTCCCATGTAGTATTCCCGGATGATCTGCCTTGTCCTCGCGGATCCGGGAGCACCTGTTTTTGTATATCTGATCCATCGCTGTTCGATCCCCGCTGCCTTCAGCTCCTTCTCGTGTTCCTTGCCTGTTTTCTCCATCGCCTTGATGATCTTGTCCGACAGGGGCTGCGCGTGGATCAGCGACCATATAGCGATCTCTGCGATACATCCTTCGAGGCTCTTTCCCCTCCTGCGGACCTGTCTGCAGAAGAGGTCGTCTTCCATGCACTGGGCCTTGATGTAGTCGGCCCAGTCTACTAGGATCTCGATCGGCTTCATCTCGTCAATTTCCATGTCAATCTTTCCCATCGCTGCCGTCTGGTCATCACAGAGCTGCTCTGTCTCCCCTTCGATATACATCTCCGTAAAATCATCCGGGATCCCATTCTCACAGGCCATATTCCTCAAGCCGTCCAAGTCTCCGGCATTGAATAACTCCTCCGCTTTCCGGTTAATCTCTGCGGCGGAGTCAAATTCTCCAAATTTTTCGTACAGCACGTTAGACCTCCTTTATTTGCTTTTCTATTTCCTGGATGATCCTGTTTTTGTTATGGTCATCCTTTTCAAGTGTCTCGAATCTAAATTTTCCGCCCGCCTGTTCAAAGACGCGGAGCTTGTTATAGAGCCGCTGCCAGTCATCCTTGTTCTTGACCGCCGTGCCCCTCTTTGTCTTCCAGCCGTTTTCCTGCCACAGCTCCAGCTGACTTTTCATTGACTTATCCGTCTGTTCGAAGCGGATCAGGTTTCCCACTATCCAGCCGTTTTCTATGTGCATTGTGATGTCGGCCGGGCGTGTAAAGCAGTCAAGGGCCCGGATGATCATTATGATCGTCGCTTTGTAACACGTGGCATCAATCGACTCTGCGCCGCAGCGCTCGCCGCGCCGGCCATATCCCTCCGCCTGGATCAGGTATCCCATCCACCTTTCTTCCGCTTTTGGCTGCCGGTTACTCCCGGCGATGTAAATGTCTACTTTCACTTTTCTTTTTCCTCCTGCCCGCTGCCGGCGGTCTCCATGATCGGTCCCTCGGCGGCAGTGGCTTTAATCTGGCCAGCTTGAATGTCCGGTATTGGTATCCGTCCATATTGGTACCCTCGAAGTAGCTCTCTTTTATCAGGTACCAGCCCTTCGGGATCCTCGGCGCGTCCTTCAGCTTCCACCCGCTGATCAGCTTTTCCTCCGCTTTCGGGATGATCAGGTTCTTCGAGTGCGTCAGCTTTGCCTCGGCCACCTTGTGCTCGCCTTCTGCCGTGCTGTCCGGAGTCTTGGCCATGTAAGACCCGAGATCCTTTCCTGTGCGCGTGATGTCCCTGATCAGCTGATCGTATACGCCGCCATACTGCCAGAGCTCTTTGATGATGTCTGACCCTCCGAAGATGGCATTGCAGATGAAATGGATGTGCCACGCTCCCCTAGGAGTGCATTCAATGTTTGCAATCCAAAACAGGTCAAAATATCGTTTGCGATACTCCCGGCGAAGGCGCTGGTAGAATGCCTTAAATACCGCCTGCGCCTCCTTCATGTCCGCAGGTCTTTGCGCCGGCGCAAATGTTAGAGTCCTTACATAGTCGCCTTCGACGAAGTTCGCTCCGATGATCCGGGCGGTCTGCTCTTCTTTGCGTCGCTGGTTCTGCTTTTTGACTGCCTCCGGAGTAGGCTTTGTCTTCTGATGCCTGGGCTGCCCGGGCGCTCCGTATCGGGCGGTATGATATTGCTTAACTTCTATTTGGTTTCCATACCTATATTTCTTTTGCATGTAGCTCATCTGGCCCGTATCGCTCCCAGGTTTAATATTCTTATGGACTTGAAAACGGGCGGATTTGCCCGTTTCCCCTCGACAATTTCCGCCCGCTGTGCTACACTTTTCGTTGGTTAATGTGCTCGGAAACGGGCTGGCCGGCTGCTATCAGCCGGCCTTTTTTATTGTTCTTATGATCATCGCCTCGGCGTTCGCGATCGCCACCTGCAGCTCAGCATCCGTTCTTCCAAATTCACTGATCAGCTTATGCTTTCGGTTGTTCATACTCCCGTAGTAGAGATTGATCATGTATCCGTCTTTCTGCAGGACCGCTGCCCGGTACGACAGGTAATCCGCTATCATCTTTCTTATCAGGATTTCTTCTCTTTCCACTGACTTTGTCATATCTGTCCGGCCTATGCGATTTTCATCTGTATTTCTTCGAATACCAGCTGTATTTGTTATCCATAGCTTTTCTGTATTCGGTTTCGATATAGACCTTATCCCGATTCCGCTTGTTGTAGATATCTTCAATGACCTCCAAAGCCTGCTTCATCTTTGCGATCGGCATGAGATCGAGTACATTCAGCTCTACCTTTTTCAAGAGCTTTTCGTTATCGACTTCCGGGAGCTGATAACAGAAGGCGATTGCGTAGTAATAAAGATCCTTATTTCCTCCGATATGGTCGAAGATCTTCTTGTAAAGCGTCAGATAATCCAGTAATTTGATCGCATTGTTGTACATTTCCGTCGTGCACTCGAAATTGCCTTCCCGGATTACCTTGTTCTCTGTTGTGATCCGTCCTGTTGCTGCATTCAGAATGACGGACAGGTTCACTTTCTTGCCATAGCTCTTGATAAGCTGGAGCAGATAGATATATGAGAGGTTCCCTGTCTCCGCATAGCTTTGCACATAGTCGAGTACCGACCAGTTGGTCGTGTTGGCATTTAATGCGACACACTCATCAAGTCCAATTCCCGGTACAATGATATAGTCGACCGGCATTCCAAGCCTCTTGAGTGCTTCCAGCCTTCCCTGTCCTTCGATCACTTCCATCTTTTCGTTGACGATGACTGGGTTCTGAATCCACCCTACCTTCTTGATGCTGGCTGTGATCCTCTTCACGCGAATCTCCAGCACGTTTCTGTTTCCTTCCAATCTTTTGAACAGCGAGTAATCCGTTGTCCTATTAACCGTATTTATCTTTTCCATATCTGCTCCTTTTCGTGATATAATCACGGTGTATACTAATTTCTAGGCCCCCGTGGAAGCACCACCTTCCTGTGGGGCCGATTTATTTGTCTCCGCCTGCGAGCACTGCTGCCGCCAGAATAACCACGATCAGTCCCGCGACGAAAGCCACTGTTGCTTTCCAATCGTCACAGACCTTCTCGACCGAGCACCCGCATAACAGCCAGGCTGCGAAAAATACAATACCTACTTTATCCATATTTCCTCCTGTACATTTCAGCGCAGGCCTTCTCAGACCTGTGCAGCTCTTCTCCTATAACCCCGAATGTCTTACCCTCGTCTCTTAGCTTTTTCATCGTCTCCAGTTCGATCTCCGTCCACGATGAGACGCGCAGCCTGTGTTCCAGACGCCCCTGATCGGCCAGCTTGGTGATTCTCGCTGCGATGCCGCTTAGGCTCTTTCCGAACGTCTTTGCCATCTCGTCGTACATCACACCTGCTTTGTACATTTGGATGAGCTTCTCCTCATTCTCCTGCGTCCAGAACCCTGCGTTCTTCCTCGGCTTTCTCTGCTGTGGTTTCTTCAGCTTCCTCTCTTTTTCCTTCGGCATTTTGCGAGGTTTCGGAATCGGTGGCTGCGGATTGTACACGCTCGGGATCTCAATCACCCTCATTCCCGGAGCGTAGGTTCCCACTACCGGCTTTTTGTATGCTGCTCTCGTTGGAGCCGGCGCATCCGGCAGCACGATATTTTTTATTGAGGCTTTCACTTTGCCGCCTGACCTCCTCTTTGGATTTGTATTCTGTACACATGCCTCTCTGCTCCATGCACTGCCACTGGTGCAGGCAGTCAACGCAGATCACGGGAGCTCATTCAGGAGCCTCTGTGCCTGTGCACCGCTAATCTGATGATTTGCATGGGCTTCCCGTATCTCTTTTTCCAGCCTTGCATGCTCCTCTGCAATTTCGGTCCAAGGCAGCTTCCCCTCGCCCTCCTGCAAATCTGCTATGAAGGTCTTCAGTTCTTCGTATTTCGTCATAACATCCTCCTACTTAATATCCAGTACCATTTGCCCAATCTGCTCTGCGGTCATTTTCCTGGCTCGGCATGCCCTGCAAAAAATCTTCACGTTTTCGGGCAAACCGTATTTTCTCCACCGGCAAAGCGTCGCCGCACTTGTTCCTAATGCCGGGGCGAGTTTTGTGAGATTTATTTCTTTGAAATCTTCCGATCCCAAAAGAATTGATTCGGCTGTTCTCCCCATCTGATTCTCCTTTCTTAGTTGTCTTCTTTAATCAAGCTATCCACTGTCGTATCCAGAACTCTGGCCACCCTTACCACCGCATTCACATTTGGATTGTGCTTATTCCACTTGTATATGCTGTTTCTGGCGAGCCCTGCTTTTTCTTCCAGTTCCGACACGGCAATTCTTCTCTTTTCGCACAACTGCTTTATGTTCTCTACCAGTGCCATTCTCACTCCTTTCTGTTGGCAAGTTTTTTTATAGAGGTTGTCAAGACAAGCTCTATAAAATCTGGTACTCGTAGAGTAGCAGCATGTTTAACATGTTAGACGTTTAGTTTAAAAAAATATCGCTGACTTTTAATCCGAGAGCTTCTGCGATTCGCAAGAGCGTTTTGGTCGTCGTTGTCGTAATACTCCCGCTTTCAAGTCCAGATATGATTGTGCGAGAAACTCCTGATTTTTTTGCAAGCTCTTCCTGAGACATGCCAGCTTCTTCTCGGCATTCCTTAATCCTGTATTCCATCACTCCTCCTTTCAGTGATTTGTCTAATTTGTTGTACATATGAAGTTTAACATGTTGAACATAATTCTGTCAATAATTACTTGTTTAATTTATTTGACATATATTCTTAATGATTGTACAATATATTAAACAGCCGATAATACGTAAGGAGATAAGCAATGACATTAGGTGAAATAATAAAGAAATATCGCTCCGAACACGAAATGAGCATGGATGAGTTTGCTCAGAAGAGCGGAATCAGCAAGGCTTACGTCTCCTTGCTCGAAAAAAACAAACACCCCAAGACCGGGAAACCGATTGCCCCTTCCGTTGACAGCATTAAGAAAGCGGCCATCGGCATGGGGATTGATTTTAATGTCCTGTTCAGCATGATCGATGGAAATGTTGACCTATCCCCTGACGCAGAATTATTTACGTCTTACCCCAACATCCACCCGATCGGCGCACAGCGCTTCCCAGTCCTTGGATCTGTGGCCTGCGGTGAGCCTGTCTATATGAGTGAAGAGCGAGAGTTATATGTAGACTCTACTATTGCTGTGCATGCCGACTTCGTCCTGATCGCGAAGGGCGACAGTATGATAAATGCTCGAATCCATGACGGCGATATTGTATTTGTGCATAAACAGGAAACTGTTGAGAATGGTGAAATAGCGGTTGTCGCCATTGATGACGAGGCGACGCTGAAAAGATTTTATAGATATGCTGACACAGTTGTTCTAAGAGCAGAGAATCCGGCATATAAAGAAATGGAGTTCAGGCCAGAGGACCACAAAGACATTCGAATCCTCGGAAAGGCAGTTGCTTTTCAGAGTGATGTTCGATAGACCTACTTCGATCTGCTCGGAGTGATGGAGGTGATATAAAGCAAAAAAGAATTGCATCTTATATAAGATTTATATTGACATCTTATATAAGATGTAGTATTATTATCTTGTAAGGAAAACACAGTAGTTTTTTAGAAAGGAGGTGAGAGCGTGAGGGAATGGTTGGAGATCATCGATAAGTTCCTCGAGAACTTATTGAAAATGCTTACCATAGTGGCTCTGATAGTTCAGATCTGGCGGGACTTGAACAACAAGCACTAAGGTAAGCACAAGCGAGGAAGGGGGGCGAAAGCCCCCGACCTCCATCTCCAATATATCACGCTCTGAAAAATAAATGAATAGATTGAGATCAACAATTTATCTGACGATGTCCATTTTGATTTGTTTAAAGATTATAGACTTTAGCAACTTAAGGTTCCTGGACGTTTGCATTATAATCCTGTTCTTAGTCATGGTGGCGCTTCAAATCATGGACTATCTAGGGAGGTCAGGCAGATGAGCGAAAAATTTGATTCCGTAAAGTATAAGAACGAATTTAATCGTGAGAAATATGATATTGTCAACGTCACGATGCCGAAGGGGTTTAAAGATGAGATTGCGGCCGCCGCCAAGGCCGCCGGCTACAAGAGCCGAAACGAGTTCATTATGGCTGCGATCAGGGAAAAGATGGAGGGATAAGATGAAGATTAATGCAAATGGAACAGCGATAAACGTATTATTATCTGATGATAATACAAACGACTATATTTCTCTCACTGATATCGCAAAACGCAAGAACCCAGAGTTCCCAGCAGATGTTATTAAGAATTGGCTTCGCCTGCGATCCACAATTGAATATCTCGGTGTTTGGGAGAAACTATACAACCCTTCATTTAAACTGGTCGAATTCGACCAGTTTAAGGGTGCGGCAGGAAGTAACGCTTTTGTAATGTCTCCCCAAAAATGGATAAATAGCACGAATGCTGTTGGAATTATTTCTAAATCCGGTCGAGGCGGAGGAACATATGCTCATTCCGATATAGCATTCGAGTTTGCCTCATGGATTTCTCCAGAATTCAAGCTTTATATTATCAAGGATTATCAGCGATTAAAGATTGATGAAAACGAAAAGAAAGCTCTCGGCTGGAATACTAAACGAGCTCTTTCGAAGGTGAACTATCGAATTCACACCGATGCAATTAAGGAATTTATGATTACGCCTGAGCTGACCCCACAGGAGCGGGGTTATGTTTACGCTTCAGAAGCAGATTTGTTAAACATGGCACTGTTCGGAAAAACAGCTTCACAATTTCGGGAGGAGACAGGAGAAAAGAGGAAGAACTTGAGAGACTTTGCTACGGTCGAGCAGCTCATTGTACTGGTTAATTTGGAAAGCATGAATGCAGATATGATCAGACAAGGCATCTCCAAATATGATCGTCTGCAAAAGCTCCGGAGCGTTGCATATTATCAGCTTGCCTCACTTAAGAAAACTAATGCCGCAAAGGCCATTGAGGCGGCTGTTGCGAAACAATTACCAGAATAAAAACTCCCCCACCCTGCGCCAACAGGATGAGGGATGAAATAGACACCAGTCCCAGAAGGGTTACTGAGCCTCTCCAAGCACAGTATACTCCTTCCGGGGCTTAGTTTTCTACACCCAGAAAGGAGTTTTATTATGCCCACTGCAAGAAAATTGAAGTCGGGATCCTGGCATTGCTCCGTCTTTTCACATTATGAATGGGTAGATGGAAAGAAGAAGCGAAAGTATGAATCCTTCACCTGCTCAACCCCCGGACGTAAAGGGAAAGCGGAATGTGAGCGTATGGCCTCAGAATGGCTGTATAACAGCCGCAGAACAAGGGCCGCAGACTTCACTGTCCAGGAGTCATTGGAGCGCTACCTGGCCGCCAAGGAGCACGTTCTGTCCCCGTCTACGATCAAGACCTATACGCAGTATAAGGACAGTTACTTCACCGTGATCGGCCCGCTGCTCCTGCGCCAGATCGACGACGAAGATGTGCAGGCCTGGGTATCCGGCCTGGCCGAAACCCGCGCACCAAAGACCGTAAAGAATATATATAACTTTTTCACTGCTGCCTGCGATATGTTTGGGAAAGGAGATTTTAAAGTGACACTGCCTCAGAAGGAAAAGCCGAAGCTCTACACTCCGACCGATGAAGAAATAGAGAAATTACTCGAGTACTTGAATAAGCCCAAGAAGGCGGAGCTCCGCCGCGCGGTTATGCTCTCCGCGTTCTGCTCCCTGCGCCGAAGTGAGATCTGCGCACTGACTGATAAGGATATTGTCGGCAACCGGCTGCTGATCAGCAAGGCAGTTGTCCGGGATAAAGACGGTCTCTGGGTAACCAAGGTGCCGAAGACCACAGATTCTTACAGATATGTCGATGTGCCAGACTTCCTCATGGAAGAACTCCGGACAATCAAAGGCCCACTTGTGAACTGCAAGCCCAACCAGATCACCAACAGGTTCGTTGATGCCATAAAGTACAGCGGATGCCCTCACTTCCGCTTCCATGACCTGAGGCACTACTACGTAAGTATATCTCACGCGCTCGGGATCCCCGACGCCTATATCATGGAGAACGGCGGATGGAAGACAGACCATGTCATGAAGTCCGTTTATCTCGCGACAATGGACGATCGCAGGAAGAAGGAACAAGAGAAGCTCCAGCAGCATTTTGGGGCTATGCAAAACAAAATGCAAAACGGAGCCTGATACATGCGATAAATACGGGCTTTGCGTGCAGGTTCAAGTCCTGTTATCCGCACTACCTTTAAGAATCCCGTGTTTATCGGGATTCTTATTTTTCCCCTTAAATAAAGGCTTTTCTTAATTTCATTATTGTAATGGAAATTGCTTTACTGCAATTCGTTTTGCATATTTGCGATTCTATGCAAAACGTTATGCAAAACGGAATCGCTCAAATATCTTCCTATATATAACAAAATAAGCCCTGGAAGGATTCTCTCCTGCCGGGGCTTAAATATGCGAAAAACAGGTGCGCGCAGAGCTGCTCTTCTCCTTATAACGTGTCGATTAGCGCGTGCCATGTAAGCGGGCCTACTTCGCCATCCTGCTGCAAGCCTTTCTTTTTCTGGAATGCTTTGACCGCTTCCAGCGTCTTCGGCCCGAAAGAGCCGTCTACTTCGAGCCCTCCGAGCAGGATCTGCAGGATCTTGACAGCCTTTCCTCTGTTTCCTCTTTTGATCAAAGGCATGATTTCATAATCTCCTTTCTCCGTGAGCGGCGCCTCGGCTCTGCTCTTGATCCCGTTTGTAACGACCGTGCATACATGATGCTTATCATTGAGCGGGATGTCTCCGGCCATCAAATACTCGCTCGAGTTGAGGTATTTGGGATCCGTAAGGATCTGGAAGCCCCTGTTCCCGCCTTCCTTGCGCATGTTGCCCGTATAGGTCGCGCCGAAGTTCTGCAGGCCTGCGATGCCCAGGATATGCCCGGTTGCGATGATGTTCGCTATCACGCCTGCGCTGCAGTCCGATTCTACGGCCTCCTCGATCTTGGCCGGATCCCATCCCGCCTTCTCGAGTGCTTTCCGGTATGTCTCCCTCTGGTTCTGATCGTAGCCTATACGGTCATTGTTTGCCGCTTTGACGGCCAGAGTGGCCAGACATTTACGGACTTCTGTGTTAGGATGCCTAAGGACGCAGTTCCAAGGGCGATTATACCAATCTCTGATATACCACTCTCGGCCCGTCTGATCGCCGGCCTGCCCTCCCCTATAATTTCCATGCTCATCAGAACCGGAATTCGAGATCTTGGCCGGGCTTGTGGTCTTATAGACTTCATCCGCCCATTTCGTCTCTGTCTTTTCCTGCTGATCAGCGGCAGGCTTCGCCGCGTCGCCCTTGGCCAGCGCCTTCCACTCCTCTGCAGTGAGATAGGCCAGATTAATATCGATATATCCGGAGTATCCTTTTATGCTTCCATGGCTCGAATATTGGCGGATCGTGTCGCCCTTCCAGGCTCCGAATCCATTGGAGTCTGTCCACGGATTTGTTTTGTAATTGGTCGCATTGTTTGAGCCATACTGCGCGCACCAGAGCTTGTAGCGCTTGGCCACTCTGGACCAGTCATATTTTCTACAGACCGACTTGCTCATATAGATTACCGGGCGTACGCCTGTCAATCTATAGAACTCATCGCAGAATTCGAGACACCACGCTACGTCTTTACCCGTCCCGAACGTGCTGTTCTGCATGCCTTCCCAGTCGAGTCCCGGCACACATTCGCCCACTCTGCTCCCGAGTCGTTTTGCAAAATAACGTGCTTCCTTCGTGGCGCTCCCGCCTTCTCCATAGTGGTAGGCTCCGAGGAGCTTGCCCGCTGCCTTTGCGGCCGAATACTGCGCGTCAGCATAAGGATTTACATACCATGTCCCTTGTGTGAATTTTACGATCACAAACTGTGTCGTGGTCATTGCCGAAGGCTTTAATTTGCTCTGGTAGCTCGCAACGTCTACGCCATTAAGTCCCATATGATCACCCCTTTATCAGCTTATAGAGCTCGTTGATCTCTTTTTGTATTAATCCTGGATTCATGGCCCGATTGAGCAGGTAGGTCACGCGCGCGTCGTCGTTTCCGGCTGTTCCCTTGAGTACGGCCTTGACATTTTCCAGCGTGGGATCTGCCAGTGTCGGCGCGCCATTGAAAGCGCAGTCGTAACGGTAGATCTTGCCGTGCTTGTAGATCACTGCCCGTTTTCTGAAGAAAATGGCGTTGATGTCGCCGTGAATGTCCAGGATCGTCATTCCGGCGTTCTGGGCGTCCTCCCTGCCTGTCATAAGGAAATCATTGAGGCCGACAGAATAGTCGTTATCCCAGTAGAAGATGCAGCCGTTGTTCCTGAGCCTGCGGGCCATAACAGACGGTTTCGTTCCGTGAGGTTCGTCACCGATGTTGTTGCCGTGGTGGCCGCATTTAATGAAGATCGGCTTAAGGCCGTACTTATTCACACACCACATGCCTGCGTCGCCGGTTGTCAGGTAGCGAAGCTCCGGGAACCAATAAGCAAGGCTCCCGTCGTTCAGATAGCCCTCTGCGTTGCCGTCCCAGGCGGGCTCTTCGCGATAGCATGTGAACTTGATCTCGCCGTGCGTGATGCTCTGGCCGTTCTTAAGGAAGATCACCGGGATCTCTCTTTCCTTCGCCTCACTGATGATCGTCTTCAGGGCGTTGATGTCACTCTTGACATCGTTGTTGTAAGGTTTGATCGACGCCGGATCCTGGCAGTAAAGTGCCTTAGGCGTGAACCACTTATCATTGATGATCTTACGGATGCCGTACCTGTGATCATAATGGGCATGGGATATGTGCAGGTACGGCGACCGGATATTCCGGTCCTTGAGGGCCTTGATGAGGCGCGTAGTGCCCGCGCCGCAGTTACCGTCTATGACTTCAAAATTCTTGCCGTCGTCGATGATCTGGGCGTCTCCGAGGCGTGTTTCTTCTCCGGAAAAGTCGCCACTAAAAAATCCGGGAATATGTATTCTGATCATATTTTGCCTCCACATAAAAAGAGGCCCGAAGGCCTCTCGTATCAGTATTTACTCGTGTGTAGCTGTTCCGCCAAGCTCCTTTGCCACATTCATTTGCTTGACCGCCGCCTCGATCATAACGTCGATCTCCTCATCGGACAGCGCTAGATTCTTCTGTGCGAGGAGCTCCTTGATAAATTTCGTTACAATCGCTTTGCGCTCAGCACCTGACTGCGCCTGATGTGCCTGCTCCGCCGCAAGGACTGCCTGCATGGCCCAGTCGATCAGTACCGACATGGTATCGTTTTCTGTCTTGGCCTTGAGCCAGGGGATCACGTATCTTGTGATCAGCATAGCTACGATCATAATAGTTAATTTAAGCAATTCCATAATAATATCTCTCATAATGTCTCCTTTCTGAGCCCCGCTGCGGGCATCTTTCAGCTTTCCATTTCTCTCTTATGCGCCTGTTTGTTGATATAGTCCTGTATGGTTGCCTTGGCTGCTTTTGTTGGACCATTGGCTCCCAGCTCCTGCAGGCCGCCCAGAACTCCGAGCATGGCCTGCATAAGAATCTCACGCTCTTCCAGCGATTCCGTGACGATCTGCTCCATGCCTTTCTTCCACCTGTCCATATCATTAAGGCGTGTATAATCGATGTCCAGCTTTGTTTTGATCTCGCTGATATCTTTCTCGATTGCCGTGAGCCTCTCGCTCACCGATTTATCGCTGACCTCTTTTACAGCCGATCCGGATACGCGGCGTTTAAATTCCGGCCACTCTTTATAGACGAAGAATCCAAAAAGGAATGCCATCGCCAGCCACGCAAGCGCCTGCCCCGATGAAATGAACTGTTCTATAATGTGCTCCAATGTTTTATCCTCCAAAGGTTCCCATGAAAAGAGCGTCCCGAAGGACGCTCTGACTAATAAGTTCTTTTATAATTCTTGCGCCGGCGCAATTTTCTTCATTTTTTAAAACACTTTTTTGCAATTACCTGACCTTCCTGGTCGAGCAGGATTACACTGTGTGCATCAAGCCCGCTCCGCCGTGCATAAGCAAGCTTTTCAAAGAAAACCGCTTCGGCCTCAATGCGGTCATTGTAAACAAGAGGTGGGGCTATCGCCGTAGTCCCTTCGGTTGTCTGAGCTTCGATGATAATGCAATTCATGATTTATCCTCCTTATTGTGGTCCCATCAATGCTTAACATTATTATCCTCCACTCATATTTAGTTTTGATGTGTTAGGTATATAACTGTCTCATTGCTCTGAACATACCAGTCACGATGTATACGGCACGGTTATGCTTGTGCGATACCAGCTTGAGATGGGTTTTGTCGAGTACACCTGTATCTGGCCGTTAGCACGCACTGCCAAATTTAAGATCTTAGTGCTGTCTGTCTGGCAAGGAACCAACATAAATACGTCTCCTATTGCACGCCATCCGCTGATTGTCCCTATCGTTTTAGATTCTGTGCTTGCGTCCAATCCGCCGCTAAACTCAGCGTTGAAATTAAGATGCAGGCAGCCATTTTTCTTGTAGGCGTGAAGTCGGTTAAGCTGTGTATCAGTCATATAAGTTGTGCTGATAACTCTTGTAATGGCGAGATTAACGGTTGCGGTGAGCGTGTCAAACGACCCGGCAAGGCTCGACAGTGACTCCGCCAGGCCATTGATAGATTCGGTAAGCCCCTGAATATCTGCCTGCGTCGCGAGAGTGACTGTTTCGCCTTCTCCTGTCTCCGTGGTCGGTATGTGGTCCGCGAAGTGCGCCTGCCCCGTAAACTCAGGACTGGCCGTGTTGGCCTTGAGCGCCGCGATCAGCTGCACAAAGGCCGTTGTCGCGATCCTGTCATCCTCCGCCGTATTGTCCGTTATGCTGGGCGCCGTAGGCTCCCCGGTCAGCGCGGGACTATCCAGCCTTGCGAAGAGGGGATCCAGGATCCTCGAGATGATCTCTGAGATGGGGGTCAGCATGACGTCCCCGTTGCTTCCTGATGTCTGTGTGAGCAGCATGTCATCCGCTACGACGCTGCTAAGCTGTGTAAGATCGCTTACCGGAAGCCTTTCCTCCGCGATTGCCATTGTCAGATCACCTCCTCATTTTTCTTAAGTGCCAGGTCCGGGAACGCGGCCGTGAGTGTCTCCACCGCGGGAGTGCTCACTGCTTTCGCGCTTATCAGCGGCGTCACAAGTGTTTTAAGATCCTCGAGCTCTGCCCTTGCGGCTTCCGCCTCCGCCCTTGCTTCGCTCAGAACGCTTGCATCAGCCAAGTCCTCCGCCCTCAGCGCCCGCATCTTAAGGACGATCCGTATCGATCCGGGCTTCAGCTCGCTGAGCGTGATCTTGCCTACTGCCTTGTCAGTATAAAGGACGCCATTAAAGGTGTAAGCGCCCATACTGCGCAGTGCGAGGTATGCTTCCGCGGCCTCCTCCGCGCTCTCCATGGGGACATAGATCTCGGAGCTGGTCGATATATCCTCGGTCTCATAAGAGATCCCTTTTACTGTGAGCATTACGCCTCCTCCTCGAACGAATACCGTCCGTAGCACGTGCCTGTTATCCTGATTCCAACGGTCATTAGGTCCTCAGTAATCGCCTGCGGGTCGCCATAAGCGTCGAATATAACTGGGGTCCATAGGTCATTCAGCGCTTGCATCGAGACGCCCAGGCTATTGACCAGGACCCCTGATGCATTGAACACACGGACAGAGCCGCCAGACAGCGGCGTGATGATCGGAATCTCCTCATTGAGCTGTCTCATGAGCGCCCGGGAGATCCCGAATGAGTTGGTCCCTGTCCCCGCCGTCTTGATGATCAGATCAAAATCGATCCGCGCTACCTCGTTCAAGGTGTAGCTCTGCGTGCATACGCCTGTACATTCGACTGTCTCACCGGAAAGAACGTTTCCCGTTGCCACGTTGATCTCAGGGATGTTCTCAAATGAGTACTGCCGCTTATTGGTGCTGTCATATGCAATGTCCCGGCGAACGAGCCTGTAACCGTGATAGGTGCCATACGCAGCCCTCAGATAGTCCTGAGAGAACGGTTTGATAAGGATCCCATCGCGTGCTGAATGGTTATGGGCAAAGGTTGGCCGTCCCGCCACATAGCCCGTACCGACCTCATAATTCTGCATGGCGCAGGCGCTCGCGTGGTTGGTATAGCCCAGCCAGATCAGGCCTTTGCGCGTCCATTCCGCCGTCAGTGAATCCCTGCCTTCCAGCGCGATCTGAGCGCTTACGTCCTTAGTCTTATCCTTGCCTACAAGGACTATGCGCATCTTGCCGTCGTTGGATTCTGCCACGACGTTACCCTGGATCTTGCCGCCCAGGTTCAAATTCTCGAGGACCGCCTCACCTGTATCGAGATCCAGCATGAAGAGACCGTTCGCGCTCTCGAGGCGTCCCGTCGTAATCTTCCCCGCGTTGACGTCTGAAGCAAGAAGGCGATTTGTTATACACGCATCCATGAGCGCCACGCCGGAGAGCTCCACTTTTACCCAGCGTCCGCCTCTGCGCACGTTCACGCCCCCCGTAGCCGTATCGATCCACAGATCCCCCTCTTTGGCCGTTGCTGCAGGATCCTCGTCCTGCACAAAATACTGCCCCGCAGAGGGCAGCCTGGTTATGGTAAAAGGTGCTGATTTCATACGAACTTGTACCTCGCTGTCAGATACTGAATCTTAGTTACCGTTCCGGACGTGTTCCGGACCTCCCGCACAAGGCATTTCTTGATGCCGCCGTAGAGCTTACCGTCCGTCGTGAGCATGATCCCGTTTTCTACGTTTTCTATGATTTCGAAAAACACACCTGTCGTCACATCGCAGAGCCGGCCGTTGACCACCAGCGTGATCTCCTTCCCCACTCCGAGATATGTAGGTTTGCTGCTGTTGTCCTTGTACTGCCACCATCTATAAGCATAGATCTCGCCGTCCGGGTCGATGTCTTCGCCGTCCCGCTGGACCTCACCTGTCAGGGTGACGGTGACGGTTCTGTCCGGCTGCATGACGGAGCCGTTGTCAGAATTGACGACCAGGGTCAGACCTGCGTCTCCCTGTTCGCCCTGATCTCCTGCCGGGCCCTGCGCGCCTCTGATGCTCGTCCGGGCGCCCATATAGGCGTACGTGGCATCAACATAGCCTATTGGATAGTGCCAGTAACTGTACTCCACGATGTCCCCCACAAGGACCTCCTCAGCTCCTGACTGGGAGATGATCGTGGAAAGTGCCATCCTGTAAGCAGGTGTATAGCCGTCTACCTCAATCGTGTAAGCGGTCGGAGCCGTGGCAACCTTGAGGATCCCCGTTCCACGCTCACCTTCCTCGCCCTGGATGCCCTGCTCGCCCTGTATTCCCTGTTCTCCCTGCGGTCCCTGCTCACCCTGCGGCCCCTGTTCGCCCTGGATGCCCTGCTCACCCTGCGGCCCCTGTTCGCCTTGTGGGCCCTGTGGCCCCTGGCTTCCCCTGATGGACGTGGCGGCGCCAAGATATACATAAGTGCTGTCTACATATCCCACAGCATAATGGTTATAGCTTCTCTCGATGATGTCACCCACCATTATTTTGGTTGCTCCTGACTGTGATAATACAGTGCTTAATGCAACCCGGAATTCGGGTGTAAAATCGCCAACCTTGGTTGTGTAAGAAGACGGAACTGTGGTGATCTTCCATATTCCTGTCCCACGCTCTCCATCAGCTCCCTGGAGACATACGGGATCTGTGTATTCTGTTGTCCCATCTCCATGATGCAGCGCAAATCTCTGCCATATATACTTACCCGCCTGGTGGGCCGGGGAGTCTTCGCTCCACCCTGACTCAGGCTCTGTGTCAGAAGAGTCTGATATGGCGTACTCCGGAGTTGTACTCAACAGATAGCCTCCAAGGCAGAGCTCATTAGTCGTAAGGTCCCAGTATGTCGATCCGTCTCTGGACTCTATTCTGTCAACATTGATCAGGTCGATTCTGGCATATTTTGCAAATAGCCTCTGTACCTCCAGCAGTTCCAACTTCATCTCGCTAACTGCTTTTCCAAGGCTTCCTTTTATGTTGGTAGATGATTCCGGGTTAGGAGTGCTGACTTCTGTCTGGAAACCGCCGTCAAATGTATGGATTATGCTCATGCACGGCACTACATACTGATTTCCTCTGGTATCAGTAACACTGAGTACATCCTGCGGCTGTATGCGCGGATCTCCCAGCGCCAGATGCACTGTTGCAGGTCTGTAACTATACCCGACAATACGGGCTGCATACGGCGCAAACATGGCTTCCGTCATGTATTCACAATCTACTTCCGTGTCCACATCGCCAGAAGAAAACGAGACTCCCGGCGTTACATCACCGTCGTCATCTGTTGTCTCCGCACTGACAACAACTCTAATCCCGTTGATCGTGTTATTGTAATCTGCTGCAGTCGGCAGCTTGGTCATCAGATCTCCGTCGACATCAATGTTAGGAGTTGATGTATATACACTGACATGCACCGAACCATCCGGCATTTCTGTCGCATAGCCGCCTATTACTGATGCAACGACTCCCAACGCATCCCTGCAGGACATCTCCTTAGGCTTTTTTAGGATACACATAGTCTGGTCAATTCCCGCATCTATGCCAATCCTCAAGCCTGTCTGATCTTTCAATGCCGCTATAATCGATGCAATACTCAGTGAGTCAGGCCAGCGGAAAGTCCCGGCCATTTTCGATGTAATCCGGCCTTTTGCTGTAAATGTCGTATCATATGCACTCGTTGCCGGATGCTCGACCGTGTAGTAGCCCATTCCGATATACTCATAAACGCCATTCTCCGTCATGAGGCCAATCTGCAATTGCAGCTCCTGCCCTTCGAGCGCCGATTCGTTTCCATCCATTTGGACTTCAATAAACGATGAATAGACTGCTCCGAACACAAGACTATCCGCTCCGGATGATCCCCAGTGAATTACAATTCTCCGGATGCTTCCAGCCACTTCAATGTCTCCGGCCAGAAAACGGGCAGAAAAATACCGGGAAGACTCTCTGATCTTCCCGGCAAATGCTTCACTTGTACTTATCATAATTAAGCTCCTACTGCTGGATTATAGTCACACTCGCTCCTTTGATGTACGTCACTCCTCCGGCATGGATGACTGACCCGGCAGAAAGAGTTCCGCGGTATGCTGTAATCGTGATAGTTTCACCACCAAGCACGAGCTTGAACGGATGAAATCCGCTCTTAATGTTCGCCCTTATTTTTTTATACTCCGCATACGTGATAACTCCCCACTGTATATCTATAGTCTGCTTCTCCGCCACTACATCCCCGATCATTTTACCGGTCGTAGATCTTCCTGTATTTGCAGACCATATGATTTCATCAGCTATTTTTAATTCGTCAGGCGACGGCAGTGTGACGCCATTGGCCTGTATAGTAGGATATGCCGCCATATCTGCCTCCCTATACTATGATCTCGCAGACTCCTGTCGCCTGCGTATTCTCGTTGATCAGCCTTACAATATGATCTTTCAGGCTCTTTCCATCGATCTTGACATCGAAATCCAGCGTTTCGAGCAGTCTCAGAATCTGCCTTAAAATCTGTACCATCTCAGCGATTCCTCCGGATGCCTGGGCGGATTCCGCGCTTCGAGCCAGCTGAACAAGCGGTGCAAGGTCCTGACGGATCCCGTTTCCGACATCTGCCAAATGCGGCAGATACCTGTCAGATGTCCAGCTTGCCCTCTTTTCGCCATAGAACTTAATGCCTGATATTGCCTTCGCCACACCAGCAGAGACAGATGCAACGATCTGATCATTATTCATTACTGCTGTATGGCCTCCGAGCGTTCCTACAAGCTCTGGGCCCTTTTCTCTCGCAATAAACATCTGCCCGCCTTCAGGAGATCCACCGGCAGCATATTTCTGGATCGGCTTCCAGGTTTTATTGTCATAAACGCCCCCGTCTGCCCTTCTGCCAGTAATATTTGCAACAAACGATATGACTTTATTGCTCAGGCTATCCGTCCACGATGTCAGTTTTGCCCGGAAATTGATGACCTTGTCATTAAGGCTGTCTCTCCAGGTTGTCAGTTTTGCCTGAAAATTGATAATTTTGTTGTTCAGGCTCTCCTTCCAGGTGTTCATCCTTGCCTGAAAGTTGATCACCTTACTACTCAGGCTCTCCTTCCAAGTGTTCATCCTTGCCTGGAAATTGACGACCTTATTTTTCAGCGCCTCCTTCCAGGTATTCATCTTTGCCTGGAAATTGATGACCTTATTGCTCAGTGCCTCCTTCCAGGTGTTCAGCTTTGCCTGGAATTCTATGACCTTATTCTTTAAGCCTTCTTTCCAAGTGCTCAGCTTTGCCTGGAATTCTATGACCTTATTCTTTAATTCATCTTTGAACTGGCAGACCTTTGCTTTTATCTCTGCAGTCTTGTCCTTGATCGAATCCCACTCTTTTTTGACCTTATCAAATAGGCTGCTTTTGGCCAATGAGATTGTTGTCTTGACATTCTCGGGAATCTTCTTAATCCCGTTCCAAAACTCATTTACCTTTTCGATGATGTCCTCAAACTTTTCTTTTACAGCCTTGACAAAGCCTCCCAGCTTCGTCCGAATGTCTTTAAATTTGTTCTTGATGTCAGCGACAGCGCGCTTAATGGACTTCCACAGCTTTTCGCCAACAGCTTTGATCTTGTCCCAGTTTTTCCATATCAGAATACCGGCAGCTATTGCCGCTGCTATTCCAAGGACCAGTGGGCCGCCTAACAGAGATACAACCAGAGAAATTCCTTCGCCTAACGATGATATCGAAGAAATTACCTCGATAACAGTGCCTGCGAATGCGGAAAGCTTCCCGATAATCCCGGCTATAATTCCTGCGACCTTCACGATCCCTAATGATGCAAAGAAGGATCCTATGGCTACAGCCGCAACCTGTATCTTCTCCGCATTTTTATCGCACCAGTCGCCGAACTTAGCTAATACCTCATTGATCTTGTCCCATATCGTCAGGAATGCCCCTGCCGTCCACTCTGCAACAGGTTTGAGAACATTGTCCCAAAACCACTGCCAAAGCGGCTGAAGCGCCACAAGAACGCTGTCAAATATATGCAGCACATTGGCAAGCGTGTCAAAAAATCGAGGAATAACCTCCGTTATGGTCCAATCTGCTAGGGGTACGAGCACATTGTCATAAAGCCATTTGAGGCCTTCTCCGAGGTGTCCGCCCAGTTTTTCCAGCTGTCCCCGCAGCCTTTCCAGGGCTTTTCTTGCCGGATCCAGTTTTTCTTTAAAGCGATCGACAAGAGCATCGAGCTTACTCATGCTTTCGCCTGCTGCTTCCGTGGCAGAAGCGAAATCTTCCATGGCTCCTGCGTCGGATCCTCCTATTCCTCCGCCGGCGCCGCCGGCGCCGCCTCCTCCACCGCTTCCAGCTGATCCTGCAGCCGCATCAGCTGTTTCCTTAACCTTGGTGATCTGATCAAAGCCTTCCAGTGTGCGCTTGAGCTGCTGAACCGCCTTCGTGGCTTTCTTTGCCGCTCCTGATGCCGCATTCCCGACACCGTCAATGCCATTGATCGCGTCAGCTGTTCCCCCGGTGATATTGTCAATTGCTCCGGAGACCGCCGACCCCATTGCGCCCGCTGCCGCTTTGACGCCGAACAGCTTCTGCATGAACGCACTGAACACATTGGCTGCCTTTACCAGCACCGCCATAAAGCGGTTGACTGCATGGATCACAGGGTTAAGCGCAGCGATCAGTCCCTGACCTATCGCCGCCTTCAGGGACTGAAACTGCAGAGTAAGAATCCTTACCTGGTTTGCCCACCCGTCTGCAGTTCTCGAAAAGTCTCCGGAAGCCGTTGACAGCTGATCCATGACAAAGCCATATCTGAGTGTCACCTTCTCAGCTTCCGACATCTGCTGCACCGTCTTGCCAAGTCCGGATCTCAATGCATAATCATCGAGTGCAGCCTGCGTCATTACCACGCCGAGGTCCTTAAGGCTTTCTGTTTCGCCTGTAAAGACGGATTTCAGCTTTGTATAGGCTTCATCCTGTGTAATGTTGTAGAACGATGCTACATCGCCGGCAAGGCCGGTCAGAGCCGTGCTCATGTCGTAGGCTTTTTCCTCAGAGAAGCCGAATGCCTTCCCCATAGCCCCAAATGTTCCGGCATACCTTTTGGCCATCGTCTCAGAGAGGCCGAACTTGGCGGCTGCATTACGGGCAAATTCGTCTACTTTATCTCCCATGCGGGTGAATGTTGAGTCAACAACATTCTGCACCTCTGACAGGTCAGAGCCTGCTTCTATGGCAGATTTTCCAAAGTCAAAAATCTTCTTCCCTGCAAATACTGCCGCCAGTTTCCCTGCCAGCTTGACAGCTGACGCGATGATTCCGCCCGAACCACCATCGATGCCTTTTTTGAATCCTCCCGTGAACTTTCTGCCAGATTCCGTTCCCGTTTTCTCTGCAGTCTTTCCAATCTTCTCGGATGCCTTTTTCAGAGTTTCGGTTGATCCTTTGTCTACAGCCTCGCCAATAGATTTGCCCACCTTTTCAGCGGTTTTCTCAACTTTTGGGGCCTGTTCCTGCAGAGGATCTGTCGATAGTCCTACTCCAAGCTTAATTTCGCCAGCATTACTCTCTGCCATGTCCTCACCTGCCTTACTTTATCTGCAAGGCCGGTTGACTCAGCTGCTCTTTGGGCGCTCTCTCTGCTCGTTGCCTTTATATTCGTATTTCACAATATGCCCGCACCTTGGGCACTTGATCTCTCCTTTTCCGTACTCGATCAGCTGGAGTACCCTGCCGCATTTGGGGCACTTCTGCTTAAGCATCGCTCCCTCCTGCCATTTTGATCAGTGCCTTCTTCATTGATTCGATGAAGGCATTCACATCTTCCTGTGGCCTTTCTTTGGCCCTGCGGGATCTCCACATAGATCTTATCCGTCTCTGCTCCGGCGTGAACCTTTTGAGCACTTCCGGATCGTCCTCTGCCCGGATCGAAATGATCCTTCCCAGAGGGGACTTGCCATCAAGCCCTGCCATATATGCAGCAAACTCTCTCCACTTCATATTGTGGAGCTCCCGTGTGAGCCTTATCCCATACTGGGACTGGAATGATGCCACGATCAGATCCCAGTCCTCGTCCAACGAATAGTATGGGTCACTTATTCCCCCTGATTGTTTTCCCCAGGATCCTCACCAAGCGCCAGAGACACAGCAGCCTCCATCACGCTGATATAGTCATTCATTTTAAGGTGCAGGGAGTTAAGTTTTTCCTGGTCCTCCTTACTGAGCAGGATGGGAATGCACTTGATTGCTGCTTCCATCTCGCCATTATTCTGCAGGATGTCCAGAATCTGCAGAACATTTTCCGCATCTGATTTGATAGTCAGCTCCGTATCATTGATTTTCAGTTTAGGGTCTGCATCAAAATTCAGCTTCTCTGTGATATCGTATGTCACGTTTTTTCCTCCTTTATTCTGACGAATGCTTTACGCTGCCGGCGTAACCGTGGGCTTTCCGTTGGAAAGGACCTCGAATTCAAGCGGAGCCACATTGGTGCTCTCTCCGGATCCGAGATTGGTCACGTTGATAACCGCATCATTGAACACGATCTTCGTGCCATCCGGGAACGTCCACTGGAAAGGCGCTTCAGCATCACGGCCATTTTCCCAGGCAAGGCCTGCGATAAAGTCGTTGCCGGTATCGCCCACATTTCGCTTAGCAGTTACGGTGATCGTAACGCCCTTGGCAGTAAGCAGTCTCCTGATCCAACCCTCCTGCTCGAAAGGATGCCATTCCTCTACGCCATTGTCGAAAGCTACGCCGAACGTCTCGCAGTCAGCGATGTTAGACATGGTATTTCCATCAGCACCTGTCCCGATCTGGAACTGGTTTTTATAACAAGGATATACTCCTGTAGTAGCCGCCATATTCTACCTCCGATAATAAAGATTAAAATTGATTACGTACTCATAAACCCCGCTTCCGTCCGTACCCACGCCGATAGGTTCGGGTACAGTCATCTGCAGGTACTGGATGTGGTTTTCACCTGCATCCACATTACTGACCTCGATCAGCTTATCCCATAAAGATCTGGCTGCTGTCTCGGTCTCGTTCTTATTCCTGTTCCAGTGAAGAAGAAGTGACACTGCCCGGATATCATACGAACTGTTCTTCAATCCTCCCAAAGCCATTACAGGGCGTCCTGCTGCCGTCCCTTCGTATACGCCGATCGAGCGCTCCTTCTTGTTCTCGAGCCGGCCTATATAATAGTTCTCAGCAGCTTCCAGTGTCTTCAGCCAGTCCCTTATCTCAGCAAGTGTCATAATCCCGCCTCCCTTTTGAAAAGCGCCGCAAATGTCTCCCCGGCAAAGTTCTGATTGGCACCGCCTTCCGCCCAGTCGTCAAACCAGCCTGCTCCGGCGTTCGGGTTCTCTTTCTTATCAAACCGGTATTCCGGATGGTAGTACAGCCGGCGGGCATACGGAGTACTGGACACAAGATCTACATGACCGCTGCCGGCTTCACTGGAGTCGACAAATGTCGCATCATTCTGCAGATGGCCTTCTTTGAAAGGCATGACCTGCGCCTGCACAACTTCCGTATGAACAGCTTCCGCTGTCTGCACCAGGGCTCTCTGTGCGGCTTCGTCCAGTTCTTTAAGGAATTCTGCATGGATCGTTACCTTCACATTAGCCTTACCGCTCACTGGAATCTCACCTCCGTATAGTTGACTGTTCCATCCGGATTGCGGTTTTTAATCCCCTCGCAGATCTCCCTGCGTTCTCCGAATATGATCCCGTATCCGGATGAAATCACCGGCACCTTGGGGCAGATATCGCCATTGAACAGTGCTTTCCCTGTGATCCTCACATACTTCTGCTGGCCGGTAAGAACTGTTTTGGCACTGTCCTGCCAGTTACATTTAAGGTCTGCAGTAAAGGCCTCAATGGGAGCTCCGTCCTCATCAAGGCCATCTTCTTCAATCACTATGCGAATCGGTGTCTTACATACACTGTCAGGCACCAGTTTTGGGTAGATCATACCGTCACCTCAGCAATCTGCAGCACAGTCCGGTCTGCTGCAGAAGGGAATACACATCTCTGCGCATGGCCACGCCGTGCTCAACAAAAACATTCCAGCTGGACCCAAAGGCCATGCTGACTCCATTGATCGAGTAAGACGACAGGACAGAGCTGATCGCGTCCGCATTCTCAACTTCAAACATAGCCTGTCTGCATACCACTTCCTTTATGATCTCCTGCTGAAACGGGGTCAGATTACCGAATCCCCGGGCTACGATCCGGTTATAAGTCAGGCTGTCGATGTGCCTTGACGCCTGGAGCAGATCAGCTTCTTCTACTTCTATCGCATTTTCCAGCAGATCGTCGTAGTCATCTAACGTAGCGTAAGGCTCATAAGACATCTTACCCCTCCTTTTTTCTGCCCTTCTTTTGCGCCGGCGCAACTGCCGTCTCTTCTGACGGTTTATCTGCAGAAGATTCATCTGTTGCGTTTTCCGTAACTGTTCCGGACTGCTTACCCGGATCTGTTTCCGGCTCTGCCTCGGGCTCTTCGATCACCTCATAACCATGATCATGGAACCATTTGATGAGGTATTCATTGTCAGTGTGTCCCTCTCCGCCGGTGAAGGGTACGCCGGCACTGACACCGGCGTACTGCTTATTCGGCGCTATGATGCGAGCCATCAGGACACCTTGATCTTTCTGAAGACGCCTGCTGCCTTGGTCGCTTTCAGGACGATCGCGGCATTCATCTCGACTTCGCCCTTCTTCACTGCTCCTGCCGTAGTGAAATCAGGCAGCCAAGTCTGCACAGGCGCGACTCCCGCAAAAGATACCGCATGGAGGCCGTCAAGGCCGAGGCGGGCCACATACAGGGATGTTGTGCCGGCGGTGCCGTCTGTCGCGATAACATCATTATTTGTGCCGGCCTTCGTCTTCATGTCGACAAAAGGGATATTGCCGTAAGACTCGACCTGCTCACCCCAGTTACCCTTTGTGACCTGGTACATAGATGCTCTGCGGGCGCAGGCACGGAGCCTTGCGATCAGCTTGGTATTTCCCATGATGCAGGACGGTGTTCCGTCAAGACCCATCAGGAATTCATCCAGCATGTCGAGGAACATCTTGTAGTTGGTGTCGATCGCTGCGGAAGTGGACAGGTCGATCGCGGATCCGGATGCATTGAATTCTGTGGAGCTTCCGGTCAGGGCCTTCTCAAGGCCGTCGAAAGCATTGGCATCCGTCGCGGAATCGCCGTTGATAAATGTGTCGTTGAAGAGCGCCTGTGCGGCCTTGATCTTCTGCGCCTGCTGCAGTTCAACCTCGGAGACAATACCGCCGAAATTGGCCAGCACACGATCGATCTCGTACGCACCGCCGAACACCTTGATATCGACAGTATGGCGCTGCTTGGTGACTTCCTGAGGCGTGTACTCAGTGTTGATCGCTCTGAAGGCTGCCGTAGGCTGTGTAAGCAGTCTGGTATATGCGTATGTCGGCGTCGCGCCGCCTCCCGTAGGGGAGACACAGTCGTCGAATGTGATGTGCTCGAGGATCCAGTTGTTCTTCTGGAACTCATCGATCACGCCCATCTGCAGGTCATCCTGCACGTTCTTCTTTGCTTCTGCTAATGTTACGGGCATTATTTACTCCTTTCATGTGGCACTTCCGCCACCACTCTGTGCATTGAGTTTTGCCGCAATGGCCTCCCTCATGGAGAGCTGCTTATCTCCATCACCGCCTACACCGCCGCCGGCGTTTCCACCCTGTGTGGAGCCGACAGAGAACCCGGCGCCCTGCTTTCCTCCCTTGTCCTGCTCCTTTGCCTTGAACAGGAAGGGTTTGCTCTCTCTGATGGTCTTGAGCTGTTCTTCAAGCCCTGTCAGCTTTCCGTCATCGCCGAGTATAAGCTTGGACTGATCAACCAGCCCGGCCACAAGATCTGCGTCCTGTGCATCTGTAATACCGAGCCGGATCGCGTTTGCCATCTTCATGGCTTTGATCTGGGATGCGTACTCGGTGTCCTTCTGCTTGGCTGCCTCCTGCAGGGCAGAAATCTGCTTAGTAAGGGCTTCATTATCCCCTGCGGTCTTCTTCAGCTCTTCGAGATCATCCTCCGCCTTCTTTTTCGCGGTCTGAAGGTTCTTTTTCTCCTCGTTAACCTCATCGAAACGAGTCTTAGGCACAAAGCCCTTCAGTTCCTCTGCCGAGGCATCAGCAGCTTTCTTTGCCAGTTCCTCAGAGATTCCCAATGCGACAAATTCTTCTTTTTTCATTTTTTGCTCCTTTCAGATCATTGTTTTTTCGAGGTTCAGTCCTCGGCTTCTGTCTCTCCATTTTGCGTCCGGAGATACCAGAGGGACGAGGCCGCCTCCGGGATTCGAACCCGGATATGCAGGAGGGAGGAGTAGGCCTGACCGATCCAGTGGCTTAAGCGGCATATTAAAAGCGCCCACCCGGTAGCAGTTCGGGCAGGCGCTGGCGTCGCCTTGATAAAAAGTTCAGGCAACTGTTTAGCAAACGATATCAGATTGTGTCTGGATACAGACCGGCGGCATGGACCGCCCGAAGATATAAAGATAAATCCTCTTCTCTTTACGGATCTGTTCGACCTCCTCGTCGCTCAGCTCCCATACGGTCTCTATCTCCTCTTTACCGTCTGGGCTCACACATCGGGTCGCGGGAAGGTCGTAACAGCCTTCTGCTGTGAATACCACGTTAGCATATTCTGCTTTTACTGCTTTCATTTGGTCCTTTCTTGCATAAGAAAACCACCCTTTCGGGTGGCATGCTATAATATCCATGACGGAGGCTATTATGAAAGACAAAATATACGAAATACTAAAGCGGGTTGTTGATAATGGAAATTCCATGCGCAAAAATGACATTGCCAAGCGTACTTCCCCTGTTTATATAGAATATCTCTTTTCAGAAAAACTGATATATTCTGAGCTCGATGAAGACGGCGCCCCAACGGACATAATTCACGTGGGAGACAAGGGCTATAAGTACATCGTGGAACATGATGCGGAGTCGCGCCGCTTCTGGCGTAATTTCTTCGGCCAGTTTGTCACCGGCCTGATAACCGGAGGCATAGGAGCTCTTATCCTTGAGCACATCATTTTATGGCTGTCAGCACATGTGTAGCGATCAGTGCTCCTACCATTATCCCCAGTGGCATCGCCAGGCGCTGAAGAATATCTTCAATAAAATCCATTTCAGACCTCCTTATAGGTATAATTAAACCACCCGATCCGTTTGGGATGGGTGGTTTAAATATCTGGCCATTCTGTATAATCTTTTGCTTTTTCAATACCTTCTTCGATAAGCCTGTCCAATTCCTCCTCTGATAATTCAGGGTGAGTGGGGACAATGTCCGGATAGTCCGGCACAGGTACAATTCTTACATCTCTTGCCATGTTATTCCGAACCTCCTTTCCAATTCCTGCATGGCTTTTTCGAAGCCTTTTCTCTTTTCAATATCATCGTACAACATTCTCGTATATTTATCAATAATTCTATCAAGAGTTAATGCGTCAATTGGAGTGCTTGGCGGTGTGTACTTAAACACTTTGAGGTCATGCGTGATTACAATTCCAAACTCATACCCACGTGCTCCGGCAACCACAAAATCCGAACCTGTCGGATATATATTTGTAGGATGATTGTGCATCCCTATTATCCGTCCTTTTTTTGCTCTCACTGCTGCTCTCTCTTCTGCTGTGAGTGCTACTTCAAGTGCATTCTTTTTACCAAGTTTATGTATCACGGAACTCCCAGTATCAAGGTCGATAATATCAAGCATCTCTGTATATGTTCCGCTATTCTTCGTAAGATTTCCTTGTGCCAGTGTCCTGATCCTGTCATTTATTCTAGAATCATCTGTCAGCTTCTTGAATTTCTTACTGAAAGCAGCCGACTGTATTTCTCTTGGCTCAACATAAGGATCTCCAATCGTAACACTACTTCTGAGCATGTCTTGAAGTGTTTCTTTTTCCGATGCTCGCTGGACGGCACGCGCAAGCCGACCAGATTCAGCTTCAATTGAAACAGTTTTATCACTCAAGAATCTCACATACTCTGGATCTAGCAGATCTGTTTCTCCCTTCATGTATGCCGCAAAACTCTCAGCCAAGTATTCAGAATTACTTGCGGTAGCATATCCGGAAAGATGTGGCGCATATTTTTGCATCCGAGAAGTAATAGAATTAGTTGTCTTGGGATCAAGCATCGTCCACTGAACATGGTGCCCAAGTTCATGTGTAAAAAGGCCTTCTACCGTGTCACCGCTGACAAGATCACGCCCTGCTTTGGCATAACGCTCCGCAAGTTCTCGCTGACGTCCAGATAGCTTGTCCAGATTGTTCATCACTAGATCCCAAGCGTCTTTTGATCGTTGCATATATGCGTCGAGCGTTTTAGGGGTCTTCAAGACATCTTTATTAATAAAAATACCGTGTTCGATCGGGCTATAAGAAAATAGAGCATCCGCACCGTCCTTGAAAGCCTTCTTTCCCTGTCTGGATCCCGGAGCCACTGCTTTTATACCGGACAGCTTCTCCATTTCAGGAAATCTACTGTAGGCTTCAGTCAGAGAACGGTTGATTGCATTGGCGTGCTCCAATGAAATATCCTTGAAGTCCACTTGTCCCTTGAATGTCCGGTCCATGAAGTTCTGCTTACAAAACTGCTTGGCATATTCCTGTGCCTCTTCGATTGTCTCCGCCGGTTTGAATGGAGCTGCCTGTTCCTTCCACTGGTTTGCACGATGGCGGGCAGTCTGCCGGTTCTCCGGGTCAAGGCTGTGCTTTGCAAGCCGATCCTGTCTGTCTGCCTGCCTTTCTACATAGTTCTCTCTAGCTTCCTCCTTCTCCGCCTTAGCTGCTTCCTTCAGCTCCTTCTTTGTCGCGTCCGGATCCGGAGTGGAGCTGATGCCCGGGAAATATGTGGTGAATCCGTCCTTGCATCTTGGATGAAGGAAGCCCGCTGCCATCGCTTCACTCAGGAGCTTGTGTTTCCCATCAGGTTTCCCACCAGAATACACATCGTCGATCAGAACCTTGCCGAGCCATGGAATGCACTGCGGGCAGGCGGTACCGTAATCGCCGTCCCTCATGGATCCCCGCTTGTTCACAAGGACAAGGCTCATTCCCCATTCCTTGCGCTTGTTGCCTTCCCCCATGAGGTAAGCCC
>JAZQCI010000086.1:0-6459 GCA_045546175.1 Lachnospiraceae bacterium | reverse complement strand
CGTGACATTTCAAAATGTGTCAGCGGATACGTCCCCATGACACACTCACTGCTCCCGCAGCGACGTGTATCCCATCAGGAACTCATCCACTTCCCTGGCACAGCCCCTGCCTTCCACCACATTCCAGACCACAAGGGACTGCCCCCTGTGCATATCGCCGGCCGTAAAGACCTTGTCGACATTGGTCCGATAGTGGTCGGGTCCTTCAGCAGTCTCCACGTTGCCCCGGGCAGTCAGATGAACCCCGAAGGCCTCCGCTGTATAGGGCTCACAGCCCAGAAAGCCCGCCGCGATCAGAAGAAGCCCGCAGGGAATGACCTTCTCCGTTCCTTCCACCTCGACAAGGCGTCCGTTCTCGAAATGCACCTGCACGGTTCTGATCTTCCAGAGCTTCCCCTTGCGCAGGATCAGTTCCTTGACAGTGGTACTGAAGACGCGGGGATCGCGGCCGAACCTGGCGATCACCTCCTTGTGGCCGTAGTCGGTCTTGAGGACTTTGGGCCACTCGGGCCAGGGATTGGACGCCGTCCTGACTGCGGGAGGCGCCGGCATCATCTCCAGGGCCGTCACGCTTGCGCAGCCTTGCCGAAGGACCGTTCCGATACAGTCATTGCCGGTGTCACCGCCGCCGACGACCACAACGTGTTTGCCCTTGGCGTCTCCTCGCCAGTGCCCTGTTCCGCTCAGCACTTTTCTGGTGCTCTCCGTGAGATAATCCACTGCAAAAAAGACACCCCTGACCTCTTCCGACCTCTGGGGTACCTTTTCATCGAATTCAGGGCCCGCCGTCTCGGTGATCTTTACTGACAAGGATCTCGCTCTTTTGGCGCCGCAGGCAAGGACCACGGCGTCATACTCGCGCAGAATCTCCTCGGCTACAGCGCCCTGCACGTCGACACCGGTGCGGAATGTCACGCCTTCCTCCTCCATCAGTTTCCGGCGCCGCTCGATCACCGACTTGTCCAGCTTCATATTCGGAATCCCGTACATGAGAAGCCCGCCGATCCGGTCCTCCCGCTCGAAGACGGTGACCAGATGCCCTCTGTGGTTCAGCTGGTCCGCCGCGGCGAGGCCCGACGGGCCGCTCCCGATGACCGCCACCTTCCTGCCGCTTCTGTGCTGCGGGATCCGGGGCTTCATCCAGTCGTTCTTAAACGCCGTCTCAATGATGTAGAGCTCATTATCGTGGATCGTGACCGGCTCGCCGTTCATGCCGCAGATGCAGGCCTTCTCGCAGAGCGCGGGGCAGACCCTGCCGGTAAATTCCGGAAAATTACTGGTCTTGAGGAGCCTGGACAGCGCGTGCCTCGGGTGATTCAGATAGATCTGGTCATTCCACTCTGGGATCATGTTGTGGAGAGGACATCCGGTGACCATACCGGAGAGCTTCATCGCGCTCTGGCACATGGGCACGCCGCAGTTCATGCAGCGCGCGCCCTGCTCCCGCCTCTCCTCTTCGCACAGCGGCAGGTGAAACTCCCGATAGTCCGCCAGCCTCTCCAGCGGCTGCCTGTCGATATTGTCCTGTCTTTTGTATTCCAGAAATCCGGTAGCTTTTCCCATAATGCACCTCTTTGTGAGCTTTACTGACTTGTAACCTCCCGGAACGCCTCCAGCACAGCCTTGTCGTGCGGAATTCCCTGCTCCTCGAACCTGCCGATCGCCGTCAGCATCCGCTGGTAGTCCAGCGGCACGACCTTCTTGAAGAAAGGAATGTACTCCTCGTAATCAGCGATAATCTTCCTCCCCAGCTCTGACCCAGTTTCCGCGACATACTCTGTCAAAATATCGCAAAGCTCCGCGATATCATATTTCTCCGTGAGCTCCTGCAGAGCCACCATGTCTTTGTTGATCCTTCTGTAAAGACTGTGGTCCCGATCCAGCACGTAGGCGATTCCGCCGCTCATGCCGGCCGCAAAGTTCTTGCCGGTCCCACCCAGGATCACGGCGCGGCCTCCGGTCATGTACTCCAGGCCGTGGTCGCCGCAGCCTTCCGCGACAGCGACCGCGCCGGAATTGCGGACGCAGAACCGCTCTCCCGCTATTCCGTTAATAAAGGCCTTTCCGCCCGTCGCGCCGTACAGAGCGACGTTTCCGACGATGATATTCTGGCTGGCGTCAAATCGGCTCTTCGGATCCGGTACCAGAACGAGTTTTCCACCCGATAGCCCCTTACCGAAGCCGTCGTTGGCGTCGCCCGAAAGCCTGATCGTGATGCCCGCCGGGAGAAAGGCGCCGAAGGACTGGCCGCCGCCGCCCTGCGCGCGGACCACAAAAGTATCCTCCGCGAGGCTCCCTCCGAAGCGCTTTGTGATCTCGGAGCCGAAAATCGTCCCGAAAGCCCTGTCCGTGGAGGACACCTTCAAGGTCGTCTCGTAATGCCCGGCGCCGGCTGCACCCGATCCCCGGGAGCTCGCCCCGGCATCGGAAGCGCCCGAGGAACACGCCACCCCGGAGGTCGCTTTTTCACCCCGAAGCTCCGCAAGTCCCTCCTCGAAGGCCGGCAGAAGATGCGCCAGGTCCGGCGTCTTCTCCAGCTCAAAGTCATAGAGGTTCTTGGGCGCATAAAGCCCGTAATTTCCGCTCTCCCTGTCAGCCTCCGAGAGGACCGGCATGGGGCTCTCTCCCAGGATCTGACGCATATCCACCTTAAAGGCCCTGTCCGTGATGAGCTCTTTCCTCACCCGCAGGCAGTCCGATCTTCCCGTCATCTCCGCCATACTGCGGAATCCCAGCTCCGCCATGATCTCGCGGACCTGCTCCGCGATATAGAGCATGAAGCGGGTGACGTATTCCGGCTTTCCCTTAAAGCACCCGCGCAGCGTCCTGTTCTGCGTCGCGATGCCGACGGGGCAGGTATCCTTGGAGCAGACGCGCATCATCATGCAGCCCAGGCAGACTAAAGGAGCCGTCGCAAAGCCGAATTCCTCCGCTCCGAGCAGCGCCGCTATGGCCACGTCCCTGCCGCTCATGAGCTTTCCGTCCGTCTCCAGAACGACCTTGTCCCGCAGGCCGTTTTCCGTAAGGCACCTGTGCGCCTCCGTCAGGCCCAGTTCCCAGGGAAGCCCTGCGTTGTGGATGGAGCTGCCGGGCGCCGCGCCGGTTCCCCCGTCATACCCCGAGATCAGGATCACCTGTGCGCCCGCCTTGGCGACGCCGGACGCGATGGTGCCTACCCCTGCCTCGGAGACCAGTTTGACATTGATCCTCGCAGCTCTGTTGGCACTCTTGAGATCGTAGATCAGCTGCGCCAGGTCTTCGATCGAATAGATGTCGTGATGCGGCGGCGGCGAGATCAGCGCCACGCCGGGCGTGGAGAACCTCGTCTCTGCCACCCAGGGGTACACTTTTTTGCCCGGAAGGTGGCCGCCCTCGCCGGGTTTCGCGCCCTGGGCCATCTTGATCTGGATCTCCTCGGCGCTGCACAGGTACTCGCTGGTGACGCCGAACCTTCCCGAGGCCACCTGCTTGATCTTGCTGTTCTTCTCCGTCCCGAAGCGCTCCCGCAGCTCTCCGCCCTCACCGGTATTGGAGCGGGCCCCGATCGAGTTCATGGCGACGGCCAATGTCTCGTGTGCCTCGGCGGAAAGGGACCCGTAGCTCATGGCCCCGGTCTTGAAGTGTTTGACGATCTCCGAAGCGGGCTCCACCTCCTCGAGAGGCACTGCCTCGCCCGCCGGCACGAATTCCAGCAGTCCGCGCAGGGTGTGCGGCCTTCCGGCGTCGTCCACCAGGTCCGTGTAAGCCCTGAAGCGCTCGTAGGATCCCTCGCGCACCGCCCTCTGCAGCGTCACGATGGTCTCCGGACTGTACATGTGGTCCTCTTTGTCCTGCCCGCTCCTGAGGTAGTGGAATCCGACCGAGTCCAAGGTCTCGTCCACGCCCAGTCCCAGCGGGTCAAAAGCGTGATCGTGCCGGAAGGCCACCCCTTCCTCGATCTCTTTGATGCCGATTCCGCCCACGCGGCTCACTGTTCCGGCAAAATATCGATCGATCACCTCTTTCCCCAGCCCGATGGCCTCGAAAATGCGGGCGGACTGATAGGACTGCAGCGTCGAAATGCCCATCTTAGCCGCTATTTTGACAACGCCGGATAAGAGAGCTTTGTTATAGTCCTCCACCGCCGTGTGATAATCCTTGTCCAGGATTCCCAGTTCGATCAGTTCCCCGATGCACTCGTGCGCCAGATAGGGATTGACCGCCCGCGCGCCAAAGCCCAGCAGAGTCGCGATCTGATGGACGTCCCTGGGCTCGCCGCTCTCCAGAATCAGAGAGACGGCGGTGCGCTTCTTGGTCTGCACCAGGTGCTGCTCCACGCTGGAAACCGCAAGCAGAGAAGGGATCGGTACATGGTTCTCGTCCACGCCCCTGTCGGAGAGGATGAGAATGTTGAAGCCCGCTGCCGCCGCGCGGTCCACCGCGATATTAAGCTGGTCCAGCGCTCTCTCCAGCGAAGTATTCTTGTAAAAGAGCAGGGAGATGGTCCGGGTGCGGAAGCCCGGCTGGTTAAGGCTCCGGATCTTTAAGAGGTCCACTCCGGTCAGAATGGGGTTGTCCACCTCCAGTACCGTGCAGTTGCCGCTCTTTTCTCCCAGAAGGTCTCCGTCGGAGCCGATGTAGACCGTTGTATCCGTCACTATTTTCTCCCTCAGAGAGTCGATCGGCGGATTGGTGACCTGGGCAAAGAGCTGCTTGAAGTAGTTGAAGAGCAGCTGATGGGCCTTGGACAGCACCGCCAGCGGCGCGTCGTGCCCCATAGAAAGAGTGGGCTCCACGCCGTTCTCCGCCATGGGAAGGATCTGGTCCTTCACATCCTCGTAGGTGTAGCCGAACACCTTGTAGAGGCGGTCCCGGACCTGTTGGGAGTGCACGGGGATCTTCCTGTTGGGGATCGCAAGGCTCTTTAAATGCAGAAGATTTCTGTCCAGCCACTCGCCGTAGGGACTTCTTCCCGCGTAATAAGTCTTACATTCCTCATCGGAGATGATCCTCTTCTGCCTTGTGTCCACCAGGAGGATGCGCCCGGGCTCAAGACGCGCTTTCTTCACGATGCGCGCCGGATCAATGTCCAGGACGCCGACTTCAGAGGCCAGGATCAGCCGGTCATCGTCGGTAATATAGTATCTGGACGGGCGAAGGCCGTTTCTGTCCAGGGTCGCGCCCAGCATCTCACCGTCTGTAAAGAGGATGGCCGCCGGACCGTCCCAGGGCTCCATCATGGTCGCGTAGTAGTGGTAGAAATCCTTCTTGTCCCCGCTCATGAAAGTGTTGTGCTTCCAGGGTTCGGGGATGATCACCATCATGGCGAGCGCCAGCGGCATGCCGTTCATGTAGAGAAATTCCAGCGTGTTGTCCAGCATGGCGGAGTCCGACCCGCTTCTGTCCACAACCGGGAAGATCTTGTCGAGGTCGTCCTGCATGACAGGGCTTGTCATGGTCTCTTCTCTGGCCAGCATTCTGTCGATGTTGCCCCGGATCGTGTTGATCTCGCCGTTGTGGGCGATCATCCTGTAGGGATGGGCCCGGTGCCAGGACGGCGTCGTGTTGGTCGAAAAGCGCGAGTGCACGATCGCGATGGCCGCTTCGTACTCCGGATCCTGCAGGTCGTCGTAGAAACGGCGCAGCTGACCCACCAGGAACATGCCCTTGTAGACGATCGTTCTGGACGAGAGCGAGCAGATGTAGGTGTCTTCGGAAGACTGCTCGAACTCTCTTCGGACAACGTAGAGCCTTCGGTCAAAATCGATCCCCTTCTGCACCCCGTCCGGCCTCGCCACAAAGCACTGGCAGATGCAGGGCATGCAGTCGACGGCCGCCTTTCCGAGGATCTCCTCATGGACGGGGACTTCCCTCCAGCCAAGAACTTCCATGCCTTCCTTCTGCGTGATTACCTCAAACATGCGCCTAGCCAGCGTCCTGCGGAGCGTATTCTGCGGCAGGAAGAACATGCCGACGCCGTAGTCGCCTTCCGTAAGGTCTGCCGCCTTATCGATTCCGGCCTCTGCTGCCGCTTTCACAAAGAATTTGTGGGAGATCTGCGTCAGGATCCCGACGCCGTCTCCCACTTCTCCGGTGGCGTCCTTTCCTGCCCTGTGCTCCAGTTTTTCCACAATATGAAGCGCGTCATCCAGGACCTTGTGATCCTTTCTGCCGTCAATGTTTACAATACTTCCGATGCCGCAGGCATCATGTTCCTGTTGATACCACATGGTTTTTCCTCTTATCTGAGTGAGAACAGCATCTTCTCATAGGTCGGATAAGGCAGATATTCATCCGGAATGATGGCCTCTGCCCTGTCTGTCCAGCTGCGCAGCTCGACCATCTCGGTGAGAATGATCTCGTGATAATATTTTGCCTGCTCCAGGATGTCCTCGATGCGCTCTGCCTTCGCCGTATCCGCCGCCAGGGCCTCCATAGCCCGCAGGATCTGCTCGCTGGTCTCATCCAATGTCTTCAAAA
>JAZQCI010000085.1:0-7660 GCA_045546175.1 Lachnospiraceae bacterium | reverse complement strand
ACAGGCGCAGGGAGCGATCATCGGAACCATTGCCCGTACTGTCTCTCCAGCCAGCATCTGGATAATGAACCGGGAGACCGGGCAGCAGACTGTGGCGGCGTGATGGAACCTATCGCGGTATGGGTAAGGAAAAATGGCGAGTGGGCCATCATTCACCGCTGCAAGGTATGTGGGGCATTAAGTTCCAATCGCATAGCAGCGGATGATAATCCCATGAAGCTGATGTCACTGGCTATGAAGCCGGTTTCGTCCCCTCCGTTTCCGCTGGAGCGGATTGAAGAAATGACCAGGTTAATGGGCGGTGATGGTGAACTGAAATGGTAATGTAACAAGCAAGGCTAGTTTTGCGTTTTGACAGAGAAGAATACATATCATTATATTCAAAATCTCACCGTCTCAAAAGTTGGGTGACAAAGTGGGTGACAACGAAAATCAGGGCACGGAAAAGCCCTCCTTTCCTTGCTTTTTTGGGTGACAAACCCGCTCCTAAGCGGTAGGTCGGGTGTTCGAGTCACCTCGCGGACGCGCGTAAAGGAGCGGGAACAGTTTGATTCTGTTCCCGGTCCTTTAGATAGGTGGAAGGATTGCGGGGATTATGCGATGAAAGTATAATAATGAAAACAGATATGATTTAAGAATCAAAGTTGAGGTATAAGCTATGTCGAATGAAAATGCAATTCATGAATTATATGAGCAGTGTATGACAATAAATTTCGATGAAACGCATATTTTGTTGGAAAAGGCCAAAACAAAAGAAGAAAAGGAGTTTGTCAGGCTTGTGACAGACTTTGTTTTACAGCAGAGACAGAAAAAAGCGATTGCTGAAAAGAGGTTTTGATCTTGAAAAAATACATAATTTTTGGCGGCGTAAATGGTGCCGGTAAGACCACTCTCTATCAGACTTATCCGGAAATGATGAATATGCCGCGAGTTAATGTAGACGAGATCGTAAGAGGTCTTGGAGATTGGAAAAATCCTAAAGATGTAGTTGATACTGTTCCCGGTTTTTATTAGAGACGGGGGAGCCGCACTGGAGGCTGTCCCCGTCTTTTGTTTCATATGGTGATACATTTCTTAGAATAAGATCTTCCGGAGATTCTCTGGCATGGAATGGAACATCATCTGCACAACGGTTTCCGCCGAAGTGATGTTGTCGGTCAGGACCCACTCCCGCGTCATGCCGACAGCGCCCATACAATAGAAACGGATGCTGTAAGCAAGCTGAGTATCGAGAATATCGGTGCCCAGTTTTTCTTTTGCGAGCGCAGTATAGCGTCTTGTAAAGTATTCCACCATATAGTGCCATAGGGCATTCTGGGAGGAATCCTCATAAGCACGTTTGTAAAACAAAATATCCTGCTTCATCTTATTCATCCCTGCGGCGGCAGAGGGGACAGAGGTTATATCTGTGCCATAAGCATCTGTACAGAACATCCAGGCGACCAGGTCATACTTATCCTTGAAATGGTAATAAAAGGTCGGCCTTTCGATATCTGCCGCCTTGCAAATCTCTGTTACACGGATCTTGTCGATGGGTTTGTGCTTCATGATCTCCCTCATCTTATCCGCAATCCACATCTTGGTGATCTCAGCCATAAACTCACTCCTTCTTACAAAAATACAATACTGTAAGATTATCTTTCATAATTATAGTTCTGTATGTGGATTCTTTAAAGGGATTTGTGTAAACTCGGAAAAGGCAAAGCCCAATGCCTGGCACTTTAAGCGTATGCCGCTGGAAAACTTTGTGACGGAACTGTAAGAAGGAGGAGAAACGATGCATTTTACCGGAACTGTATATAGAAACCCTTACTGGCCGACATGGCCGCTTTTAGAGATCACTCAGGGCTGCACCCATAATAAGTGCAAGTTCTGCACGATGTACAAAGAAATTCCCTTCCGGATGTCTCCGATGGAATGGATCGAGGAGGACCTGCAGGAACTTGCAAAGATGGATCCGGACGCACGCACAATCCAGCTGCTTTCCGCCAATCCGCTTGTCCTTAGTTATGACAAGCTGGCGCCGATCTTTGAAATGATCCATAAGTATCTTCCTAAGATGGAGTACATTTATCTGGCGGGCAGAGTCAGTGATCTGAAAAATAAGACTGTTGAGGAACTGCGAAAGCTGAAAGAACTGGGCATGCGGGAGATATCCCTCGGTGTGGAAAGCGGCGATGACTGGACCCTGGATCGGATACATAAGGGATACCACGCGGAAGACATCCTGGAACAGTGCCATAAACTTGAGGAGGCAGGGATCGATTACTGGATGACATTTCTGAATGGTGTTGCCGGCAAGTCGCACAGTCGCGAGCATGCTGTAAACTCCGCGAAGATTTTCAGTCAGTGCAAGCCCATGCTGGTGGGAACCGGCGGTCTTACGCTGTTTCCGGGAACCCCGCTTTTAGAAGAAGCACAGCGCGGGGAATTCGATCCGCTTTCCGAAAAGGAAATGCTGGAGGAACTGAAGCTCTTTGTCGAGAATCTGACCTGCGACTGTTCCTTCATCACACACCACACGATCTCAGGCGTCAATCTCTCCGGCACCGATTTCCTTTCCCGGAAAGATAAGATCGTCGCCGCACTGGAGCATCAGATCAGCCACGGTAATCTGGACCGGATGGCGGCACTGCGCCGGAACAAAAGAACGCTGTAAGAAGGAGGCGTATCTGCATGCATTTTTCAGGAGGAATCAACCGGCCGCCTTATGAGACAGCGGACGGATATCTGCAGACGACGGAAGGATGTTCCCATAACACCTGCCTCTTCTGCACTTATTTCAAGGATCAGAAGTTCGGGAAATCGACCATAGAGGAGATTGAAGAAGATATCAAGGAAATCCCGGCTGCCTTCGGTGTCCCGAAGCGGATCTTTCTGCAGGGAGCCGACGGATACGCAGCGGACTATGATGTGCTGATGAAGACGGCAGAGCTTCTGCACAAGTATGTCCCTTCTGTGCAGACAATCGGCGGCTATGCCCGGATTGATAACTTTTATGACAAGACCGAGGAACAGCTGCGGAACATGGCGGAAGTAGGCTTTGCCAATCCTTACATCGGTGTGGAATCCGGCGACGACGTGGTCTTAAAGCGGATCAACAAGGGATATACAGCTGCCCAAGCCAGGGAGCAGCTGGAGAAGATCGACGCCGCAGGCCTTCCGTTCATCGTTAATTTCCTGAACGGTGCCGGTGGGCATAACTACGGTCTGAGAAATGCCCGGTTGACAGCGAAACTATATGACGGTCTTCACCCGACAATGGTCAACACCTCCATGCTGACGGTCGTGCCGGGAACGCCGCTTTACCGGGCGATGGAGAAGGGAATCTATGAGGAATCCACAGAGACAGAGAAACTTGAGGAGATCCATGAGTTTGTGCGCTGCCTCACCAATGACACGATCTTCATGAATGAGCATGCCTCCAATCTCTTCCATGTTCAGTGCCGGATACCCGAATCGAAGGAGGAGCTGCTCTCCTATATCCGAAAGTTCATGGAAGAAAACGACGAAAAGAAGCTGCGGCAGTACCGTGAATATATCACAAGAGCATTTTAGAAGGTGACCGTCATGACCTACAAAGGAACGATCTACAGGCCCCCGGTGGAGGCAAACTTATAACAGACACAACCAAAAAGAAGAAAAAACCAGGGAGTGTATCCGTACAGGCGGAAACACTCCCTTTAACGTGGTTACAAGCTCTTATTATCAAATCTACCTTTGATCAGCCTAGACAAATGTCCTCCTTCTGTTCACGCAAAGCAAAGTTTTGTGCCGGAAGGTGCTTTCCTTCGACTGAACTTTATATAACCGGGGATTTTGATCAGCGGAGCTGATCATTCAAATCACTGATTCCCAGCTGACTTAGTAAAGCGGGTTTTGTTCCGTGCTCCATAGTGTAGTAAGCCAATAGGAAAGTTTCCTCCATGGAAAGAGCGCCGGAGTCCAGAAACTGCAGGAGCATTTCAATATATCCGCTCATGACACAGTCCAGAATAATGTATTCCCTGCTGTCTTCAGGATAGGCGGGGAAGTTTCCGTCCTTTTTCAGGGCATCTTTGAGCATTTGGCGGTATGCGCGGGAAAACATACTGCTGTGATAGTCAATGACAAGCGGCTTGAGATAGATGCGGTTTTCTTCGTAGACATCCCGTAATGCATTCAGCAGGCCGACAAATCTGGCCTCTCCTTCGCCTTCCGTGGCGAGAACCTCTTCCAGCAGGGAGAGCTGCCGCTCTTTGATAGCAGAGAAGATGTCTTCGACCGACTGATAATAAATATAGAATGTGGAACGATGGATTCCGGCGCGCTGTACAATTTCCTGCACGGTAACGCGCCGGAATTTTTTTTCAATGTACAGGTCCCAGAAAGCTCTCTCTATTTTGGCTCTGGTGCGGCTACGCGCGGCGATATATTCAGACATGGAAAAACTCCTTTCAGTTCACTTTTATCGCTATCATAGCAGAAAATCAGACATTATGGCGGATTTTGTTCATTGAAGCGTTAATGAACAGGATGATAAAATGTGGAGCAGAGAAGTGATTCATTCAGAGTGAAGGTGAAAGACGCGGGGGAGTAAATATGCGGAATAAGAATATGAAAGCAATCGTGATCTATGAAGCGGGAGGTCCGGAAAAGCTGGTTTACACGGAAGTTCCGGTGCCGGAAGTGAAACCGGGCTGGTCTCTGGTCAGGATCATTGGGCGCGGCGTCAACCATTCCGAGATCTTCACTCGTGATGGACAGTCACCCTCAGTAACTTTCCCCAGAATTCTGGGAATCGAGTGTGTAGGGGTGGTCGCAGAATCGACAGACCCGGCAAGGCTGCCGATGGGGCAGAAAGTCATCTCGATCATGGGAGAGATGGGAAGAGCCTTTGACGGCGGCTACGCGGAGTACGCGCTCCTTCCCAATAATCAGATCTATCCGGTGACAACAGATTTGTCGTGGGAAACGCTCGCCGCAGTTCCCGAGACCTATTACACTGCCTACGGATCCATGAAGAACCTGCGGATCACGGAAAGCTGCAGGATCCTTGTGCGCGGGGGAACGAGCGGCGTCGGAATCGCGTTTGTAAGGCTTGTTAAGAGCGGCTTCAAGGATGTGCAGGTGACGGGGACGACGAGAAACATGCGCAAGGCAGGTGCGCTGCTTGATGAAGGGTTTGATCAGGTCGTGGAAGACAGGGATCAGGTGCTTCAGACAGAGGAGAAATATGACCGGATCTTCGACCTGATCGGGCCTGCCGCGCTGCGGGATACATTCGCCCATACAGCGGAGGGCGGAATCATCTGCGTGACTGGGCTTCTTGGTGGAAAGTGGACGTTGGATGATTTTGACCCGCTGGAGGATCTGCCGGCAAACGGATACCTTACGGCTTTCCACTCCGGCAATGTCACAGAGCGGAGCCTTCAGGAAATGCTGGACTACGTGGAGTCCCATGGAGTGGACTGCAGGCCGGAGAAGGTGTTCGATCTGTCGGAAATGGCAAAGGCACATGAATACCTGGGCAGCAGCCATAGCTTTGGCAAGGTCGTCGTGATGTCTGAAAAAAATGCTCGCATAACGAGGCTCGCATTTTTGGAAGCCGCGCATAGCGCGTCTTCAGGGGGCAAAGAGGTCAGATAACTATGGTTCAAAAAATAGCGGAATATATCGCGACCCATCCGCAGCAGCTTGCTGAACAGATCGCCGCGCATATCGGGATCAGTCTTTTCGCGCTGTTTGTCGCAGCGCTTATTGGAATTCCGTGTGGTTGTCTCGCCGCAAAGCTTCAGAAGGGCGAAGCGGTCATTACAGCGTCCTTTGAAATGCTCAGAGTCGTGCCGTCGCTGGCTGTTCTGATCCTGCTGATTCCCATAATGGGTACCGGCGTTCCGCCCGCAGTGACTGCATTGACGATCCTCGCGGTGCCTCCGGTACTGCTCAACACGATCGTGGGTTTTAGGACGATCCCTGATTTCATGATCGAGTCGGCCAGAGGCATAGGCATGACAGAAAAAGAACTCTTTTGGAAAGTCAAAATACCGTGCGCTCTGCCGATGATCCTGGCAGGCCTGCGGACAGCGCTGGTTGAAGTGGTCGCAAGCACAACGCTCGCGGCAAAGATCGGAGCGGGCGGTCTCGGCGAGATCATTTTTACAGGGCTTGGGCTTTACCGGATGGATCTGCTTGTGCTGGGCGGCGGACTGGTCGCAGTCCTGTCGCTGGCATCCGGGTTGGTATTTGATATTCTGACCAGAAGAATGTTGATATATAAGTATGTCTAGCATACGAGAGGAGAACGATATGAAAAAAGTAATTGCATTACTGCTTGTAGCATCCATGACAATGGCGCTGGCGGCGTGCGGCAGCGGACAGCCGGCCTCTACCGGAGAGTCTGGATCGGGAGAGACCAAGTCCGTGGTCGTCGGATCAAAGGATTTCACGGAAAATGAGATTGTTGCGGAAATCTATGCACTGGCACTGGAAGACGCCGGATTCAAGGTGGAGCGCAAGATGAACATCGCGGGATCGGTCGTGCACACCAGTATCACAAGCGCCGAGATCGATCTCTATCCCGAATACACCGGCACAGGACTCATTTCGATCCTGGGAATGGAGGCGCTGACGGATCAGGACGAGGTCTACAACACGGTCAAGGAAGCCTACAATGAAAAGTTTGGTATCACATGGCTCGACTACGCGCAGGCCAACGACGGACAGGGTCTGTTCATCAGCCGCAGAGCCAGCGATGAATACGGCATCACAAACATATCTCAGCTGCAGGCAAACGCCGATAAGCTCAGGTTCTGCTCCCAGGGCGAGTTTGACGAGAGAGAGGACGGCATTCCGGGCCTCACCAAGCTCTACGGCGAGTTCAACTGGAAATCCTCCAAGATCTACGACAACGGTCTCAAGTGGGAAGTGGTCGACAAAGATGAGGCGGATGTCGCACCCGCGTATACAACCGAGGCCCGCCTGACAGAGACTGACAAGTTCGTCCTTCTAGAGGACGACAAGCACATGTGGCCGCCCTATAACCTGGCGCCGATCGTCAGAAATGAAGTGCTGGAGCAGTATCCGGAGATCGCAGATGTCCTTAATAAGGTGTCGGCGGCGCTTGACACGGAGACGATCACCAAGCTGAACGCGCAGGTGGACATCGAAGGAGAGGAGTACGAGGACGTCGCCGCTGATTTCTACGAGAGTATCAAGTGAGAAGTTCTGTCAAAACACAGCAGCCGTCAAGTGGAGAGCACAAGGTGGTAAACATGCCGATCATACAATATGACAATGTCTGCAAGAAATTTGATAACAGCGGGAGACTGGCAGTAGACCATGTCAGCGCGCAGATCGAGAAGGGAGAGTTTATAACGATCCTCGGTTCGTCGGGCTGCGGCAAGACGACGCTTCTCAAGCTTACTAACCGGCTCTATGATCCGGATGAAGGGAAGGTTTTGGTGGACGGCGAGAACATAGCAAATGTGGATCCCGTCGCGCTGAGAAGACGCCTTGGATATGTGATCCAGCAGGTCGGTCTGTTCCCCCATATGACGATCCGGGACAATATCACCGTGATTCCACAGCTGATGAAGTGGGACAAGAAGAGGATGGACGAGAGGGCAGACGAACTGCTCACGCTGGTGGGGCTTGCTCCCTCGGAGTACCGGGACCGTTA
>JAZQCI010000084.1:0-14217 GCA_045546175.1 Lachnospiraceae bacterium | reverse complement strand
TAGGGTAGCCCCTATAGGGTAGCCCCTACCACCGAGCCGGCAGCCAGCCCCAATCACACCTCAATCGTTTCCTCTGCCGCCCTCAAAATCATCTCCACATTCGCCCCATAAATATCAAGCCCGGCCGCCATGACCAATCTGACGTCCTGAACGCCGTAGAAATTGTGCGCCAGGGCCTTCACGTACCCGAACCCGAATTCCTGCGGAGCAAATCCTCCCCCGGCCGTAGTCACGTAGAATATCTTTTTCGCCTTGCAGAGGCCGACCGGAATTCCCTCTTCAGTGTATTTGAAGGTAATCCCCAAGACATTAATCTGTTCAAAATATTGCTTAAGCACCGCCGGAAACGACAAATCCCAATAGGGCGCCGCAATCACGATTATCTCTGCTTCCGCAAACTGCCTGGCATGATCAAACAGTGCATTGTTAAAATCGTGCCCGGATATCAGTCTGTCGCGCATTTTCAGAAACTGCTCATCAGTGAAAGGAAACCTGATCTCCTCCAACCGCAGTTCCTCATAAGGCTGATTCAGTTTCGCGAGCACCCGATCCGCAAGCCTCCTGGTCCTGGACTCACTGCGCACGCATGCATTAATAAAAAGTACCTGTTTTTCCACCTCGCATTACCTCCCTCGCTTCTACAGCATTTCCTCAGTTCCCACAACATTTCACTCAATGGAATTCCACTCGCCCGCAGCGCCCCAATCGCCCGAGCCCGCCGTCGATTCTCTCCGGCCTGTTCGGATTAGGGTCCTTGTGCATGAGATTAAGAAAGAATCCGGCGGCTCCCCAAAGAGCCGCCGATACAATTATGATGATCCGCTTTACTATGATGCTTCTACTGCTTGTTTGATTCATTTTGCCGGTAATTTCTTATTTTAATTGTTCTCCAGATCGTTGACTGCCGCGCCTCATCGCCTGCCGCCCGGAGCCGCCGCCGGAGTCACCGCCCGGAGCCGCGATCCAGATCATTAACTGCAGCGCCTCATCGCGCGCGGCTCCGAACCGCAGTCCCCCTACTATTTTTTCACTCCCCCGCACTCTCAAATACACTGGCCAGCGGCGAATCGCTGTCCAAAAAGAGCGTGGTGTTCCCGCTCTCCAGGCTCTTTTTTGCCGCGTCGAGCTGGCGGACAAAGAGGTAATACTCCGCCTTGTCCGGGTCATTGTAGGCATCCGAGAGAATTCGCATGTACTCCGCCTCGCCTTCGGCCTCGAGCTGGTCCGCCTTCGCCTCCGCCTGGGAGATCAGGACCGCCGTCTCCCTGTCCGTCGTGTTTCGGATCTTCTGCGCCTCGGACTCGCCCTGCGCCTTGTAAGCGGCAGCGATGTTCTTGCGCTCGGTGATCATGCGGTTGTAGACCGCGTCCTTGTTCTCTTCCGGAAGGTCGAGCTTCTTGATCTTGACCAGCTGAATCTCAAACCCGTACTGCTCGGGATTGTAGTCCTTGTTGAGCTGCTCGATGATCTTATTGGAGAGAGAGATGACGCGGGTGTTCTCATCGATGACCGACATGCCGTCATCCGGCTCCGTTCCCGTTCCGGCCTGCGTCTGGTCGTCCCCCTCTTCTGCCAGGTCCTCGGACTTCATGTCCTGGACCTCCACATCGAGAAGGTCATCCTCTTCCTGCTTATCGAGCGCCGCGTCGCGGGACGCGATCAGCTCCTCTTGCGTCGTTGCGGACACCGTAGCCTTCAGGGCACCGTAGACCATCGCACTGATCTTGCTCTCCGCGCTGGCCTCCGACGCGTTCAGCGTCTGCGTAAATTTGATGGGATCCGTCACCCTCCAGATGATGTAGGCGTTTACTTCCATCTTCTTTTTGTCGGACGTATAGATCTCCGTGGGTGCGATGTCATAGAGCTGCCTGTCCTTGGGAATCGTCGTCTCGCTCTGGATCAGCGGAATCCGCATAGAGAAGCCGGGCTCCGTTGTGACTCTCGATATTTTGCCCATGGTCTTGATGACCTTGTACTCATTGGGATAAGTGATGACAGCGGAAAGGTTTCCGATCAGATAAATTATGATCAGCGCCGCCAAAATAGTGACAGAATGCTTCTTCATCACTGCTCACCTCCTGTCTCATTCCGGGAGGCGGAATCGCCGCCCGTCCGGGTCCCGGCACTGCTGCCGTTCCCATTTCCGGTTCCGCTGCCGGTTCCGTTGCCGCCAAGACTGCCGTCCAGGTCGCCCAGGTACATGCGCTGGGTCTCCCCGGTCTCATCATTATTAATGATGATCTTGACATTAGGCAGAATCTCCTCCATCGCCTCGTAGAACATACGCTGCTTTGTGATGAGCGGATATTTGATGTACTCGGCGTACTCACTGTTAAATCGCGCCGCCTGGCCGTTGGCCTCGTTGATACGGGCCGCCTTGTGCGCCTCCGCCTTCTGGATGATGTTGTCGGCCTTGGCCTCCGCGGCGGGGAGCTGCTCGTTCCGATACTGATTCGCTTCGTTCAGAGCCGACTCCTTGTTCTGCCGGGCGTTCTCGACTTCGGAGAAAGCCTCTTTGATCAGGTCATTGGGCGGCTCCACATCCTGTATCGAAATATCGATCAGCGACAGCCCGATGTTCTGCTCTTCAAGTTCGTCCATCACTATGTTTTTGATGTTCTGCTGGATGTCGGACTTGCCCGTGGTCAGCGCGGAATCCACGGTGTAAGCGCTGACGGTCCCGCGGATCGTGCTCTGGACCAGGTTCTTGAGGATCAGCTCCGGCTCCTCAGTCGCGTACATGTACTGAAGCGGATCGGTCACCTGATACGTGACATAAAAGTCGATGTCCACGAAATTCATGTCCGAAGTGATCATGGTGGACTCTTCTTCCACGTTAGAGTAGTTCCCTTCGCCGCTTTCTCTGTATCCGATCTCGAAGCTGCGGACCGTAGTGTTGATCTTGGTCACCTTCTGGATGAACGGTATTTTGAACTGCAGGCCTTTATTGTTGTTGACGGTCGCCTGGCCCAGCGTCGTCACCACCGCGCTCTCCGTCTCCGAGAGCGTGTAAAAGGATCCTGCTACGATTCCGATCACAAACAGAACCGCCAAAACAGGAACCACAATACCAGCGATCCTTGCGACCGGGGTCTGCGGCCCGCCCTGTCCGGGGTCGCCCTGCCCTCTGCCGTCTGCCTCCCCGGCCGCAGAGGAGTTGTTCTTGTCCGTTTTTTTGTTCAAATTCCTTTTCAAATTGTTGTTCTTTAAGAAGTCTTTGAGCGCCATAATTCTCTTCCTCCCCAAAACTATATAGCCAAAATATCGTGACAATCTAGGATATCGCGTCAGGTTAGGCCGCCTGCGATCATGAATACAATATTGAGGATCGCAAAGACCGTTCCGATGATCAGGAAAATTCTCGCTGTCTTGAGATTCTTCTGTTGTTCCTCTACGGTCTTGGATTTATTGATCCTGAGCACAAAGATCAGTCCCAGGATGCCGAAGACCAGCGAGAACAGGATGTCAAAAACACTCCACGCCACATATTTGCCGATCGCGATCTCCGGAATCTTGCTGTCAAAAGGAGTGGGCGAGTAAGTATACTGCTGCGCATTGTTGTTCGGCGCCATAGGCCGGCCGCCCTGTCCCATCTGCCGATAAACGTGCCGCCCCGCAGGCCGGGCGCCGGGCCGGTAACCTCCCTGCCCTGCAGCCTGGAACCCGTTCTGCGCGCCGGGCTGGTAGCCGCCCTGCCCCGTCGGCTGGAACCCACCCTGCGCCCCGGGCTGATAGCCGCTCTGCCTCGCAGCCTGGAACCCGCTCTGCGCGCCGGGCTGGCCCCCGCCCTGCTGCGCCGGCTGCTGACCGCGCTGCCCCGCAGCTCCGTAAATGCCCGCGCCGGCGGCGCCGATTCCGACAGGATTCTGCGCTTCCGCGGCCTCTTTCTGCTTCACCAGTATTTCGGCGAGCGGATCGGGTTCGGGCGCTGTGCCTCCTGTCGGCTCTACGCCGGACAGCTGCGCTCCGCAATAGTTGCAAAACTTATTCGTATCTGGATTCTCATAGTTGCAAGCCGGACAGATCTTCATACTGTTTCTCCCTCATTTAATTCAAGGCTCGCAAAGCGAGCCGCTGTGCCGCGTGCGGGTTGCCTGAAAGGCAACATCTACCTTTCCGCACGCGTGTGCATCATATAACTCAGCGGGGGACATCCCCCCTGTGTTATATTCTGCTCAATATTTTGCTCACTTGTTATCTTCTGCGCATGCGGTGCGCCCATCTATTTGTATTATACTAAATCTTTCTGTAAAAAGTGTCTCCAATTGGAGGATGACATGATAAACTATAAGATGTAGTTGGTCGCTTCCCCCGAATCAGGGTGATCCGGGATAAGGAGCAAAGGCTGTTACGATCCAATTGCCGGCATGGCAAAATAGTATAGGGGGAGTTAATCATGAAAACATCAACAAGTAAAAGTAGTGTTCTCACACAGGTCTCACTCTCGTTGGTAGCCATCATTCTCGGTTATCTGCTGCTGTTCAGCAAGACCATGCAAGTGACCACGGTCTGCCAGTTCCTGTGCGGAGGACTGATCGCCGTCGGCGTTATCTCCATCGTTTCTTATTTTCTGTCGGGTGACTATAAGCGGATCGACCGCTACGGATTTGCGCTGGGCACGATGCTGGTTCTGATGGGCATCATCGGATTGATCCGAATCCCGGACCTGACCGCACATTTTGATATCTACACCGGCCTGCTGTCGATGATCCTCGGCGTTCTGATCCTGCAGGGAACCGTGCAGATCAAGGTCCTGGACTATCCTGTGTGGGTCCTGAACCTGATCCTGACAATCGGCTGCATCGCAGGTGCGGTCTGCGTCCTGCTAGAAGCCAGGGTGATCACGGACCGCGTGGTCGGTTTTGCGAACTGGACCCTGCTTATATGCGGTGCCTGCTGCCTTTTCAGTATGCTGATGACCTGGATCTGTATCATGCTCGCAGCAAGACGCGATAAGAAGGCCGCCGAAGCCCAGGAAAGCGGAGCCGCGCAGACGCCGGCAACAGGAGCTTCACCGGAACCCTCCTATCAGCCGGCTCCGGCTGCTGAGGCGCCTGCGGCGCCCGCAGAGCCCACAGGCCCGGCCGAGACGCACCACACTGTCTTTGATCCCGCTCAGAGCCAGCCTGCGGATAGCGCCGTTCCGCCCGTAGAAACCGAGCAGCCCACTTTCGGCGAAGAAGGACACCACTCTTCTTTCGGAGAAGAAAATTCATAAAATGTGTCACGGGGACGTATCCGCTGACACACCTGACACATAACAAAAAAGGACGCTCTGCAGCCCGCAGAGCGTCCTCTTTTTACGCCATCCATCATCCATTATAGGTGTATCCCAACATCGTAATATCATCGAACTGCTCCGCCTCCCCGGCGAACTCCACAATATCCTGATACACCTGCTTGAGTACCTCCTGCTGAGGAAGCGTCTTAACAGTATTGAGCTTTTGGACCAGCCGGTCCGTACCGTAAGCCTTCTCTTCTTTGTCGATCGCCTCGGGAACGCCATCCGTGTAGACGAAGATCCTGTCTCCCGGATGGAGCTCTACGGTGTACTCAGCCGCAGAAGTATTCTGCATGGCCGCCAGCACAAGCCCGTGCTTGTCTTTGAGCAGCTCGTAATCGCCTCCCGCCCGGCACAGCACCGGGTACTCATGTCCGGCATTGGCGCATCGCATGATCCCGGTCTCCAGATCCAGGATTCCGATCCAGGCGGTCACGAACATCTCCGCGTCATTTCCCTCGCAGAGAACGTTGTTGACATCGAACAGTACTTCTGAGGGAGACTTTCCGACTCTGGCCGTATTCACGATGGCCGTCTTGGCGCGCATCATGAACATGGCGGCCGGTATTCCTTTGCCCGAGACGTCCGCGATGACCAGGGCCATCTTGTTGGCATCTATGAAGAAGAAGTCGTAGAAGTCGCCTCCGACCTGCCTGGCCGGTTTCATGAGGGCGTAGATCTCAAAGTCGTTCCTCTCAAATGTGAAGACGTGCGGAAGCGCCGATTCCTGGATGAAGGCGGCCAGGGCCAGTTCCTTTTCCATGCGTTTTTTTGACTCGTCGATATACCCCTTCAGGGTCGAAACCGTCTGATTGATATCATCTGACAAAATAGAGAACTCCAAAGAGTCTCTCACATTGACCACTTCTCTGAGGTCGCCGGCTATGATCTTCTGCAAAGAGTCTGTGACCGACTTCAGATTCCTGCACACCAGAGTCTCCACCAGTGCGACGACCATCAGATAGAGGACAGTGAACAGCAGTATATCGGACAGCAGCACTTCGTAAGCCTGATTGATCTGCCCCCTCATCAGCATGTCATACTGCCAGGCAAGCAGAACAAATACCGTATTCTCTTCGTTCAGCGCTCTTTTGACACAGACCGCGTCCATGCCACCGTAGAACTCGACCGTGTGTCTGAAAGATGTCCATTCCGGCCGGGCCGCCAGAGCCTGCCGTTCCGATTCGCTGAGCCTGAACATTTCGTTCTCCTCACTGTAAAGGCTTGAGAGCACATTCCCGTTCTCATCGTAGATCAGGTAATAAATGTCGTCGCCTCCGGCCAGTGAGATGTAGGAATTCAGTATTCTCGCTTTTTCCATATCTCCTTTCGTGTCGAAGTAAACCGCCCGGAAACCGGTCGCCATATTGTTGAGATCTTCCTCCGCCTGTTCAAATTGGGCCCTGGTCTGCAGGTTGTAATCCATCAGGTGATTGATCACGAAGACGAGCAGCGTCGCGGCCAGGAGCTGCCTGTAAAATCGCTTGGCGATCGGCGTTCTCTCGCGGTCCGAGAACGGTATGTATTCATACTTCTCGCCGGACAGGATCATGATCAGGATCGAGCAGGCCGTCAGCCCCAGTCCGCAGAAGACGATCATGGGGACCGAGCAGCTTTTGACGATAAAGTGGGCGGAAGCCATGTCGTTCCTGTGCGTCAGAAGGACCGCATACATATGGAAGACTTCCATCACCATTCCTATGACGGCGGCATGGAAGGCCGGCGGCCTCTTTCCCTTGAACATGAATACGTTCAGCACCGCCGACATAAGACCGGCGAGCAGGGTGGACAGGCTGCAGGACACCGTCGTGAACGAGCCGACGTCAAAATAGGTGCCCGCTATATAGCGCTCCACGCCTCCGATCAGGCCCGCGATAATTCCCGAGCTCGGGGCAAAAAAGAGACCGGCTATGAGGGGCCCCAAATCCCGCACATTCAGGATCATGTTCCTGTAGTCCACACCCAGGTGAGTCGACATGACCGAACAGAATCCGAAGACCAGGCCCACGGCTATTTTTTGAAGCGGGCCCCGTTTGCTCTTTGACCAGAAATGCCACACTATGGCCGTTATGATCAAGTACAAACAGGTCGATATTGTCATTTTCAAAAGCATAGTTGCCATTTTATACGCGCTTTCTTCAATCAGACTTTATAAACTGATATAATCAATTATACATAAAAAAAGCAATACCTCAAAGGTGTCCGAATAAGGTGTCCGAATAACATGCCTGATAAAACGAATCTGCCGAGCGCGGAAGACGCCGCCCTCGGCATCGCTTCCGAATACGACGCTTTCATAAGCTATAAACACGGGCCCGTTGACAGCGCGGCCGCCAAAGCGCTCCAGAAGAACCTGGAGCACTTTCATGTGCCCATAATCGCCGGCCATGCTCAAGGCGAGCGAAAGAGAAAAAGGATCAAACGCGTCTTCCTCGATAAGGGGGAGCTCTCCGCCACCGCCGCTTTTGCCTCCCACATTCGCCTGGCGCTGAAGAACTCCCGCTGGCTGATCATCATCTGCTCTCCGGCGACCAAGAATTCGCCCTGGGTGGACCTCGAGATCCGGACTTTCCTTGAATTCCACGACCGCGACCACATCCTCGCTGTTATGACCAGCGGCGAGCCGGCCGATATTTTCCCCGAAGCCTTCGCCGGCTCCGGAAACCTTCCCGATGAAATGCTCGCGGCGGACGCGCGGGGAGCCACCGCCTACGAAGTTGTCAAAAAATTGCAGGGCGACACTCTCCTGCACATAGCGGCGCCCATTCTCGGCATGACCTATGACGACCTCAAGCAGAGAAACCGCGTCTACCGGCTTCAGCGATTCCTGGCCGCGGCCTCCGTCTGCCTGGTGGCGATCACCGGCTCCCTCTTCAACGGCCGGCTCGCTCCATACAAAGATGAGATCGCAGCGGCGATCGAGAAGGACACCTTCTTCAAAAGCCTGATCAGCGACGACTATACCGGATGGGTCTATCGGGACTTTTGAGTCAATTTCAGGATTTCATAGTGAACCCGCTTGAAAATTGTTACGAAAGTATGTATGATTTATTATGTATATTACTGTGGTCAGTGTTACCTGGAAACTATGAGGAATTTACTAATGAGCAGTTTATTAAACAGATTAAAGAAATCGCTGATCTGCTTCGTGGCACTTGCCACCTCCGCTTCCATGCTCGCTCCGGTATCGGCACTTGCAACCGAAACGACTTCCGAAGTCGGCGTCGACAACCACACGCAGGGACGCGAAGATGCCAAAATAGTGAGCGGAATCATGATCGGCGACGTGAAGGCTCCCAAGGAGGGCGAGCGCCTGGATGACAAGGCGGTCGTTACTACCGCTGAGAAAGAGACCTGGGAGATCCCCGTGATCTGGATCGGCGAAGACTTAAAGCCCGATACCGGCCTCGCCGGAAAAGGAAGCTACCTGCCGGTACTGGCCTATATTGTCCCCGAACAGTACACGGTCAGAAATAATGATGAGACCGGCCGCGGCTACAAGATCACCCTCTCCGAGGATCTGCTCAAGCTCTTTGGCGAGAACAAGATCATCTCCATTTACGAGAGCAAGACCGGGATCACTTATATTCTTCCCGCCAAGCTCAAGGATCTGTACGCTCAGAAAGGCACCGTCAAGAATCCTACTGACGCCGGCGGCAATGAGATTGTCCCCGCTGACCAGGTAGCGCCTTACGAGGAAGAAGCTGAGGAGCCGGCGCAGGAAGAGACCGAGGAACAGACTCCAGAGAAGGAAGAAAAACCTGCTCAGGAAGAAGAGACTCCGCAGAAAGACGAGACTCCGCAGAAAGACGAGACTCCGCAGAAAGACGAGACTCCGCAGGAAGACGAGACTCCGCAGGAAGACGAGACTCCGCAGGAAGAAGAACAGACCGGCTATACCCACATTGTCAATGTCCACTGCAACCAGAAGGCCAAAGATGCCCTGACCGCATCCGATCTTGATTTTCTGGCAAAGCTCGTTGTCAATACGCTGCAGCCGCAGGCGGTCAATCTTTTGACCACGATCCCTGCATTTGAGAAGGCGGCTATGAACGGCGAGATCGGCAAATATCTCACGGTCATCGTCAGCTACGTAGAAGACTCTGGCTCCGTGGGATATGCCTCGCGGGGAAGAACCGATGATACGGACACGGCGGATCCTGATTACAAATTTGTCTACAGCCTCACAGTGAATGCAAGCTCCCTCACTGACCACAAGGAAGACGGCAAGGCAATCCTCACCAGAGACTTTAGTTCCGAAGCGATTACGGATCTGGCAAATACCGTGGTCCACGAGCTCTTCCACTGTTTCTCCTACGACTACAACCGTCCGGGACTCACGGGATATCTCCGCGTCGGCGACGAGGTAGTTGACCTTACAGAGTCAGGTAAAGTTCAGTTTCCGGCCTGGTTCGTTGAAGGCACCGCATCGACCGTTGAAAACAACTGGCAGTTCCGCCAGAATGACTTCAAAGACCTGCGGACACCGAACGGCTCCACAATACCTAATCCGGAATTCAGCAAAGATCTTTTGCTTAAGCAATATGCCTATGGACATTATTCCACAACTGATAGCGAAAAGTATTACAATTTCGACATTCAGGACTGCGACGGAGCGCCCAGCCGCTATGTGAGCGGATATCTTGCCTGCATGTATCTCTATGAGCTTGCCGCTAAGAGCGATCCTAAAATCGGCTCTTCCCGAAGCACAAGCGGTGATCAGGTTGTGATCAACAGTGAGAAACTCAGGCTGGGAATGAACTCTATCATTGAGCGCATGCACAATGGAGAGACGCTGGATCAGGTTATCAACAGTATTTCCGACAGTATTTCCGGCGGAAATTACAAAGATACAGCTGATTTTGGGGCGCGCTTCATAAAAGGAACAGACGACAGCGGAGATTCGGATTCACTGAACTATGTCTGTGATTTCATGAACTACATGAATGAGATCGATAAGGCAAAAGAGAGAGATGAGCGTTCATTCTACGCTAACGGCTCGGTTCTGTTCGACTTCGAGACAGATTTCGGCTCTCCTCTCAGCTTTGATGAAACAAAGGAATATTCCGCAAGCGTCCTCCAGCCTCTGGATGATGAAAATGAAGAATTCCAGCGGTGGGCAAGATCCACCGTCAAGGATAGCAGCGCCTCTTCCACCGGCGGCCTCTCTCTGAGCGGTAAGTCGGATAGCGATAAAGACACTACTGCCAATATTTTGGCCTTTACGTCTCAGTCTGCTGCGGCGTCTTCCGAAGAGACTTCGGCCATGCCTGACGCGGCTAAGGAGAGCGATGGCGCAGCTACCGCAGTGACTGCAGAAGCCACAGAAACCGCAGACACCACTACAACCACAGAAGTCTCGGCCGAGACTGAGGCCGCAGCAGAAGCAGCACCTGTTTCTGACGAAATCGTAGGCTCCGAGGCACCTGAGAGTGCTTCCGAGGGCTCCTCTGCAGCCTCTTCTGCTACCTCTTCTGCTTCCTCTCCCGTAACGGAAGAAGCTGTCGCCGAGCCGGCACCTGAAGCCGCTCCCGTAGAGGTGGAGGTGGCTGCTCCGTCAACGGCAGTCGCCGCAGAACCTGTCGAATCTGAAGAAGCTCCTGCCACAGAAGAAGCCATCGAGGAAGAAGCTTCCGCAGAGGCTGCTACCACTCCTTCCGAGTGAGCGAATAAACAATTAGTTGAATGATTTTAAAAAGAGCTGTCAGTGCTGACAGCTCTTTTTTATTGGAATGACTACCCTAGAGGTCTGCCTCCAGGGTCTTGGACACCTTCAGGGTATTGCCGACCTTTAGGGTATCACCGACCTTTAGGGTATCGGGGACCTCTAGGGTATCACCGACCAGGGTATCGCCGATCTCCAAGGTCTTGAACACCTTTAGGGTATCGCCGACCTCTAGGGTACCTCTCTCACCATCTTCCGCCTCGGCCTCCCATGCCGCCCTTGCCTCCCATCATCTGGTTGGAAATGGTATCGGTCTCTGTGCCGTTTACGATCAGCGTGCCGCCGGCCTTCTGCGCCGTCCCATCGTAGTCAAAAGGACTCTGCGCTGTAATATTAAGCGTTCCGCCGGTGATGAGCAGATTTGCGTTGGAATCCACTGCATCGGTATCTCCCGAACCCATCACGATCGTGACAGTTCCGCCGTTGAATTCGGCTGCAGGCGTGATTTTGGCCGATTTGTAAGCGGCATTGATGCCGTCATCGCTGGCTTCGATATTGACCGTACCGCCGTTAATCTGGATCCAGGTTGCCTCAAGGCCCTCATGCGCCACAAGATTCAGTTCTCCGTCATCGATCTGGATCACCGTTGTCGCATGCACCGCGTCATCTTCAGACTCGACATTCAGTGTACCGCCGCAGATGTAGACAAATCCGACCGTGTCATCCTCATCATTTTCCGCATGGAGCGCATCCTTGTTTGTCTTGATATTGATCGTGCCGTCGGCGATCCTTATGGAGTCGTTTGCCTCGATCGCATCCGCCGTGCAAGTGATGTTGATCGTTCCGCCTGTGATCTTAAGATCGTCTTTGCTTGTGATTCCGTTATTCGATGACTGAATGGTCAGTGTTCCTGTTCCGTTAAGTACCAGATCATCCTTACTGAAGATCACGGCATCTGTATTCGTATCTCCGTCCGCTGTAAATGTCCCTGTCACCGCCAAACTATTGTCCGAATCCGTACTTGTCACAAATACTTTGTCCGCGCTCTTTACGTAGATGCAAGGGGTACTGTCATTTGTGATGGAGGCGCCGTCCAGGACGATCTGTACTTTGTCCTCACTGCCCGCATTTACGACGATCTGAGCATTGGCAGCCGTTCCGGTGATCACATAGACGCCTTCTGACGTGATCTCAATCGTCTGGCCGTCCGAGATCGTGTAGTTCTGTGCCTCACTGAGGTCCGCCTCCTGCTCCAGATCCCTGCTTGTAAACATATCGCTTGTTTCCAGCGCTCCGCCGCTGACCATGTTGAGGCCTGCGGTCGCCACAGCATCTTCTGCATTATCTGCGGACGTCACGACTGCTTCCGAATCTTCTGACGTGTATTCAGACACAACAGCTGTATTCTCAGATGCATAGGCAGTATCGGATGTCCCGAACAATCCTGACATAGCACCAAATCCCGCAACTGCGGAAATTGTGAACGCTGCACCTGTGGCCGCCGCTATTTTGATAAAATCTCTTCTTTTCATTTATACTCCTTTCCATTCCCGGTTCATAAGCCCGGATCTCCTTCCCGGATCTACTTTAAGATCGGGGTGATTTGTATCTTGTTTATGAGACCATTATTGGGCATGAACCTTAGGCGAAACTTAATGTATGGCTATAGTTTCAGGAATATCTGTTATGAAAATGGGGGATTTCTGTGAAGAATCTGTGAATGGGATATATCGGATACCCTGGAGGTATCGGACCACCCTAGAGGTATCGTACTACCCTATATCGTACTACCCTAGAGGTATCGCACACCTTTAGGGTATTGCACACCTTTAGGGTATCCCACACCTCTAGGGTATCCCATTCTCCCATTCAAAAAAAGAGGTCCCTCCAAGGGACCTCTAGGGTATCCATTCAATTCTCTTCAATTACCTTTTTATACCAATAAAATGAATCCTTTCTCTCTCTGGAGAGATCCCCGCTGCCGTCATCGAACTTGTTGACATAAATCATGCCGTATCTCTTAGCCATCTCACCCGTAGACAGCGAAACGGAATCAATGCATGCCCAGGGCGTGTATCCCATGAGCTCCACACCATCCTCAATCGCTTCCGCCATCGCATCGATATGCTGTTTCATATATTCAATGCGGTATGTGTCGTGAATCTTTCCGTCCTCATCCTTGACATCTCTCGCCCCGAGGCCGTTTTCCACCACCATCAGCGGAATCTGGTAGCGGTCCCAGATCTCGTTGAGGATCCACCGAAGTCCCTTAGGGTCGATCTGCCATCCCCACTCGGAGGTCTCAAGATACGGATTCTTCACGCCGCCCAGAAGATTTCCGGTTGTTCTGTCCGCATTCGGATCGACAGAGACGCAGAACGACATATAGTAACTGAATGTGTAGAAGTCTACCGTTCCATTGGACAGGATCTCCTCATCGCCCGCTTCCATACGAATCACGATCCCGTTCTCTTTAAAGAACCGCCTGCTGTAGGATGGATACTTTCCGCGGACCTGTATGTCGGAACAGAACCAGTTGACCTCCCGCATATGCTTTTGCGTTGCCAAAATATCGTCCGGATTGCATGTGGCGGGATAATCCGGAAGCTGTGCCACCATGCAGCCCATTTTGAACTGCGGATAGTGCTCATGCGCATAGCTCACCGCCATCGCAGAGGCGATAAACTGATGATGCAGTGCCTGATACCGCGTCTGCATCGTACTGGGCGCCTGCTGGCTGGGGCCTGTATACCCCTTAAAGGTACAGGTCTCTATCACGGTCCCGGTAAACAGCGTCCCGCAATTGATCTCATTGAAGGTCAGCCAATATTTTACCTTGTTCTGATAGCGCGCAAAGATCACCTTGCAGAATTTCATGTAAAGGTCGATCAGTTTTCTGTCGATCCAGCCGTTGTATTTCTCTACCAGAGCATACGGCAGCTCATAGTGCGAAATAGTGACCAACGGCTCTATGCCATGTTCGAGCAGGCAGTCAAAGACGTCGTCGTAAAACTTAAGACCCGCTTCATTCGGTTCTTCCTCTTCTCCCGTGGGAAAGACTCTGGTCCAGTTGATCGACATGCGGAAAACCTTGAACCCCATCTCCGCAAAAAGTTCAATATCTTCCCTGCTGGACAGTTAAAAGTTCTTAAAGTGTAAAAGCGAACAAACTACCCTAAACTGTCAATTGCTGATATACTTATCCTAGTGAAAAACCATGGTAAAATTTCACATAGTGCATTTATTAATAGCTAGTGAAATGATACAATAT
>JAZQCI010000083.1:0-21917 GCA_045546175.1 Lachnospiraceae bacterium | reverse complement strand
ACTGGTCTGTGACCTGAGCAGTCGGATCGGGATGCCGATTCTGGAAACGGCTTTAAGGTATGCGGATCTCAAACCCATGACGCTTAAAAGCGTGAGATCGATCCGCACGCATCTGGAGAATATGAAGGAGGATCGGGGAGACCAGGCGGTTTTGAGGATCGTGCGCTTCATGGGATACGGCGAGTATCTGGAAAATGCGGGGATCAGGGACAGTAAGATCTATATTTTGAAAGCGATCGGAGCGCAGACAGAGTCGCCGGCGGAACTGCTGGACCGGATCGGATATCTGGAGGATATTTTCCGCGGGAAGGAGTCGGATCCCGACTGCCCCTTTATTCTTTCAACAATTCATGCCAGTAAGGGACTCGAATATGATACAGTTTACTTGATGGATGTTGCCGACGGGCTGTTCCCGGAGAAAGTTCCGTCGAGTATGAAGTATATGCAGCCGGAGGAGCACCGGGCGTTCGAGGAGGAGAGGCGGCTCTTCTATGTGGGCATGACCAGGGCAAAAAAGCGCCTGTTTGTGTTCACGACGGGGGCAAAATCAGTGCTGGCGGATGAACTGTTCGGCAGGGAAAAGGTGAGGAAGCGGTAATGGCAGCGGAAAGAATGCCTGATTTTAAAGAGATCAACAGACTGATCGTGAGTCTTCAGATGCTGGACCGGAGTTTTCAGAGGATCACCTCGGAATACGGAGAGCACGAAGCGAATGTGAGAAAGGCCTGCACAGCAGAACTTAAGAAGCAGTCTGCGGAATTTCTCAAAGAGATCCCGGTGGAGGAACTGAAGAATTCCAAGGCCGGAATCAGGATCAACGCGCTTCAAAGCGCGGGGTATAACACGCTGTATGATCTCTATAAAGCGGAGAACTGGAAACTTCAGAGAATTGACGGGATCGGTGAGAAGCAGATCTCCTCGATCCGGAGCATTATCGGGGAGTTTTTGAACCGCCTTTCAGCCAGGGCCCGCATAAGGCTGACAGCCGACAGGGACGACATTCACAGCAGGACTCTGATCCACGAGATCGCCAGGTTCAGAAAGATAGAGCAGATCGCGAGAGAGGCGGGCCCGCTGACGGCGAGTGTGCATGAGACGATCAGCGCGCTGACGGAAGCGGTGCAGATCCGAAGCCGTTTCCGTTGGATCTTCTCCTTTGGCGGCACGAAGGCGGAGACGATCAGGGCGATCGGCGATATTTTGACCTATTGCAGGAGCGCCGAGTATAACCTGGTAAAGAGCCTGATCTCCCAGTACGGCGAAGCCGAAAACATGGGCGTGCTCGACGCCATGGAGGACTTTAAAAAGAACAGCGCCTCCTACTATGCCATCATAGAGCGGCTGACGGGAGCAGGCGCAAAGCGGGAACTGGTATACAGCAGTGTCCCTGCGCAGCTGGCGGAGGAAATCGACGCCTTTGCGCTGGACTTAAGCGGATTCAAGGGGAATCTCCGCGCCTATCAGGAGTTCGGCACCCGGTACATTCTGACTATGAAGAGGGTGCTCCTAGGCGACGAGATGGGGCTTGGCAAGACGATCCAGGCCATCGCCGCGATGACGCACCTTTACAGGGAGAACAAAAGGAGCCGCTTTCTGGTGGTCTGCCCGGCGTCTGTTATGATCAACTGGTGCAGAGAAATCCAGAAATTCAGTGACATACCGGTCAATCTCCTGCACGGGCCTATGCTGGAGGACGCGCTGCTGTGCTTTACGGAACTCGGCGGCGCAGCGGTGACCAACTACGAGAGCATGGGCAAAATAGTGGGGACCATCGACAATCACCTGACCCTTTCCATGCTGATCATCGACGAGGCGCATTACATCAAGAATCCGGAGGCCAAGAGGACGCAGTACATTCACGCCCTTGAGGATGAATCGGAGAGGATCCTGCTCATGACAGGAACGCCCCTGGAGAATAAAGTCAGGGAGATGTGCGAGTTGATCGGTTTCGTGCGCCCGGACATGGTGAAAAGTGTCCGCACTTATGCGGGAATGAGGCAGCTTCCGGCTTTCCGCGAGATGCTGGCGCCTGTATATCTTCGCAGGCAGAGGGACATGGTGCTCGATGAACTGCCTCCTCTGACAATTGAAGAGGAGTGGTGCGAGATGACGGCGGAAGACGCGGCAGCCTACAGTGTAGAGGCAATAGGCGGAAACTTCATGGGGATGCGGCGAGTCTCTTTCCTGCAGGATGATCTTCGGACTTCTTCCAAGGCGCAGCGCCTTATAGAACTCTGTGAACAGGCGGTGGAAGGACGGGAAAAGGTGATCATCTACTCCTATTTCCGGGAGACGATCCGGAAAGTATGCGATTTTCTGGGGGCTATGGTCATCGGCTCGATCACAGGGAGCACGCCGGCGGAAGAACGGCAGGATCTGATCGATAAATTCTCCCAGGTTCAGGACGGGGCAGTCCTGGTCTGCCAGGTCCAAGCCGGCGGCACAGGGCTCAACATCCAGGCGGCAGGCATCGTGATCTTCTGCGAGCCGCAGATCAAGCCATCTCTCACCTGGCAGGCTATTTCCAGGGTTTACCGTATGGGTCAGGTGCAGAATGTGCTGGTCTATCACCTTTTATGTGACAACACGGTGGACGAGGCCATGCAGGAGATCCTGGCTGTCAAAGAAGAGGAATTCGACATGTTCGCCCACGACTCGGCGATCGCCGATGCGGCAGACGGACTGGCGGACAAAGAATGGATCCGTCAGATCGTGGAGAGGGAGAAACAGAAGTATCTTCCGGCGGTAGTAAACTGAGGAAAGACCGGATTTTTCATCACACAAAAAGGGACTGCACATGCAGCCCCTTTTTTTGCGTATATTGGATTTTGACCAGCCGATGCTTTTGCCGGGCTCACTCGGTCCGCAGCGCGATGACCGGATCTTTCTTGGACGCCGATCTGGACGGGATCAGGCCGCCGATCATAGTCAGTACCGTAGCGATGATGACGAGCGCGACCGCTGCCTGAGGCTCCAGAACAGCTGTGATGTCGTCGATCTGTGTGACCTTGTGGATTATATCGTTGATCGGGAACAGCAGCAGCCGTGTGACAATAACGCCGATAATGCCCGAGAGCAGACCGATGATGCATGTCTCCGCGTTGAAAATGGAGGAGATATTCCTCTTGGAGGCGCCGATGGCGCGCAGGATACCGATCTCCTTGGTCCTCTCGAGGACGGATATATAGGTGATAATGCCGATCATGATCGAGGATACGACCAGTGAGATCGAAACGAAGGCGATGAGCACGTAAGTAACTGCGTTGACGATCGTTTCGACAGAGCCCATCAGTATTCCTGTGATGTCCGTGTACTGAAGCTTTTTGGCTTCTTCCGCGTTTTCATTGTAGCGCGTGAGGAAGTCGGTGAAGTGGTTCTTTGATTCAAAGTCGTCAAAATAGAAAGAGATGCTGGTCGGATCATCCTCTCTCTGGTATCCCAGCTTGAGAAGGTTTCTTTTACGAGGGGCGGAAAATGGAGTATGATAAAACCAGGCAAAAGTTTATTTCAAAATTTGTGTCTATTCCGGTGTTTGATAAAATGCGTGCTCCGGTTCATACTACTGGTGGCGCGGTAGATTTAACTCTTATTGATACCAATGGAAAACCATTAAATATGGGAACAGATTTTGACGATTTTTCCGAAAAAGCAAATACTGATTATTATGAGCGTCATTTTAATCAAGAAATCACAAAAAACAGAAGACTTCTTTATAATGCAATGATTAACGAAGGATTTACTAATACTCCCTCAGAGTGGTGGCATTATGATTACGGAGATAGTTATTGGGGTTTTTACAAAGGGGAACCTCCTTTTTACGGTGGTTTTTCTAATTTAGAAATGTTAGAAAAAACAAACAACTCTTATGTTTCACATGTTTCTTGTGGGTGATAAAATGAAAAAAGATAACATTATTAGATATTATGGTATAAGATGTGTTGTTTTAAGATCTTATTTTTCAGAAAAAGACGGCCCTCTTTTAAGGCTTGTGGACCCAAAAGACAAACAAAAAGCCTATGCGCTTGGATTTAAGTGTATAGGCTATCCCAACGAAATCGTGAAATATATCACAAAAGAAGAGTACAAAAAATTAACACAACAATAATTTGCTAGGAGGAATTTTGTTATGGGAAATAAAAAGATCCCAACAGCGTCCGAAGTGCGAGAATACTTTTACGAGGGGCGGAAAATGGAGTATGATAAAACTGGGCGGACAAAATAACACCGGATAGCAAAATGTCTATGACGGTACAGTAGTTCAAAACAGGAGGAACGGTACAATGTTCAAAAAAACAATTGCATTTGCAATGGCAGCGGTAATGATGTTTTCATCAACGGCCTGCGGCGCAGGGAATATGCTTCAGGGCATGTCTCAAAACAAAAATGTATCCGCGGAAACAGTGGATATGGCAGCAGAAGAAACAAAAGCAGAAAATGAATTGAATTCCATTGCTGACACAGAACCAAAACAGACATCAACCAATGCTAACGCACTGACCGGGCAAGGGATAGGAACTGTTACGTCAACATCCATAGCAGAAACTGTTCCGGGAGCTGTGTTATACGATTATGATGGTATAACCATTGTATATAATGGGATGAGCGACGAAACAAATTATAAAAATGTTCTCCTCACCATAACAAACAAAAGCGGAAAGACTCTTGCATTCTCGACGAATAGTATATGTGTAGACAATTTCATGCAGGAAAGCCTTATGTATGAAAAAATTGCATCCGGTGATACGGTATCAACCAAGGTCGGTATTGAGAAAAAGTCATTGGAAAATACGGGTATTCGAAATATAAGAGAAATAACCATAGACCTCAAGGTTCTTGATGCAGTATCCTTTGAGGAAATCAAACTTGGAGATCCCTTGTATATTATATTCCCGAATGTTGATGTATCTGTAAATACATTTGATACATCAGGAGTTACGCTTTATGATAAGAATGGCGTCTTGATTGTTTCAAAAGGCGTAAGTTCCATGGATGAATTTGGATGCGATATCCTTTATTATGTATGCAATAACTCATTATCGGATATAAATATTACCGCAGATAAGTTTTGTGTAAACGGAAAATCCGTTGAATCTTTTTCAAGTACAAAAGTGCTTAATGGCAAAAAAGCGGTTATGAGAGCAAGATTGTACAAGAATGAACTCGAAAAGAATGGTATTTATTCCGTAAATAATGCACAGTGCAATTTCACAATAAGGGAAGCATCTTCTTATAATGAAATTGGTAAAATTGAAAATGTGCTTGTAGACTTTAGTACAATGACAACTACATCAGGCACTCAGCACCCCGAAGAACCTGAACAGCCGGTTCAGCCGCAGGGCGGGATAGGAAAAGAATATACATATGCGAGCGTAAGACTTGACGATACAGATACAAATGTTTATCATTCAACGCCCAAACACGTAGTAAACGGGGACACTGTTATAAGAAACGGCATAACAATTCAGCAGTTCCTTGATTATGTGGACAATGAAGTTCTTGAGGAAGGGAGGACGATTAACAGACCCCTTTTCTATGACCTGTATGAAGTATCATTCTATGACCCTGCCTTAATCAGCAGTGCAGGGGAAGCTGAATTCTGTCAGTGTATGGCTATCTGCCTTACTACCGCAAATGAATTTAATACATTGGATATGAGGGTCAGAGAAAAAGAAGACACACTTAATAACACCAGGCGATTCAAAATCCATGTAACAGTAAATGGGCATGATGATATATGGGTATATGAAATGGCGGAATACCCTTATCAGGGTGACAATAAATTCTATATGAACGACGGAGGAACGGAATACGATTCTTCAATGCTCAAAGGAGACACGCTCCAGATATGGGATTTTGTAACAACGGAAATGTTTTTCAAATGACAGATTTCCAAAACGTCCGGTAAAAACAGAATATGGTACAAAAAGGGCGTGTGAAAAACGATTTCTCATTTTTCACACGCCCATCACTGCTTATTCAGGGGCGCGGCATTTTTACAAATGCGACAGCCCTCTTTTAATGCCCATTATCGGCGCGCCGATAATGCGCTTCTGTCGAAGGACTCATAATCGAGTCCGAGTCCGAAATCATGATCAGATCTTCTTGGTGTACTCTTTGTAGATGAAGGCGTAGCAGGTGCCACCGCGAGGATCATTGATCAGCAGTCTGTACCACTTGCCGTCATCAGTGATTCCGTCAACTTTCAGCTTGTGGCCGTACTCGTAGGTCTTGGCAATCGGTCCGTTGGGGGTATATCTGCAATTAAGGCTGGATGCTGTAACCTTTACCCAGATCGGTGTGATAGCTTTTACGATAATCTCCTGTCTGCCAACGCCGCCGGTAACTTCGTTAAGCTCTTCTGCATTCATTTTATCCATCATTTCGCTCATTTTAATTCTCCTTTCTAAAAGGTGCGTGTTCTTTATATCATTATATACTTCTGCGCGTATGGAATTCCATGGTTATTTGGTAATTATTCAGCACCGGATTTCGAAGAAATTCAAAACAAGCGTTCGACCTGTACAAACAAATGTACACCTGTTCGATTAGAATCAAATCATAGAAGAAATCAAGAAGAGAGCAACAGTTTCAAAGCTTAATGAGGAGGTCTGCATGAAGGGATATCTTAATGGAAACGGTTACATGGGTTTGGTTAACGGCCGCTACATTTTGTTTACCAGTGAGGCCGAGTATGAAGAGTACATGGCAGAGGAGGAGTGAGCGATGGCAGTAGCAAGAATATATAAGATTATTTACTGGGTGATTGGGATCGCTGCGATGCTGAGCATGGGAATGCAGGCGATCGCCTGATAAGATACACGCACGTGCGAAATGAACAGGCTGTCGCATTTATGAACTTCGACGTCCCAAAAAAGAGTTTAAAATCCGGCCGGAAGGCCGGATTTTTATTGAAACAATTTAAAGCGCGGTGACAAACAGCCAGGGAGGAAGACTTCTCTGACAGAATCACTTTTCCAACAAATTATGGAGCAGGTGCTCCCTGTGATTGATGAATACTTCGGTTACCTGATAGCTCTCGGTCTCTTCATAGGAACAGGGATGAATCACACCGCCGTCAAAAGAGAGGATTTGAGCACCGGGCAATCCTAGCAGGATAGGCGAGTGTGAGGCAATAATGAATTGAGCGCCGCCCTGTGCACAGCGGTGAATTTCCACGAGCAGCGTGAGCTGCCGCTGAGGAGACAGAGCGGCTTCAGGTTCGTCTAGAAGGTAGATCCCGTTCTCGCGGAAGGAATTCTGAACCAATGCCAGAAAGCTCTCCCCGTGGGATTTCTCGTGGTAGTGCTGCGGAATGCCGCCGGGTCCTCTGCTGTACTCGTCCTCCATAGTTGCAACATTATAGAAACTCTCCGCGCGAAGGAAGTATCCGTAGGCTGGCCTGCGAACGCTGCGGGAAAGGCGGATGGCACTGTGCAGTTCCGAATGGGAATCGTAGGTCGAGAAATTGTAGTTTCTGGTTCCGCCTTCGGGGTTGAAGCCATAGGCGACCGCGATCGCTTCCAGCAGAGTAGATTTTCCACTGCCGTTTTCGCCGACGAAAAAGGTGACAGGCTGCTCAAAATCAATCTGCTCAGTGCTGCTGATAGAAGGGATGGCGTGAAGGTAGCTGCCATGCGATATTTTGCGCCAGTCAATCATGGCGCTTCGAATAAATTGGTTGGTCATGGTAATCCTCAACTTGAAACGTACTGGGTAGTATTCAGCGCGGGAGCGAATTGTAGACTCTTTGTCGTCTGCATACATTCATTTGATATTTGAAGTGGTCCGGCGGGACATGACAAAGAACGAAGCGCTTGAACACATGCATTTTGTTGGAGAACTGCTTTACCCGGGCTGGAAAATGATTTTCGGAATTGAATAGGTAAAAACAGAGAAAACCCGCATCAGCGAGTTTTTTCTTGTTTATAGGGTTAGTTAATGCTAATCCAAACCATTAACTTTAAGGAGGAATAGATCATGAACGAATGGAACAAAAGGAACGCCTTACGGATGCTGCTTTATGCGGTCCTGTACGCTGTCGTGACAGCTTCCGCCGCCTTTTCACTCTGTTTTCTTATTTCGTTAAGGTCTGCCATTTCATCTCCATTCCTTTTTCCAGTCAAATCTGGTGGAGTCCACCTATCCTATATTAATTCGTACTATTTATGCCTGTTAACCAAATAGTATACAGAAGTCTGGTCATAATTGCATTACTATATTATTAATATCAGTGCCGCCGGAGGCATCTCCGGCGGCATTAGCGTCATATAAATGTGTTCGTCTTTCTCCAAGTACGATAGCCCTATTAAGCGACTCACGCGAGTGATTTACGCGAGATAATCGCGAAGGTTTCTGTGTTTGCGTACCTGGCGCGTCAGGAGTTTCCTGAGCGCCTTGGCCTCGATCTGGCGAATTCTCTCGCGGGTGAGGCCGTAAATTCCTCCTACTTCATCCAGTGTCTTCTCCTTGCCGTCGTCAAGGCCGAACCGCAGGCGCAGGATCGCCTCTTCGCGGACTGTAAGGCAGTCGAAGAGTTCGATAACGGATTCCCTCATGGAGGCGGCGACTGCCGCTGCCTCAGGTTCAGGGGAGCCCTCGTCGCGAATGTAGTCGCTCAGCTGGCTGTCCTGTTCTTCTCCGACAGGGGTATCAAGGGAGACGGCATCCATAGAGTAACGGAGTAATGTGTCAACCTGCTCGACGGACATATCGAGCTTGTCGGCAATATCTTCCGGGGTGACTTCCCGGCCGAGCTCCTGAGAGAGTTCCCGGAACGCGCGCCTGACCTTGTTGATCCGCTCGCACTGGTGGACCGGAATCCGGATTATGTGGGACTTATCATTGATGGCGCGGGAAATCGCCTGTCTGATCCACCAGGTGGCGTAGGTGGAAAACTTGAAACCTTTCCTGTAATCAAATTTGTCGACCGCTTTCATGAGGCCGATGTTTCCCTCCTGAATCAGGTCCAGGAAGGGGAGGTTGGTGCTTTTGTATCTCTTGGCAATGTTTACAACAAGCCGGAGATTTGCCTGCGCGAGCTGCTGGCGGGCGTAAGTATCGCCGGCTTCGATGCGCTTTGCGAGCGCAATCTCTTCTTCGGCAGTGAGAAGAGGGTAGTTGCTGATCTCCTTGAGGTAGATCCGTACTGAATCGGAGACGATGAGGTCTTCCGCGGTATAAAGAGCTTCACTGTCCGTGTCGCAGTCAATACCATCAGTAATCTCGTCAAAATCGTCGTCGATTAACAGGGGGGATGTGGTTTTGATCTCTTCTGCAGACATATAACTCCTTTCGAAAACAGTTGATGTGACACAAGACCGTATTAGAAATGCGGAGTGGAAGCTGTCGGCGACAGCTTCTAAAAAAACAGACGGGAAAAAAACAATAAGATTACAAAAAAGACATTGGAACGGGGAAACAAAAAGCCCGGACTCATTGAATGCTCAATGAGTCCGGGCTTTATGATGCGGAAGATGGGACTTGAACCCACACGGTGTACCCACCACAAGATCCTTAGTCTTGCTCGTCTGCCAGTTCCGACACTTCCGCTTATTTCTGCAATGTGTGACAGAAGATGCAGGAGATGGGACTTGAACCCACACTATGTTGCCATAACAGGCACCTGAAGCCTGCGCGTCTGCCATTCCGCCACTCCTGCGAACAGATGATATTGTACCGAAAACGAGAGAGAATGTCAAATAAATTTTTTGGGTGGATTTTGTGCCGGTCGGCAGTATATATATGTGTAAGGAAAAACACAATGTTTTAACGGTCAGACAGACCCGCACAAAAAGGAGATAAAAAAATGAGCGACATGATGGAAAACAAGATGAATGCAGAGGAACTGGATCAGGTTACCGGCGGCGTAGGAAGACAGGAGATCTCAGTCAAAGCGATCACCCCGATCTGGGTAAAGGTCACGGCTTCGAGCCTGAACTGCAGATATACTCCCGACGGACCGATTGCCAAGACCTATGAGTACGGCCACAAGCTGAAAGTCGACGGCATCACCAGCGACGGCAAGTGGTACAGACTGCTGATCAACGATCCCCGCGGCGGCACCTGCTACGCATTCATTTACAAAGAATATACCAAGAAGATCTGATCAAAATAGCGTAAGCGCACAGCGCTTCGTGACACAGATAAATAAGACAGGCCTCCGGCTCCATTGTGAGTACGGAGGTCTTTTTTGTGCTATAGTAAAAAGAACAAATGGCAGAAAAGTTTCTTGGAGGTGGACTATGTATGCACTTGTCACCGGTGCCAGTGCCGGAATCGGACTGGAGATCGCCAAATATCTTGCAGTAAAAGGGTACGACCTGATCCTGACAGCGAGGCGGGAGGACCGTCTGCAGAAACTGCGCGGACAGATCATAAACAAATATCCGGACAGGAAGGTCCTGGTCATTCCCGCGGACCTCTCGAAGCGGGAGGAATGCGTGCGCCTCTTCGAGGAGTGCTGCGCGCAGGCAGGAAGCCAAAATATTGATTTCGTTGTTAATAATGCCGGAATGGGCGTGTACGGGCTCTTTCTCGAAACGGATCTGGAGAAGGAACTGACGCTCATTGATCTCAATGTGACGTCGGTCCATATTTTGTCCAAGCTGTTTCTGAGGGAAATGGTGAAGAACGGTCACGGCGTGCTGCTCAACGTCGGATCCTGCGCCGGATTTACGTCGGGCCCGACCTTTTCGAGCTATTACGCGTCCAAGAATTATGTGGTGAGGCTGACAGAGGCGATCCACGAGGAGCTGCGGCAGGCCGGAAGCCCTGTGAAAGTGTGCTGTCTGTGTCCGGGACCGGTGGACACGGCCTTCAATAAAAACTCGGGCGTCCTTGTATCGGGCAAGCAGATCACGGCGAAGCAGGCCGCGAGAGAAGGCGTGGACGGCGCCTTGGCCGGAAAAATGCTGGTCATACCGGGCACAAAAATGAAACTCGTGACGGTAGGATCGCACCTCCTCGGCGAACACCTGTCGACGGTGATCAACTACCATATCCAGAAGAAAAAAGCCGGAAAATGATTCCGATACGGATTTCAGCAAGTAAAACACAGGGGGGATGACCCGGCATGATAGAGGCGGAACTGGCAAGAAGATTTATAGAGCAGGTCACGCAGTACACGGAATACAATATCAACATTATGGATGAGACGGGTGTGATCATAGCAAGCCGGAATCCGGAACGAGTCGGCACCTATCACGAAGTGGCGGACCGCATCATACACGGTTCCAAGGACGTGATCGTAGTCCATGATGACAGGACCTTTCCGGGGGTGCTCCCGGGCATCAATATGGCGATCCTCCATGAAGGGCGAAAGGAAGGGGTCGTCGGCGTGACCGGTGACCCCGACAAGATCCGGGACGTGGCGATGATCACGCGCATGGCGATGGAGGCCATGCTCCGGTATGAAAAGCAGCAGGAGCAGATCCGCCTGCGCAGAACCAGAAAGGAACATTTTCTGAGTCTTTTGACCCAGGGACAGTACGCGGATTCCACGGAAATCCGGGGCATCGCGAGGCAGCTCGAATACGATGAGGAACTTGTGAGAGTGCCGGTGCTGTGCAGGCTCCGAAGGCCGAAGGAAGAAGAAGGCCGGAGCCGGAAGCTTCCGCCGGCGGAGGACGTCTTGGAGATATTGCGAAGAGGAAAAGGCCACTGGAGGCAGGATTTCAGCTACGTGGTCGACGAGACCCATCTGCTGGTCTTTAAGACGGTGAAGGTAGACGGCCGCAGGAACCTGACGGATTATCGGGAGGAGATCGAGGAATACCTGGAATACATCCGCAGATGGCTGTCGGACAAGGGCGTCTGGGCGGTATTCTATGTGGGCTCGCTCCAGAAAAGGTTTTCCCAGTACTACTACGCGTACCGCCACTGCAAATGGCTGGAATCCCATGTAAGCACTCCGGGGGAGGTTCTTTTCTTTTCGGACTATATCAAGGAGTATTTCCGGACGCTGATCCCCAGACAGGAACTGCAGCAGGTCTTCTATATTTACGGAACAGAGATCGGCGAGGATCTGCGCCGGCAGTTTGTAGAGCTGATCGGCGCGCTGGAGGATACGAACTATAATCTCTCGGAAGCGGCCAGGGAGCTCTATGTTCACAAGAACACGCTGGTATACCGATACAACAAAATGAAGGATTACCTGGGAGCGGACCCGCTGGAGAGCGCGGACGACCGAAGATTTATGGAACTTCTGTATCTCTATCTGGCAAAACAGTGAGCCGGCGAAAGGCGCTTCCCGGGAAAAAGAAAGTTACATCATAAAGGTACATTATAAACGAACACCAGTTTTGTACTAAAGACACAAGATGGGGCGTTCGTTTTTATTATGCGGTTCATTGCCGTATTCTCTTTTTTGCCATAAAATTGACTCATAAGAAGAGAAAAAAACAGAATAATCAGTGGAAAAGTGAAGCGTAGATTTCAAATATCTTCCAAAATTGCACAAAAAGAGAATGGTACAAAAACACAAGAAACAGAACAAGGGAGGTAAACTATGAAACTTGTATTTGCGTCGGATTCTTTTAAGGGAACACTTTCCAGCGAGCAGACGGTGGAGCTTCTGACCAAGGCGGCACACGAGGTGTTCGGACCCTGCGAGACTTTCGGAGTTCCGGTGGCGGATGGCGGAGAGGGCACAACGGATGCGGTGATCCTCGCCAGAAAAGGCCAGAAGATCTATGAAGAGGTCCACGGACCGCTGATGGAGACGGTTATGGCCTATTACGGAAGACTGAGCGACAAGGAAGCGGTCCTCGAGATGGCCCAGGCCTCCGGACTTCCCATGGTGCCCGAGGAGCTGAGAAATCCTCTCAATACGACAACCTACGGAACCGGAGAACTGGTCAAGGCGGCTCTGGACGCCGGTTACACGGACATCTCCATCGCGATTGGCGGTTCCGCGACTAATGACGGCGGCATGGGATTTGCCAGCGCTCTCGGCGTTCGCTTCCTGGACGCGGACGGGAATGTCCTCGAGGGCAAGGGGAGCGAACTCGAGAAAGTAGCCCATATCGACGTCAGCGGCCTTGACGAGAAGGCAAAGAAGGCGCATTTCACCGTTATGTGTGATGTCACGAATCCGCTCTGCGGAAAAGACGGTGCCACCTTTACCTTCGGAAAGCAGAAGGGCGGCACACCGGAAATCCTGGAGCGCCTGGAGAAGGGTATGTGCAACTACCGCGACGTGATCATCAGAGAGTTCGGGATCAATCCCGACGATACGCCCGGAACCGGAGCGGCGGGCGGCCTCGGCGCAGCGCTGAAGATCTTCCTGAACGCGGAGATGAAGTCCGGCATTGAGACGGTCCTGGACCTGATCGACTTTGATAAGATCCTGGAGGGCGTCGACCTGGTCGTGACCGGCGAGGGAAGAACGGACTGGCAGAGCTGTTTTGGCAAGGTGATGCAGGGCGTTGGCGACAGAGCAAAGAAGTACGATATTCCGGTGACAGCGCTCTGCGGCGGCCTGGGCAAGGGATATAACCAGATCTATGAGCACGGCATTGACTCGATCATGACGACCGTGGACGGCCCGATGCCGCTGGCAAAGGCGCTTGAGAAAGCGGAGGAGCTGTATTATAAGGGCGCGATCCGCATGTTCCGCATGGTGCGCGCGGGAATGAGGCTGCAGGGCTGAAGATTTTGACGAAAAGTCATCTAGGCCATTTGAAGACTAAGCGGTATTACAGAAAGGAAGAGTGAAAAATCACTCTGATGAGCTGATTTTTCACTCACAAGGTTTGTGCCGAAGCGCCACAAACCTTGCAGATCGCGTCGGAGAATTCGCCTTCGCGACATTCTCCTCGCGTGTCTCAGCGCAAGGCGCTTCGACATGGAGGTAAAAATGGAAGCACAGTTCACAACATTAGGAGCAATCGTCGGACTTGTAATCGCAATCGTACTGATCATTAAGAAGGTGCAGCCCGCCTACAGCCTGATCCTGGGCGCGCTGATCGGCGGCCTGATCGGAGGCGGCGGACTCGCCAATACCGTAAACACGATGGTGAGCGGCGCCGGTTCCATGATGTCATCCGTACTCCGTATTCTGACCAGCGGAATTCTGGCAGGCGCCCTGATCAAGACAGGCTCGGCGGAGAAGATCGCGGAGACCATCGTTGAAAAGCTCGGAGAAAAGAGAGCCGTGGCGGCCATTGCCATTGCGACCATGATCATCTGCGCAGTCGGCGTATTTATCGATATCTCCGTCATCACGGTGGCGCCCATCGCTCTGGCGATCGGAAAGAGAGCGGGCCTGTCCAAGAGCGGCATTCTGGTCGCCATGATCGGCGGCGGCAAGGCGGGAAACATTATTTCCCCCAACCCTAACACCATCGCGGTATCCGAGGCGTTCTCCCAGGATCTGACAGCCGTCATGATGAGAAACGCTGTCCCCGCGGTCTTCGCCCTTGTCATGACCATCTTCCTCGCGTCCATGCTGGTGAAGAAGAGCGGCGATGAGATCACTTCCGCCGATATGGAGAGTACCGGTGAAAAGAATCTGCCCGGTTTCGGAGCAGCCGTCCTCGGTCCCGTTGTTGTTATCATCATGCTCGCCCTTCGCCCCATCGCAGGCATCGCCATCGATCCGCTGATCGCACTGCCGGTAGGCGGCTTCGTCAGCATGATCGCCACCGGAAAAGTGAAAAACTGTGTAGAATATATGGAATTCGGCCTGAGCAAGGTCATCGGCGTCTCGATCCTTCTGATCGGTACAGGCACGATTGCCGGTATCATCAAGGCCTCCGCGCTTCAGTATGACGTCACCAATATCCTGGAAGCAATGAATATGCCCGCATTCGTACTTGCACCGCTTGCAGGAATACTGATGGCAGCCGCAACAGCGTCGACCACTGCCGGAGCAACAGTGGCAGCGCAGACTTTCGCCCCCACACTGCTTTCCAACGGTGTATCGGCGCTGGCGGCGGCAGCAATGATCCACGCGGGAGCTACGGTTCTGGACTCTCTGCCCCACGGCTCCTTCTTCCACGCCACGGGCGGCGCGGTCAACCTGTCCATCGGTGACCGCATGAAACTGATCCCCTATGAGGCGGCGATCGGTCTCACAAGCACAGTCGTATCCGTGATCATGTATCTGGTATTACATTAAAAGTTCACAGAGGGAGCGGCCTTCCGCCCGGGTATTGCCCGGCGGGAGGCCGTTTTTTTTACGTCAGGATTTGCGGGGTGGAGAAAGAAAAAACTGAAATAATTAGCGTTTCCGGAGTCATAAGGAAGAAATATATTGTAAAAGCTATGTAAATTTATCAAAATAACAGATATAATTTATTAAATATAGTAAACGATGAAAGACAAAATGAACTTGGAGATTCCCATGACAAAAATACGCAACAAACAGAGACTCTTTCGAATGCTGAAATATTTGTTTGAAAACACGGACGAGGATCACCCCGTTTCAACCCCCGAGCTGGTGAAGATCTTCAGTGCGGAGGACGCCCATGCGTCCAGAAAGACAGTCAAGGATGATATCGACGTCCTGGTCGGAGAGGGATTCGATATCGTGACAGTCAAGAGCACGCAGCACTCCTTTTTCCTGGCGAGCCGCGGTTTTGAGATCCCGGAGATCAAGCTGCTGATCGATGCGGTCTGTTCTTCCCGGTTCATCTCCAAGGAGAAGAGCGACACTCTGGTGGCAAAGCTCGTCGGGTGCGTCAGCAAGCATCAGTCACAGAGAATCAGCCGCCATCTCTATATGGCGGACCGCCTCAAGGCGGACAATTATCAGATCTACTATATCGTGGACGCGATCACGGACGCCATCAACAGTGGAAAGAAGATCTGCTTTCAGTATGTGGAGTACGACGCGGACAAGAACAAGCGGCTTCGCCATGACGGGGCAAAATATTATGTGAGCCCTTACGCGCTGGTCTGGGACGACAATCATTACTACATGTGCGGTTTTTCGGACGCCAGGCAGAAAGTCGTAAATTTCCGCGTAGACCGCATGCTGAACACCGGGATGCTGGAAGAGGACGCCGTTCCCATGCCCGAAGGATTCAATATAGAGGAGTACGTGCAGCATCAGTTCCGAATGTTCGCGGGCGACGAGGTGCAGGTGGTCCTGGAGTGCCAGAATGATATGATGAAGTACATCGTCGATCAGTTCGGCGAGGAGGTGGAGACCTGGAGGACTTCGGAGGATACGTTCTGCGCTAAAGTGAATGTGGCGGACAGCCCGACATTCTACGGCTGGGTGTTCCCCTTCGAAGGAAAGGTGAAAATAGTGGCGCCCGAAGCGATTCGCGACAAGTACAGGGAAATGGTGACACAGGCGGCGGCGAATCTGTTTGAACAGACTTCGGAGCAGACTTCGGGGCAAACCTCGGAGCAGACCCCGGAGCAGACATCTGCGGACATGTAAGCTGAGCAAATATCTCTTCCATCTGCTATAATGAGAAAGACGGGGCCGTTCTGCGAGCCTCGTGCTCAGGGGGGATTGAGAACATATGCTGCATATTGCGATTGTGGAAGATGAAGAGAGATATGCCGCGGAACTGGAAGAATTTGTTCGACGCTATGGCGAGGAGACAAAGCGCCAGATCAAGGTGACGCAGTATCAGGACGGAGAGGACCTGGTCGAGGACTACAAAGGCGGCTTTGATATTCTGCTCATGGATATCCAGATGCAGTTCATGGACGGGATGACGGCGGCGGAGAAGATCCGGGAGCGGGACCAGGAGGTCCAGATCATATTTATAACCAACCGGAATGACTACGCGATCCGCGGCTACGAGGTGGATGCGCTGGACTATGTGCTCAAGCCGGTGAGCTACTACATCTTTGCCAAAAAACTGGACAAGGCCGTCTCGAGGATGGAGAGCAGAGAGGAATCCGTTCTGACCATCAGCACAAAGACCGGACTGCGCAGGATCAGGACGACAGATCTGTACTACGTGGAGAGCGAGGGGCACAACCTGATCTACCACACGAAGAAGGGCGACTTTGTGACGCGGGAGCGGATGGGAGATGCGGAAAAATTTCTCTCGGACAAAGGCTTTTTCAGGAGCAACAAGTGCTATCTGGTCAACCTGCAGCATGTCGAGGGAATTGTCGACGGGTGCTGCGAGATCGGGGGAGAAAAGCTCCTGATCAGCCGGGCCAGAAGAAACGAGTTCATGACCGCGCTCACCAGACAGATTGGCGACTGACCGGGGGAAACGATGGATACGATCGCAACGACATTTCCGGATATTCCGAGAATCTATACAGCTATTGCGGAGTGGGCGACATGCCTGCTCTTTATTTTCTTCATGCCGCGCAAATACGACAAGGCCATGACGGCCGGGATCGCTGCGGCATTTCTTGCCCTGCAGAGTTTCTTTCTGGTTGTGACGGCCAATGTGCCGCTTCTGCTGTGGATTCCCTGTATGCTGGTTGCCTTTGGGCTGATGTTCGCTTTTTTGGCAATGTGTATGGACTACCCGTACCATATCTGCCTTTACTACACGCTCCTGTCGATTGTGGCGGCCGAGTTCATGGCCAGTGTGGGCTGGCAGATCGTGCGGGGGTGCTATCGGGCTTACAGCGGGATGAACCGGGTTATCGCCGCGGCGGTCATGGCTCTCGTCTATGGGCTGATCCTTGCGGTGATCGGGTGGATCGAGCGGAGGACTCTCGAGGCGCAGCTGGAGGTAAGAGTGCAGTGGCAGGACCTGATCCCGCCGGCCATCGTCGTGCTGGCGACCTTCGCCATCAGTAACCTGGGATTTGCGCTCAACATTTTCGCAGAGGGCAAGGCTGTTGACGCCGACCTGTTCAACACGCGCTCGCTGGTGGACCTGGGAGGACTGGTGCTGCTCTACGCGGTGCGCCTGAGGCTGATCGGGATCCAGGCGCAGCGGGAACTGGAGCGGATTCAGACGATCCTGAACGCGCAGTATGAAAAATACAGAAACGCGCGGGAAGCCATCGACATGGTGAATTTCAAGTACCACGACCTCAAGCACCAGATCGCGGGCCTCAAGGCGGAGATGGATCCGGAGAAGAGAATGCAGGCGATCGAGGAGATGGAGGAGCAGCTGGAGGAGTACAGGCCTGAGCGGCAGACCGGAAATCCTGTGCTGGACGCTATTTTGTCAGGTAAAGAGGCGCAGATCCGGGCACTGGGCATCGCCTTCACGTGCGTCGCGGACGGAGCGCTGATCTCCCCCATGCACGTGGTGGACATCTGCACGATCTTCGGAAACGCCCTGGAGAACGCGATCGAGTGCGAGGCGACGGTGCAGGAGCGGGGCCGGCGTTGGATCCACATGCTGGTGACCGAGAAGAAAGGGTTCGTCTACACGGAGATCTCCAATTACTGCGAGGGCGAGATCGCGATGAAGGACGGCTTGCCGGTGACCACCAAGGAGGACCGGAAGATGCACGGCTACGGAGTGCGAAGCATCCGCTACGCGGCGGCCAAGTACGGTGGATCCATCACTTATGAGCAGGGAGATGAGCAGTTCGCGGTCAAAATATTGATTCCCAAACCGATCACGCAGAGCGACAGACATAATCCGGTGCTGTGAGCGCTGGCAGATGGTGATCGCACAGGGCGCGGCGAGCCTTGAACAGAAACGGAAAAGACGGCAATTTGTGCCTGACTATGTACGGTTTATGCCAGAAACCGCACATGGTCGGGCTTTTTTGGTAATATATGATATATAAATTTGCTGATTTTGTAACAGACAACACGGACAGATGAGAAGGAGGATCAATGAAGCATCAGAATTTGATTGATCAGCTTACTTTGGAGGAAAAGGCGGCCCTGTTGGGCGGCAAGGGGGAATGGGACTCCAGAGATATCCCCAGACTTAATATTCCGTCTATGATCATGTCGGACGGCCCTCACGGACTTCGGAGACAGGCGGGCGCGGGCGATCACCTGGGCCTCAATGCGTCTCTTCCGGCGACCTGCTTCCCGACGGCGGCCACCATGGCCGGCAGCTGGGACAGAGAGCTGGGCACCGAGGTAGGCGTCGCGCTGGGCGAAGAGGCCAAGGCGATGGGCGTCAATATTTTGCTCGGACCCGGTATGAATATCAAGAGGAGCCCGCTCTGCGGACGAAATTTTGAATATTTCTCAGAGGATCCCTATCTGGCCGGCAAGATGGCTGCCTCTTATGTAAAGGGTATCCAGAGCCAGGGCGTCTATTCCTGCATCAAGCATTTCGCGGTCAACTCCCAGGAGGAGCGCCGCATGGCGATGAACGCGGTCGTAGACGAGCGGACACTGCGCGAGATCTATCTGACAGGGTTCGAGATGGCCATCGACGAGGCGAAGCCGGGCGCCCTTATGACGTCCTACAATCAGGTCAACGGCGAGTACGCCAACGAGAGCATGCATCTGCTCAAGGAGATCCTGCGCGGCGAGTGGGGCTACGACGGATTTGTGGTCTCCGACTGGGGCGGCGCAAACGACCATGTCACGGCAGTCAAGGCCGGGTCCGATCTGGAGATGCCCGCGCCAGGACTGGGCAGTGCGAGGGAGCTGGTAGAGGCAGTAAAGAACGGAAGCCTCTCCATGGAAGATCTGGACGCGCGCGTCGACGAGCTTCTGGACGCAGTGCTGACGACGACCGAGGCGGCCAAGGGGCACAGCGAGGAGTTCGATGTGGAGGCGCACCACGCGCTGGCCAGAAAAGCGGCTTCCCAGTGCGCGATCCTGCTCAAGAACAGCGGAGGTATCCTTCCTCTGAAGGCGGGCACCAAGGTCGCGGTAGTAGGCGACTTCGCTTTCCAGCCCAGGTATCAGGGAGCTGGTTCATCTATGGTCAATTCCACCAAGGTGGAGACGATCGAGGAGCTGATCGGCGCGGAGCCGGATCTGCAGGTCACGGCCATGTGCCACGGATACAAGAGGAGCGGCGAAGCGGACAGCGCGCTGCTCAGCGAGGCCGTCAAGGCGGCGGAAGGCGCGGATGTTGTCCTGTACTTCTTCGGCCTGGACGAGATGAGTGAGTCCGAAGGCCTCGACCGCACGCATATGCACATTCCGCAGGTACAGATCGACGTCCTGCGCGCCATGGCGAAGGTCAATCCCAACGTGGTCGGCGTGATCAGCGCCGGTTCTTCCATCGAGATGGAGTGGGAGGACTCCCTGAAGGCTATCCTGCACGGCTATCTGACCGGCCAGGCGGGCGCGGGCGCCATGCTCGACATCCTCACCGGACGCGTCAATCCTTCCGGAAAGCTGGCGGAGACCTATCCCATGATCTATGAGGAGACGCCTTCCAGCCCTTACTATCCCGCAAAGCAGAGAAATTCCGATTACAGGGAAGCGCTGTTTGTAGGCTATCGCTATTTTGACACATTTGATAAGAAGGTCCGCTATCCCTTCGGATTCGGCCTCTCCTATACAACCTTCGAGTACTCCGATCTCAAGGTGAACGACAAGGGCGTGACCTTCACGGTCAAGAACACCGGCTCCCGCGACGGCGCGGAAGTGGCGCAGCTCTATGTGGGCCTTCCGGACGCCAAAATACTGCGCGCCCGCAAGGAACTCAAGGGCTTTGCCAAGGTCTTCCTGGCAGCAGGTGAGTCCAAGACGGTCACGATCCCGTTCGACCGCTTCACCTTCCGCTACTGGAACGTGAAGAAGAACGGCTGGGCAGTCGAGGACGGCACTTACGCGATCAGCGTGGGCAGCAGCGTGGAAGATATCCGCCTGGAAGGAAGCCTTGAAGTGGCCGGCGAAGCGGCTCCCGCCCCTTACGACGAGACGAAGCTGACCGCTTACAGAGAAGGCAGGATCCTGGAGATTCCGGACGAGGCCTTTGCGGAGCTTCTGGGCGGCCCGATCCCGGACGGCAGCTGGACGAGCGAGCTGGGCGAGAACGACGCGATCTGCCAGCTGGTCAACGCAAAGAGCGGACTGGCGCGCTTCGTCTACAAGCAGCTGGAGAAGAAGAAACAGGAAGCGGACGCGGCCGGAAAACCCGACCTGAACGTCCTGTTCATCTACAACATGCCTTTCAGGGCCATCGGAAAGATGACCGGCGGCCAGGTCGACAAGAAGATGGTCGAAGGTATGGTGGACGCCGTGAACGGACATCTCTTCCGTGGACTCGGCAAGGTGATCGGCGGCTACTTCTCCAATATGAGCGCCAACAAGAAATATGAGAAGAAACTGAAGGGAGATAAGTAATTTATGAAGGAATTTATGGACAACTTCGCGCAGAAGCACCCCAAAGCGGCGCAGTGGATCCGCGAAGGAGGTCTCTTTATCATCTTCAGCTATGTGGTTACTTTCATCAAATATCTGCTGCTGACGTTCCTGCCCGGATTCTACAGAGGAATTGTGGGAGACGTAGAGTGGGTTTGGCCCGGCATTAAGACGCAGCTGTTCGGCGTTCCCTTTACGCTGGCCATCATCGGAAACAGCCTCGCGGACGGAGGACTTGCCTTTACGCTGGCAAACTACACCTCCATCATTTTGGGCGAGTGCATCAACTTCCCGCTGCAGAGAAATGTCACATTTCGCAGCAAAGGACCTCTGGGACCGCAGATCTTCTTCCATGCGCTGGGCACGATTGGCGTCATGCTGATCATGAACCTGTTCACCTGCATCTGGAACCCCGTCACGGCGGCCTTCGGCATTCCGGACGCGATCCGCAACATCGTGACCACGGTCGCGACCGGCGGTGTGGCAATGGTCATCATATTTGCGATTGATAAGACGATCTTCGCACCGGGATTTGGTGAGAAAAAGAAATAAGAAGTGGTTAAATAAAACCGGAGCCACGGGGATCCTGGCGCCGGTTTTGTGTCACGGGTGTGACACGGGGAGGTATCTAATGGCACATTTTGTCCAAAATGTGGCAGTAGATACGTCCCCCTGACACACCCCAAAAAGACTGAAAACAACGGTATTTATTGCAATTTTTATTTTTAGGAGTATGCTATAA
>JAZQCI010000082.1:0-28498 GCA_045546175.1 Lachnospiraceae bacterium | reverse complement strand
GTGAGTCTGGGGTGGTGATGGCAGTGCACTTGCCTTAATTCTGCGGTTTGCGGCTCTGGGGGGTAGTGGCGAGTCTGGGGGTGGCGACTCTGTTGTTCTGGTGCCGAAGTTGCACTCTTCCGCGGCATTCGTTCAGCAGTGAGGCTAATTTGAGATGAGTGTGCTGATTTCGTGCCGCAGGTGATCCCTTCCCCGGCACTCGTTCAGCATTATGTCTGAGTTGGCCAAGCTTGTGCCAATCTTAAGTCCAAACAGGAAAACTGCATTTTCCTCAAATATTTCGGTTCTCCCTGCTTTATAATGAAGGCAGGGAGGTTTTTATGATTTTGATAAACAGTATTCAGGAAATCGTCAAATCAGGGGCGGGACAGCTTGTTACATGGATCACGGAGCTTTTGCCGGAATTATTTCTCTTCCTTATTATGCTCAATGCGGCAACCAGCCTGATCGGACGGGCAAGGGTCGAGCGGCTTGCGGCGAAATGCGGCTCCAATGCCATCCTTCGCTATATGTTCTTGCCGTTTTTGTCGGCAATTGTCCTTGGAAACCCAATGGCGATTTCTATGGGAAGATATTTGCCGGAGCGCTGCAAGCCGGCCTATTTTGCCTCAGCGAGCTACCACTGCCACACCAACAGCGGCGTATTCCAGCACATAAATCCGGCGGAGCTGTTCCTGTGGCTGGGAATCGCAAACGGCGTCATGGCAAAAGATCTCGATTTGTTTCCTCTTGCGATCCGCTACATGGCGGCGGGACTCCTTGCCAACTTTATTTCCGGCTATGTGACAGAACTGGTCACCCGGCGCGTAGAGAAGAAACAGGGGATCCGCTTGGACAGAAAAGTGGATCTGTGGGTAAAAAAGGAAGGAGAGAAAGCGGCAGAATTAGCAGCGAAGGTGGCGCCGGGACCTGCAGAGAAACCTGTAGGGGAGACGACATTGGCGAACTCGTGCGGCAAGCCCGGCTATCATGCGATCACCATCACGCGGGGAGACGGCGGCTACGGAGGCCCTGTAGCCGTCACACCCACAGAGAAACGCCACATAGTCCTGTACATGACGGGCGGCGGCATGGAGCCCGAACCGTTGGCCAGGATTGTCGAGCTCTCCGGGATGACGGCGGTTAACGGAAACCTTGAGACCTGTCCGGATGAGGAAGTGGCGCTGGCCATCATCGACTGCGGCGGAACGCTTCGCTGCGGCATCTATCCCGGCAAAGGAATTCCCACCGTCAACATACTTGCGACCGGAAAGAGCGGTCCGCTGGCAAAGTATATGACGCCGGATCTGTATGTCTCTGCTGTTACATCGGCTTGTGTGGCGGCGGCAGAGGCGGACGGTGCAGTTCGTGACGAGGAGGCGGAGGAAGACAGTAACGCCTTTGTCGAGAACGCGAAGAAGGTGGAAACAGGCAGCGACACTTTTGTCGCAAACGTGAAGAAGGCGGAAACATGCAATGCTGCAAGACCCTTGGAACAGATTCTGCAGCCGGTACTCACAGTCAGTAAGGTGATCAGCCTCTTTCAGCAGTCTGCCAGAGAAGCTGTCAGGACTTGCCTTGAGATGATCCTTCCTTTCATGGGATTCGCAGCCCTCTTCATAGGAATTTGTAAGGGCACCGGCCTGACAGAGTTCCTGGCCGATCTGATAAAGCCGATGGGAGGAAGCCTTCCCGGCCTTATGGGTCTAGGAATCATTTGTTCCATTCCCGGCCTTAGTGCAATTCTCGGAGCAGGTGCAATGGCGGCGCAGATGTTTTCCACAGTCATAGGTGAGCTGATCGCAGCAGGGAGTATTCCTCCCGCGATGGCGCTTCCCGCACTATTTGCTATCAATTGCCAGTGTGCCTGCGACTTTATCCCTGTGGGGCTTGGAATGACAGAGGCTAAGCCGGAGACTACACAGGTGGGAATTGCAGCTGTCACAATTTCAAGATTTATTACCGGCTGGATCAGAATTCTGATTGCAATCGTGTTCAGTATTGGACTGTACAGATAAAGATCTTTCAGACGGGATGGAGAATGCAGAGAATTCAGGCAACGGGCTATGGCATGCCTATTCTGACGCTCAAGTCCTGCATTCTTCCACCCTAACACAACAGTGGCGCCGGAGATACCTCCGACGCCACCCACGTCTCAAAATCAGCCACATCACGACTTATATAATACCCTCAACAATTCCTGATAGTCCCTCGTCCGGGCGATCGCATCCAGCATTTCACGATTTCTGGATATCTCCAGAAGCTCATCATAGACACGGATCATCAGCATGTCGTCCACGTCCGACTGCTCCGGCAGCGCCATGAAGAATATGATCCTGACGTCATGTCCTTTGTGCTGAACGGTTTCTTCGAAGATGCCCATCGCCAGCAGCATGCGGTCATTGGCCGTCTGGATTCCGTGGGGGATCGCGACCGCATTGTCAAACACCATCGTTCCCTTCGCTTCGCGCTCTGCGAGGCGCTCTCCGAAGCCTTCGTCGATGTATCCTTCATCCGAAAGGATCTCTGTCATTTCCGCCAGCGCGTCTTCATAGGAGCGTCCTTTTTCGAAAAAGAATACCTTGTTCTCGTCCAGGAGGCTGCTCATGATATATTGATTGCCGTCCAGAACCGGGATGTCTACTCTGTCCCAATAGCGAGCTTTCTCCAGCTTCTGCTTGAGCTCCTTCTCGTCGAAGATCTCGCGAATTCGGATCACCGGCCTGGCAGTCTTGAACGGCAGGTCGACCGTGGTCAGGATGACGTCGTAGTTCTCGACCACTTCCGGAGAAGCCGCCGTGTCCGACATCGTCTTGATCTGCACCTGGCTGTCCACGATCCGCTTCAGCTGCACACTGATCAGCCTCGCCGTGACGCGCCCCGTGCCGCAGATCACCACAATGCGGAATGGCCTGCGCTGTCCGATATTGTTTTCTTCCAGAAATACGCCGAAATAGGAAGCGAGATGTCCTCTCTCGTCCTGATTCACCTCCAGCCCGTATTCCCTTTCGATGACACGAGCTGCAATGCCGGACATCTCATAAGCCAGGGGATACTTGGTCTTTAATTCTTCCAGAATTGCGTTCGGCTGGTGTATTTTGAACCGGAGGCGGTTGAGCATGAACATGAGGTGGTAGGCAAATTCCTCCGTAAAATCTTTGGGATCAATGGAAATGTCCAGCTCCTCTTTGATCTGCGCCATGATCTTCTCGGAGAGCGGTCCGATGGTCGCGTCGAGCTCCATCTCCTGCACGGCTCCCAGGTCGGCCGGCGTGCGCATTCCCGCAATGGGCAAAAAAGCGAATAATTTCTCTTCTACCGGGAAGTCCACGTGCATGAGTCCGCCGATCCTGTCGATCAGGCTGTTCACATTGTAAAACTCTCCGTTGGCAGTCAGGTTGTAGTAGGCGTCTGTGAGCTTTCCGATATAGTGTCCGGTGAGAAAGCGGTCGACCATCAGAAGCAGATAGCGCTCAAACTGTCTTCCCACCTGCTTCTCAAATCCCTTCTTTTTTATTTCGGACCTGACAAGTTCCTCGATATCCCGGTCCAGAGGGTAATCCTCATACAGAGCGTCAAAGCACTGCTCCAATATATAAGTCCGGATATCCAGTTCTTTCCCTTGGAGAATCATTCCCTTGCTGGTCTTTCCGACAATGCTCAGGCCATACGGCTCGATTTCCTCCCTGAGTTTCTTGAGGTCGCTGATCAGCGTAGTCCTGCCGACATTCATCTCATAGGCGAGCTCATCCGTGAGGATCGGCGCGTCCGCCCGCATGAGTTCCCCGAACACATAATTCTGGCGTCCTCTGGGCGTGCCGAAAGCCCCGTCGATATTGCATATTTTGTCAAATGCTTTCTTGTACTTATCCGGGTCAAAAATCCGCAGGCTGTACCGCCCTTGATTGCCCTCGATCACGGCGCTGCCCCGCAGATCTTCGTTGAGCTGACGGATATCGTTTCTTATAGTCCGCTCGCTGACGCCCAGCTTCTGGGCCACGGATGCGACAGTGACGCCCGATTTATGCCCCAAAATAAGCAGGATGTTTGCGGCTCTGTTATCTGTAAACTGCTTCTTCACCTGTATGTATCCCCCATATCAGAAGTCCGCCTTTTATACCTGTTTTCATTATATCGAAATACCGTTTTCTCTTAATACGGAAAATTTCCACAGCATGGAAGAATGTCCTCCTAATACTGTGGAAATTTCCGTCTTTCCAGTCAATGTATGGAAATCTGTGTATCGAAATCAGTGCCTATTTTTGACCTCGGTGTCGAAATCAACGCCTGTTTTTTGACCTCGGTGTCGAAATCAGCGCCTCTTCTTTCCCTTCGGGGCCGTCAGTTTCTTTTTGATGATCTTCATCTCTCTGGCCGCTGCATATTTTGCCACCACGGGCAGCTTGTCCTCGCAGCGCACCATGTTGGAAGCCTCGGGAATATCCCTGCTGAGGTGGATCGCGTCGAATTCGCAGCGCGTCGTGCACAGGCCGCAGCCGATGCAGCGATTAAGGTCTACGACAGTGGCGCCGCAGCCAAGGCATCTGGAAGCTTCCGTCTTGATCTGCTCTTCCGTGAGGGGCAGGCGCAGGTCCGCGAAAGTGCCGACCGGATTGCCGGGCTTTCTGCCGGGCACCTGTCTCTTTGCGGTGTCAAAAGATTCAATGACGATATTGTCTTTGTCCAGCTCGATGAACTCGCGCTTGTCGCGGGCGATGGTCTGGGACTGTCCGGGATGCACGTAGCGGTGCATGCTCTCGCAGGCCTTCTTGCCGTCCGCGATCGCGTCGATGGCAAAGCGCGCGCCGTGCGCGATGTCGCCGCCCACAAAGATGCCGGGCTCGCCGGTCTCGAAGGTCAGCGGATCGTGCTTGACCGTGCCGTTAAGGTGACGCTTCACATTTGTACCTTCAAGAAGCTTACCCCACTGCGCGGACTGGCCGATGGCCTCAAGGACATTCGAGCACTCGATGGTGATCGTGCTGTCCTCCATGAACTTCGGCTCAAAGACATGAACCTTATTAAAGACGGAGACGCACTTTCTGAAGACTATACCCGTCACCTTGCCGTCTTTTGTCAGGATCTCCTTGGGACCCCAGCCGTTCATGACCGTGACGCCTTCCGCGATGGCCTCTTCCACTTCGTCGCGGGCCGCAGGCATCTCCGCTTCGCTCTCCAGACAGAGCATGGTGACTTTGCCGTCCGTGACGCGGGCCGCCATGCGGGCCACGTCCACGGCCACGTTTCCGCCGCCGATGACGACGACGTCGCCCTTCAGACGGATCGTGTGATCCTGGTTGGTCCTCGCCAGGAAGCTGACGCCGGACTCGACGCCTTCCGCGTCCTCGCCGGGCACGCCGGTCCTGCGGCCGCCCTGCAGGCCGATGGCCAGATAGAAGGCCTTATAGCCCTCTCTCTTGAGGTCCTTGATCGTGATATCTTTTCCGACTTCCACGCCGCACTTGAACTCGACGCCCATCTCGCGAAGCACGTCGATCTCCGCCTCGATGACGTCCTTTTCCAGACGGAAGGACGGAATTCCGTTCATCAGCATACCGCCGGGACGGCTCTCCTTCTCAAATACGGTGACGTCGTAACCGCGGGTACGCAGGTAATAGGCCGCCGTCATGCCGGCAGGGCCCGCGCCGATGACCGCCATCTTGTAGTCGGGTCCCCACATGCCGCCGTCGTCCTTCTCGCAGATCGGGATGAAGCGCTTGTCGGCGTGCAGTTCCTGGTCGGCGATGAATTTTTTGATCTCGTCGATGGCGATGGGATCGTCCACCGTGCCTCTCGTGCAGGCGTCCTCGCAGCGCCTGTTGCAGATCGCGCCGCAGACCGCCGGGAAGGGGTTGTCCTGCTTGATGAGCTTTAAGGCGTCCATGAAGCGGCCTTCTCCGGCCATCTTCACATAGCCCTGCACCGCCAGGTGCGCGGGACATGCCGTCTTGCAGGGCGCCGTGCCGGTGTCATAGCAGTTGATCTTGGCGTCTTCGCGGTAATGGATATTCCAGTGGTCCGCACTCCACGCCGTCTCATCGGGCAAAAGAGTGAGCGGATACTTCACTTCGCCCTTCTTGGTGCACAGCTTCTGACCGAGCTTGGCCGCGCCGACCGGACATACTTCCACGCACTTTCCGCAGGCGACGCACTTGAGCTTGTCCACATGTGCCCGATAGGCGCTTCTGGACATATTGGGCGTGTTGTAGAGCTGGCTGGTCCTGAGCGCGTTGCAGACGCCGGGCGCGCAGTTGCAGATCGCCACTATTTTCTCACTGCCGTCGATATTGGTGATCTGGTGGACAAAGCCGTGGCGCTCCGCCCTCTGCAGGATCTCCAGCGCCTCCTCATAAGAGATATAGCGGCCCATGCCTCTGTCGACGCAGTACTCCGCCATATCGCCCATGCCCATGCAGAACTCGCCGTTGATCTCGCCCGAGCCCTCGCCGCGCATGGTCTGCTGCTTTCTGCAGGTACATTGTCCGACAGAGTATTTGTCGTACTTGCTCAGCCAGTGGGAGATGTGCTCCACGCTGGCGGACATGTTCTCGCTCTCGATGGCCTTCTCAACGGGGATGACATGCATGCCGACTCCCGCGCCTCCCGGAGGGATCATGGGCGTCACATTCTCCAGAGGCATCTGAGTCATCAGGTTAAAGAAGGTGGCCAGTTTGGGATGCTGCGCCGTCAGCTCGTCGTTCATCATCATGAACTCCGCGGAGCCGGGCACGAAGATCGGCACATTGTACTGCTTGTGGTGATCCGGGTTCTCGCGGGTCATCTCGATGAGGCCCACCCACACCAGGTGGTCCACCATCTTCTTCGTCTTCTCGTAAGACATCTTATTCATCTTCGCGAGATCTTCGATGTCGTAAGGCACGCGGGTCTTCTTGAAGCTCAGGAGGAACTTCGCCTCCTCCTTCGTGAGAACCTCGTCGAGCGCCCAGTACTCCGGATCATCCGTTTTCATGGTCCTTGAATATTTGACAAGGTAGCGGTCCGTGATCATAGTCCCAAGCTGTAAGATCAGTTTCTCCTTCTCCTTGTCCGGCGCCACGTAATTGGGATCCTGCCTGAAGTCCCTCTCGTTGACCATGCGGTTTTTCTGGTCTTTCATTTGCTGTTACCCTCCTGTCTGTTATTGCTGTTTCCCGCAGGTGATTCGATTCCGAATTCCTCCGGCCTGAATCTGGGGCAGACGTTTTCTCTCGAGGCGATCACCGAAGCCGCAAGGCGCGTTCCGATCACACAGGAATCGCCCAGCGTCTTCCCGTAGGTGAGGCCGATCGCCACCCCGGCAAAAAAGGCGTCGCCCGCTCCCGTCGTATCCACGACATCCACTCGAAGGGCCGGACAGACTCCCGCTTCGCCTTCACTGTCCGCGTAAACGGCTCCCCGGCTTCCGAGCGTCACGACGATCCGGGGGATTCCCGAGAGCCGCGCCCTGCGGACTATGATCTGCGCCAGATCCTGGGGCGAAATACCCGTATAGTCCTCGGCGAAGAGCATCCCCGCCTCCTGCTCGTTGCAGACGAGCACCGAAGTTCTCTGCAGAAGATCGCGCCGCTTCATGGCAATGCCCATGTTGGAGATCACGGTATAGACTTCTTTCCCGTGCTTCTCGGCGAGATCCAGCACTCTCTTGAGGATCGGCTGCTCGATATCAAATTCTACGACGATACTGTCCGCCTCGCTGAAGATCTCGTCCCCGTGCTCATCGAGGATCTCCCCGATGACGGTCAGGTCCGGCCTCCTGGAGATCGACGCGATCACGTCCCCGTCGTTGTCAAAGATCGCCAGCCAGGTGCCGAGCCCCTCCGGGCTTCGCGCCACATAGCGGATCTCCACCTTATGGCGGATCAGGTTTCTCACGACGTCGTCGCTAAGGCCCGTATCATCCACCACACTCACAAATGTGGGCCGCAATTCCACATTGGCGATATCTTCCACGACATTTCGGCCCACGCCTCCATGCACCTGCATCACGCGCCCTACGTTGCGGCCGCCCGGAATATACTGCGCGAGGGGATATCCCTTGACATCCACAAAGGCCGCTCCGATCACCACGATTCCCATCTCTGTCACCCCTTATCTGCCTTGTCCGCCCCGAAAAAAAGATCAAAGACGTTCCGATGAGCGAGCTCCCCGGCCCTTATTTTGATCTTTTTTCCGGGGTGCTGAATATTTATAATTGTAGCAAAATAACTGATGTATTGTACAGAACTCACGGGTGGTTATATATCGACATTTCCAGAATTTGCAACTATAATAGAATAGTAGCTTTTTCAAAGTTCGCATCCATGTTTGGATAAAGGAGGATTCGTTAATGAAGAAGAGATTGTTAGCTGTTCTTGTAGCAGCAGTAACAGCAGTATCGCTCCTGGCTTGCGGCGGCTCCACTTCCACGAGCACTGACAGCGCACCGGCTGAGAGCGCGCAGACCGAGGAAGCGGGCGACGCGGCAGCAGCAAGCGACATGAAGGTCGCTATGGTAACAGACTACGGCGATATCACCGACCAGTCTTTCAACCAGACCACTTATGAGGCATGCAAGGCTTTCACAGAGGCCAACGGAATCGACTTCACATACTACAAGCCCGAAGGCGACTCCACCGCAGAGCGTGAAGCCATGATCGACAAGGCCGTTGCAGACGGCTACAACGTTCTGGTACTTCCCGGCTATGCTTTCGCAGAGGCGATCGTAGCAGCTGCCGAGACTTATCCGGAAGTTAAGTTCGTAGCTCTGGACGTTTCCGAGTATGACCTGTGCACCGCAGCGGGCACAGACACCTACTCTCAGGAGAACGTGTACAGCGCAGTTTACCAGGAAGAGATTTCCGGCTACATGGCAGGTGTCGCAGCTGTCAAGATGGGCTATAAGAAGCTCGGCTTCCTCGGCGGCATGGCTGTTCCCGCAGTTATCCGTTACGGCTACGGCTTCGTGGCAGGCGCCAACGACGCAGCTAAGGAACTTGGTCTCACAGACGTAACCATCAACTACGCATACGGCAACCAGTTCTACGGCGACGCTGATATCACAGCAGCTATGGACACATGGTACAAGGGCGGCACAGAGGTCGTCTTCGCATGCGGCGGCGGTATCTACACTTCCGCAGCTGAAGCAGCCGGCAAAGAAGGCGGCAAGTTCATCGGCGTCGACGTCGACCAGAAGGCTCTCGTAGACGGCCAGTACGGCGAAGGCATGACCATCACCAGCGCAATGAAGGGTCTTGGCGCAACCGTCAACACTCTGCTCACCGCCATCAAGGACGGCAAGTGGGATGAGTACAAGGGACAGATCCAGTCTCTGGGCATGGTCTCCGGCGACGATCCGACTCTCAACTATGTGCAGCTTCCTATGGAGTCCACCGTTTGGAACGACGGCTTCACACAGGATGACTACAAGGCACTTGTCAAGTCTCTGGCAGACGGAAGCGTCAAGGTCACTGTCGATGCATCCGCAGCAGAGCCCGCAGCTGACACTGTCGCTGTCACATTCCTCGGCAACATCAAGTAACCAACGCCGGAATAAGGCACCGACTGATTCGTCACAAGGGGGACTTCCCCGACAATAATCGGCGATAATCATTTAAGGGAACAACAATAAATGTTGTTCCCTTTCTTTTTGTAACTTGTTAAAATAAAAGTAATGTTTTGTGTGAAACACAAGACCGCTATGACAGCAAATCATACCGGGAGTAAAACTCCCGAGAAGAAGGGGGGAATCCATCTTGTCTGAATACGCAATTGAGATGCTGAACATCACAAAGAGATTTCCCGGAATCATTGCAAATGACAATATCACTCTGCAATTGAGGAAGGGCGAGATCCACGCGCTGCTCGGGGAAAACGGCGCAGGAAAGTCTACACTGATGTCCGTGCTGTTCGGCATGTACCAGCCCGAAGAGGGCGTCATCAAGAAGGACGGCAAGGAGGTAAAGATCAACAATCCCAACGACGCCAACGACCTGGGCATCGGAATGGTCCACCAGCACTTCATGCTCGTGCAGTGCTTCACCGTTCTCGACAACATCATTCTCGGCGCCGAGACCACCAAATACGGCGTCCTGCAGAAAGAAGAAGCCCGTAAGAAAGTAACGGAGCTCTCCGAGAAGTACGGCCTCAAGGTCGACCTGGACGCCAAAATAGAGGATATCACCGTCGGTATGCAGCAGCGCACCGAGATCCTCAAGATGCTCTACAGAGACAACCAGATCCTCATCTTCGACGAGCCCACCGCCGTGCTGACGCCCGCCGAGATCGACGACCTCATGGTGATCATGAAGAACCTCTCAAAAGAAGGCAAATCGATCCTGTTCATCTCCCACAAGCTCAATGAGATCATGACTGTTGCGGACCGCTGCAGCGTACTTCGCCGCGGCAAATACATCGGAACGGTCAACATCAAGGACACCTCCCAGGAAGAGCTGAGCCGCATGATGGTCGGCCGCGACGTCAGCCTCAAGGTAGACAAGACGCCCGCCCACCCCGGCGAAGAAGTCCTGCGCGTGGAGAACATGTCCGTCGCCTCCAAGAGGGGCTCCAAGATGGCCGTCAACAATGTGAGCTTCACCGTTCGCGCGGGCGAGATCGTCTGCATCGCCGGAATCGACGGAAACGGCCAGTCCGAGCTGGTCTACGGCCTCTCCGGCCTTGAACCGCTTGCCGGCGGCAAGATCACGCTCAAGGGAAAAGACATCACAAACTGCTCCATCCGCGAGCGCTCCACCAGCGGCATGAGCCACATCCCGGAGGACCGCCACAAACACGGCCTGGTCCTGGACTATTCCCTGGAATACAACATGGTCCTGCAGAGATATTTCTCTCCTGATTTCAGTAACTCCGCAGGCTTTTTGAAAAAGCCCGAGATCCGCTCTTTCTCCGAGAAGCTGATCGACCAGTTCGACGTCCGAAGCGGCGAAGGCCCGGTCACAATCGTCCGCTCCATGTCCGGCGGCAACCAGCAAAAGGCCATCATCGCCCGTGAGCTGGAGAAGAACCCCGAACTTCTGATCGCGGTTCAGCCCACCCGCGGACTTGACGTAGGTGCGATCGAGTATATTCACAGACAGCTGATCGCCCAGAGAGACGCCGGCAAGGCCGTCCTTCTGGTATCCCTCGAGCTCGAGGAGGTCCTGGGCGTCCCGGACCGCATCCTTGTAATGTACGAGGGCGAGATCGTCGGCGAGTTCGACCCGGCCAAGACCACCCGTGAAGAACTCGGTCTGTACATGGCAGGCGCAAGGAAGGAGGGACACACGGCATGAAAAAGAACAACAAATCGCTTCTGAGCAATCAGAGCTTTCAGACGCTCCTCGCCTCGCTTGTCTGCATCGTCGCGGGACTTCTGATTGGCTACATCGTCCTGCTCATCATCAATCCCGCGCAGGCGACGAAAGGCATTATCACGATCCTCAAGAACTTCCTCACCTATGGAAGCGGCAAGGCGGCCATGAAATATTTTGGCAACACCCTTGTCAAAACAGCGCCTCTCCTGATGTGCGCCCTCTCCGTTCAGTTCTGCTATTCCGCAGGTCTGTTCAATATCGGCGCGGCCGGACAGTATGTGGCCGGCGCAGGTCTCTGCCTCTATGCCGCCCTGGTATGGAAGATGCCCTGGCCGGTATGCCTGCTCCTCTCCATGGTCGCAGGTGCCGTCTTCGGCGCGGCTGTAGGCGTTCTCAAGGCTTACCGAAACGTCAATGAGGTCATCTCGGGCATCATGCTCAACTGGATTGGCCTCTACACCGTCAATATGGCGCTCACCCCGGTCAAGGAGACCGCGAGCCCTTACACACTGGCACTGTCGTCGGAAAACCCTTCCGCGCTCCTTCCCACAATGGGACTCGGCGCCATCTTCGGCAACAACAAATACGTCACGATCGCGATCCCGCTTTCCGTCCTGATCGCAGTGCTGATCTGGGTCGTTCTCAATAAGACCGTGTTCGGCTATGAACTCAGGGCCACCGGACTCAACAAAGAAGCCGCCAAGTACAGCGGAATGAAAGAGAAGACCAACACTATTTTGACACTGGCCATCGGCGGCGCCCTGGCAGGCCTGGGAGCTTCGTTCCTCTTCCTGTCGGGCTTCGAGCAGTGGAGCGTCACACAGTCCTCCGTTCCCGGCATGGGCTTCAACGGCATCGCGGCCACCTTCCTGGGCGGCCTGCACCCGATCGGAACCATCTTCTCCTCGTACTTCATCCAGCACATTACGAGCGGCGGTTCCTATCTGGACAAAGCAGTTTATCCGGCGCAGATCTCCGATCTGATCTCCGCGATCATCATTTACCTCTGCGGCTTCGTTGCGTTCTTCCGGTATTTCATCAATACGCAGATCGCAAAGCGCAGTAAAAACACTGCCAACAGCAACGACGTTCCGATTGAGACGCCTGCTGCGGGCAAGACTGAGACGCCGGCCTCTGCGGACGGCAGCAAGAAGGGAGGCGACGAGAAATGATCCTGCTTATTCAGTACACACTGCTGTTTGCATCTGTTCTGATGCTGGTCGCACTCGGCGGCTGCTTCTCCGAACACTCGGGCGTCATCAACCTGGGCCTGGAAGGCATCATGGTCATGGGTGCCCTTGGCGGCGCTCTGGTTATGAAATATCTCCCGGCAGGCACTTCCGCTTTCGTGATCGTCCTGCTGGTAATCCTGGCCTCCATGCTCATGGGCCTCATTTACTCGACCCTTCTGGGCGTCGCGGGCATTAATTTCAGCGCAGACCAGACACTGGTCGGCACTGCCATGAACATGCTCGCCGCTGCTCTCGCAACGGTAATCGTTAAGTCCATCAACGTCGCGGAGAATCCCGACAACGTCTCCTCCACGGTCCAGTACGTGCAGGCGAAAAAAGCACTGATCGTCAACGTCGGCAGCTTCCAGTTCAACTGGTTCATGCTTGTCGCCGTGATCCTGCTCTTCGCCTCCCACTTTATCCTGTACAAGACACGTTTCGGCCTTCGCCTCATGGCTTGCGGCGAGCACCCGGCGGCAGCGGATTCCGTCGGTATCAGCGTCGCAAAGATGCGCTGGGCGGGCGTCCTGATCTCCGGTATCCTCGGCGGCCTGGGCGGCATCGTCTACATCACGGCGGGCGTCTCCGAGTGGAAGTTCGAGACCGGCGTCGCCGGCTTCGGTTTCCTGGCTCTGGCGGTTATGATCTTCGGTCAGTGGAAGCCCCTCAACATCGCGGGCGCAGCGCTTCTGTTCGGATTCTTCCGCGCGCTGTCCAACGTCTACAGCGGCTTCCCGTTCCTGGCAGCCCTGAAGATCCCGGGCTCCATCTACAACATGATGCCCTACCTGATCTCCCTGATCGTCCTGGCACTCACTTCCAAGAATTCCAGGGCCCCCAAGGCGGAAGGTATCCCGTACGACAAGAGCAGAAGGTAATTTGTTTCACGGGGACGTATTTTCTGACACATTCTGGACTGTGACAAGGATTGAATATGATCTCTTTTGGTTCCCGGCTTCGGCCGGGAGCCTTTTTTGTGGATATTTGCGGGTGGAGGCGGTGAACGGCGGTGTGGCGTTGCGGTGGCGCTATGAGTGACCGACGATTGCCAAAATATCACTATACCGTCGGGGGGTGGTTGCCTTGTGCCGGCTTGAGGCAGCCCAGGGACACCGACGAATAGCAAATTTTTTCCATATCGTCGGAGGGTGATCGGCTTGTGCCGGCTTGTCTTCAGCCAGAGACACCGACGAGCAGTAAATTTTTTCTATATCGTTGGAGGGTGGTTGGCCTGTGCCGGCTTGTCTCCGACCAGGGGACACCGACGAGCAGCAAATTTTTTCCATATCGTCGGAGGGTGATTGGCTTGTTCCGGCTTGTCACGGGCCAGGGGTGACCGACGAGCAGCAAACTTTGTCCATTTCGTAGGGGCGTGTTTAGTTTGTGCCGGCTTGTCACAGCCGGGGGACACCGACGAATAGCAAACTTTGTCCATTCCGTAGGGCTGTTCTTAGCTTGTTACGGCTTGCCCCGGGCAAGGGGACACCGACGAATAACAAGCTTTTCCCATTCCGTAGGGGGGCCTCAGCTTATACCCGGCCCAAGGCAGCCCAGGACACCGACGAACAGCAATTATCTCAAATTTAAAAGGGGACTTCGCATATTCGCGAAATCCCCTTTTGATTCATTATTACCCTTAAATCGGTTTGTTTTTCACCCCTCCCAGGTCACAGCACCGAAGATCTCATCCAGCACCCGCAGACTCTCCTCCCGCAGCGCTTCCCTCAGATAGCAGTGAATATAGTAGAAATTACTGCCGCTCTTTACCGACAGGCTTTCTCCCAACATTCCGATGTCCTGCACACTGTAAGTATATCTGTACCCGTCGGCGCTCTTCCCGCCGATCTGCCTGTTCATAAAGCCTTCCAGCTTGTACCCATACCGGCTCATCGGCTTCCGGATCTTGGCTTCCATATTCCTGGCAATGTCTGCCGTCCCGGCCAGCATAGCCACAAATGGATTGGCCTGTCTCCACGAGATGGCGATCATGATATGCCGCTCTTCATCGCGGATGCAGAATCCGGGCGCCTCTTCAAAATATTGATAGTTCTTAAGTTCATCCCCCGTCAGTACTTTAAATCCTTCCGGAAAAGATAGATTCAATTCATTATTTAACAGTGTTTTACCCATATAATTCCTTTCACACCGTACACTTCACTCCGCACATTTCACGCCGCAGCCCGGCTTCACCTTTTCCTCTTCCCCACAGCAAGCACAACCACAACTCCCGCAATCAACGCGATCGTCACAATTCCCATATACCGCGAGCGGCTCGCCGCCTCTTCCGGAGCAGCCGGCGCCTGCGCCCTCGCCTTCACCGGATCGGACCGGAAGTACATCACATCCGGCTCCGTCGTGTTGTAACCAATGACATAAAGCTCATCGCCATTGTACGCCGCGACCGGGTCAAATGCCTTGTGGTAGGAAGAAGCTCGCTCATAGAGCACTGCTTCCTTCTCATCGTCATAGAGGATATGCACGTCCGCGCCCGGTGTTCCTGAGCCAATGATTGCAAGGCCGTCCCCGAGTCCCGCGATCGCAAAGTGCTCCGCGGGCTCGTCGCCCGGATTCTGCTTATCATAAACAGTTCGCAGGTCCGGTCCGAGCGCCTTCTCCAGTTCATCCGTGAGATCTTCCGTCACAAATCGGTTTTGTGCCTCATCGTATGTAGCCCGCAGAAGTTTTCCTTTAATCGTATTATTTGTATGTACCTCTTCCTCGGCATCAAAGTTAAATTGCAGATAGAGGTATATTTTGTCCCCGGTCGCCGCAAATTTTCCGCAGGTTGTGTCGAATATGGAGGCAAAATCCGAATCCACCGGAGTCCCTCTGGGACTTGAGGGATCGATCTTATAGAATTTCATATTCTCCCTCGGCTCATCTTCGTCCGACTCTTCCTCAAGACCGTCCTGCGGCTCACCTTCATCCGTTTCATCCCCGGTCGGCTCTTCTGCGGCCTGCTCTTCCTCGGCCGCTTCATCCACGACCGGCTCTTCTGCGCCCAACTCATCCTCGGCCGACTCTTCCTCAAGGCCGCCCTGCGGCTCTTCCTCGGCCGTCTCTTCCGCAGCCGCCTCATCGACGCCCGCTTCGCCCCCATCTTCCGGCTCCACATAATAGCCATCTATCGCGAAAAGAGTGTCCCCGAGGGCCACAATCCCCGCGCTGGCAAAAGGCATCTCGACATTCAGCTTTTCCCAGAAATCGCCGTAGGGCTCATAGCGCCACAGGCAGGCCTTGGTCATGATCGATCCGTCTTCGCCCTTCACGGCCCTCTGTCCATACAGATAGAGCCTGTCCCTCACCGCGGCGAGCTGGTTTTCGCCGTACGAAGAATTCCAGTCGAATTCTTCCGGCAGGGCAACGTGGGACCACTCATCTTCCTTGACATCGTAAGCCCACAATCCCTGCGGCATCCTGTACTTGGCCGAAACGCCGAACGCATAGATTTTCCCGCCGCAGGCCGCGATCGAGCCGTAAATCCGGTCACAATTGCTCTCGACAAAAGCGGGCTCGCGAAGAGGCAGGCTGTGCTCGCTCTCAAAGAGCCTGCGCCCCTCCGAAGATTCTGCGGACACACTAAAGACCGCCCGCGACACAGCCCCGTCCGCGTTGGTCACCTTCACCACGTGGGACCCGTTGGGAATGCCGCTGATATTTACCCGCACCTTTCCGTCTTCCCAGGCAAGTGCCTCGATCTCCCTGTCGTCGACAGCGACCCGCCCTTGCGTGCCAAAATACCAACCTTCGACCATCAGTTCCATCATTGTCCCGTCCTGCTGCGCCGTCGCCTTCGAAATGAGCGGCGCCTTTACGGTAAACTCCGTCTTCTCGTGCAGGTTGACCCGGCCGCCCGTGCGGCACAGCGGCGCCAGCGCCTCGTCGTAGTCGACGCAAGCCATAAGCCGCGCCGCGCGTGCGCGCGCCGCCTCCGCCAGCTCCTCCTCGCTCAGCGAGGCACTCTCAGGCTCCTTCGCGGCGATCACCGCGAGCGCGCCCGTGACAGCGGGCGCCGCCATCGAAGTCCCGGACAGAAACGCGTAGCTTCCCGTAAACGCTTCATCTCCTCCGGCGGCCACATTGTCGATATAAAGCGCCGTCTCATCGGTAACTTCTGTCTGCCTCGCGTCTCCGGTGAGCCTGCCGATCCCGATCCTCGCGATCACATACTTCTGATCGCCGTTCTCCCACTCATAGACTCCCTCTACGACGCCGGGATCCCTGTATTCCCCAAATCCGCTATAGGAAAGTTCTCTCCTCTCCTCCTCCGTCATGTCCCGCGCGAGCCGCGCGTGCGCTTCATTGGAGGCCTCCAGATACCCCTGCACATTGAAGCTCAGCGCCGACCACTGGCACTGGTAAAAAGTATAGAACGCCCCAGTCTCCAGCCCCTTCTTGAGCGCCGGAGAGCAGGCGCAGTCGATCTCGACGGGATTCCCGTCCTTGTCTCTGCAAGTGATCGAATCGATCCCCCCGTGAGGTTTATAGGCGTCGCTCATCGCTGTTTTGACGCTGATCCAGCGCACATCCTGCGCGGACGCGACCGGAATCGCCATGTATGCGTACCCGTTGACCGCGCTGAAGCCGCCGTGCTCCTTCTGCTGCTCTTTGCGAAGCGTCCCCAACCTGAGCGCCATCGAGCGCTTGTCGTCGAATCCGCTGTTCCTGCTGATTTCCCCGATTCGATGTGCATTCTCATCGATCGCCGGATTTGCGTCAAAAAATAGCACGCCCGGCGCATCCGTATCAAACCTCTCTATTCCGGACAGAAGGCTCTTCTCCGAGGAGGCCTCGGGGTAGAAACGCCTGTTGTCGATATAGGCGTCTATATTTTGGCTTTCTCCGATCAGAATGGTCTGCGGCACCGTCGAGAGGATCGCCCCACCCGGCGCAAAGACATCCGTGCTGTCCTGTCCCCAGCAGGAGAAATCCGTCATCCCGCCGCCACCTTGGGAAGCGTTTACGACGACCGCATATTCGCTGCGCGACTGGCTTCCCAGGTCGATGGACTCATCCAGGTCCAAATATCGGTTACCCGACGCGATCACCGTGTTGACGCCCTTTTTTCCCAGTTCCTCGATCGCGGCGCTGAAGACGAACTGCGGCTGCACCGTCCCCCAGGAACAGTTGACCGCCTTGAGATTTACCTCCTGCGCACAATCGATGAGGAACTGAAAGCCTTTCAATACGGCCGCCGTCTCCTGTATATTCCCATTGCCGCCAAAAACATTCACCGAAAAGATCCTGGCACCGTGCGCAATACCGGACACGCCTTTGCCGTCCCAGTTTGCGGCGATGATGCCCGCCACATGCGTCCCGTGGGAGGTCACCGCTTTTTGCTCGGAGAGCGGTCTCCCGTCGCCGCTGGCATTGTAGCCGTACTTGCCGCATCCGTACTTGGCCTGCTGCTCCGGCGTAAACTCGTAAAGCACGCCCTGCAGATCCGGGTGATCGGTATCGATTCCCGAGTCCATGACACAGATGGTTCCGGAAGAGTTCGCCGGCGCGTTCACATCCCTGTGTCCCTCTTTCCATCCGGGAACGCCGAGACTGTACCCGCCTTCCGGAGACAGCGGCGTTGTATAGGTGCCCGAAGTACCCGCAAGATCCCACTGCATCACGCTGAGATCCGCGAGAGAAGGAACTTCTTCCTGCGGATGAGACGGCTTCTGCCCCGGCTCCCCGGCTTCGGTCTCCTCCGCAGTTTCCGGTTCCCCGGCCTCCGTGTCCTCGGTTTCTTCTGCCGCATATGCCAGATAATTCGGTTCTGCATAGATCACATCCGAGTCTGCGTAGAGTTCCTCGAGAAAATCCCGGGCCGTCTTTTCTGCGTTGCTGACCTTCCAAACGGAGAAATCATTTCCCAGATTGTTGCCCGCCGCGTCTCCCTCTTCTTCCACCAGTCGCAGCTGTGCCAGCTGCGCCGCCGGCGATCCGTTCTTCTTTTCTGTTTCAATGGCCTCTTTTACCGAGTCCGCCCCCAGATTCAGCACAAGTTCCGCTTTGCCGAATCCCGCAGGCGCATCGCTCCCTCTGACCACTGCGATCGCTTCGCCCTCGCTGAATCTTCCGCCAGACAGCATTTCATCCATAGCCTGCGCGAAAAGGCGGGACTGTTCCTGTTTATTTATATTTTGTGCGGCCGGCTTCTGTTCCAAGTTGTCTAAACGCTGTGCGGCCGGGGTCTGTCCCGCCGCCGCATTCACAGACAGGATTGAGGAAAGCCCCAGTCCCGCTGCGGCAATGCCTGCCAGAAGCCTTGTATTAATCTTCATCACGGATGTCCTCCTACAATGGGAATAGCAAGCTAACGCTCCTTCTTCCAGTATACTAAAATCCGTTCGAATGACAAATGACATCCGTGCGGCAAATTCGGGCACAATTGGACACGGTTGTTGTATAATAACTATTATTAAGTAATGCAACGATTTAAGAAACGTATAACGGAGGCAATATATGGCAGAAGAATTCAAACTCGGCCCCGACGAGGCAGTAGTACTGAGAGTCGGCAAGATCGGCTATGGAAGCGGAAGTCCCTTCTCCTCCATGTTCAACAACGGCGAGCTGATCCTGACTACGAAGAATCTCATCCTTCTTCGGAAGAATTTGTTCGGTAAAACAGAAGAAACCAAATATTTCCCGCTGGCGGATATCAAGATGGTGGACGGAAAGCCCCAGGTCAGAAAAAGCAACCCGGCTCATATGATCTACACTCTCGACGTCTATTTTAATTCCGGCCTGGAGAGCTTCCAGTTTGAGTGGGAGAGCGATATCGATGACTGGGTGGCAAACATCGTCTCCGTCGTGACCGGCACTCCCATTCAGAAGAAATCTGACCTGGAGATGCTGCAGGAAGCAGCTGCCTTGGCGGAGTCCATGGCCGAACCCATCGAGAAGATCCAGGGTCTCTTTGGCATTAAGTCGAACCGGCCTGTTTCCTGCAAGTGTCCTTCCTGCGGCGCTACTTTGAGCGGCATCAAGGGGGAGACTACCAAGTGTCCCTACTGTGGGACTTTCTATACCTTCTGATTCAAGGCTCGCAATGCGGGCTGAGTTTCTGTATGCAACAAGGGTCTGTCGCAATGCGACAGACCCTTGTTTTATGTCAGGCTATCAAGTGCCGGAAGAGCTCCCTCTGCCGGCACCAATTCATCACGCCCCTTTCTGCGCCTGGTTCGAAATATCCCAGGTGTTGATCCGAATCCCCTTGGCCCGGCACCACTTGACAATGAACCTCTGCGCGAACATAGGAAGCCTCTCGTTGGCAAAAGCCTTGGCCTGAAAGAGCTCCTTTCCGTCGTCCGACACCTCCAGCGTGCCGTAACTCTTGTCCGGGTTGTCCTTTTTTCGCAGGAAATAGATTCTGGTGCTTTTGTCGGAAACTCTGCCGACATAGATTCTCACGCAGTTGTGCATGTTACTGCTCTCTATAAACAGATCTTCACACTCTGTGGGAATTGTCACAACAAACGGATCGTCCGCATAACGTTCTTCATCTTCCTGCGTAAAGCAAGTCGCCAGATCCCGGTACGCCTTCGAGCTGACCGCTTTAGCGAACCCCTCCCGTATCCTAATGTCGCGGGTAATCTCGATCCCTTCCACTCCGTATCTCATGGGCACGCGGTCAATGGCCGCGCACAGGTAGAACTCTATCATGGACTCCGTGTATTCATCGATCTGCAGAAATGCCGGATTGTAGGCATAGATGCTCTTCAGCCGCCCCAGTACGGCGTCGCAGGCCTGCTCCGGTTGTAACTGTCATCGATCAATCTTTTGCCGCACTTTCCGCAATAGCATTCCCCAGTGCGGACCGACCTGACTATAAAACCACTGCTCACAGATCCCGTATCCCTGCCGGTTCTCTTTGTCTCCGTTTCTGCCCCCTTTCCTCAGCGGGCGTTAAGCCCCTCGATGCAAGTCACGTAGCAAGCGAAATCTCCGATCTTCTTCCGGTGTTCCTTCTCATCGCCCAGCTCTTCGCGCCAGGATGTGTTCTCCCCCTTGGACGCCAGATAGCGGGCCAAAATATTGAGATGCAGGATCACCCCGTTGTGGCAGGCCGTCCGGTTTGCATCCGTTTCCATCTTCTCCTCCCGCGACAGTAGATTCCACCCTGCCCGTATGCCGGCATATTTGGCTGCGGCCTTCAGAAAATCGCCCAGGATCTCCCTATCGTCCTCGTTTTCCGGATCAACGGCGCTGCAGATCCTTGCGTAGATCTCGGCAGCTTTCTCCATTGTGATCGAGTCTCGCTCACCCAGATAGTTTTCGTAAGTATACATTACCACTGATCCCTCCTTTTATAATTCAACTGATGGTGTAACCGCGGGCGCCGCCCTGCAAGGCATCGTCTTACTTCTCGAGGCTGTAGGATTTTACAAATCTGTGCTTCCCGTCCTTGTACTCATACACGCGGATCTCGCAGTTCTTCGCGCGCTCCCAGCGAAGCCCGTCCGGCGCCTCATCCAGATAGCCGCACAGCGCGCGCATGATCCCGCCGTGGCAGGCGACCAGCACGTTCTCGTAATCGTGCGTCTCAAGCTCCCGCAGGAACGAGGACGCGCGCTCTTTCATCGAGTCAATGCTCTCCACCGTGGCGGGCACCGGGAAAATCTTCGGGAACAGCCAATAGCCGATCATAGGAAGCCCCATCAGATAATACTTGCTCTTCTCATACCTGCCAAAATCCGTCTCGATCAGACGGTCATCCACGATGACCTCGCTGATATCGACATTCCCTATAATAGAACCTGTAAGTTTTGCGCGCTGAAGGGGACTTGAATAGACGGCGTCAAAATGGACGTCGCCGATATTTTGGCGAGATCGCTTCGCCTGCGCGATTCCCTTTTTGTTGAGCGGTGCATCCGTCCGTCCCTGCATTCTCTTGGCGTAATTGAGATCCGTCTGCCCGTGGCGGGCTATCCATATTTTCATGTTGTAAATTCCTTCCATTAACTGAAAACAAAACTCCGGCTGCCTGTTAAGGCTCGCGGTGTGAACCGATATTCACATTATACTACGTATATTAGACAAATATGTTACGTTTTAAAAAGCCCCGCAGAATGCAGCAGGGCTCAATAAGAAAATAGTACTTGACTTTCATTCTCATATTAGGTATCATAGTTTTTGCTTATTACGAGGCGTGGCTCAGTTTGGTAGAGCGCTGCGTTCGGGACGCAGAGGTCGTGGGTTCGAATCCCGTCGCCTCGACTACTTGGCAGGGGCAACCGGAAATGCCGTATTTATCGGCGTTTCCGGTTCTTTTTTTGTCCCTGCGAAGGCAGTTCTGAAGGCCCTTTTTACGTCCGTTTTTGTGCCGTGTTCAACCTTTGTTCAACCTTTTTCCCATTTACCCCCATAATAAACGACGGACTCTCTGTGATTTACAATAGCTGCAAGAAATTTAATCATAAGATTTAGGTCTGATAATACTTGTCATTCCATGAAGGATCTCCTCCTTCGTTTCCTTTTCTTTGACTTTGGCGTAGATCACGCGGAGCGAGTTTCGCAATTACCTATATATATATATAAGAATTTCTCGGAAAACGTGCATTTTGGAGCATTTTCCGTGACTAAACGGAAAAGATGGGCTTGAAAAGGAGTGGAAACACCAATATAGGGGGAAAACACCACCAATAGGACTCTTATTACTAAAGATATTCGAATACTTTCTGATCAGCTGCGACTCCTTCAAAAACCGTTTTCACAGCCGGAACATCCTTGGGCAGAATGAACTGAAGCTGTGCTTTTCCCCCTTTGCCGCGCCTGATACGCACATACCAGCTATTCCCGCGCTGAATCAGGTCAGCCCCCACGAGTTTTCCAAGTTCAGACCGCCTGACGCCGACTGCTTTCTGCAGTGTCGTCAGGCGGGTGAATTTCTGGTCACATTCTTGCAGTTTCCCCTGCTTATTCTTTACAACTATCTTTCCTGTTACGTCTCGATCACGCCCGCGAGAAATGCTTCCCGCAGTTCTCCTTGGTTTTTTGATTTCTTCCATTCGTATACCCGCAGCCGAACAGACTGGGGATAGATATGTGTGAATAGTCGCCGGAGTATATTTCTTCGGCGCGTTCTCAAGGTGCTTCTCGTACTCCTGAATAGTTTCCTTTGTAATATCCTCTAACTTCCGATATCCATTTTCTCGCGCCCAGGAGGCAAATTTCTTGATGTGCTTTTTATAAGCCGTCCCTGTCAGATTGTTTTCTATCTGTGGTAGTACCCGCTTGATCAGCTCGTGCTGCAGCGAAGGATTTTTTCTTCCCATACTCTTTTCTCCTATCCTGTTTCTCCCTGTTATTGTTAAGATGCCTCTCCACCCTGTTATTACGGACTGGGCATGTCCACACTTCGGGCTATCGCGCTGAGGTCGCCCTTTCGGGCATATAGTGCTCTATGGCACGCGCTGAGCAATGCTTCCGGCAGCTGCCGTTACTCGCTCTGGTAGTCCTGTTGACCATCTATAGTGGTTATTTCTGAGCACCGGCCTTTTCTGTTTTTCAAGAAAAACTCCGGTTTATCCTGCCTAAACTGGTTATGCGCTATCACGCATAACCATTTAGGCGGCTTTTCCACCCTTCGGCAGCGGCATTTGGTTGCCGCCGTCCGGAGCTGCAGGCTAGTCAGTCCTGCAGTCTCCCCGATCTTTCGTGAAGCCCGCTTTTTCACCGGGTCCAGTGCGCGGTCAGTATTCCCAGATCGGATTATTTAGGATCCTGATGTCGTCGGATCAAGACGCTCGCCCCTTATACTGCGGCAGTCCAGCCGAATGAAGAAAGTCATTCGGAGCTTGTTTTGGTATCCGGCCCATCATCTTCGGGCCTCAGATTTCTATTCATATCACATAAAAGTATGGTCACTTCTTAGCAGACGGCTCAGATTCGTCCGCGACCGCTCGCCGCCATACTGTGCAAGCAGTCTGTATTGCACCATCTCCAGTGCCTGTCCAATGTTTCCTCGTTTCCCTACTCCTCTTTTTCTGCTCTTACCCTAGATATAGTGGATTTGTTTTTTATAAAACAATGGTGGCAGCTTTTTGAGCCGATATCCTTTCCGGAGTGCTTGGATCAAATGACAGGCATAAAAATAACGGCTTACCCTCCCATTTCAAATGGACGGATAAACCGTTATAATGAATTGCTCTCGCTTATGTGCTTATTCCATATTATTCACTTTTTCTTGATACAGTTTCATCAGCCATGCAACACAGGCAGCCTCGTCCGTCTCCTTGATCGGCATGCCGTAGGCCTGCATCACAGCCTTGTCATTCAGCTGATGTGCTTTGCGGAGCTCCGGAGGCATCGTCAGAGGATCGTATAGATCTGCTAGAGAGCTGTTTGGATAAAGAGCACGTGCGTCAAGAATCCCCTGCGCCGTTTTCTCTATCTTTTCTTTTTGCTCCGAGGAAGGATCTGGCCACGGGAAGTTGTTATAAACATTTGTAATTGTATATCTATAATCGCTCTTTAATCTACCACCAACTGTTCTCATCCACGAATTACTAACATTGCTTGTAAGAACTCCGAAATGATAGAGTGTTGCATTTGGAAGCCTGTCAAACGAGAAGTACAAAGGCGATGCCCTGCTGCAGAAGACATTCTGCGAGGACTTCCTGACCAAGAAGATGAGAACCAATCAGGGTGAGGTCCCGCAGTACTACGTGGAGAACAACCATGAAGCGATCATCGCCCCGGAGACCTTCGAGATGGTTCAGCGGGAGCTCGCCAGACGGACCAAAGGCAAGAATCGCCACAGCGGTGTTCACCTGCTTTCCGGCAGGATCAAGTGCGGCGACTGCGGCGGATGGTACGGCTCAAAGGTATGGCACTCGCCGGAAAAGTGCAAGCGGACCGTCTGGCAGTGCAACCAAAAATACAAAAACGAGGTCCGCTGCACAACGCCTTACCTCGACGAGACATCGGTGAAGGAGCGCTTCACGGTGGCGGTCAACCAGCTGCTGGCCGGACGGGACGCCGCCATTGCCGCCTACGAGCTGGGCATGGCGAAGACCCTCGACACCACCGAGCTGGAGACCCAGCAGCAGGAGCTTCTTTCAAAGATGGAAGTGCTCAACGGCATGATCCAGCAGATGATCCGGCAGAACGCTACGGTTGCGCAGGACCAGACCGAATACAACCAGCGCTTCGATGCCCTCAGCCAGAAGTTCAAGGAGGCCGAGGTTAAGAAGGATGAGGTCGCACAGCAGATCGGCGACATCCGGGACCGGCGCGGCACGATGGAGGACTTCCTCCGGATTCTGAAACAGCAGGACGGCGAGGTCACCGCCTTCAGCGAAAAGCTCTGGTGCGGCCTGCTGGATTATGCCACGGCCTACGCGGATGGCCGCCTGACCTTCACCTTCAAAAACGGCTCCACCTTCGAGGGCTGAGCCGGGTAAATGCAACGCTCCCGATCATCGGTTTGTGGCCGGTGACCGGGAGCCTTTTTCGCAGTTATTCTTCTTTCGTCAGCACTTTCTTCTGCCAGCTTTTCTGTCCGCATTTGGGGCATTTCATGTATCTCGTTCTGCCCATGTGCGGTGCAAGATTTGTCTGCCAGTATGTTGGAATGTGTCTGTCGTGGCATTTCTGGCATTCGTAGTAACCAGCCTTCTGTTCAATCCCGACTGCTATAAACGCGACAACAAAAATCATCACAAAAGCAAAGGAGATCAGGGCGATCCGTAACCATACAGGCATCTCCACAAAAGAGGCCACAAAGACTATAATAAGCCCTGCTAAAACTGCCGGAAATGCTATCAAGTATTCGGTTCTCAGCAGCTGTCTGTTCTTCTCCTCAACCTGCCGTCTCATCTCCAGCAGGTTTTCTTCTGCTCGTTTATCATATGATTCTGCCATGATTCTTTCGCCCGACAGGAGCTCGTTGACATTGATTTTCAGAAGCTCACACAGCTCCAGCATGATCCCGGAATCTGGCATCGACTTTCCGGTTTCCCATTTTGAGACTGCCCGGTCACTGATTCCGAGCTTTTCAGCAAGGTTTGCCTGAGTCATGCCCTGTTCCTTTCGGCAAGCTGCTATGAATTTTCCCACTTTGATTTGATCCATATCGGGCACCTCCTTTCATGGCTCAGTATATTTCCTGACTGCTGTAATGACCACGAACAGGTGGTTGAGTCAATGAAAATAGCGGTATATCGATAACTCTACTATAGGTTGAGTCCGTTTTCCCGGCTTAATCAACGATTCCTTCATTCCTGAACTTGGCCAGCATCTCCAGCATGTGGATGCCGATCTTCTCAGGATCATTATCCAGACCGGCGCAGATGAGCCGGAGCCCATCCGGTGTCAGTATCCGGCCATGCAGCTTATCGGTCTGGTACTGCTGGTACCTTTCATATTCCTTATTCGATATCTGCTTCATGATTCCCTCCGATCCATTTTATAACAACTTAAATCGATTTTTCTCAAACTCCAGAAGTCCTTCATCACGCATCTTACACAGTTCATTCGACATTGCGCTCCTGTCGACAGACAAGTAGTCCGCGAGCTGCTGCCGGTTATACGGAATCGTGATGTAAGGACTATTCTGTTTCTTCGCCTCTTCGGAAAGATAAGAAAGCAGTTTTTCTCTCGTCGTACGCCTTGACATATAATCCAGCTTCTGAACCAAGCTCCTGTTCTTTTCAGAAATCGCAAAGAACAGATTTTGGACGACCATCGTATGGAAACGGCATGCGGATGAACAGGTCGTAATAACGCGCTTCACATCAAAGAAAAAAACCGCACTGTCTTCCAACGCAACGACGTCATTCAGGAGTGTTCCGCTTTCCGGTGCCACATATGCCTCGCCGAATATTTCTCCGATTCCGATATGTCCGAGGATACTTCGGTTGCCCCAGTAATCATCTCTCTGAATGTGGAGCTTCCCCTCCGCAAGGACAAGAATGTCACCCAGATGCTCACCTTGCCGCAGCACATAGTCTCCCTTTTTGAATGTGCGAAGTCTTGCGCCGAGGCAAGAAAGCATGGCAGTGATATCATCCTCGCCTACACCGGCGAACAGTTTTGTCCTCTTCAGCACGGGAATATATTCTTTCATAAAAGTTCCTTTCCGTTGTAAATACAACCGAACTGTTTGATATATTATACTATAATCAAGGCACAGAATCAAGAGAGCCAAAGGAGGAGCCCACAAATGCCAAAGGAGGAGCCCACAAATGATCCGGAAAATCATCAAGATCGATGAAGAGAAGTGCAACGGCTGCGGACTGTGCGCCAGCGCCTGCCATGAGGGTGCCATTGATATCATAAATGGTAAGGCAAAACTGGTCAGGGAGAATTTCTGCGACGGTTTCGGAGATTGCCTGCCAGGATGCCCTACCGGTGCGATCACTTTCGAGGAGCGTGAAGCTCCGGCTTACGATGAAGCAGCGGTAAAGGCAGCACAGCAGGAAGCTGCATCAGCGGAAGGAGGAAAATCCATGTCAGCAGAAGAGATTATGCAGATTGAGGACGAGACAAAACGCAAAGCCGCAATGATGGCTCATCTGGCAGCAGGTGGACAGCATCCTGCCGGTGGCTGCCCCGGCTCCCGTATGATGCAGTTCAAGCGGGAAGAAGAAGCGGCTCAGACAGATGCCCCCAATTCGGGATTCCATCCTGTCTCCCGTCTTAACCAGTGGCCCTGCCAGATCAAGCTGGTACCGGCACAGGCTCCATTTTTCGAAGGCGCAAAGCTGCTGATCGCGGCGGATTGTACGGCCTATGCTTATGCCAATATGCATGAGAAATTTATGAAAGGTAAGGTTACAATTATCGGTTGCCCCAAGCTGGATGATGTAGACTATACGGAAAAACTGACTGCGATCATCCGGGACAACGACATCAAGAGTGTATCTATTGTGCGGATGGAGGTGCCCTGCTGCGGCGGATTGCAGAGGGCTGCTGAGAACGCTCTCAAGGCAAGCGGGAAATTTATTCCTTGGCAGGTCGTAACGATCAGCCGGGACGGACATATCTTAGGTTAAGGTGAAGGAGGAACAGATGATGAACACTCAGATGTTTTGTTTTCAGTGTGAACAGACGGCAGGCTGTAAAGGATGTACCGGAGCTGCCGGAGTATGCGGCAAGAAGGCTGATGTTGCCGGATTGCAGGATCAGCTGACCGGCGCTCTGATTGGTCTTGCTCGTGCGACAGACGGTAATACTCAGCCAACGGAGGATACCTATAAGCTGTTGGTCAAAGGGCTGTTTACGACCATTACCAATGTGAACTTCAATGAAGTGACCATCCAAGCGCTGATCGATGAGGTACACGCTGAAAAAGAAAAACTCGTTCCCAACTGCTCGGATTGCGGAGCCCCTTGCGGCAGGAATGATGATTACGAGATGTCCAAAGTATGGGATGCTGACGAAGACATCCGCAGTCTGAAATCATTGATCCTGTTTGGAATCAGAGGTGTTGCGGCATACGCTTATCACGCCGATGTGCTGGGATATACCGATTCGAAGGTGAATGAGTTTATTGCCAAGGCGCTCTTTGCTATCGGTGAAGACTGGGGTATGAATGAACTGCTTCCCATCGTTCTGGAGGTCGGTGAGGTCAACTTCAAGTGCATGGAGATGCTTGACAAGGCGAATACCGAGACCTATGGCAACCCCACTCCAGTGACAGTACCTCTGCTGGTCGAAAAGGGCCCCTTTATCGTAATCACCGGCCACGATCTTTATGACCTGAAGCAGCTGCTTGAACAGACGAAGGACAAAGGGATCAACATCTATACACACGGTGAAATGCTTCCTGCACATGCTTATCCTGAGCTCCGGAAATATCCTCATCTAAAAGGCAACTTCGGTACGGCTTGGCAGAATCAGCAGAAGGAATTTGCGAACATCCCGGCACCGATCCTGTTTACCACCAACTGCCTGATGCCTCCGAAAGCCAGCTACAAAGACCGCGTGTTTACCACAGAGGTCGTTTCCTATCCTGAAGTCGTACATATTGGAGAAGACAAAGACTTTACGCCGGTCATCGAG
>JAZQCI010000081.1:0-13584 GCA_045546175.1 Lachnospiraceae bacterium | reverse complement strand
GAGCGTAAGTCCCCCCATCCCAAAGGGCAGGGCGCGCCTGTTTCAATGAATTCTGAAAAGGTTGAAGTCAGATTTCTGTCACACCACTGCGCCGCCCACCGGACGAATCGACAGCACGTGGCAGCAGCCGGGCGCGATCGCGCTCTCGATAGTCGCCTTAAAGCTGTCAAGCATGTCGAGCGGAACAAAGGCCTGCACGGTGCCGGCGAAACCGCCGCCGTGGACGCGAAACGCGCCGCGGCCTTCCAGAAGGACATCGCAGAGGGACAGCGCTACGCCAACGGCCTGGTTGTCGACAGCGCCTTCTACAGAGATATTCTGGAGGTACATGTAGGAGGAGCGTCCGGAAGCCTTTACGATCTCAAGGAATTTGTCGAAATCGCCTGCCTTGAGAGCGGCCGCTTCCTGCTGGGCGCGCTCATTGTCCAGCACGAAGTGGATGGCGCGCAGGAAAGCGCGGTCGCCGCAGACTTTGCGGATGGCGCCGGTGCGCGCGATGAGATCTTCCTTGGAGATGCCGCGCAGGTGCGTCTTGCCGAAAGTGGCCGCGACAGCCTTCATTTCTCTCGGGATGCTCGCGTAGGCGTCCGTCAGGTCGGCGTGGCTGCTCTTGGAGTCGATGATGCAGAGCGCATATCCCTCGCCGGCGAGGTCCAGATTGATCTTCTCAACCTGGGGATTTTCGGGATCGCCGAAGTCGATGGCGACGACGCCGCCGACGGAGGAGGCGGACTGGTCCATCAGGCCGCTGGGCTTGCCAAAATACTGATTCTCCGTGATCTGTCCCATCTTGGCGATCTCGACGGCGTCAAAGACGTTCCCACAGAACATATCATTGAGGATAACGCCCATGAGGGTCTCGAAAGCAGCGGAAGAGGAGAGACCGGAACCGCCCAGGACATTGCTGGTGCAGTAGACGTCGATTCCCTTCACATCGTAGCCGCGGCGGATCGCCAGAGCCGCCATGCCGCGGATCAGGGCGAGGGTGGACTCTTTTTCGGATTCTACGGGATCAAGGACGGAGAGATCGGCCTCGATCATGCCGTATCCTTCCGAATAGAAGCGGATCTTGTCAGTTCCGTTGAGAGCTGCCGCTGCAATTGCGTCCAGATTGACGCTCGCCGCCAGAACGCATCCGTACTGGTGGTCCGTGTGGTTGCCGCCGATCTCGGTGCGGCCGGGAGCGGAGTAAAGTCCGATCTCCTTCTCGGCGCTGCCGGGGAACGTGACCTGGAAGCCCTTGATGACTTTGGCAAATCTGTTTGCGTACTCCTGCGCCCCTGCGGGGTCACAGCCGTAGACCTCGACCATGCGCCCGTTCAGATCGCCGCTCAGCAGTTCTTTGAGGAATGTATTTGCGTTTTTCATATGTTTGCCTGCCTCCTATATTTGGCAATGGAATGGTTTAACCATAGAATTTAGCGTCTGTACTACATAGTATACCTTTTTCTGCGCGTTCTTAAAACTGCGAAATGTTCTTAGTAATGGTTTTATGTGGAAGAATCCTTCTTTTAAACCCTCAGTTGAATGACAATGCGGGATTCTGTTGTTATTATAGTCCTGTTCCGAAAAAATACGGAGCATGACATGTAAAATACAATTTTGCAAGGAGCAGGTGTTATTGTAATGACGTGAGAAATACGTTTGAAGAAGATATAAGCTGCTCCGGCGCTGCCGGAGGCAGAGATCATAATGATTTAACAGGAAGATTGTGAAAAAAACGGCGTGGTCACACTACCACTATGCCCGTAACACAATCTTTTTTATTTCCAAATTTAGTTACAAAGGAGGAGAAACATTATGATGAAACTGAATATCGAAGAGACAATGGCAGCCCAGACTTATGCAGCTTACATGATCGCATCAAGTTACTTTGACTCTTATGTCTGCACAAGCAGGCAGATGGAGCGGCAGACCTACATTCTCTACCGTACGCTCAAGGACGAAGCCCAGAGCAAGATGGAGAGGCGCATCATCTCCTTTATGGAGAAAGAAATCCTTCCCTGCTTATCCAAGCAGTTCCTCGCCAGCCGCGTCAAGATCCGCTTCTTCCCTGACCGGAAGGGAATCCTGATCACCGACGGTTTTCAGGAACTCGAGATCAGGCAGAACCTGAAAGTGCGTATCGAGAAAGATATGTACACGGGGATCGAGAGAAAGCATTACCAGGTAGATATTATTTTCCGCCATACGGAAGAAAACACAGCGGCATGAGCTTAATGCCGTCGGCCCCTCGGCCGCCCCTGATCGGGCGGTCGGGGGGCTTTTTCATGGGTGGGGCCTCGACCTCTGGGGTTCCGTGTCCCGCCGCACAGGTCACCTCCCCGCCGCGCGGTACTCCCGCGGCGACATGCCGTATTTGCGCCGAAAGCGCCGGATGAAATAGGAGAAATTGTCGAAGCCGCATATGGACGCAATCGCGCCGATGGAATCCGGCCGCTCGCGCAGCAGGTAGGAGGCGTAGCGCAGACGATAGTCGGAGAGATATTCGCCGAAGGTGAAACCGGTCTCGCGGTGGAAGACGCGCATGAAGTGCGCGTCACTGTAGTCGATCAGGCCGGCGGCGTCGCTGACGGAGATCGGCTCCGCAAAGTGATTCTGCACGTAGAGAAGGACCTGCTTGATGGCGTCCTCGTAAGGTGAAGGCGGAACGCTCTCCTCCCGGCTCCGATGGGAGTAGACGGCGAAGAAAAACCGGAACAGGCTGCTGCGGACCAGCAGGGAATAGCCGTCCGGGCGCTTTCCGAAGACCGCGTCGGCGTCGTCAAGTGCGGAGGAGACCTCTTCGTGGAACCTTGTGCCCCGGTGGATCGGCCGCGGGAACTTGAGGGTCCCCATCTGCAGAGGCGTCAAAACATTGCGGCGCGCCCAGTCGTTGTCCACTTGGTTGTCCATGAGGGAGAGCGAGAAGATGATATTCTCATACTCCATGCGGACGCCGGGATCGCCGTCGATGGCGTGGAGCTCCCCGGGGAGGATGGGCATGATGGAACCGGCCAGTACGGGATATTTGTGGGAGCCGACGGTCACACTGCCGCTCCCTTTTTTGACATAGATGATCTCCATCTGGTCATGCCAGTGAAGGTCTACCCGGGGAAAATCCTGGGGAATCGTGCACAGATAGGTATTGTAGGCAAAGCCCGGCTGCTCGTGCAGCAGGGTTTCTTTATATTGGGTGTATTCTTCGAGATTCATAAAAAACCTTTCGATATCGGGGATTATTATGCGCTGATAGCAGAATTATACTATTTTTTGCGGCAATATTGCAAGAAAAGCGACCTGTAAAATCATTATAATGCATTTATATAAAATAGCATTGTTGTAAGCACAGAAGGAAGGGCGAAACCATGAAAAAATTAAGAGATTACACCGGCAAAGCTCTGCAGGACTGCACGATCCTGGAACTGTACAACGCAGCTCTCGAATTGACGCAGGACGCCTGCAAGGACAAAGGGTACAACAGCGGAAAGAAGAAAGTTTACTATATTTCGGCGGAGTTTCTGATCGGAAAGCTCCTCTCCAACAACCTGATCAACCTCGGAATCTATGATGAGGTAAAGGCGGAGCTGGCAGAGGCCGGCAAGGACATCACGGAACTGGAGGAGTTCGAGTACGAGCCCTCTCTGGGAAACGGCGGCCTGGGCAGACTTGCGGCCTGCTTTATCGACAGCCTTGCGACGCTGGGGCTCCCCGCGGACGGCGTGGGCCTGGCTTACCACTGCGGTCTGTTCAAGCAGGCCTTCGAGGACAACAAGCAGCACGCGAGACCGGATTACTGGCGCAAGTGGGGCATGGCCAACTGGATGAGAAGGACTGACAAGCACTACAAGGTGCAGTGCGGCGACCTGGAGTTCATCTCTACCATGTATGAGATCGACGTCACCGGTTACGGCAGCAAGTGCGGCCGTCTTCGCCTGTTCGACCTGGACACGGTCAACGAGAGACTGATCGGTTCGGGCATCGACTTTGACAAAGAAGAGATCGAGAAGAACCTGACGCTCTTCCTCTATCCCGATGACAGCGACGAGGCGGGCAGAATGCTGCGCGTCTACCAGGAGTATTTCATGGTCAGCAACGCTGCGCAGCTCATCATTGATGAGTGCGTGGAGCGCGGGAGCAACCTGCATGACCTGGCCGAGTACGCTGCCATCCAGATCAACGACACCCATCCGTCTCTGGTCATCCCTGAGCTGGTCCGTATTTTGACAGAAAAAGGGATCAAGGAGAAGGAAGCTTACCAGATCGTGACGGACGTCTGCGCTTACACGAATCACACGATTCTGGCAGAGGCGCTGGAGACCTGGCCCAAGCATTTCTTCAAGGCCGTTGTCCCGCACCTGATGCCTGTCATCAAGAAGATGAATGACGCCGTCAAGGCAAAATACAGCGACCCGTCCGTGCAGATCATCGACGAGAACGGCAATGTGCACATGGCCCATATGGACATCCACTACAGCCACTCTGTCAACGGCGTCGCGAGACTCCACACGGAGATCCTCAAGAACACGGAGCTGAACAACTTCTACCAGCTCTATCCCGAGAAGTTCAACAACAAGACCAACGGGATCACGTTCCGCAGATGGGTCATCGAGTGCAATCCGGAGCTGACCGAACTGATCAGCGAGAAGATCGGAGATGGCTGGAAGACCGACGCGGAGCAGCTCGAGCAGCTTCTTCCTTACGCGGATGACCCGGCTTTCCTCAAGGGCATCCTGAACAGAAAGATGACCGAGAAGAAGAAATTCGCGGACTGGCTCTACAAGTACCAGGGCGACAAGGTCGATCCGGATTCCGTCTATGACGTCCAGATCAAGCGCCTTCACGAGTACAAGAGGCAGCAGCTGAACCTTCTGTGGGCCATCGACTGCTATCTGCACATCAAGGACGGCTACAGGCCGCGCAGACCGATCACGGTGTTTTTCGGCGCCAAAGCAGCGCCCGCCTATGTCATCGCAAAGGACATCATCCATGCGATCATGGCTTTCGGAAAGATCGTAAACAACGACCCCGACGTCAGCCCTTACCTCAAGGTCATCATGCTTCGCAACTACAATGTGTCCATGGCTGAGAAGCTGATTCCCGCATCGGACATTTCCGAGCAGATCTCGCTGGCTTCCAAGGAAGCCAGCGGGACCGGCAACATGAAGTTCATGCTCAACGGCGCGGTGACGCTGGGAACCATGGACGGCGCCAACGTCGAGATCGCGGAGCTCGTTGGGGAGGACAATATTTTCACCTTCGGACAGTCCTCTGAGGAGGTCATTGAGCACTATATGAAGGCGGACTACGTCCCCAAGGAATGGTACAAGAAGGACAAGCGTCTGCAGAGCGCGGTGGACTTCCTGGTCAGCGAGGAGATGGTGGAAGCCGGAGACAAGAAACTCCTCAAGCAACTCTACGACGAGCTTCTGGACAAAGACTGGTTCATGACGTTCCCCGATTTCCAGAGCTACTGCAAGGCAAAAGACAGAGCGCTGGAAGCTTATGAGGACAGGATGAGCTGGGCGAAGAAGATGGCGGTCAACATCGCCAAGGCCGGCTACTTCTCCTCCGACAGGACTATTGAACAGTACAATGAGGATATCTGGCATCTGGAGAAGGATTGCTGAGAAATTTACAACTCTGATTATGTATCATAATGAAAAGACCGTTTTGCGGAAAAACCAATTTCGCAAAGCGGTCTTTTTGGCGCAAACAGGATTGTACTTGCCCCCTGTTGTATGCTCTGTTATAAAAGAAATAACGATAATTCATTGAGAGAAGACCAATACCGAAGGAGACCGCCGTAGGATGGAAGAGAACAGAGAGCGACGGGAAGAAAGAGAGATCACCCGCAGGGAGAGACAGCGAAAACAGGAGAGACTAAGGCGCGAGCAGGAGCTGCGGATCAAGATCGCGGCACTGTCAGTTCTGGCCCTTTTTGTGTTTCTTTTGATGATCCGGGGGATCGTCCGATGGAGAGAGTCGGTGCGGGAGGAGCAGGAACTGGAGGCGAGGGAAGACGAACTTCTCTCCGACAGTGTCCTTCAGTACAGAGATTTGGTTGAGTATTATGCCGAAGAGGAAGGTATAGAAGAATATGTGCCGGTTCTTCTGGCGATCATGCAGGTGGAGACCGCGGGCGAGCGCGACGACGTCATGCAGAGCAGCGAGTCGGCGGGCCTTGAGCCTGACAGCCTGGGGCCGGAGGACTCGATCGCGCAGGCCTGTGATTATTTCCGCGGTCTTGTGGACCGGCAGGAGACGACGGGCGTCGATGACAAAACGATCATTCAGGCCTATAATTACGGACCGGGCTATATATACTATATAGAAGAGAACGGGGGCGTGCACTCTTTTGACCTGGCAGTGGCCTACGCGGAGGAGATGTCCGGGGGCAGGACGGCAAACTACACGCATCCCATCGCGGACGACAACGGGAACTGGATGTATCTTTACGGAAATATGTACTATGTGAAGCTGGTAGAACAGTACCTTCCTTAGAAAGCGGGGCAGAAATGGAAGAGCGCAAAGAACAGGTAAACAATACTACAATACGCGCCAGGGCCAAAAGATTCACGAAGACGACACTGCTGGACTGGGGAGATCACAACGTCGGAACGTATGCATCGAGCATGAGCTTCTTTTTCTTCATGTCCATGATCCCGCTCCTGATCCTTCTGCTGCAGCTGCTGCCCTATATCGGGCTGTCCAGACATGACCTGCTGAGCTTTCTGTATGAACTGGTCCCCGAGGCCGGGTATGAGCTGGTGCAGAGGGCCGTCAATGAGGCCTACCGGACAAGCGGCAGCCTCGTATCGGCTTCCGCGCTGATGCTTTTCTGGTCAGCTTCCCGCGGAACCATGGCACTGCGGCTGGGCCTGAACAATATCTACGACGAAGAAGAGAGCAGGTCCTATCCGGTTCTGTGCCTGCTCTCCCTCGGGTACACGGGGGCTCTGATCGTGACCTTTGCCGCCATGCTCTTTATCATCTTTGCGGGACCGGTCAGCACCTATCTGGTGGTGGCAGTGCCGGATCTCTTTTTGAACCCGGTCACCATTGAGCTGCGCTACAAAATGCTGCTCACCGTGCTCATGGTGCTGTTTGTCGCGCTGGTCTACACCTTTATACCGGCCGGGAAAAGGCACTTTGTGCGTCAGATCCCGGGCGCATTGCTGGTCTCGCTGGTGTGGAATGTCTTTTCTTACTTTTTCTCGATCTATGTGAAGGGTTACAACGCCTATACCATGTTTTACGGGAGCCTCGGTACGATTGCCATCATGATGTTCTGGCTGTACTGCTGCTTCAATATTTTGCTGATCGGCGCCTTTTTCAACCGGCTCTTCGGGGCACGGTGGGGCCGGATCAAAAATATGTTCAGGAGTTGAACTCCACGACCTTGCCCGGATTGAGGACGAGGTTGGGGTCAAAAGCCAGCTTAATCGCCTTGTGAAGCTCGATGATGCGGTCGCCGACGAATTCTTTGAAGTATTCGAGGCGGCCGTTTCCGATGCCGTGCTCGCCGGAGAGCTGCCCGCCCAGGCTCTTGGACAGGGCGTAGAGCTCCTTGAGGCAGGCGCTTGTTGCCGCCTCCCATTCTTCATCGCTCATCTCGGGACCGCGGAGCATTTCCGTGTGAATATTGCCGTCGCCGCAGTGGCCGCAGGGCTCCACGCGGATGCCGTGGGAGAGCGCGATGCGCTTGGCCGCCTTGACATATTCCGCGATGGCGCTTCTGGGAACGACCACGTCGCATTCTTCCTGCATGACCGAATCCGCCTTCATACCTTCGAGAATACCGCCGCGCACGGCCCAGACCTGCGCGATCCTGTCGGGGGTGTCCGCCACGAAGACGTCGATGGCGCCCTCCCGGAAGGAGGCGTGGGCGCAGACTTCAATGGCGCCGTCCAGCTCCTGCGGCGTGGTGGAATCGTACATGACCAGAAGGACCGCGTTTCCTTCCTTGACGGGGAGCCTGCGGTCGAGGGTGCGCTCCACGATCTCGAGAAGCTCGCGCTCGAGGAATTCAATCGCCGTGGGAACGTAAGGAAGAGCGAGCACATGGGGAACCATGTCCGCGCAGGCTTCCAGGCTCTCAAAGGGAATAACCAGGGTCGCTGAATATTTTGGCGCGGGAAGGAGCTTCAAAGTGACCTGCGTCACGATGCACAGGGTTCCCTCCGAGCCGATGACCAGGTCCTTGATCGAATAACCGGTCGTGTTCTTGACGACGTTGGAGGAGAACAGCTCGATGGAGCCGTCGGGAAGGACGGCGCGGATGCAGCGCACGAAGTCCCTCGTGAGGCCGTAGCGGACCGCTTTCATGCCGCCGGCGTTGGTGATGACGTTGCCGCCGATGGAGGCATATTTCTCGCCCGGATCCGGAGGGTAGAAGAGGCCTTCCGCCAGCGCCTCTTTCTGCACATCGATCAAAAGAGCGCCGGGCTCGCAGGTGATGGTCTGGTTCTTGTGGTCGACCGGGTAGATCTTGTTCATGCGCATTACGGAGAGCATGACGCCGCCGTATTTGCAGCTGGAGCCGCCGGCCAGGCCGGTGCCCGCGCCGCGGACGACGAGGGGAATATTGTGCTCGTTGCAGTAAGCCATGATCTTGGAAATTTCCTCCTCAGAGATCACTTCCACGTAGAGCTCGGGCGGGTAGGAGCCGTAGTTGGGCATTTCGTCGTGGTAGAATTCTTCCGAGATCTCCTCTCCGGTCTTGACGCGGGAGGGCTCTGTGATGCTGATGATGTAGTCGAAATCAGTGGTGTCCATTTTCTTGTAAGGGTAAGCCATGTGCCGTTCCTTTCTTCTATGTCATCCTGTTGAATGTATGTGTTCATGGAACAAGGATACCCACGTCTCGGGAAAGTTCTCTCGGGACGTGGGACGTTAATCATCAATATAATAGTTGCGCTTAAGCGACTTTTCAATCACTTTATCGCTTTGACGCGGCATATTGCGGCGTATTGCGCGAAGATCGGTTGTTTTTCAGGCGGCGCTTATTCTTCGTCACTCAGCGCTTCCGTCTGCTGCACAAGAACCTTCTTGCTGTAGCTGGAGAAAGCATCATCAACGAGTGCCTGATCCGGCTTAGGCGTGATTACGGATACGACCGGGACGATCACAAGTCCGATCAGCATGCAGAAGGCGCCCGCGTTAATGGGAGACTGCAGCACAGCCGGAAGAGACGGGCGCGCAAGCATGTTCACCAGCATGAAGATAACGGAGAAGAGGAAGTTCACCCAGCAGGCCAGAGGCGTCGTCTTCTTCCAGTACAGGCCGTAGAGGAAAGGAGCCAGGAAGGCGCCTGCCATCGCACCCCAGGAGATACCCATCAGCTGCGCGATGAAAGTCACGTTGGACTTGTACTGGATCAGAGCGATGATCACGGAGATCAGGATGAAGAGCACGATCAGCCAGCGCATGATCAGAAGCTGCTTCTTCTCCTCGAGTTTCTTGAAAACGTGTCCGCGGATCAGGTCCAGTGTGATCGTGGAACTGGAAGTGAGAACCAGCGAGGACAGAGTGGACATGGATGCGGAGAGCACCAGGATGACCACGACGCCGATCAGGATGTCCGGAAGACCCGAGAGCATGGTGGGAACGACAGAGTCGTATCCGTTTGCCGCGATATCGATCTTATCGGAGAACAGACGGCCGAAACCGCCCAGGAAGTAGCACCCGCCCGCCACTACGATGGCAAAGAAAGTGGAGATGACGGTGCCGGTCTCAATGGACTTCTCGTTTCTGATGGCGTAGAACTTCTGCACCATCTGGGGAAGGCCCCATGTGCCCAGGGAGGTCAGGATGACGACGCCCAGAAGGTTGAAGGGATCGGGACCCAGGAAGGAGTTGAAGACGCCGGGTGTTGTGGAAACCGTCTCGTCTGTCACTTTTGCAAGGCCGTCCAGAGCAGCCAGCAGTCCGCCGTTTGTATTCAGCACGGCGAGAATGACCGCGACGATACCGAACAGCATGATGATACCCTGGATGAAATCGTTGACGGCGGTCGCCATGTAGCCGCCCACGATGACGTAAACGCCGGTGAGCACGGCCATGACCACTACGCAGATGGAATAGTCAATGTTGAAGGCCATTCCGAACAGTCTGGACAGACCGTTGTACAGGGAGGCCGTGTAAGGGATCATAAAGATGAAGGTGATGATGGAAGCGGCGATCTTGAGGTTCTCGCTTCCGAATCTCCTGCCAAAAAATTCAGGCATGGTAGCCGTGTCCAGATGCTGGGTCATGATCCTTGTGCGTCTTCCCAGAATCCGCCAGGCCATCAGGGAGCCGATCAGGGCGTTGCCGATTCCGACCCAGGTCGCTGCGATGCCGTATTTCCAGCCGAACTGTCCCGCGTATCCCACGAAAATGACCGCGGAGAAATAGGAGGTTCCGTACGCAAATGCTGTGAGCCAGGGACCGACGGAGCGGCCGCCCAGGACGAATCCGTTGACATCGGTGGCAGTCTGCCTGCAATAGAAACCGATGCCCACCATAACGGTAAAGAACAGCAGAAGCATCAAAATTTTGATAATCATTTGAGTATCCTCCTTTATGTGTTTGTCGTACGGGTCGGCGGAAGAATTGCTTTATTCTGGTTTAGTGCTTTAAAGTTTAGCACTTTAAAGTGCAATGCGTCGACGCTTTGAAGTGTAACACTGATTGGGGGAGGCGTCAATGATTTTTTGTAATTATTCAGCACCCCGTAAAAATAATCAAAAGAAGGACCGGAGAGCTCGCTCGCCGGTCCTTCTTTTGATTATTTTTACGGGGCGGACAAGGCGCGGAGCGCCTCTGGACGCCCACGGTCCCGAATGCGCAGCATTTGGGACGTGGGGTGCTGAATAGTTACTTTATCGTATGGAGTTGGAGACGGAGGGGGCTTTCGTGGGCTTCCTGCAGTGCCGTTAGGCATAAACGCGGTGTTTGACAGTTTCATCTCCCAATAATTCCTCAAGTGTAAGTGCTAAAAGCTGAGATTGGAAGATAAATTGTCCATGGAATGCGTTATTGCCTAAAACTATGGAAAAAGAATTCCGGAATTGACCGGAAATAAGTGTTTTCTCGAAGGCATTGGGATTTGTTTTCGCTGATATGGAGCTTTGTGCCTAAAATTGGGGGCTCGCGGAGCGAGTGGAGCGCGCGTTACTGCGCGCGGGAAGTGCTTTGGGGAGTCCGGGCTCGCGGAGCGAGCGGGGCGGGTTCTGGCGCAAGTCGGAAGTGCATTGCAGAAGCCAGAAAGCAAGCGCAATGCAAGAAAAACAGACCGGAGCAGCTGTAACCATCATTTCATGTTTATGGAGTATTTTACGTTTTTAATATCGACAATTGACAAACGTATGGTTGATAATACTTGCAAACGACGCAGAGACTCGCGCCTGGAACTGAAAACTCGGACTAAATACTCGGACTAAAAGCTAAGAGTTGGCTATGAATTGACTCAGAGAAAATTCAATAAGGAGGAAACTATGAAAATACTTGTTACCGTACCCCTTACGGAGGAGGAACGCATCGAGCTGCAATCCAAGATGCCGGATGCGGACTATGTTTTTACAGAGCGGGATAAGGCCACGGAGGAAGAGATCCGGGAGGCGGACATCATTCTGGGCAATGTGGTGCCTGACAAGCTGGCAGGGGCCTCGAACCTGAAGTGGCTGCAGCTGAACACCGCCGGCGCGGATCAGTATGTGAAAGAAGGAGTCCTTCCGGCACAGACGATATTGACGAATGCGGCGGGCTGTTATGAGCTGTCGGTCAGCGAACATATGCTGGCGTCGACCTTTTACCTGGTCAAAAAGCTCGGGCTGTATCACAGAAATCAAATGGACTCGCTGTGGAAATGCGAGAACCTTCTTCTGACACCGCACGTTGCGGGCGGATATCATATGCAGGAGACACTCCGCAGGATTATCAGGCTGTTTATTGACAATCTCGGCCGGTATGCGGCGGGAGAGGAGCTGCGCGGGGTAGTGAGACGATAACTAAGGAGGCTGCCTCTGCAGATAGGCTGTTGCATAAAACGCTCTCGGTGACGGACAAAGAAAATTTCCAAATCAGAGACAAAATTTCCGAGCACAATAATTGCCAAATCAGACATAAGAGTTGCCATATCCGGAACTAAATGGAAATATAATGGAAATAATGGCTGCAATCGAACGGAAAATATGGTAATATACTGGAAATGAATGACTGATTTCAGGACCAGAGAGGAGCGTGATGAGCAGAATGACTATCGAGGAGATGAAGAGGCGAAAGAGAGAACTCGGATATACAAATCAGATGATCGCAGACCGCTCCGGAATACCGCTCAGCACGGTGCAGAAGGTGTTTGCCGGTGCCACTTCTTCACCGCGGAGAGACACGATTGAGGCTTTGGAGAAGGTGTTGGAGAGCGGGAAGCCGGACGAGAGAAAAAGCGGCAGTTATACTTATGAAGATCTTGCTCCGACAGCGAGTAAGGTCGGTGAAATGCCCGCAGCCTACGGCATCCACCCGGCGAGCGGAAATCCGGACACAGCCGGAAAACCGCTTTACACACTGGAAGATTATCTGAAACTTCCGGATGAGCAGCGAGTGGAACTGATTGACGGCGTCTTTTATGATATGGCGGCGCCAACGACGATCCATCAGGGTATAGCGGGCTTTTTGCACAAGAAATTTCTGGACTTCGTCATGGAGAATAAGGGGCCCTGTTTTCCCTTTATATCGCCGGTGGATGTACAGCTGGACTGTGACGACAAGACAGTCGTACAGCCAGACGTGCTCGTGGTGTGCGACAGGTCCAAATACAAAAACGGCAGGGTGTTCGGAGCGCCGGACCTGGTTATCGAAGTGTTGTCTCCTTCAACCCGCAGGAAAGATATGCAGCTCAAGATGTACAAGTATTCGGAAGCCGGCGTCAGAGAGTACTGGATGGTGGATCCGGAGAAGAAGGTGGTGGTACAGTACGACCTTGATCATTTGGAAATCCCGACCATTTACAACTTCCAATCGGAGGTCCCGGTTCTGATCTGGGACGGCGCCTGCAGGATCGACCTTAGGGAGATGGTTGAGACAATCGGTTTTTTGTGGGAGCTGTGATCCCTGGACTTTTGTGAGACCTGTGATCCCGGCAGGATGTCTGCCGCCGGTTTCGAACATTGTTTGATCGCATGGATTGTGATAGGATGAGAGAATCAGAAGCCCGTCAGGCGGGTTTTCGAAGGTGCAGCGACTCGCTCTGCGAGCCTTACTGCAAACCTTAATAATGCGGAAGGTGTCGGGCAGGTTCGGCCGCAGCTGAGCCTGTCCGGTGAAAAGGGAAGCGGGTGCAAGTCCCGCACGATCTCGTCACCGTGATTCGAGAGCGCCCGCCTTAAGACCACTGGGAGACCGGGAAGGGAGGCAGGGCGCGCCTGATCGATCAGCCGGGAGACCTGCCTGCCGCAGTACGGGGAATCTGTGAGAATTCGCGGATTCCGGGCCACGAGGCATTGGCTGTACGAAAAAGTGAGGTCGGTGGAATCTGCACCGGTCTGTTTGTCGTATACACCCCGCCTTGTGGCGGGGTTTCTTTGTTTAATTCAGCACTTAGTGTGCTGAACTATATCATGT
>JAZQCI010000080.1:0-13365 GCA_045546175.1 Lachnospiraceae bacterium | reverse complement strand
CGGAGAGTACCCCGTCTCTCCCCGGAACCTTCCAGGGCTTCTGCTCAGATTCCCCGCTTCGTCCTCCGACTCGATCAGAATGCTGTATTTTCCCTCTTTGCGATAGGACGAAGGCTCAAACTCGCAGATATACTTCATGCCTTTCGCGCTCTTCTCCTGCGAGACCCTATAATCTGTGCCTTCTTCAAGGACCCGCGCGCCGGAATTCTTGTACAGCGTGATCTTCCTGCTCTTTACGGGCGACACGTTGTACTCGGCAACTACAAAAGGACTCTGCGCATCCGTATAATAGCCGTTCACGATCTCCATAGTGCCGGCGTCTTCCGAAAGATCGTAGACCGACCCGAACCTGTTCACGCTCAGGTTTCTGCGGACCCGGCTCCGGTTTCCGGCGAGATCGCACGCCGTCCCGTACAGCACGCAGATTCCGTCTGCCGCTCTGTCTTCCGGCAAGTCCGGCAGGATGACGGCCTCCGCCGCCCTCACTGCAGGCGGATCCGGCATGGCGCCCTCTTCTTCGTCATCCACGGACGCCCCGCCCCTGCTCTCCATCATGGCTCCGCCGGCCGAAAGATTCCTCCAGGCCGCGTACAGAGAGCCGGGGGCTATATTTTGGTCCTCACACAGCAGTACCGGTGAGATCGCACCTCCATATGCGCCCATCTCGCGCACCGAATCCCTGTCAAAACAGAGCCGCGGCGCCGTCATATCAATGACAAAAGGATCTTCGTAGACGGGCACTGCGGTATTTCCCGCCAGATCCATGCAGGCGCAGTGAAGCGACCACTCCCCTTCCTCCGTAAAGGGAACCTGCGCTTCGTAGACATAGACCGGGCTTGTCGTCCTCCCGTCCCACTCCTGCGCCACTCTCCGCAGAGCCCTTGCGTACGGGAAAATCTGCACGGCGCGCTCATCCGGCGACAAATCGGTGATGCGCACGGTCGCGCAGCGCGGCCTGTTGTAATACATCCCGTTCCTCACATCTTCGTTGTCCCAGATCACCTCGATCCGCGGCGGAATCCGGTCGATCACAAATTCCTGCGGCGCCTCTCCCGCATAGGTCACCGACGCGGCGTTCCCCACTGCGTCCGTCCCGCTCACTTCCAGCGTGTACTCCCCGTCCGCGGCAAATCGGACTTCTCCGGTCCACAGGTCGGATCCGGCCCGGCGCTTCCATTCTCCCAGCGCGGCTCCGGGCGCCGTCACGACCAGCTTCCCCGGGTCAAAATTCCGCTCCCGCACCTCGATCGTCGCCTTCCTCGCTCTGTCAAAATAGCGCCCGTTCCGCACCTCATTGTTATCATAAGTAACATGGACAGCCGGCGCGGTCGAATCGATTCCCAGCTTCAAGCTCCCGCCGTCTCCCGGGTCTGAGCGGTTCCCCGCGTTGTCTGTTGCGATAGCCGTCACTTCTATATCATTGCTTTCCCACTCGCCTCCCGACGGGATGCGGATTTCTGTGCGGAACCGGTAGACAGGCGTATAGTTGCTTCTATCTGTCAACTTGGTCGGGCCTGATTCATACAGATTGGGGGCGGGACCTGTCTCGTCCGGACTTGAGGTCGGATTCTCTTCGCCGATCGGTCCCGCCGGCGCCTCCTCTCCCCGGAACAACACCTCCTCCTTAACGGTTTTTCCGTTGATCTTCACCGCGCAGTATACTTCCCGCAAGCCGGATGCGCCGTGCTCCCTGTCCGGGTCGGCCGCCAGGATTTCCAGATTAACCGCCCCGTTATACAGGCCTCTTCCGTCCGCTGTCCGGGAGCTGATCGGCGCCACCGCGCGCACCGCAGCTACAGGCGCATCAATGTCCACCTCCGGCAGCTGCGTATCCAGATAAAAATCCACCGTCCTCTTAAGCGGCGCTGACACATTTCCGGCGCGGTCTCTCAGAACCCAGTTCTCAATCCTGAAGACCTGCCCTCCGTGAATCCGGATCTTACCCTCACAACTGCCTCGGAAATTGTTCGGACTCGGCGGAGCCTCATTTCTCTCTCCCGCCGTGGACAAGAGTCTGCAGGAAGCGCTGACCGGGGAAGTATCAGACGCCGTGTACTCGATCACGGCTTCCCGCTCTCTCCGGAAAGGCATAAATCCGTCTCCTGAAGACACCCATCTTCTGCCGTGAGAAGACATCCTGCAATAGACTTCCCCATCTTCATTCGCAATGCTGATTTCCCCCTTCGGAGCCGCCGTGTCGACCACCTTCCGGCCGGACATAAAAGCCCCTTCTTGCGCATTTACGCAGATAAAGCCCAGTAACTCTTTTTCCGCATTGCCGCTTCCGGTTCCCCCACCGGCTCCGTCCGAATCGCCGCCTCCGGCGAGCACGAGCGGGTTTCCGGCCTTATCCGTTCCCGCGAATCCGAACCTGTACACGCCGTCCGGCGTTCCCTCTCTGCCCGGAAACTTCCGCAGTGTCATAAGCACTTCTTCCGTGCTCCCTTCTTCGGCGCCTTCGCCCTCTTCCCGGACAGCTTCGCCGGGGACCGGCATCACTTCTTCGCAGCATTTCCCGCCCGGGACCTCCGAAAAGGCGGTCCGCATCTCGATTCTCCCGGGCTCCAAATTGGCGTCGCTCACCCTCAGAGAGACCGTGATCGCCGGCACTCCGTCCCCGTATTGCCCCGAATCTTTGCCAAAATATACAATGCCCTTATCCGCATCGATCCCCGCCGGGTTGCCGATGGGCCGGTTTATACTCGCCTGCGCCACCGGACAAACCGTATCCCGCACGATTCGTGAGCCGAAGCTGCAGCTTTGCTCGTCTGCCTGCTCTGTCCGCGCGGTTCCATCCGTCTTTTCACTCATGCCGGCGCCCGACGGCTCCGGCTCACTTGCGGGTTCTTCTCCCGACACGTCGGCGCCCGTCATTCCGTCCTCAACCGCCGATAGGAAAACCTCTCTGACAACCAACGCGTTCCCGGCCCTGTCCCGTCCAAAAGCGCCAAACTGCACCGCTCGGTCTTCCTCCACAAGAAAAGTCCCTTCTCCGCACGCAAGCGCGGCTCCGTTTTCTTTTCTCATGAGTTTGAACTGTCCCGGATCCACTGTCACTTCCGCGTCGGCACATTTGTCGCTCACGCGCAGCGACACCTCAATATCCCCGCCAAAATAGTAAGCATCATTATCATTCTCAGCACCGCTTTCCTGATACCGAAAGCCTTTCGCATCACTTCTGTAGCAGATCTCGCCGACCGGCGCCGTCCGGTCCAGAATTCTCCTCCTCTTCAAAGCGATTCCCCTGTCCGTCAGCACTGCCCCTTCCGCATCCTGCGTGTATTTGCACTCCGAAGAGAGCATGAGCGGATTCCCCGCCAGGTCCTCGCCGGATATAAACCAGTCACTGTAAGTTCCTTCCTCCGAAATGGATGCGGCCGCCTCTGCTCCCTGCCCCGTGATCTGCCTTGTGGCAGGAGAACTCTCTCCTTCCCCCGCCTGAAAACAGTATTCCATACTCCAGGAAACCGGACCGGCGTCCTCTATTTTGACGCGGGTGATCTGCCTCTTGTCGCTGTAGTACAGGTCCGTCCCGTCATAGATCGTCTTCGCGGGGATTTCCGTCTCCTGTTCGCCCTCGCAGCTGAAGGAGAGTATTTCCGTGATGACAGGCGGCTTTGTGTCAAGCACATAGTCAAGCTGCGCTTCGCCCTCATTCCCGGCCTCATCGGCGGCCACGGCAGAAACATGGATCATGCCGTCGGCAAGCTCCGCGATCTCCTCCGTTCCGATCGTGATTCCCAGTGACGCTTCACCTGCGTGGGCCTCCTGAGTTTCCTCTCCTTCCGCTTCGCCTGAGGGCGCCTCCGATTCTCCTCCGGCTTCTGCTGCAGCGTCTGTGCTGTGCTCCCTGCGGATCTGCCGGCCTTGCGAGTCTTCAATCACAATCTGATAAGAAATGATGCCTGTATCGCCCTCCCCGTCATCCGTGACCCGTACGCGAATCCCGGCATTATCCTGCCTGCAGTAAATGAGTCCGTCCTCGTCTTCCTTTGTCTCCTCCGTCATCTGTATGGAAACGATTGGGGCTTTCTCGTCCGGAACGGGCGGATCTTCCTCGGATCCGGGCTCTTCTTCCGGAGCCTTTTCCGTCGCCGTTTCATTTGTTCCTGCCGCCCCCGCCTGCTCCGTGGGCTTAGCCGCTTCGGAACTCGAAGCTGCGTTTGCGCCATTGTCTGCAGCTATCACTTCTGCCGCCGACACGCTCTTTCCGATCACCAAAATCCACACTCCTGCGGCGGCAAGCAGCAAAATTCCTTTTCTCCTTCCTGCCTCAGATTTCAGCGTGCTCCGAAGCCGGCCGCCCAGCTCCTCGCGAAGCACAAGAATTCCCGCCGCCACAATGGCCGCCCCCGCCGTGATCAGGCACAAAACCGCCATGACTCTGCTGATTTCTTCCCAATAACTCCAAATTGTCATTCATACTCCTCATTCTCGCCTCTCCGATTTGTGTTCTTTACTGTTTCTGTCTCCCACTCGTATTCAGGGCCCGACTTTCGTGTTCCCTGTTCCAATGCTCGCGGCGCGAGCTCTGTATCCCCCGACCTATAATGATTCTATCGCTGCCCGCAGCTCCTCCCGGATCAGCTCCGGGACCTGCACCCGTCCTTTTTCCACTTCATCCATAAATTCCACTGCTGCCTCTGTCACCTCCCTCATCACGTCCCGGTCCGCCCCGACCTCCTCAAATCGGTCCGGAAAAAGCGCCACTTCCGTCACCGCCGCCCTGCAGACCGCCGCCGCGAAGATCCCCTCTCCCGACCCAAGCGCATCCTTGATGGCGACCCGTTCCAGCACTCTCCATCCCTCAATCCTCTCCCGCGTCCACTCCTCGCTCAGCACAACTCCCATGGCCGCCGCCACCTTCCTCCCTTCACCCCACAGACCTGCCGCCCGCCCCGCATTTTCAAAAGCCGCTCTCGCCGCCTCCATCCCCCCTTCCCAACAGGCAAAATAGCACCATCCAACCTCCATCTCAAACCGCGCATACTCTCCCGGCCTCTTTTCCCTCATTCGGCCGACACTGTTCGCCGTATAGAAAACACTCTCCAGCGCCTCTTTTTCCTCCCTCGTGATGACATAGTCTCCCATCAGTTCTCTCAGAAAAGCCAGATGCGCCTCCGAGTCCACAGGCCGCACTCTCACAGCCCGCCTGTAGACTTCTGTCTTTTCGCTCAGTCCCCGCTCTTCCTGCGCATTCTTTATCAGCAAGCGGTACTCCCTCTCGCCCGCCTCCGCCGATGATGCGGCCAGCATTCCGGAACAGACCAGAAAGACCACGGCAATCCCAATCAGAAGTGCGAATTTTCTCCACATTGTGTCTGCATGGGCAGCCCGTCTGGCTAGACTTCCTGCATTGATCGATGCGCCATCGGTGCCTGTTCCGTCTGCATCCGGCCCATTGGACCGCGTGCCGCCGACCCCTGTTCCGTCTGCGCCTGCTTTCTCGCACAATCGAATGACGCCCAGAAGCGCTTTCTCCAATTCCGAGCAGGATGAGTACCGCATGGACGGGGCGACACTGCAGCAGCGGAGCAATGTTTTGGCCATATAAGAGTAGCAGCGGTGGGCCTGCCCTTCTGCGGTCGAACCACCGAACTCCTCAAGCGGTCTCAGCCCGGTTTCGAGGGGAGGCCGGCCGGTGATCATGTGGTGCAGCACTGCGCCGATCCCATAAATGTCCGTTCTCTCGTCGGACTGTTCCCATCCGCCATACTGCTCCGGAGCCGCGTATCCCTCGGTGCCCAGCCGGCTGGTGTCCTTCCCGGCGCCTTCCCTGTATTTTCTGACTGCGCCAAAATCTACCACGACCCAGGATCCGTCCGGACGCGCAAGAATATTGGCCGGCTTGAGGTCTCGATAGATCATGGGCGGATTCATCCGGTGAAGCCTTCCCAGGATGGCACACAGCTGCACGCCTGCTTCCGCCGCTTCGCGGATGCTGTATTGTTTCCCTTCCTCCAGGATCTGCTGCAGTGACCGCCCTTCGACATATTCCATGACAAAGCCTGCAAAGTCTCCGTTTTCATCACAGACGCACTCAATAAAGGTTGGGATTCCCTTTCCGTGAATTCGTTCCTCACAGCCGCTCTTTTCGATGTCTTGTCTTTCGATGTCTCGTTTTTCCCGGCTGCTCTTTTCAAGGGTGCTCTTCCCTGTGCCGCTGCCGGTTTGCTTCTGCGAGTTCCTGCCAAGCATTTCAAGAACTGCGGCTTCTGCCCGCAATTGTTCTGCGGCTTCTTGCAGGTCTTCCGGTTTGCTGCTGTCATCCCTGCGCAGAATCTTCATCGCACAGGTCTTCCCGCCGGCTCTGTCGGCCACTAAATAGACGATACTTGTACCGCCGCGACCAAGCTCCCGGAGAATGTCATATTGATCCACAGATCTCAGATTCTCATTAGCATTTTTATTCAATTGTTTACTCCTCGAATTAGTCCGCGAACCGCGGAATGAACAGAAGCTGCGGATCAGATTCTGCAGTTTCTGAAGAAGCCCGTTCCCTGAAACTGATCAGAGTCGGGCATCAGACGCCAGTCTCCATCGGATACTGGCGAGATAGATTTATTATTGAATAGATAACCATTGAAAGTCAAGGCTGGATTTCTCTCGGGCGTTGGACTATTTGAACACTTTTTCCTTTCTTGGCCTCCATCGATTTTTCTGGTAGCCGGCACAAAATGAAGAATTCAAAGCAATTTAAATCTGAGTTGGATTATAAACAAGAATTCTTCCTTGCCGGCCCCCATATCAGCCAGTGACAAGCTGCCCGTATGGGGGCCACCAAAGAAGAATTCTTTAAATTAATCCAACTCATGTGTATTTTACCTTGATTTCTTTACCATATGCCGGCAATCAGAAAAACTGATGGAGGCCAAGAAAGGAAAAACTATTCAAATAATCCAACGCACTCTGCTACCCAATGAAACTGCTGTTCTCATGCCGAAATTACCCCCTTCTGCAGCACTCGTTCAGCATATAAAGCATATTCCATCTTTCACTCAGTACGATCACCCACGCAACATCAACTGCATCCCGACATCAAAGGTCCTCCCCTCCACGCACTCGCTGAGCCAGTACGCCATCGTCACATCGTCCTGCGTCCGCAGCGTAAATTCCGGCTGGCGGACCGCCGTGTGGATCGTGCCGCCCTTGTACATGGAGAGCGGCCTGTGCCACTCGTGAATAAAGAAGGAAAACTCCGGACTCAGCTTCCGAAGCTCTGCGATCATTTTCTGCATCTGCCGGTAGTAGTCCTCCTGGATCTGCGTATCCGTGTTGTAGACCTTGTTGGTCATGTCGTTGTAAAACGCGCTCAGAAGATAGTCCGTCACCGACCCCGAATACAGATACCGAAACCGGCTGCCCTGGCGCCTGCAGACGCCGCGATACCATTCGAGGGTCAGATTTTTGCCGCCGACGTCCTTCCACAATTCCTCCCGCGCATTCCAGACGTCCCGCAGCGTGTGCTTCCAGTTTTTGTACAGGAGCTGGGCGCTGTCCGAGAAGAGTGTCACGTCGCGGCAGGCCGGATAGAATTCGCCGACGATCTGCTCCGCGAGGGCGGGCACCGCGAAGGCCCCCGCGCTCTCCCCTGCGATCAGAAGCTTTTCTGCAGTGGGAAAGAGTTTCTTGCCGCATCGCATCGCCGCCATGAAGTTCTCATATCCGTGAAAATAGAGAACGGCCTCATCTCCCTTTTTTGCCGAGCCGTCTTCGCTGTCCTCGAGAACGTGGTAGATAAACCGGTTGTTTCCCACGTGCATATCGCCGGTCGCATAGGTAATGATCACAAAACTCCAGTCGTCAAAAGGATTGTCGCCACCGTTCTTCGTGATGCCGACATTGATGTTCATGACCTGCGTAAAGAGCCGAAGATTGTTCCAATAATAGTTGGGAAGCCACGCCGCGACGCTCCCGCCGTTAACGGGCCGGGCCGCCATGTATTCGTTGATGGCGATGCCGCCGCCCGAGAAAAAGACGCAGAGCTTATCCGTCGTTCCCTTCCTCACATAAATATGATAGTCGGATCCGTCGGCGCACTTTCCTTCCGGAATCGGCACCTTGTACCACACCTTCGAGGCGGGCTCTCCCACCAAGATGGGGGCTTCCTGCCCCAGCTCATAAATACCTTTGGAAATAGATTCCTCGACCAGGTTTCCGATCCGGACCATCCAATTCTTTTTGTTTTTTCCGTTTTCCATTTTCACCTTAATCACTGCGATCCATAATCAGCACCAGGCCGCGTGCCGGATTATTACAGATTGAACAGCTTCTGCACCGCGCTCCTGAGATCCCTGAAGCGGAAGATCACAGCCGCGCAGGCCTCGATCAGCAAGATCGCCATGCTCGCCACAGCCGGGAATTTGACGGGATTCATATTCGTCAGTACCGGAATGATCTGCAGCATGGACAGCAACATCGTCACAAAAATATAGATAATATACTCTTCCAGCCTCAGCTTCGCGCCCCGGCCTACCGCAATCGTAACAAAGACCAGCAGGACGAATCCGATCGGAAGCACAAAAGCCACGGACCAGCCGTGCCAGCCTGTCAGCGCATCTGTCAAAAGACAGACCGCCATGGCAAGATACGTCTCGACCGTCAATGTTTTGATCAGGTTGTTGCGGTAGTATATGCCTACCATCAGATCTCCCCAGGCGATCAGCGCGCCCAGGATCGCAAACGGAACCCACGGCAGATCAAAACTGTAGAGGAGCTCCAGGGCCAGCATTATAATAATGAACGTGAGCAGGCAGAAGGTCGCCACCTTCACTACGGAAAGGTGCGTGAATCGGTTTCTTTGCAGGACCGGAAAGGCGCCCGGCTCGGGATCCCCGGTCAGCCTGCCGCCGCACAGCGGGCACTCGGTCTTGTCGCCCTTGATACTGATCCTGCATTTGGAACAATACTGCATTACGGCGCCTCCTTTCCGGCGGTTTTCGCGGCGCCTGAATCCGCCGCTGCGGGACCGATCGGCGCGCTGCCTGTCGTCTTCTCCCGCGCAGGACTCACCGGCGCGCCGCCGCCCGCCGGCACAGCCCTGTCAAAGTCATTGCTCTCCAGCACGACCTCGATCCCCATATCCACCATCTCCCGGAAAAAGTCCCGGATGACCGGCTGCTGGATAAAGGCGGAGGCGACGCCGAAGACCAGCGCGTCTTTGAAAGAGCACAGGCAGACCTGCACCGAGGGCGCCGCCATAAAGCAGCTGAACTTCTGAATGTAGGGCTCCATCTCCTCGGGAACCGAGATCTTTCCCACATTGGAGATCGTTCCGGTGATTCCCCGCTGCGTCTTTGCGTTAATCGCCGAAATGACCAGATTTTTGATCGGAAGCGGCACTACTTTGACCGCGATGTTGTGCTCCAGGGCAGCATAGGAATTCATCGTCAGTTCGATCTGGTCCAGCCGCAGCTGTTTGCTGAAGGATTCCCGCACAACTGTGATGATGCTCTCAAGCGTCCCATCGTACAGGGCCGGATTAAAGACCACATTGATGACGCCGAAGAAATTGCGCGCCGTCTCGGAAGGAAAATAGTTGCGCAGGTTCACCGGAACGCTCAGCACAATGGGGAGCTTTCTGTCGCGCACCGACATCTCCCCGAGCGCCGCCTTGATGAACAGCGCTGTGCTCAGCTCCGCCACCGTCGCGCCGCGCTCCCTTGCCGCCGCAAGAAAAGAAGCCACGGAGACAGTTCCCTCCAGAAGGTGATTCTGCAGGTTCTCGTCCCGATCCCCGCGCAGATGATAAGCCCTGGCCGGAGTCGAATTCTGCCCCTCGGGTTTTCGCTTCTCCTTTTTGTAGTACTTGCCGAAGGCGTCGTCCTGCCTGTCGCTCCCAGCCGCCCGGCTGACGGCCATCTGCAGCTGCTCCACCCCGTAACGGACCCGGATATACTCCGTCAGGATCGCCTTGAGAAACTCAAAGGCTCCTGTCCCGTCTGTCAAAACATGGAACATCTCCAGGTTGATCCGCCGCCCGTAATAGTTGACTCGATAGAGCAGGTCCCTGCGCCCCTCTCTGTAGATCGTATCCAGCGCGGGCAGATTATCCGGCGTCACTTCCACGTCCAGATTGCTCTGGTCGAGATAGTACCAGAACATCCCTTCTTTCAAAATACTGCTGAAATGGGGAAACTCCCTCGCCGCGGATGTCACGGCTCCCTGCAGGATCTCCGGGTCCACCTCTTCCTTCAGCTCACAGGTGATCCTGAAAACTCTCGAGTCGGAGCCGCCTGTCGTGGAGGGCACTATTTTGGCGGCGTTATCAAGTTGATACCATTTTGTCTGTGCCACTTTTCTTCTCCTAGAACCTGTTGCCCTATCTGCCGGAAAAATTCCTCCGCCGGAGGGCGTCTCAGCGTCCTGTCCGCTGAGAGATCACACAAGCTTCACTTACTTGCCGAGGAAACGGAAAGGCTCCTCGTCCACAAGGAAGTGCATGAGCTGATAGGCGCACATGATGGCCACTTTCTCCTCCTTGAGGATCCTGCGCACTTCGTCGCGGTCCGCCAGGACGATCTCGATATTCTCGCTGGCCTCCATGAAGCGGTCGCTGATCTCACCGTCCGTGTACCCGTAAACGGTCGCGCAGGACTCATCGGTGAGGCCCACCGTCGTGAAGCGGGGCTCCTCGAACATGGGATCCACATCGAGGGGCGTCAGATTCAGGCCGGTCTCCTCGTGCATCTCCCGGACGGCCGCCTCGCGGTAGTCCTCCCCTTTCTCCACAAGTCCCGCCGGGAACTCGTAGACATAGTCGCCGATGCAGAAGCGGTACTGGCGGATCAGCACGACTTTGTCGCGCGCCGGCCCGTAGATGCTGTAGATGATCACGCCGTCCGGATGATTTTCTCCGGTCCGGATCTTGAGCTCGCTCTCGTTTTTGGCGCGGGAAGCGACGTAGTAATGGGACTGTCTGCCGTTCTTGTGTGTGACGTCCAGGTCGTAGAGATTGACGAATTTGTTGTTTGTCTTCTGTGTGATCTTGTCAATGGATACCATCGTGTTGTCCTCCTGATTTATTGAAGTTCATGGCTCGCGGGGCGAGCCTTCGCGCCGCGTGCGCCTTAGCTCTGAAGCAGCCCCGTCAGCTCTCCGTCCGCCAGAATGCTCAGCCTCCTGGTCGCCCTTGAAACCGCCGTGTACAGCCTGTGTCTCGCCAAAAGATCGTCCGGATACATCTTCGCGTCCGCATCCGGCAGGATCACGCCGTCAAATTCGAGGCCTTTCACCAGATCGAGGGTGATCAGAAAAGTCCCTTTCCCCGGCAGTGCCTGGTTGCGGCTGATTACCTGCGGCGCCTTGTCGCCCAGAAGTTCCCTGATCTTCTCAAGGCTCCCCCTGTTTCCGCAGATGATGGCTGTAAGCCCTTCTTCCTCCTCCGCGGCATTAATAAGCGCCTTCAGTCTCCGCAGATAGTCATCGCTGTCCGCGCAGCCCATTTTCACCGGCGCCGTGCCCGGCCTCTGCACAGAGGCCGTATTGATCTGCTTTTCCCGCGGCAGAAGTCCCGTGAAGATCTCAGTGATCTCCGGCGACGACCTGTAGCTGGTGAGCAGCGGCAGTTCCACCGCTTCGCGGCCCTCTTCGCCGAACAGCTCCCGGATCTTTTCAAAGGACACCGTCCCCGGCCGGATCGCCTGGAACTCGTCTCCCAGCATCATAAACTTCGCTCTGTCAAAATAGCGCCGCAGCACCATCAGCTGAGCCGCCGTGTAGTCCTGCACCTCGTCGATCATGACGTATTTCACGTTTTTGTCGCCCATTCCGGTCAGCAATATTTTGAGCCAGATCCATTCCGCGCTGCTCAGTTTCTTTCTCTTCGTGAGCCTGCCGCCGATTCTCTCTATATCCAGGAACGAGAAGTGCTCGATCGCACTGAATGCGCCGCCGAATTCATTCTTGATCCGGTTCTGTTCCCGCATGCCGGGCTCGTCCGTCTCCGCGTAAGGGTCCATGCTGTTGAAAGCGGCGCTCCCAGCGGATTCTGCCTGCTCTCCGGTGCTTCGCTTTTCATTCTCATCCCGCTCTATCCGGCGGATCTTGACCCTTGCGATCTCCGACAGCCGGTCCGCGAGAATGTGCGAGAACCTGGCTCCGGGCTCGATCTCTGAAAGGCTGTCCGCGACTTTCGCGATCTCTCTGCGGCTGAGGATGCATCTGCCCTTCTGCATGATGGGCCTGAAATCCCCCTCCTCGAGGCGGAGAGACTTCAGAGTATTCTCTATTTTGCGCAGATCCGATTCCTTTGCAGGCTCGAAAGGCCCCTTGTCGGGCGCCTTGGCGATGTGGACAAAGTCCCTCCAGGTGATGGTCCTGGGATTCTCCTCGCCCAGATCCGGCAGCACCTGGTCGATATACTGTCGGAACACCGGGTTGATGGTCAGCAGATAGACCTGCTCCGGCCGCAGATTCTCCCTCTTGCGGTAGAACAGATAGGCGATCCTCTGCAGCAGAACGGAAGTCTTGCCGCTTCCCGCGATCCCGTTGACCAGAAGCACGGGCACATCGCTGCAGCGGATGACCGCGTTTTGCTCCTTCTGGATCGTCGCCGTGATCGCCTTCATCTTGTCCGTGCGGCGGCTGGCCAGCGACTGCAGAAGCAGCGGGTCCTCGATCGCCACCTGCGTGTCAAAAAAGGAATGCAGCCTGTCCTCTTCCAGGTTATATTGCCTGCGCAGCTGCAGGTCCACGTCCACGCGCCTGCCCTCGACCATGTAGAAAGTCCGGCCGTTGTCCTGGTTGTAATAGGTCTCCGCGATGGGCGAGCGCCAGTCGATCACAAGATGCTCGAAGGCGTTCTCCGACACTCCCGCGCTTCCTATATAGTAGTCCTCCGGCTCTTCTTCCGGGTCAAACTGCAGCGTCACTCTGGCAAAATAGGGCGCCTTCAGCAGTCTTTTGACCCTTCCCAGCTTCTCCTTCGCCGCGTCCTGCTCGATATTGTACTGATCAATGGAGTGGCTCATCGCCTCAAACTCAATATAGGTCTCCATGGAGTCCGTATCGCTGTCAAAATTCAGCGACAAATTGCTCCTTATATCCTTCTTCTCCTGCGCGGCCTTCTCCGAGATCAGCTTGATCCTCTCCTCCAGCTCGTTTTCCATCACGCGCAGCCTGCCGTGCGTCTGCGTCAGGTGGGCCTGCTCCTCTTCAAATATCTTCTTCTGAATTTTGTCCTGTTCGTTCACGCGTCACTCCGTTTTTCTTGTGGGCGCCTTGTCAGCGGCGCCGGGGCGTTTTCAAAAGCAGCCTCTTCGGCGGCGGGGCGCCGCTCATTTTCTGCCGGCTTCCGCTTCGGCGCCGAGGCGCCGCCCCGTAAGCTTGTACATAATATTTAAGTATACATCTTCCGACAAAAAT
>JAZQCI010000079.1:0-6050 GCA_045546175.1 Lachnospiraceae bacterium | reverse complement strand
CTCTTTCTCCTTGACCGCATAATCCGTGACAACGGAGATGACGAACAAAAGGTCCATGACACCGCAGTACATGCCTTCCCGGCTCAGCCCGACGCTGTCGCCCAGACAGTAAATACGATACCCCGGAACCCAGGCCGGCCACTTCTTTTTCCAGCCCAGCTTGCCCGAGATCACGAACAGGGCGATTGACAGGAGCAGCCAGTCAAACAGCCCGCTTATGGCAACAAACCATTGATAATTCATAATAGAGCCCCTCTTTTTGCTGTTGTGCTTGCCGCTTTGCGGGCTTTTGGCCCGCGCGCGGTACGTGAATGGTTATATTGACAGTACTTAATATATGATATACCAAACAGGATGTGCGTGACATCTTTATTGGATAATTATTGGATAAAATTTTACGTTCTTACTCATCTGTCGAGGTAAAAATTCCGATCGACCAGGCTGACGCCCTTTCCTTCCGCAGACTTCTCCATTGTCAGGATCAGGTCCGCCTCTTCGGGCGCGTCGACGATCTCGGACTCCTGCGCTATTAAGAGCATGGACAGATACTTTTCCATGGTCAGACGACGCGCGCCGTCCCTCACTCCCTGCGCCGCTTCGACGGGCTGACAGTATTCGGGCACTTTTTTGGCCCGGCCTCCGACAAAATAGAGCCTGCGCTGCGGCACATTCACATATCCGTAGGCGAGTTCCTTGTTCTCGGAAAGCAGTTCATGTGTGAAGAAGCAGTTCGCGGGGGCGTAGAGCTTCACTTTCTGCCCCAGCTTCTTCACTGCCATCATGCCGACATAGCAGGTATCGATCCCCTTAAAGGAATCTTTTCCGTCGTAGATCCTGATCTCCAGCTCTGCCTGCAGAAGGTCCGCGTCCATGTCGATGTCGATGTACTCCGCCGCGTTGCTGTGCGTAATGTCGCCCGAATGGACGATCCCGGCCTTCTTAAAGTCCGCGTCCCAGCCGACGTGGATCGGATTTCTCTCTGTGTCATAGCCTTGCGCGTGCAGGTCCAGGTCCACCCTCTCCTTGTCGTTCCAGTAGACGAAGAAGCGCAGGTGCCGGACCTCCTCCGGAATCCTGACGGCGATCCCCGCCGGGAGGTAGCCTCCCTCCTCGCTCTCCTGCCCCGCCTTTAACGTGCTGCGGGACAGATCGTAGGTGTCCATCTGCAGGTACACCTTTTTCCGGAACAGCTCTGTCCGCATACTCCTCAGATGCGTATCCAGCACAGCGGTTAAAATATCACAGACCCGCCCGTCATAGGGCTGCGACTTTTCGTACAGAGCCCGCGCTTTCTCGTAGTCCCTCGAGAAGGCTTCTGTCTTCAATTTCTCTCTGAGGAGCACATTCCGGATAATATGCACCAGTTTGTCCGGATCCGGATCCACCCCGGGAATCCTGTTATCCACATACCGGCTCTTCAACGCAAGCCTCTGCTCTTCCAGTTCCTCTTTCCGCCTCTCCATGGCCGCCCGGTACAGCTCTTCCCGCGGCTCTCTCGTCCCGGCTTCGTCCAGCGCGTTCAAAGTGGCGACAATCGTGTGCATGCTTAGCGTGTCGGCTTTCTGCGTCAGCCGCGCCAGGATCTCACTGTCCGGATATCCCTTGCGCAGGAGCCATCTGATCATGCGCAGCAGCATCCCGGGCCGCGCGGCAATAAAGTCAAGCGCCCCCTTATCCCCGCTCTCCACCAGGTAGCGGGCCTGTGCCTCCCAAGACCTGAGCTCACCGTTTCGGAGCGCCCGCACCGCTTCTCTGTGCGCTGCGCTTCGCGAATACAGATTGTAATCCAGGTACTTCAGGGAGATCAGGTTCTTCTCTCTTCCTGCCCGCGACAGGATCAGGTTAGCTTTGAAATCCTCCACCGGATACGTCTCCAGGAGCCTCACGACCGCTCTCTTTTGCCCGGTGCGCAGATGATATCTGTTTTTTGCCAGAATTCCTCTCACGCACCTCATGACGTCCCCGGTGTGCTGACAGATCTGCCGCAGATACAGAATCCGGTCCGGCCCGCCCGTCCCTTCCAGGACCGCATTGAACAGCAGGACCAGGTTCTCCTTAAACGGGATCGGGATCCCGGCCAGTTCCTCCGGTCTCAGGAGCGGGACCGCGAGCGCCACGATCTTCCCGGCGGGCCGGCTCATTCTCTCTCTCCTTGCGAGAATGCGGCGCACTGCCGTGAGGGGAGCGTCTTTCTCCGGCACCAGTTCGAGCACTTTGGCCGACAGGAGCTTATCATCCTTCTCGCTCTTGGGCGTCGCCTCCACATCCGGAAGCCAGCCCCGCCCGATCTTCACTCCGAACAGGTCCTCCAACCCATAAGTGGAAAAGTAATGGATCATCTGATGCAAGCGAAATTCCGCCTCTTCCATCTCCATCACCTGTGAGGGAAAATCGGGATACATGGGTGGGGCGTCAACTTTCGGCAGAAGGCTCCGAAAATGTTCCGCAAATCCGTCGACGGACCTGCTCGCCGCAAGTGCGAGGATATCCCCGGGCTTCAGAGTATACCCCAGGTTCCTGAGCTCTTCGTTCACAGTCATCGCTTTCGTGATCTGTTTGTCCAAGAGCGGCTTCTGTGCGGACGACGCTTCGGCGCTGCCCGGCGCTGGCGCATGTTCGGGGCTGCCGGGCGCGGGCCCCGGTTCGTAGACCACTATTCTCAATTCGCTCAGCAAAAGCTTTTCGAGTGCACTGTTCATTTTTTCCTCCATAAAAAAAGAGGCAGGCTATCTGATGACATTTCATGCGTGCATCCGATTGCCGCTGTCCCTTTCGGGGCAGATATTAAAAGGAAGTCATCATAGGGTACACACAGCCGCCTGCCCCTTTTCATTATACTTTAAAAAGCCCCTCGGAATCAACGAATTCCGAGGGGCCGCGCCGTCACATATAGACTCTCCTGCGGGGTTCAAGGCCTTCCTCAGGATTTCCGAGATAGTCGCTCGAACCAAATCCGAGGATCATCGTAAATACAGGTGTCAGGAATGTGAGACCAAGGCCGAACAGAATGCCGTGGCCGAATTTCTCCGACAGTTTGATGTTCATGAGCAGGTTGATGACCATGACCACAAGTCCCAGAATCGTGGACAGGGCGTTCAGGATCGCAGGGACCGTATCGCCGTTCTCCGCGTAACCGGAAATCCGGCTGCTGACGATTCCCGAGACGATCGTAGCTGCCATCAGGATCCAGTAAAACTTTGTCTGCCAGGAGATCTTGTAAGTGCAGTAATCGCTATAGATCGGGATCAGAGATTTCCATCCCTCGATGCCTGCTTTGTCAAAAACTTTCCATCTGGCGACGAGTGTCAGGAAGTACCAGACCGCCCATCCCATCATAAAACTCATTACGAGACCGAGAAGTCCCATTGCTGCTGCTGTTTCATACATAGTTATTTCCTCCCCGGCGCCCTCTCGCGCCGCTTTCTTATAGTCCTTTGTACTGCTCACGGCCCTTTTCGCGGGCCGCCGCGCCGACTGTTTTTTCGCTTTTCGGCCGGCTCATCTTTACTTACGCAGATCGGGGGGATAATCCATGCTGAATAGTCACGTTATTTTTTATTCGGCAGGCTGCCTCCGTCTTACAGGATTGGCTTCTCGCGCATTCCTGATAACCTTCTAATGTCTGTCATCTTCTACATTATATTCCTGATTGAAGGGGCATCGTCTTGCGATGGCGTCCGAACTTTCCATGCAGGACTTAAACGGAGAGGTGCTGGTCATGCCCATCCGAGGTGTTTCCGAAGAATTGGACGCCTTCCGGGAAGAGATCCTGCGCGATCACCCCTCGACCAGGATCATCGACTCCGAGTACTACGGGGTGGATACCTTCGCGCTGTGCGAGATGAACTCCTACGTCCTGATCACGCAGCCCGTGTACGAAGACATTCACCCTAACCTCATTACCATTCCGCTGCAGGCAGACTTTTCCATGCCTTACGGATTGGTTTACGCCAAGGAACCGACCAATGCCGCAGACAAATTCATACAGGCGGTAAAAGCCATTGTCTCTGAAAATCAGAGTTCCTCCAGCATCTGAGCCGCATTGTCCTTGGGCTTTACGCCGCCGAACGCCTTCACGATCACGCCCTCCTCATCGATCAGATAAGTGGAGCGGATCAGGCTCCTGGTCGGCTTGCCGTCCTTGCCCGGGCGAAGGACATCGTAAGCCGTGATAACGGACAGATCCGCGTCGGACAAAAGAGTAAAAGGCAGACCGTATTTCTCCTCAAACTTTTTGTGGGACGCCACACTGTCCTTGCTCACGCCGAGCACTACCGCTCCCTTCTCCCGCAGCTGGGGATACAGATCGCGGAAATTGCACGCCTGACTGGTGCAGCCTCCCGTCATATCTTTAGGGTAGAAATAGAGAATGACCTTCTGTCCCTTATAATCAGAGAGAGAATGCATTTCCCCGTTCTGGTCCTGCAAGGAAAACTCCGGTGCCTTTGTTCCGATCTCAAGCATAACTTTTCCTCCTGTTTTTCATCATAAGTCCGGTGTATAGGTCCATCCATGATCGTCATGGTAGATCATCAGTTTTGTCGTGCCGCCGTATAGCTCTCCGTCTGCGGCTGGCTAATCCTGTCGCGCGAAGATGAAATGTTGATGATGCAGGCGCCACTTCCGGCTCAAATTCCTTCCGGGCAAGTAGTGGCGCAATAACTGTTGCAAAACAGCGAAAAATAGTCAATAATTCGTTTGACCACATTCAAGGCTCGCAGCGCGAGCCGCTGCGCCGCGTGCGGGCTGCCCTTCGGACAGCTCCTTCCTTTCCGCACGCGTGTGCATCATTTAACTCAGTGGGGGATTGTCTCCCGCCTGAGTTAATGATGACCAATTAACAAGGAGGTATATCCATGCAGGCCATGGTCTTAACCATTCTGTCCTCCGCCGCCGGCAGTGCGGCGGGCTGCATTCTTTCTCTTTATCTCGGACGCCCCGGCAAAAGAGCAAAAACAGCCCCCTTTTTTAAGAGAGCCCTTCCCCTGTGTGCTGGCCTTTTTCTGATGGCTCTGGCCATCCTGGCAGCCCCGGGAATTCTGAAGCTGATCCTGTCCGTTTTCTTTTCTGCCTTTACCTTGACAGGACTGGGAACCGCTAAGGGTCTTGAGAACAGGGATCAGGGTCTTCTGGAAATGGCCTATGTCTTTTTTGTCCCTGCCATGTCCCGCATTACCTATATTGATCTGCCCGCCTGCGGGGACAAAATCGCCCTTTCTGCCATGATCGCCGGGCCTGTATCCGCTCTCGTCGGTTTAGCAGCACTCTTTGCGGCAGGCAGTACTCCCAGTATCCTCCTTCAGGTCGCAGCAGGCATCATCCTTCTTGTTCTCGCGGCTTTAGCTAAGAACCTGCTTATAAAGAATCCCGGGAAAGGAGGCAGCGCGGCATGACCATCGAAGTACTGAATGTAAGCAAAAACTATGAGGGGAAGCCCTATCTGAAAAGTGCGAGTCTGGATATCTCCTCCGGCTCTGTCATCTCTGTCGTCGGCCCGAAAAAGAGCGGAAAGACCGCTCTCCTGCGCATTATTATGGGCCTGGAAGAAGCCGACGGCGGAAAGGTCACGCTGCTCGGTGACTATAAATATGACCGGTTCAATGTCGGTGCCGTATTCCAGGATGATCGTCTCTGCCCCGGATTTACTGCGGCACAAAATGTAGCTATGGTCAATAAAAGGTTCTCTGTCAGGGTCGCCAGAGAGGAACTGGAAAAGCTCCTTCCCGCAGGCACTGCCGATCTCCCCGTGGAAGAACTGACCCCTGCCCAGCGCCGCATGGTCTGCATTGTCAGAGCCTGCATCATTCCTTCCGATGTCCGTCTGATGGATGAACCCTTTGCCGGCATGACAAAAGAAGAAAAGGAAAAGTCCATCGCCTATATCCGTTCCGTCATGGCCAATACACCTTTGGTAATTACCTGTCTGCCGGGAGAAGAGCTTCCTTTCGGAAGGACTTTTCACCTTACCTGAGTGTCAAAGGGACGGTTCTTCTGACAACTTTTTTTGCAAAAAGTTGTCAGAAGAACCGTCCCTTTGACATCACACATTC
>JAZQCI010000078.1:0-7191 GCA_045546175.1 Lachnospiraceae bacterium | reverse complement strand
TGGTTTGGTTCGTTCTGAAAATATTCTGTAAGGCCGTTCTTAAACGATTCGTCCCGGCCTTTTTAAAGGAATATATTCAGGGTTGCATTTCTGTTAAGTTGTCATATATTCGGTTTTTCTGGTGTTTCGGAACCCCGCTTGACAGGCGTTCCGCTTTGCTCTGATCAGTTCTTTTTGTTAAGTCCTTTTCAGAAGCAACTCTGATATTTTACATCAGGCCGTTTCGATTGTCAAGCACTTTTTTTGAAATCTTTGAAGCGGTCAGGCTCGTGATCTCTTTTGTGTTTGCCTCTCTCTTGACGGCGAATGCTATATTACCACTCTCGAAACACCTTTGCAAGTGTTTTTTTGATTATTTGCAAATTTCCAAAAAAATAGAACTTGCGAATTCTACAGTCGCCGTTCATCCTATAATCAGAAGCATTTTGTTTCACTGTCCGCGTATTCGCGAGAACTGGAAAAACTACGTCAACAGACCGCATTCATCTCGCCGCCTACAGAGGCGGGAGTCTTCTGCGGAAACATGATAAAAATCCAATTTCCGATATTCCAAATCCGAATATCCGGAAATTCAAAATAGCAATTGGACATTTCTCCGTGTTAACGGTATTCTTCCATTAGAATTAGAAAGAAAACGTTTCTCAAAAGAAGGAGACCGTACTATGGACGCTGCCAATACTAAAACCGAATGTCTGAGACAAAACCTTTTGGGCGCCATGACAAAACGCCCGGTAATGATGGTCCTCCTAATAGGAATCATCTTTTCACTTTCCTCATGCGGTACAGCCCAGGCGGCATCCGGCCCGAAGGAATCCCCCGATACACAGGCGACACAAACCGCCGCAGAAGAAGAATCCGCAGGAGCATCAGACACAGCATCTGAGTCCGCATCCGCACAGACCGAAGATAACACAACGACTGTGCAGGAAAAAACCACAAACACGGAGCCGAAAGAAGCGCCGGCAGAGACAACAGAGGAGGAACCGGAAGCAATGCTGCAGATGAAGATCGGTGAGACAAAAGTTAAAGTCAATTGGGAGAATAATGACTCTGTAGCAGCGCTGAAAGAGCTTTGCAAAGATGCGCCGCTTACCATACAGATGTCTATGTACGGCGGCTTTGAGCAGGTAGGTCCGCTCGGTACCCGCCTTCCCTCCGACGATGTCCAGACCACAACGGCTTCCGGAGACATCGTGCTCTATTCCGGCAACCAGATCGTCGTATTCTATGGATCCAATTCCTGGGCTTATACAAGACTCGGACATATTGAAGACCGGGATTCTGCCGGCATGGCTGCTCTTCTCGGCAACGGAGATGTGACAATCACTATCAATATGGAAACTGTAGAGTGAACTCGATCAGTCGATAACAGAAAGGAGAAACACATGAACTTCACTCCCGAAAAGAAACTGGGCTTCGGCCTCATGAGACTGCCTCAGAACTCACCAAATGCAGCGGATATCGATCTGGAACAGGTAAAGCAGATGGTGGATCTGTTTCTGGAAAAGGGCTTCACATATTTTGATACCGCCTGGATGTATAACGGCTTTGCCAGCGAAAACGCGGTAAAGAAAGTCCTGACGTCCCGCCATCCGAGGGAGTCTTTCACCCTGGCGACCAAGCTCCACGCCGGATTCGTGCACTCCCTTGAAGACCGCGATAAGGTTTTTAATGCACAGTTGGAAAAGACCGGGGCCGGTTATTTTGATTATTACCTTCTCCATGGCATCGAGGCGGGAATGCTCCCGGCTTATGAAAAATACGACTGCTTCTCCTGGCTGCTGGGCAAAAAAGCAGAGGGCCTGGTAAAACACGCAGGATTCTCCTTCCATGACCAGCCGGAGCTTCTGGACCGGATCCTTACAGAGCACCCGGAGATGGAATTTGTCCAGCTGCAGATCAATTATCTGGACTGGGAAAGCGAGTGGGTAAAGAGCCGCGCCTGCTACGAGGTCTGTGTAAAACACGGCAAGCCGGTCATCGTCATGGAGCCGGTTAAAGGCGGGACCCTGGCAAATGTACCGGAAGAAGCAGAGAAGCTGTTTGCTGCCGAGAATCCCTCCATGTCTGTCCCCAGCTGGGCGATCCGCTTTGCCGCCTCCCTGCCCAATGTGATGGTGGTTCTTTCCGGAATGAGCACACTATCGCAGATGCAGGACAACCTGAGCTATATGGCAGATTTTAAGCCTCTGACAGATGCGGAAAAGGACGTCTGTTTCAAGGTTGCCGACATCATTAACAACCAAATCACAGTACCCTGCACCGCCTGCCACTACTGCACGGAAGGATGTCCCATGAACATCGCCATCCCGGAGTATTTCTCCCTGTACAACGAGGATATGAGGGAGAATCTTGAGGAGAAGGGCTGGACGATCAATTTTACAAACTACGCTCATCTTTCTGAAAAGAGGGGGAAAGCGAAAGACTGTATTGCCTGCGGCCAATGCGAAAGCGTATGTCCCCAGCACCTTTCGATCATCGACTTCCTCAAAGATGTTTCCGCGCACTTTGACCATTGAGGGAATCGGCAAATCGAAAATCCATAGTTTCATATGACGGCAAGGCCGAAAAAAAGCACCTGACGGATCATTGATCCGCAGGTGCTTTTTTTTGTCTTTCATTATGATGCGATTAATCTATTGCATTTTTCTTTCTCGGAACCTTACTTGTTCTCCTTCAGTGCGGGGAGCACATATTTTGTAAAGGAATAAACAGAACCACTCATGATTGCGTTTGCAGACGCAAAATAAAGAGCGTTATCGTTCAGATACTGCATAAATCTCTGTCCAAGGCTGCGGGGCTGCTTAACTGTATTCTTCGCTTCATAATATTTTAATGCACTTGCTGCTGTCATTTTCTTTTCCTCCTTATATTTACGGATCTCGTTAAAAGATCCTGTCGCTTTTCAAGTTGCAAGTGAGATTTTAGTCTCAAACCGGGATTTAGAGAAGGAAAGTATTTGACTTATTTTTGTGCGTTTTTGACCATGCCCCCTGCCGGGCATCCTCCATTTTTTCCTAAGGTTCTTCTAATGTTCCGGTTTTAAAGTATTAAATGAAAAGACACCTGGGGGGAATCGAAACAGAAGGTATCCTTCATTTTCAGAAGGGAAAAGAGAAAGGAGCATTAATCTGAAATGTTCAGGAAACACTATTTTGCAATTTTCTACAGCATACTGCTGACAGCTTTTACCGTTTATATGGCCTTGGACACTTTCGTGATCACCCGGGTTTACGCCGCAGCTCCTTCAGCAGAGACTTCGACCTCTGCTGATGAGAACAACGTCTCCTCGCAAGACAATACAAGCCGGTCCGCTGTGTCCACAGAGACTGCATATCAGGACGAGAACATCTCCGTCACGATCACTGAATACCGGGAATACGACACCTCAATCTACGTCGCAGATGTCCGGCTCTCCTCTCCCGAATACCTCAAAACGGCGCTGGCACAAAACGCATTTGGCAAAAACGTGACCGCAAAAACTTCTGAAATGGCTCTCGCAAATAACGCTGTGCTTGCCATAAACGGAGATTACTATGGCGCGCAGGAAACCGGATATGTCTTAAGAAACGGCGTTCTCTACAGAGATACCGCACAGGAGGGACAGGAAGACCTTGTTATTTACGAAGACGGCAGCTTTGAGATCATCGTTGAGGACCAGGCCTCCGCGCAGGAACTTCTGGATAAAGGAGCGGTTCAGATCCTCTCCTTTGGCCCTGCGCTGGTGACCGACAGCGAGATATCCGTAACCGCGGATGAAGAGGTCGGAAAAGCCAAAAGCAGCAATCCGCGCACCGCGATCGGCGTAATCGACGACCTGCACTATGTTTTTGTCGTATCGGACGGCCGGACCGATGAGAGCGAAGGCCTCTCCCTCTATCAGCTGGCACAGTTCGTGTCGGGTTTGGGCGTCAAGACCGCCTATAATCTGGATGGCGGCGGCTCATCGACAATGGTCTTTAACGGCACTGTTATCAATACACCGACAAGTACCGGGAAGCGGAGCAAGGAAAGGAGCGTGAGCGACATTGTTTATATCGGATAAGAAAAAAGACCAGGCCGTTCGGATTGCCCGAAACTACGCGGCAGCCTCCCTGTTTTGCGCTTTGTTTGGGGCTGTCTATGAACTTTTCAGCCATGAAGTATACTCCTACAGTATGATCTATGCCTTTATCATCCCGCTCGCAGGAGGCGCGCTGCCCTTCCTGGCGATTGCCACCGGGCGCATCAAACGTTTCCCCGGCAGTATATCCCGCGGTCTCTTTCACGCCGCAATCGCCACATTAACCATCGGAAGCATTATGAAAGGCGTCCTGGAGATCTACGGAACTACAAGCGCGCTGCTTCCCGCGTACTGGATCGCCGGAGGATTGCTGATCGCCGGCGCTGTAATTCTCAACATCGCGGTTTATTGATATACACATCAAACGGGTACGAATTAAGGGCAGGAATATGTTTCCTGCTCTTTATCATTTCTCAGCGGAATACATCCGCCCTCCACCTTATAAAATTCGTTGCAATCCTCTTCTGCCAATAATATCAGTGATACAAGCACTCCGTCTTAGGATCACGCTTCACAAAAGCCCAAAACTTCTTGCCGTCTGTCACTATGGCCAGATCCGTATCAGGCTCAATCGCGAAATGATTGACATAAGACGCAAACCCGAACATTTCCTCTTTGCCGTCCATTATCCAGCTGCCCTCTGCCTTCTCAGCAATGACCCATTGGATATGTGCGATCCTGCATTCGAGATCTTCAGGAAGGAGCAGACGCAGCTGCTTTGCATAGCGAAAATCCATGCGTCCTGAGGGCACTGTACGGATTGAACATCACAAGTTCGGGATTATCCAGAAGTATATTTCGTTCTTCCTGTGTTAGTTTTCTTGCCATTATCTGTCTGCTTTTATCCTTTTAAAAATCGGAATAGGATTGCCATCGGTCTTTCCCGATCTCCTCGTCACTTTTTTGCAAAGAACGGCGCATATTTTGCGGCAAGCAGGATCGCTTCCGCCATACTGATCTCGCTTACAATCCCTTTGCCGGCAATGTCGAACGCCGTGCCGTGATCCACGGAGGTGCGCAGGATCGGCATACCGTTGGTGATGGAGATGGTGCGGTCAAAATCCAGCGTCTTCGTGGCGATATGCCCCTGGTCGTGATACAGGGAGAGAACGCTGTTATAGCGGCCGATCGCCGCCTGATGAAAGACGGAGTCCGCACCGATGGGGCCTTCCACCGGATAACCTTCCGCCTTCAGCTCTTCCACCGCCGGCGCGATCTCGTTGACTTCTTCCCAGCCGAACAGGCCGTGCTCGCCGCAGTGCGGGTTGAGTCCCGCCACAGCCATGGTACCCTCCGTGACGCCCAGGCGCCTCAGTGCCGCAAGGCTCTCCTTGACACAAGCTTTGATATTATCTTTGGTAATGTCATCGAGCATATCGCGCAGCGATTTGTGCCGGGTCAGGAAAAAGACGCGCAGACCGTTTGTCTCAAACATGGTCAGCGGATCCGGCGTACCGGTCAGGGCGCCGAAGATCTCCGTGTGTCCGATGTAGGGAACTTGCGCGGCGTGCAGCGATTCTTTATTGATCGGGGTCGTGGCGACGGCATCCGCCTCGTCGTTCATGGCGAGTTCTATGCTCTTTTTGATATATGCAAACGCGGCCTTTCCGCACATGGCCTGAACGGTACCAAAGGAGAACTCGGACTGATCGATGCTATTCAGGTCGATCAGATTGAGGATTCCCCGTCGGTAATCGCCTTCTTCCGGCTTTTCCACCACGTTGATCGTAAGGTCTGTCCCCACGATGCGGATCGCCCTTTCCATAACTTTAAGGTCTCCGATGACGATCACATCCGCCGCATCGGTCACTTTGTCAAGCGCGCAGGCTTTTGCCACGATCTCCGGGCCTACGCCGGCGGGATCGCCGATCGGCACTGCTATAACAGGTTTCTTCTTTGCCATACAAATCTCCGTTCCGCCGCCTTATTCCGGCGGCATTTTTACTGTAGTTTCTATGACTTATGTATCATTTTGAGAGAATCTCCAAGATCCCTTCAATAATCTCCGGGTTGGGATAGCCTTTTCCGTCCGGCCCGCTCATACCGTAGGTCAGCGCATAGCTGAAGTTTTCCGCCATGCACTCCTCGGGGTCGATGACGTAATCTGTATTGGTCCCGAAGACTTCGTCAAAATTCTCCGCCTGCTCGGGCGTGTAATAAATGTCGCTGCCGTCAATCGGCACCAGCGCGGTCGTTGAACAGTAGAAGAACGAATCCCCCTCCTTCTCGAAGTGCCTGGTCGTGACATAATCCGTAAAACAGTCGATATTTTGGTCGTCAATAATAAAGGTCGCATAAGAATTATGATGCTCAACATCCGGGTTACTGATGTGGTATTCGGCGACGCTGGCCGGCAGCGGAAAATCCTTGTCCTGCACTGTGAAGTGGATCAGTTTGTACATTTCGGCCCTGAAGTCCGGATTGCACCTGGTCAGGCAATGGAAGGTCTCGTGCCAAAAGATCTCACGGACGAACATTTTGTCCTTCCCGGATACGTAGTCTTTGAGCATAGTTTCTGACCCTCTTCTCTGCCCGCAAATCTGTACGCGATGCGGCTATGAGTATGATCGGATGCCTGGGTTTGTTCGCCTTTAGTTTCATTTTGTTCTGTTTCTGCCTGTATTTGCTGTGTCCCGGCGGCGCCTGCCTGATCCCCTGCTGCGCTGCAACCACGAAGAACTACTTGACTATGTACGTTCTCTTCAGGAAGATCTGGATCGTGATCATATCGAATTAATGTATATGAGTGCATTCATCGAATATAAAAGACTTAATGAGGAATACACTTTCTTTCGAGAACATGCCCGTGAGGTATATGACGATGAGCGGCCGTTCCCGATACTGACACTCTAAAACCATTCAAAATGTCTGCAGCAATAAATCAGGGTCTGGTGATTACCAGACCCTGATGAAAAACCCTAAAAATGTTTGGGAAACCCTAAAAAACTCTGGATACCCCTTTTACAGGCAGATTCCTCCCGGGCAGCTGATAAGGAGGTATCTATTTTTCAATACAAACTCCGAAATGATCAGACACTACAGGCTCTTCTTTACCCGAAAACTTCACTGTCGAGGAATTGATCCTCTCTAAATGGTTGGTCCAGATAAAATCGATTCGCATTCCGCTC
>JAZQCI010000077.1:0-14387 GCA_045546175.1 Lachnospiraceae bacterium | reverse complement strand
CAGTGATATTGAAACCTAACGGTTTCAATTATATTATATTCGCCTTTAAAACTGTCCGACGGACAATATCACGATGCGAAGCATCATATAACTACGAAGCAATATCACTCGCCGTAAGGCGAATATAACTGTGGCACCTTTCATAAGGAAGGTGCCACATGCCGCTCTTTTTGTGTGTGAACCATTACATTTCAAAATCGATTTTTTCTTCCTTGATGTCGTGACGTTCTGCGTAACCGGTCAGGATCATGGTCAGTGCGCCGTCGCCGGTGACATTGCAGGCAGTACCGAAGGAATCCTGCAGTGCGAAGATGGTCAGCATCAGTGCCGTACCGGTCCCGCCAAAGCCGAGTACGCCAGTGATCAGGCCAAGAGATGCCATAACCGTGCCGCCGGGAACGCCGGGCGCGCCGATCGCGAAGACGCCCAGAAGCAGGCAGAACAGGATCATCTTTCCGAGAGACGGGAATTCGCCGTAGAGCATCTTGGATACTGCCATGACAAAGAACGTCTCTGTCATAACGGATCCGCACAGATGAATGTTGGCGAAAAGCGGAATACCGAAGTTCACCAGGTCATCGCGGAGCGGAGGCTCGGACTTTCTCGCGCAGTCCAGTGCCACAGACAGTGTAGCCGCGCTGGACATGGTTCCGACCGCCGTCATGTATGCGGGGCCGTAATTCTTTATGATATCAAACGGGTTCTTTCCGGAATAGGCACCTGCAATGCCGTACAGAAGCGCCATCCAGATGTAGTGGCCGATCATGACAATCACAATGATGATCAGGAAGATAGGAAGCTGCTTCGTGATCGTTCCTTCATAGGCCAGTGTGCAGAATGTGCAGCCGATCAGGATCGGCAGTACCGGAATGACGAATCTTGTGACAATACTCAGCACGATCTGCTGGAATTCCTCCAGAATATCGGTGACCAGTCTGCTGCCGTTCCATGCCGCGGACAGACCTACCATCACGGAGAAGAACAGTGCCGACATGACGGGCATGATCTGCGGGATGGTCAGCTCGAACACGACCGGAGGCAGTTCCTTAAGTCCGTCCACCTCAGGGCTGATATGAGGGAAGGGCAAAATAGTGAAGCCCGCCCCTGTCGCGAAGAACGCCGCGCCGATCGACGAAATATACGCGAGGCAGAGCGCAACGATCAGCATGCGGGAGGCATTGTTGCCGAGCCTTGTGATCGAAGGTGCGATGAAACCGATGATGATCAGCGGCACGCAGAAATTGATGAACTGACTGGATATGAACTTAACTGTGACAATGATGTTGAGCAGCGCTGTCGCGATGCCGCTTCCATCCATGGCACTCAGGATCAGGCCTGCGCCGATACCTACGGCCAGCGCGACCAGAAGTCTGAATGGCAAACTGCTTGTAAAACTCTCTTTTTTCATTTTCTGTTTCCCCTCTTTTTATTTGTTTCTATGTGAGAACCCGCACTGCGGACTTCTTTGCCGTAACCCGGCCGTCCGTCACAGGCAGGAATCCACGTCTACCTTGTCGATCATGACATTGAGGATCTCCTTATCGGTCTCCTTCATGCCGACCTTGCCGATGTATCCCATGTTCTTGATGGTCTGCTCTACATCGCTCTCGACGAAGCCTTCACCGCCGCGGAATTCTTTCTGGCTGATGCTCATATAGTGGGCCAGAAGAGCCGCGTGGACGGAGGACGCTATTTTGGCGGCGCAACTGGGCTTTGCACCGTCACAGACGATCCCGCCGACATTGCCGAGCGTGTTTGTGATCGTTCCGCCGATCTGCTCATAAGTTCCGCCGGACATGTAGGTGATCCCGGCGCCCGCTCCGCAGGCCGCGCTCACCGCGCCGCAGAAAGCGGACAGCGATCCGATGTAGTGCTTGATGTAGATGGATACCAGATTGGAGACCAGAAGGCATCTGTACATCTTTTCCTTGGACAGGTGCCAGCGCTCTGCGTAGGTCACGATGGGCAGCGTGACCGTGATTCCCTGGTTTCCGCTTCCGGAATTGATGATGACCGGCATGGGACATCCGCTCATACGGGCGTCGGAGCCAGCCGCGGCGCGCGCGCAGGCGCAGCACTTGACGTCGTCGCTCCAGTTCTCCAGAATGGTCTTTCCGATTCTGGCTCCCCAGGGATTGTCAAGGCCTTCCTGGGAGATCGCCGTGTTGCAGGTCACCTGGCGCTCGAGAAGCTCCTCCACCTCGGAGAGGTCCACGGTGGTCGCGTAGTCAAGGATCCCCTGCAGGGTCATCTTGGTCCTGTCCCCTTTAGGCTTGTCGTCTTCCTCATGTGCGGAAGTCTTCTCCGCTATGAAGATGGTCTTTCCGTCCTTCTCGATCTCCGTGATATCCGTGTGGTGCTCTTCAATAGTGACAGAAGCTTTGTGGTCCTCATTCCACATCTCTGCTTTGATGTACAGATTGGGCACATCTTCCGCCAGCGCCACGTCGCAGATCCCGGCTTCCACCAGTTCGCGCGTCTTTTTGCGGGCTTCGTCATCCGCGTCCGCGATGACTTCCAGCATCTTGTCGGGGTTTCCGCCCACGACGCCGAGCACCGCTGCCGCCTCGATTCCCTTCATTCCTCCGGAGTTGGGCACGGTGACGCCCTTCACGTTTTTTATAATATTTCCGGAGCAGGTGATCCGGATGTGGTCCGGCATCACGCCCAGTTCCTTATAAGCTTTCGCGGCGGCATAAGCAATGGCGATCGGCTCCGTACATCCCATCGCCGCGACAAGCTCTTCCTTTAGAATTGTCGTATAGTTTTTCGATAATTCTTCGCTAAGCTGCATTTTTTTCCCCTCTCATTCAAGGCTCGCTCACCGTCTGCAGAGACGGCAGGCTTCCCTCCTGAGTTAAAGGCCGGTCCCGCGACCGGCCTTCCCTGTTTTCAAAGTGATCACCGCGCCGCGCGCGGCGTCCGATTCTTCAGCGGAAAACGGTTCCTTCCGCTTATCAGCCTTTAATCGCTGCGCGAAGCTTCGCCGCGACTTCCTCGCACTGCGCTTCGTCAAGTTTCTTGAGACCCGGATCCATCGCAAAAGTTCCGCCCCACTCGAACTCGTCTTTGTACTTGGGGACAAGGTGCATGTGAAGATGGTGGCCTGTGTCGCCGTACATGCCATAGTTAAGTTTGTCGGGATGGAACGCCTTGTGGATCGCGTTCGCCGTCGTAACGACGTCCTCGATGAAAGCCGCCCTGTCTGCCTCGGAGAGTTCGATCATTTCGGAGACGTGATGCTTGCTGGCAACGATCACGCGGCCGGGATGAGACTGCTCCTTGAAGAGATAGACTGTGCTGGCAGGAAGTTCACATATTTCATATCCAAACTTTGCGACCAGTTCGCCCTTTGCACAATAAGCGCAATTCATATCCATACTTTTACCTCCGTTTTCGTTATCTTCCAAAAGAATAAAATCTTTACTGTCATATTGTACCACTTATACCTGCTTTTTATTACCGTCTTTGGCCAAAATATTGAACCCGGCACGGCCGGCGGTCCTCAAAAATAGTAATGCGCAGTTTTTTGTGGTATATTTACTTGGTATATCGTCAATTTGTTTGTCATGAAGGAGATAAAGATGCTCTCAACACTTCTTTTCGTAATGAGTGTCATTGCCGCCGGCTCCTGCGTGCAGAGCGCACTGGGCTTTGGCACCACCATGATCACCATGGGCTTTCTGCCGCTGATCATGGAATACAGCAAGGCCATGGGGCTGTCCATCGTCATAGTGACGATCAGTACACTCTATATTTCCTTCAAATACAGAGATTCCATTCAATGGGCTGTCATGCTCCCTTTCCTGATTCCTACCGCAGTCATCTGCGGAATCGTAAACCTCCTCTCTGCCAAGGTCAGCTCTGATATCATGTACCTGCTCCTGGGCATCATGTTCGTGGCGGTTTCCATCTTCTTCTTCGTTTTTTCCGACAGGATTCACATCACGCCCAGCCCGGTCTCCGGAACTGTTCTGGGCGTCATCTGCGGCATCTGTTACGGCCTGTTCGCGTCGGGCGGTCCCACTGCGGCGCTCTACCTGCTTCCCGCCACCAAAAACAAAAAGGAATACCTGGCAACGATCCAGGCATTCCTCTGTGTAAACAATATAGTAGTTCTTTTGATCAGTCTTTTCCTCGGCCGGCTCGACATGGCGGACCTTCCTATGGTCGGCGCCGGTGTCGGCGCCATGCTGGCCGGGACGCTCCTCGGACTTGTGATCCACGACAGGATTCCTTCTTCCGTTTTCGGAAAAGTTATCTATGCCTTTGTCGGCATCGGAGGAATCTGGATCATTGTCAGTCATCTGATGTAGTCTCACACCTGAATCACTTCACCACTTCCGACAGCGGCGCGATCTCCACGCCCTCCGCTGCGAGCGCGCTGCGGATCTGCGTCACGAAGGTCAGCGCCTTTTCGTTGTCACCGTGCACGCAGATCGAATCCGGTACGATCTCAATCTCGGTTCCGTCGATCGCCGTCACTTTGTGCTCCTTTACCATGCGGACTACACGGCTGATGGCCACTTCTTCATCGTGGATGACGGCGCCTTCCCTGCTTCTGGGCACAAGGCTTCCGTCCGGCATGTAAGCTCTGTCCGCGAACACCTCTCTCGCCACGGGAAGTCCGATATCCTGCGCCGCCTTCACGCTCTCGCTCCCCGCCAGTCCCATCAGGATCAGGGACGGGTCAAAAGCCTGCACGGCTTTGGCGATGGCCAGCGCCAGCTTGTAATCTTTTCCGGCCATATTGTACAGCGCGCCGTGAGGTTTGACGTGCTGCAGCGGCACGCCCGCCGACTTTGCGAAGGCGTAGAGCGCTCCCAGCTGATAAGTGATATAGGCGGCCGCCTCGGCGGGCGACACCGTCATATTTCTGCGGCCGAAACCCATCAGGTCCGGAAAGCCCGGGTGGGCGCCGATCCCGATGCCGGCCTGCGCCGCCATCGCGACGGTCTTCTGCATCACAAGGGGGTCTGAGGCGTGATAGCCGCAGGCGATATTGCAGGAGGAGATCAGCGGGATCACCTTGTCGTCCATTCCCATGGTATAGGCGCCGAAGCTCTCTCCCAAGTCACAGTTCAAGTCAATCTTTGCCATCTTGTCACCTTATTCCTTCAGATCCACATTTTTGATATCGAGCAGCAGCATATGACCCGGCGCGTGCGTGATGGCGAAATCCGGTTTGACGTTCATCACGACCGACTGAGGCGTCACGCCGCAGGGCCAAAACATAGTGACCTCTCCTTCTTTGATCTCCACAGGGTCGCCGAATTCCGGATGGTTAATATCCTTAATACCGATCACGGAAGGGTCGCCGATATGGATCGGGCTTCCGTGTACTTTGGGAAGCTGGGCGGTGACCGTCACCGCCTTCACGACCTGCTGCGGGGGCACCGGCCGCATGGAGACGACCATCTTGCCCGAGAAGACGCCTGCCGGCACTGTGTCGATCCCTGTAATGTACATGGGAACATTGCGGCCCATCGTGTTGTGGCGCATCTCGATCCCCGCTTCGATCATCTCGGACTCGAAGCTGAAGGAGCATCCGATCAGAAAGCCCACCAGGTCATCGCTCCAGAACTGCTCGACGTCGGTGTACTCGCCGGTGCATACGCCTTTCTCATAGATCCTGTACTTGGGGAAATCCTTGGCGATATCGCAGTCCTGCGCCACAAATCTGGTAAAGCGGCTGCCCGTGTCAAGAACTTCCAGCACGGGGCAGGCCTTGGGATTGCGCTGTGCGAACAGCAGAAAATCATAGGCGTGCTCCTTGCGCAGAATGATGAGATTTGCCTGGGCATAGCCCGGGCACAGACCGCTTGTCGGCTCTGTAAACTTGCCCTCACGGATGATATGTCTCATCTGCAGCGGCGTCAAATCTTTATAATCACTGATCATCTGTTACTATCTCCTCTTTTCCAGTCTTTCCGTTTCCATCCTCTGTGCTTCCATCCGGAGCGGCCGCCCGCGCCGCTTTCCTGCCCTCTGATTCCCAGGACTTTGAAGCCCGCCGGCGCGCTCTTTTCCAGGATCCGGCAGTGTTCTTTCCATTTCTTGTCCGCTTTGCGGATCAGCTCCTGCGCCTCTTGCACCGTACACGGTACAAATCTTACTTTCTGTCCCGGCCGCAGCTGCGCGAACAGGGGGATGTCGACGTTGATGAGGGACGCTATTTTGGCGTATCCTCCGGTGGTCTGCCTGTCGGCCATCATCACGATGGGCTGGCCTTCCCCCGAGATCTGGATGCTTCCGTTGACGATTCCGTCCGAGAGGATGTCGTAGCCGCCCTTGGCCTCGACCTGGGGTCCCGACAGCCGGTAACCCATGCGGTCGCTGTGCGCGGTGATCACGTAGCTGCTCTCGTAGAACGTCTTAATGCCTTCCGCCGTGAACATGTCCTCCTGGGGTCCCGCGATCACGCGCACCCTGGTGATATCCGGGTCGTCCGGCGAGACGAGCCTGCGCGGAGGCACCCAGCGCCAGGACAGATCCTTTCTGCCGTTTTCCGGGCTGCGCAGCGCGATCACGTCGCCGACCATGAGGGCTCTCCCCTTGAATCCTCCGATCCCGCATCGCAGGTTCGTGCTGCGGCTTCCCATGACCATCGGGATGTCCAGGCCGCCGCCGACAGCCAGCGAGCCGTAAATCCCGACTTTTCCCGTCATGATCTTAATTCTCACTCCCGCCGGCACATGCACGGCCTTGTTTGCTGGGTATATTCTGCCGCCCGCGTCGATCCCGAAGTCTCCTCCGCACACGGCGATATTCACTGTTTCGTCAAAATACAGCTCGGGCCCGATCAGGCAGAATTCCACCACCGCGTCCGAGTCATGATTTCCGACCAGCACGTTGGCCATTCTGGACGCGACTCTGTCCATAAAGCCGCTGGGCGCAAATCCGCTGTTCTGGTAGCCCAGCCTTCCCTTGTCCTGAATAGTCGTGCGGGGGCCGGGATTGATCACATGCATTGCCATACCGGTCACCCCTCCCTGATCCACTGGTACTCATAAGTTCCGCCTTCAACCTGCTTCCGGATCTCATGAAACTCCTGCTCCGTGATCGGAACAAAACGGATAAATTCGCCCGCTTCATAGAGGATCGGCTTTTCCCTGTTCTGATCGTAGAGCTCCAGCGGCGTTCTGCCGATGATCTGCCAGCCGCCCGGCGAGACCAGTGGGTAGATGCCCGTCTGGTCGCCCGCGATGCCCACCGATCCCTTTTCCAGGCGCTCTCTGGGGTTTTTCAGGCGGGGCGTGCTGATCGAGCGGTCCATGCCGCCCAGGTAAACGAAGCCCGGCATGAAGCCCAGCATGTAGATCAGATAATCCACACTGCTGTGCCTTCTAATCACTTCCTCCCCGGTCAGGCCCGCGTGCGCGCAAACGTTCTCGAGGTCAGGCCCGAACTCTCCGCCGTAGCAGACAGGGATCACGATCGTCTTTTTCTTCATCTGGCCGCTGCCGAGATCCATCTGCGCCAGTTCTGTCCGAATCCTGGCTTCGAGCTCATCATAGCCGATCATGGCAGGGCGGTAATGCACCATGAGCGTGGCATAAGTCTGCACGTATTCGTTGACGCCCTTAATGTTCTTTTTCGCAAGGTATTTTCTTGCAGTTCTCACGATCCTGCTCGTCTCCGGGTCGATCTCATTTCCGAAGATGATCGTCAGTGCGCTGTCCCCGACGGGGAGTATTTTGTAATCCATGTATTGTCCCTTTGAACTATATATGACCCGTAGCAGGAGGCCGCGGGTCATAAAATCAACGTAATTATTCAGGACCCGGTCACCGGGTCGCTGCTTTTCCTGCTCATGCTCAGCCGCTGATCAGCTTCTGCAGTCCTGTGATAAACGCGCGCATATTTCTGGCGGCGATAAAGATGAAGATCGCAATGACAATCACAACGAGCACGTTGAACCATGTCTTGTTCTTGTATTCCTTCATGATCGCCGAGTCATTGGCTACGATCAGAAGAAGAATGCCGGTGATGGGAAGAAGCAGCGCGTTGGCAGCCTGTGCGAACAGGATGATCTGCGTCGGGCTTGCTCCCAGTGTGCAGGTCGCGAAAATACCAAAGCACAGAACGATGATCCAGAAAACTTTAAATCTGTTTTCCTTCATATCTTCGCCCCAGCCCAGGATACCGGAGCAGGCAAAGGCCGCTGCCAGAGGAGCTGTGAGCGTACTTGTGATGCCGGCCGCGAACAGGCCGATGCCGAAGATTACGGTCGCCCAGCTGCCCAGAAGGGGCGTCAGGGCTTTCGCCATATCGGAACCGGAAGCGATCTCGCCGCCTGTCGCGTGGATCGTCGCTGCCGCGCATACGATGATCGCCATGGAGATGACGCCGCCCAGACCGATGGAGATAACGGAGTCAAAACGCGAATTGGCGAGCGCGTCTTCTTTATCCTTTGTTTTTCCCCACTTGGTGGAGGCGGAAGACGCGTGCAGATAAATATTGTAAGGAACGACCGTCGTTCCCATCAGAGCCGCTACCGTCATCCAGTCGCCGCCGTCCGGGACTTTGAATCCGAAGAGACCTGCGAAAACAGCTCCCCAATCAGGCTTCGCCGCGAACGCGCAGACCAGGAAGATCACGCCCATCAGCACGACCAGTGCCGTCAGGAAATTCTCCACGCGCTGATAACTTCCGGAGAAGAGGAGCGCGAACGCGATCACTCCGAGGATCAGTGCAAGGACAATCTTTGCCGTCCCGTTGTCGGTCGCGGGGACAGCCGCCTGAATACCCAGGATCGAACCGGTAAGGTTTCCCGTCTCATAAGCGATGTTGCCGATGAATACGGCCGCGATCACCAGGATCGAGATCAGTACTCTTGCGCCTGTACTTGTAAATTTTACTCTTAGCGCCTCGCCGAGTCCCATACCGGATACGATACCGAGACGGGCCGCCATGGACTGCATAATGATGACTGAAATAACAGATAGAAGCATTGCCCATAGAAGTGTGTAACCAGCAGTTGCGCCCGATATGGAACAGGAAGTGACCGTTCCGGGACCGATGAACGCGGCTGCTACCAGTGCTCCGGGTCCCACGTTTTTGATACGTTTGGCTAGATTGTTCATTTCACCCTCCTTTTGTGCTTTATTGATTTACAATTTTAATACACTAAAGGGCGTTACGTCAATATTTTTAACTCTGCTGTCATACAGTCCTTGCTTTCACGGCCTGTCCCCAAAAAGGAAGGCACTTTTCCGTGATAAAATAATCCTGTATAATGATTGATGACCCGCAATAAGGCTCTTCTGCTCACAGAAGCCGCCCGGCGAGTCATTCCGCCGCAGTACCACCGCACCGAATCTGTATCCTGTCAACAGAGGTTTTGTCGTGTCCAAACTGAAAAAATACTGGCTCGGCCTTTCGATCGGCTCCAAGATGCGGATGTTTGTCATTCTGCTTCTTCTGGTCATTATCCTGGCCGCCGGATTTAACTTTTATACTCTGCGCTTCTCCGTCGGGGACTTCAGTCAGATCCTCAAGGAAATTTCCCGCTGTGAGACTTCCCAGGACGCTATGCGCGCCGAAGTGGACGCCTTCCGCACCTATGTACGCACGCCCTCCGAAGGCAATCTCAGCGCCCTCAATCAGGCTGTGAGCTACTGCCGCAGCTGCATTCTCCTACTCCCCTACGATTATGAAGAGATCGGCGCCGAGCGATATGCCAGGACCTGGCGCATCCGCAACGCTTATGAGAGCTACTCCGACCAGAGAGATCTCATAAGAGACCGGATGCTGACTTACGGCAGTTCTTACAACACAGCCACCGCGCTCGAAGCCGATAAAGAAACCGTAGATCTCCTGTATCGGGTCTATGACATGCAGACTTATTTAAACGGATACCTGTCCACCGTCTCACAGCTTACCGTCGATCATGCGAGTGACCTCTACGACAGCAAATATCCCTTGCTGCAGTCCATACCCTACTTCCAGGTCATTGTCTCCGTTGTCCTGATATTGGCTGCCGTCAGCTTCGTCGGACTTTTCACCGGCACGATCGTCACCCCGGTCGAGAAGCTCGCCGCCGCTTCCCGCAGTATCTCCCAGGGACAACTCGAAGAGGAAGATGTCACGGTCGAAAACAAAGACGAATTGGGAGAACTGGTCGAATCCTTCAACAAGATGAAACATGCGACCAAGAGAAGTATCCAGACGCTGGAGGAAAACCAGCGGCTTGCCGATCAGCTCCACAAGGAAGCTATGGAGCGCGCGGAGACAGAAAAACGTCTTGAGACGGCCCGCATGGACCTTCTGCAGAGTCAGATCAAGCCGCATTTTCTGTTTAATACCCTGAACACCATTTCCGGTATGGCGGAAATAGAAGAAGCCGTAGTCACGGAGAGCATGATCCGTTCTCTCTCCCGCCTGTTTCGATACAATCTGCACACAACAAATCAGTTCGTCTCCCTCTCCCAGGAGCTGGAAGTCGCAAGAGACTATCTGTATCTGCAGAAAATGAGATTTGGCGACCGTGTACAATATGAGCTGATCCCGCAGCCGGGAAGCCGGGAAGCCGAAAACCTGGGCGATATTCAGGTCCCGGTCTTTTTGCTGCAGCCTTTAGTCGAAAACGCGGTGATCCACGGTATCTCCCGCAAGGAGCAGGGCGGGAAGATCACGATCCGCTCTGAAAAAAGAGATAACGCGCTGCGCATCGAGGTGGCTGATACCGGGGTCGGAATGGATCCGGAAACCCTGCAGGGTCTCAGAGATAAACTTGCGGGCGCTCCTTCCGACGTGCACGTCGGAATCGGCATAGGAAACCTGTACCAGAGATTGACTACGCTCTACGGAGAAGACTCCCTTCAGATCAGGAGTACCCTCGGTGAAGGGACACAGATCACTGTCACGATTCCCTTTCCTGCAAAGGAGTAACACATGCTGAAAGTATTGATCGCTGACGATGAGGTGATCGAACGCCTCGTCCTGGAGAAAAAACTCAAGAAATACTATTCGGACGAATGCCGGATCCTGGTGGCGCAAAACGGCCGGCAGGCCTTGGAGATCTATGACCGGGAGCGCCCTCAGATCCTGATTCTCGATATCGAAATGCCCGGTATAGACGGACTGGAGGCCGCGCGTCAGATCCGTAAAAAGGATAAGATGTGCAGTATCATCTTTCTGACAGCCTTTGACGAATTCTCCTATGCAAAGGCCGCCATCTCCGTCCATGCCCTCGACTATCTCCTCAAGCCCTGTGACGATCACGATCTGATGAGCGCGTGTGATGAAGCGATCAGGCTTGCCCACGCCGCGGCGTCCCGGCCGCAGGAGGGAACTGCAGAGCCTGCTGATTCTTCGGGCGGGGCAGATTTCCCGCAGACCTTATCCTCACAGGAAGTCTCGGAGGAGCAGCCGGAAGAGGAACAGCGGCAGGAAGAGTTCCGAGCCTACATTGTGCAGCACTATATGGAAGATATAGCCGTAAAGGACATCGCCGGATACTTCGGATACTCAGAGGCCTATTTCTGCAAGCGCTTCAAGCAATATTTTGGCCACAGCTTTGTGAGCTATCTGACCGATTACCGCATGCAGAGAGCCGAAGAACTGATGCGCAGCAGCAGCATGAGCATCAAGGAGATCGGCAAGGCCGTCGGCTATCCTGACCCTAATTACTTTACGAAAGTTTTCCGCCGTGTGCGCGGCGTAAGCCCTTCCGGCTTCCGGGATTTGAAGAAACAATGAAGAAGAACAATACTTTTCTTAAACTGGTCTACGCTCTGTCCGGCGCCGCCGCAGTGCTGCTGTCTGTCTGGCTCACCGGATGTGCGCAGCAGCCCGCTTCGGAACCTTCCGCCAAGGCGGCGCAGCCGCCGCTTCTCACAAACGAAACATCCGTCGTCAGCGACGCGGTGCCCGAATATGTCTTTACGTATGCCGAGAACCAGACGGAGGACTATCCGACGACCCAGGGCGCCTACCGCTTCGCCCAGCTGGTCAACGAGCGCACGCAGGGCCGCATCCAGATCCGGGTCTATGCGAACGCGGAGCTCGGAGATGAGCAGTCCACCATCGAGCAGCTCCGATTCGGAGGGATTGATTTCGTCCGCTGCTCTCTTTCCACGATGAGTCCCTACAGCGGCATGGCCAACGTGCTGATGCTGCCTTATCTCTACCGGGACGCCGACCATATGTGGGCTGTCCTGGAAGGAGAGATCGGCCGGAAGGTCGCGGATTCCTTCGTGGACGCCGGCCTCGTGCCGCTTTGCTGGTATGACGCGGGCGTGCGCAACTTCTACTTCAAGAGCCCCGTCAGTTCTATCGAGGACATGAAAGGCCTGGTCATCCGCGTCCAGCCCAACGAGATGATGGAAGATATGGTGCGGCTTTTAGGTGCGGAAGCTCTCCCTGTCAACTATGAGGATGTCTACTCCGCGATCCAGCAGGGCAGTGCCGACGGCGCGGAGAACAACTGGTCCTCCTATGACGCCATGCAGCACGACAAAGTGGCTACCTATTACCTGCTCGACGAGCATATGCGGGTCCCTGAACTGCAGATGGTCTCTGCGGTGACTTGGAATCTGCTCTCCGAAGAAGACCGGAAGATCATACAGGAGTGTTCTTCGGCGTCCGCCGAATACGAGCGCATGCTCTGGACGGCCCGTGAAGAGGAAGCCCGGGCGCGCGTCCTGTCCCAGGGCTGCACGGAACTCTCTCTCTCCGGGGAAGAAAAAAAGAAGTTCCACGATGCGATGGAACCTCTTTACCTGAAATATTGTGAGAATTATATGGATATTGTGGAACAGATCCGGGAGATGGGCGCTGAATAGTCCGCCCTCTCCTTCCCCGCATCTGTCTGCGGAACCGTTTGCTCCCGCATTCACTGTTTTCCCGCCTTTTTGAGCTGATCGATCATAAAATCGAGCAGCTCTTTTTTCTCGGCATCGGACCTAAAGACCCTGTTCGGAAGCAGATAGGCGTGGACCTGATCCGGGACCACGACCAGCATGGACTTTCTGCCTATGGCCATTCCGCCGCCCTTTTCATCCGGCACGAAGGATTTCCAGGGAATCCTCTGCACGTGTTTCTGCACCTTGATCTCCATTCCGGTCGTGTCAAAAGAGAGCGTCGTATCCACCTGCACCGACTGCGCGTCGCGGATCGAAGTCATATAGATAAACAGAGGCTGAAACAGCGGAAAGACCAGCAGCAGGATGATCAGAATCGCTTTTCCCAGACCGTTTGTCGCATTCCACCTGGTGATGGCCAGCGCAAGGATCGACAGCGTGAAAACGATACTGACGATCGCCGTCCAGTTCCGATAGTAGTTCTCCATCCGGAACTTCCAGTAATCTCCCGGCGTGTTTCTGTATGTATATTCGTATCTCATAAGGTACCTCCCATAATGCAAGTTCACCTTGTCAATTATAACACCGAATCATCGGAATGAAACCCGCTCCGGAAATTCTTCCCCCGCAATAGAAAAGGACCGCTGCAACAACTGCAGCGGTCCTTCAATATTACCAATGTTTTGGTTACGAGACTCAAGCTCCGATGAGCCACGGGATGCACATTGTGATCGCAGGAATAAATGTGATCAGCAGCAGCGCAATGATCATGAAGGCGTAGAAAGGAAGCATTTCCTTGACGATCTTCTCCATGGGTCTCTTCGCAATACCGGAACCGATAAAGAGCACTGCACCTACGGGAGGGGTCAGAAGGCCGATACCGCAGTTGAGGACCAGCATGATGCCGTACTGGATCGGATCGATGCCGATCGAGGTAGCAATAGGAAGAAGGATAGGCGTCGTGATCAGGATGATCGGAGCCATATCCATGATCATACCGAGTACCAGCAGGATGACGTTCAGCAGGATCGCGATAACATAAGGGTTATCGGATACGCCTGTGATCAGGTTCGCTGCCAGTGACGGAACGTGAAGCTTTGTCAGCATGTAGCCGAACGCGTTGGAGGTAGCAATCAGGATCAGAACGATGGACAGCGTGTCCACGCACTGGTCAAGAGCCTTCCATACGCCCTTCCATGTAAGTCCTTTGTAGACATAAACGGAAACGATCAGGGAGTAGATAACCGCAATAGCTGCGGACTCTGTCGCGGTGAAGACACCGGCGCAGACGCCTACGACAACGATCAGGATCGCGGACAGCGCCCAGATGGATGTCGCGAATTCCTTGCCCAGTCGGGAAAGGCTGAAGGGCTCTCCCTTCGGGTAACCTCTCTTCTTGGAGAGGATGTAGGACAGAATCATCAGGGAGCCGGCCAGGACCGCGCCCGGAAGGTATCCTGCCAGGAACAGGCTTCCTACGGAAAGGCCGCCTGCCGTTGTGGCGTAGATGACCATGTTGTGGGACGGAGGAACGAGCATACCCTCAACGGAGGAGGAGATCGTTACGGCCGTCGCGAAGTC
>JAZQCI010000076.1:0-9551 GCA_045546175.1 Lachnospiraceae bacterium | reverse complement strand
GCCATAACACCCCGAAAAGAAGCCATAACTACCCACCCTCCCCCCAACACTCCCATTTATTCCATCACGCAACCCCCTCCCTGTATGCTATAATAAGCTAGACTAAATAGAATCTTTAACAGCTTTCTGTAAACACACCACACGAAGGGGGATAAAATGCGTAAAACAAAGATCATCTGCACGATCGGACCCGCGAGCGAGAGCGAGGAGATGCTCAGGAAACTGATCGACGCCGGCATGAACGTCGCCAGATTCAATTTTTCACACGGCACACATGAGGAGCACGAGGCCAAGTTCCGCAGAGTCGTCCGCATGCGCCGCGAGATGGGCAAGCCTGTGGCGACACTTCTTGATACCAAGGGGCCCGAGATCCGCCTGCGCGACTTTGAAGGCGGCAAAGTAATTCTCGAAAAAGGCCAGACCTTTACACTGACCACAGAAGAAGTGATGGGCGACAACACCAGAGCTTCCGTAACCTACGAGGATCTTCCGGCAGACGTGAGCGTCGGCGGCATGGTCCTGATCGATGACGGCCTGATCGGCCTGCGCGTCGACTCCAAGACCGACACCGAGGTCATCTGCACAGTCATCAACGGCGGCCCGGTCTCCAACCACAAGGGCGTGAACCTGCCCGGCGCCGACCTGTCCATGCCTTTCATCAGCAAGCAGGACCGCGCCGACATCGAGTTCGGATGCCGCATGGGCTATGACTTCATCGCCGCGTCCTTCACGCGCACGGCCAAAGACGTCAACGAGATCCGCGAGATCCTCAAGGCCAACAACAGCCGCATGAAGATCATCGCCAAAATAGAGTCCGTCCAGGGCGTCAACAACATTGAGGAGATCCTCGAGGCGGCAGACGGCGTCATGGTCGCCCGCGGCGACCTGGGCGTGGAAGTTCCGCTCGAGGAAGTTCCCGTCATCCAGAAACACATCATCAAGAGAGCCAACCAGCTGGGTAAAATCGTAGTCACGGCGACCCAGATGCTCGACTCCATGATGAAGAATCCCCGTCCCACCAGAGCAGAGGCAACCGACGTCGCCAACGCAATTTATGACGGAACGACGGCAATCATGCTCTCCGGCGAGACGGCGGCGGGCTCTTACCCCGAAGAGGCGGTCAAGACCATGTCGATCATCGCAGAGCGCGCCGAGAGAGACATTCACTACAAGCAGCGCATGAAACAGGTCGACGATGATATGACCGATATCACGACCGCGATCTCTCACGCGACCTGCACGGTGGCCGCCGATATCAACGCCAAAGCCATCATCACAGTCACAATTTCCGGATTCACGGCGAACCGTCTGTCCAGATACAAACCCATCTGCCCGATCATCGCATGCACGATCAGCGAGTCGGTGGCCTGCCAGATGAACGTTCTCTTTGACGTCTATCCGCTCAACATTCCGCAGGAAGACAGAGAGGAAATGCTTTTTGACGCGGCGATCGATGCGGCCAAGAAGGCCGGCTACGTCCAGAAGGGCGACAACATCGTCCTGACGGCGGGCGTGCCGCTGGGCGTCGCAGGCAACACCAACATGACCAGAGTCATTGAGGTTTGGTGACGCGAGCTGCGAATTCAGGCGACGCGCGCCGAATTTAGGTGGCGCGAGCAATCAAATTACGACAACAAGATCATTCGAAGTATGGTAAATGGAGGAAAACAGTGCAGCATAGGATATTTTGCATCATGGGGAAAAGCGGCACTGGCAAAGACACATTATATCGAGAACTTCTTAACGACGGGGCGCTTCCTTTTGAGCGCCTCGTTCCCTGTACAACGCGCCCGATCCGGGCCGGCGAGAAGAACGGGCGGGAGTACAACTTCTACACGGTTGAGGAGATGCAGGCGCTGGAGAGAGAGGGCAAGATCATCGAGTCGCGGTGCTACCACACGGTGCACGGGCCTTGGTATTACTTCACTGCGGACGACGGGCAGATCGACCTGGCCCGCCACAGCACGCTCCTGATCGGAACGCTGGAGTCCTATGTGGCGCTGCGCGCCTACTTTGGGGCGGATCTGGTCGTGCCGGTCTACATCGAAGTGGAGGACGGCGAGCGCCTGCAGCGGGCACTCGACCGCGAGCGCGCCGAAAAAGAGCCAAAATACAGAGAACTCTGCCGCCGCTTCCTCGCCGACTGCGAGGACTTCTCCGAGGAGAAGATCGCGGAGGCGGGCATTGAGAGGCGCTTTGAGAATGACAGTCTGGAGCGGTGCGAGAAGGAGATCAAGCAGTACCTGATCGAAATGATGTGAGAAGGGGCCGGGGCCTCGAGCGATGTGAGAGGCAGCCGGCCCCATCAAATAAAACGCGAGATTTGGCACAGCGGGAGACAGAATGCGGAAGTTTTCGGAAATCATAGGGCAGAAGGCCATCATAGAGCATCTGTATAATGCCCTCAGGACGGGCAGTGTTTCGCATGCCTATATAATCAGCGGAGACGCCGGGTCCGGGCGCAAGACGATCGCGTCGATTTTTGCGGCGGCGCTTCAGTGCGAAGACCTGGAAATCGAAGAAGTCGAGCCGGAACAGACATCTGCCGCAGCGCGAAAGTCGGGGAGAGCAGCGACCACCTCCGCCGGAGAATTTTCGGCGGCAAGCCAGGCCAAAAAGCCGACCGCAGCGCAGCCAAAGGGAAAAGATTCCTCAGGCCAGCCCGCCATGCGGCCGCGCACCCGCCTGTTGGAACCTTGCGGCAAGTGCCTGTCCTGCATACAGGTCCAGAGCGGCAACCAGCCGGACATTATCACGATCACCCACGAAAAACCGAACAGCATCAGCGTCAAAGAAATCCGCGACATGCGCGCCGACCTGTCGATCAAGCCTTATGCCAACGCGCGCAAGATCTATATCATCCCGGACGCGGAGAAACTGACCATTCAGGCGCAAAACGCCCTGCTCAAAACGCTCGAAGAGCCGCCGGAGTACGCCGTTATTATTCTGATTGCGGACGGGCTCAGCACTTTTTTGCCGACGATACTGAGCCGGTGCGTTGTTCTGCAGACCCGGGCGGTGGAGGAGGCGCTGATTGCGGACTTTCTCCGGCGCGAGAAAAACCTGCCCCAGGACCGTGCACAGATCCTGGCGCGCTTTGCGGGCGGCTGCCCCGGACAGGCGCTGCTTCTTACGGACGATCAGGACTTCCTGGAGCTGCGGGACCGGACCGTGGACTTCCTCGCGCACCTGCACAAGGCCGACGCCGTGGCAGTGAGCGAGTTCGCGTCGGGCATAGAGCCGGGCCGGCGGGAAGAGGTCCTGGGCTTCGTTATGATGTGGTTTCGGGATATTTTGCTGTTTTTTAGCACGCAAAATAGCGAAAACTTGATTTTTCAAGAGGACATACAGTATATTATAGAAGCCGCAAGTATGCTCGGATACGAGCAGCTGGGGGCGATCCTTGATGAGATCGACCTGGCGTCGCGGCAGCTTAAATCGAATGTCTCGGCGGATTCGGTCTTTGAGATCATGTTTTTGAAGATCAGGCAGCAGTATCGCCGCCTCAAATAAAAACACATATATATATAACAGGAAAAGGTGAGTAATGGGTATTGATCATACTGAGATTACGGAGAATAGACGCGAGGTCACGATCTCTGACGGAAAAGAAAAGGTGGAGATCGTCACAGAAAACGTCGAGGTCATAAGCGTCGTGGCGGCAGAACTTCGCAAGGTAGAGGAGGTGGCAGCCGCGCAGGCACAGGCGATTTCCGGAAGGAGAGGCGAAGAGCTCGCTTCCGCGCAGGAAGAGCCGGGCACCGCTGCGGAGGAAGAGACCGCCCCTCAGCCGGATGAGGAGACCGCCTTCGAACCGGAGAATACTTCTGATGCGGCAGAGGGGGAAGTTTCTGCTGAAGCAGAGGACATCTTTGAAGAGGTAGAGCTTGCGTCGGCGGCAGAGGCTATCCAGGAAGCGGAAGCCGCACTGGAGGCAGAAGCCATCCAGGAAACCGAAACAGCACTGGTAACAGAGGCCATGCAGGAAGCAGAGATCGCTCTGGCGACAGAGGCTGCCCTGGTAACAGCGGCCGCTCAGGAAGCAGAAACCGCACTGGCAGCAGAAGCCATCCAGGAAGCAGAGCCCGCCCAAGAGACAGAGACCGTTCAGGAGACGGAAGCCGTCCGGGAAACAAAAGCCGCCACCACAGCGAAACCGCTGGGCTATGAAAAAGACGCCACAGTCCACGTAATCGGCGTGCGGTTTAAGAATGCCGGCAAGGTTTTCTATTTTAACCCGAGAGATCTCGTGGTCAGGCACGGCACGCACGTGATCGTCGAGACCGTCCGCGGCATTGAGTACGGAACGGTCGCCGGTTTCCCGATGAACATCAAGGCGAGCAAGCTGACGCAGCCGCTCAAGGACGTCATCCGGATCGCAACTCCCGAGGACGACGAGACCGAGCGCAGCAACCGCGCCAAGGAGAAGGAAGCCTACCGCATCTGCCAGGAGAAGATCCGGCAGCACGGGCTCGAGATGAAGCTCATCAATGCGGAGTATACTTTTGACAACAGCAAGGTGCTCTTTTACTTCACGGCGGACGGGCGCGTGGATTTCCGCGACCTGGTCAAGGACCTGGCGAGCGTGTTCCGCACCCGCATCGAACTGCGCCAGATCGGCGTCCGCGACGAGACCAAAATATTGGGCGGCTACGGCATCTGCGGCAGACCTCTGTGCTGTCACACATGGATGAGCGATTTTATTCCGGTCTCCATCAAGATGGCCAAGGAGCAGAATCTCTCCCTCAATCCCGGCAAGATCTCCGGTGTCTGCGGGCGTCTGATGTGCTGCCTCAAGAACGAGGCGGAAACTTACGAGGAACTGAATCGCAGCCTTCCCAAAGTCGGCGACGAAGTGCAGGGAAAAGACGGCCTTAGCGGACTGGTGGAGAGCGTCAATGTGCTCCGGCAGACAGTGCGCATCCTCGTGGACGTGGACGACGAGAAAGAATATCACGAATATCATGTGGACGACCTTACGGTCCTGCGCAGAAGACGCAGGGGCGGAGGCCGCGCCCGCAAGGACAATATCGACTCCAAGGAGGCGCAGGAACTCGAGAAGCTTGAGAGCCAGGAGCGCCAGAACCAGAACTCCCGCGAAAAGGGCGACCGCCAGAATCGCGGAAATCGCCAGAACCGCAGCGACAACGGAAACCGTGACAACAATGGAAATCGCGGCGACAACGGAAACCGCGACAACAACGGAAACCGCGGCGACAACCAGGAACGCGGTGAGCGCCAGAACCGAGGCGATAACCAGAACCGCGACAACCAGAACCGCGGCGACAACCAGAATCGCGACAACAACGGAAACCGCGACAACCGGTCCCGGTCGAATCGGAACAGAGGCCGTCGGAGACAGGAGCACAATAATAATGAACAGTGATTTTGGGCTCCCGGAGGAGCAGCTGCTTCGTCCGGGAGAAAAAATCGACGACCTGCAGCGCAGCGGCCTGCGGATCATTCAGGATCCGGCCAGATTTTGCTTTGGGATGGATGCCGTGCTTCTCACGGGATTTATCCAGGAGGGCATTGGCGGGCGCTCGGTCGCGCGGGAACAATTGCTCGATCTCGGCACCGGAACCGGAATCATCCCGCTTCTGATGTCGGCGAAGTCGGATTGCAATATTTTGACAGGTTTGGAGATTCAGCCGGACAGCGCGGAAATGGCAGCGAGAAGTGTGAAGCTGAACGGACTCGAGGACCGGGTCCGGATCGTGCAGGGAGATATTAAAGAGGCAGACGCGCTGTTTGCGCCTGCTTCTTTTGGTATAGTGACGTGCAACCCGCCGTACATGATCGGCGGGCACGGGCTGCAAAATCCGGACAGCCCCAAGGCGATCGCGCGGCACGAAGTGCTGTGCGACTTCGAGGACGTGGCGCGGGCGGCGGAGCATCTGCTGAAGTCCGGTGGCCATTTCTATCTGGTGCACCGGCCTTTCCGGCTGGTGGAGATCATGACGACGCTGCGCGACCACGGGCTGGAGCCCAAGCGGATGCGCCTGGTCTACCCCTATGTGGACCGCGAGCCCAACATGGTCCTGCTGGACTGCGTGCGCGGCGGACGCCCGCGGCTCACGGTAGAGAGACCTTTGATCGTGTACAAGGAGCCGGGCGTCTACACCGAGGAGATTTACGAGGTGTACGGATATTGACCGGGGAGGTAAACGTGAATACAGCGGAAGAAATGGAAAACAGAACAGTTATGCCGGGTACCCTCTACCTGTGCGCCACTCCGATCGGGAACCTGGGCGACATCACGGAGCGTGTACTGCGCACGCTTGAGGAAGTGGATCTGATCGCGGCGGAGGATACCAGGAACACGCTCCGGCTGCTCAACCACTTCGGTATCAAAAAAGCGCTCACAAGCTATCATGAATATAATAAGTACACAAAGGCCGAAGAACTGATCACAAAGCTGCAGCAGGGAGCCAGCATCGCCGTAGTGACGGACGCCGGCACGCCCGCCATCTCCGACCCCGGGGAAGTGATCGCGGCCATGTGCATCGAGCAGGGAATCAAGGTGACCTCCCTGCCGGGCGCCTGTGCCCTGATCACCGCTCTCACCATGTCCGGAATGCCGGCCAGAAGGTTCTGCTTCGAAGGATTCCTGCCGACGGACAAAAAAGAGAGGCGGTATATTTTGACCCAGTTGCAGAGGGAAGAGCGCACGACGATCCTCTACGAGGCGCCGCACCATCTGCGCGGGACGCTCCAGGAGCTGTACGAGGCGCTGGGCGACCGCAGGATCACGCTCTGCCGCGAGCTGACAAAAAAATTTGAAGAGGCGCTGTCCATGACACTGGCCTCGGCCATTGAATACTATAATGAGAACGACCCACGCGGTGAGTATGTGCTGGTGCTGGCCGGCGTTGACCGGGCGCAGCTCGAGGAGGAGAAGCGCAAGAGCTTCGAGGAGATGACCATCGAGGAGCATATGGCCATGTACACGGACCAGGGACTCAGCCGCAAGGAGGCCATGAAGAAAGTGGCGGCGGACAGAGGGGTGTCGAAAAGGGATATCTATAAGAAATTGCTGTGACAAACCGGGGGAGAGATGACCCCAAAAGCAGCGGGAGGCATACCCATCGCAAAACACAGAAAAATTACGGGCACTATAACCGCCCGGGCGTCATTTTCTCCGGGCCCCGATTCCCATGATGAGCGGAAGCGTGTAAAACAGCGGCAGCGCATAGCGGGCCATCGCGTAGGGGCTTACCCAGAGGACGAGGACGCAGACCGCGGCCGGGAGCAGGCAGCCGATGGATTGCAGGCGGCGGCCCTTAAAGTCCGGGAGCAGAAGAACCCGCAGCAAAGCCGCCAGCGGCAGCCACCAGGCGTAAAGAACGCACTGCAAGAGGAGTCCGACGCCCGGCAGGGTGATCATCCACAAGTAGACCTCCCGGAAGGCGTCCCGGAAAGGGGCGAGTGCCGGGGGATTCCCTATTTTGACATATTGGCTTGTCGGATATTCGTAGTAGAGCCGTATGCCCTCCGTGGGCGAGAAGAAGCCGCCGGCTGTGCCGAAGAGGGCGTTCAGGCCGGAGAGCGGGTAGCGCACGAAGAGCTGCAGCCACAGGAGCTTGTAGGCGCTGAGCTGGTCGTCGGTAGCCTCGAAGTTGAAGAGCTCTTTGACCTCGTCGTAGTTGTAGCTGCTGTAGCACTCCTCTACTTTGGACAGGTCGATGACGGAGCCGATGACCCGGACCTCCTGCGGCGTCAGTTCGTCCTTGTGGTCGAGGTAGGTGCGCGCCGTCATCTGCAGCGTGAAGCCCAGTGCTTCCTGCTTCCCGCCTGCGAAGATGTTGCACATGGGGAAGATCACGTGGGGCAGCAGCACGAACATCAGCAGTGCCGGCAGGATCCAGCTTGCCGCCCACTCGGCCCACTTGCGGCGGACTGTCGGCACCAGGATCAGCGCCAGATTGCAGATCAGGACAAAATAGATCCCGGTCTTCTTGGTCAGCGCCAGCAGAATCGCCAAAACAGTGAGCCCCACCATTCGCCGTCCGCTCGCGCCTTCGAGTATGATCACTGCGTAGAGAAGATAGTAGACGATGAAGAGCATGCTGTGAAGAGAGTCTTTGAGCATGACGATCGTGTACATACCGATAAAGGGCGCAAAGCCCAGGAACAAAAAGCCCGCCTTCCTGTAGGCGTAGGGCATGCCAAACTTCTCCATGCGGCACAGCATCAGCGACATAAAGAGCGCGGTCATGGCCATCTGCAGCGCGCAGTAGGCAAATGCCCCTCGGACGGGGCTGCCCAGCAGACCGCCGACAGTTTCCGTAAAGAACGTAAAGATCAGCGTGTCAAATACCGGATGGTGGTCATTCAGAAAGCAGCTGATCATCGGCGCGCCCTCGTTCCAGTTGATCTCGATGGGCATTGTCCCGGTGATGAAGTCTTTGATCTGGTTTGTGGTGTCATAGCCTGCCACGCCGGGATAGAACACCAGCAGGTAGGGCAGGAACAGGCACAGGAGCAGGAGCCACGTCAGGGCCACGCTGCGGGGGGACCAGGAGAGTAGGTGGTGGCTGGGTCCGGAGGAGGCAGGTGCCTCAGGACACTCCTCGCGAACTGCCTTCCGGTCGAACCAATCAAGCAGCTTCCAGCCGATCACAAAAAGCACAAGATAGACCAGAACCTGAAGCCCGGTTATCACATATTCGGTAGTCGTCGAGAAACCGAACTGCTTGGTCCGCCTGACGTGCTCGACCAGCACAGTAAAGAAAGCAAGTGCCAGAGCAAATGCAATGGCAAGGATGCGTTTAAAAGGGCTGAGTCCCGCAAAGGAGATGGGGGCCGGAGAGGCGATTGGTTCCGTCTTCTCGGAAGCCGAATCCGGCTGCTCTATAGCCGGCGCAGGTAGTTCACTATTGATCTGTTCGTGAGGGTCGTTCATACGAAGTTACCTTTCTATATGTTTAGTTGGGATATGACTCATTAAAAAGACTCGTAAATAGTTGTGTCACCTATATGAGAATATCATTGTGGGAGTAGGCATGCAAGAAATGATGATCATGCATTGAAATAGTCTTTGAAAATATTCATGAAATAGGGGAATGAACGAATTTGCTGTGCACAGCCCTACGGAATGGAAAAAGTTTGCTATTCGTCGGTCGCCCTCAGGCTTGGACGAATGGCACAAGCCAATCACAGCCCTACGGAATGGAAAAAGTTTGCTATTCGTCGGTCGCCCCTGGGCCCGGAAAAATGGCACAAGCCAATCACAGCCCTACGGAATGGAAAAAGTTTGCTATTCGTCGGTCACCCTCAGGCTTGGACGAATGGCACAAGCTAATCATACCCCTACGGAATGTAAAAAGTTTGTTATTCGTCGGTCACTTCTGGGTTTGGATAAACGGCACAAGCCAACCATGCCCCTACGATATAGAAAAAAATCCCTGTTCGTCGGTCGCCACCAGTCCAGACAAGCAAAACAAATCCAATCACACCCCTACGGTATAGAAAAAATCCCTATTCGTCGGTCCCCCCGGCTAAACACCCGGCTCAAAGCGTCCTCCGCGCCCGGCACAAGCCCACCCCCC
>JAZQCI010000075.1:0-38571 GCA_045546175.1 Lachnospiraceae bacterium | reverse complement strand
GATGTCCGTGCACAGGCCCACAAAGGTAATGGCCTCCAGCCGGTTTTCCGCATCCAGCTGCTGCAGCTGTTTCATCAGCTCCACACTGCCGAAGGCCGGCTTATCAATGGGCGTTTCCTCCAGCAGCTCGCGGATCTCCGGGTGGATGCGCCAGCCGTCCGTACCGAGCACGCAGTGCACCACGGGCAGGTTGTGCCCCTCCTGCGTGGAGAGGTAGTCCGCGGTGTGGGTATCGCGCGTGGCGAGCACAAGGCCGTCGAAATCGCGGATCTTCTCCGCGACCTTCGGCACAATGGCCACGGCCTCCGGCGTACCCAGCACACCGTCTATAAAATCCTTCTGCATATCCACAACGATCAGTACATGCATAATCAAAACTCCTTTTCATAAATCTCTATTATTCTGTTGAATTATTCCGCCAGCCGTTCCAAGGTCGCCCCGGTGACACGGTAGGTGCTCCAGCCGTCCATGGGGACGGCGCCGAGGGATTTATAAAACGCGATGCTCGGCGCATTCCAGTCGAGGCAGGACCACTCCAGCCGGCCGCAGCCGCGGTTCACCGCAATGTGCGCCAGTTCCTTCAGAAGGGCTTTGCCATATCCTCTGCCGCGGTAGGCGGGCCGCACATAGAGATCCTCCAGATAGATGCCCGCGCGCCCCAGGAAAGTCGAGAAATTATGGAAGAAGAGGGCAAAACCTACTTCTTTCTCTCCGTCCATGACAAAGAGCACTTCCGCCTTCTTCTTCTCAAACAGCTGCTCGCGCAGCAGTTCCTGCGTGGCGACGACCTCGTCTTCCATCTTTTCATATTTTGCCAGAGATCTGATGAACTTCAGGATCAGGCGGCAGTCCTTTTCATTTGCAAATCGAAATCGATAATTTTCCATAGAGTTTTTCATCAAAATTTCCTTCCGCTCTCGAGGAAAAGTTTTCTCTTTGAGCTAGTGGTAACTATTCAGCACCTCAAGTCCCAAATGCTGCGCATTCGGGACTGTGGGCGCACAGAGGCGCTCTGCGCCTTGTCCGCCCCGGAAAAAAGATCAAAAACGTTCCGGTGAGCAAGCTCCCCGTATCTTATTTTGATCTTTTTTCCGGGGTGCTGAATAATTAAAAAATATGGGCCCGCAAAGCGAGCCCGATTCATCTAACAGCCGAGGTAAATTCGGAGCGCCGGAGTAACTCCCGGTCTTACCGTCAGATCCTTCTCACAACTTCCTTCACCAGCTTCTGCAGATCTTTGCCCGCGCGGTTCGCGACCTTCTGGATCTCCTCGTGGGAAGTCTCAAAAGTCGTGTTTACGATCGCCATATCCGTGATGCAGGTGATGCCGAGGATTTTCATGCCCATGTGACGGAGCGCAATTCCTTCGCAGCCGGTGCTCATGCCGACGGCGTCCGCGCCGAACATCGCGTACATTTTCACTTCACTGGGCGTCTCATAGGCGGGACCCGTGATCTGCAGATAGACGCCGTCCGCCAGCTCTATGCCCAGATCATCGGCGCATTTGTGGAGCAGCTCCTGCAGCTCTTTGTCGAAGACCGCGCTCACATCCGGGAAACGCACGCCGAGCCTGTTGTCGTTAGGTCCGATCAGCGGAGACGGCACAAAGGCGGTGTTCACGTCGCTGATGCACATCAAAGTGCCAGGATGGAAATTCGGATTGAGACCGCCCGCCGCGTTGGTCAGGATAATCGCCTCCACGCCCATCAGCGCCATGACGCGCACCGGCAGAACGACCTTCTGCATGGGATAGCCTTCATAGAAGTGCACGCGCCCGTTCATCAATACTACCGGCACGGAATCGATATAGCCGAAAATATACTCTCCTTTATGGCCTTCCACCGTAGAGTGCGGGAATCCGTCGAGGTCGGAATAGGAGATCCTTGTCACCACCTCGATGTCGTCAGCCAGTCCTCCCAGACCCGATCCGAGCACGATTCCGATCTTTGGTACGAAGTCTGTGCGCTCGCGCACTGCCGCCAGAGCCTGTTCATAATCCGCCAAAACATTGTAATCTCCCATTTTCTCCCCTTTCTGTATCACTTTTTTCCGGGTTGCTGAATAATTACCATTTTGTTTGAATCCCTTGCGCCTCTCGGCGGCATCAATCAGTTCCCTTGCTTCTTCCATGGCAGCCGCCAGATAAGGCCCCTGCCACTCACGGCCTTCTTTCTCCGCCCGCTTGATCTCCTCCCAGGCGGCACTCTCTCTGCCCGCAGCGGGATTTTCAGCTCCGCCGAAAACGTGTGGATGTCTCCTGATCATTTTCTCAGAGACCGTGCGCGCCACATCGTCCAGTGTAAAAAGGCCTTCTTCCTCCGCCATGCAGGCGTGAAACATCACCTGAAGAAGCAGATCCCCAAGTTCTTCCCGCAGGTTCTCGGCGTCCCCTGTCTGTGTCAAAATATTGATCCCGCAGACCACTTCCGCCGCTTCTTCTATGCACTCCGGTTTGAGGCTCTCATGGGTCTGGACGCGGTCCCACGGGCATTTCACCCGCAGCTCCTGCACGATCTCTTTCAGTCTTTCAATCTCGCTCATCTGTTTCCTCTGAGTTATATGATGCACACGCGTGCGGAAAGGTAGATGCTGCCCTTCGGGCAACCCGCACGCGGCGCAGCGGCTCGCTTCGCGAGCCTTGAAAGGCCCGCGCTCTTCTCTTTTTTGATCAACGGATGAAGTTCGTCGCCTGCCACTCCTCCGTCTCGGGCAGCCCGTATTTCTCCTTGCCCAGCGCGATACTCTTCATGAGGAAGCTCATGTTGCGCGCCAGCACGCGCACCGTCTGCATGCCCTCCAGGTCCTGGGCCGCCTCTCCCTTCATCCTGCCGTGCACGCTGTTCCAGTATTGGCTGGAGGCCACGGGCATGCCACAGATCGTGAAGTACTTGTTCAGCTCATCAAATGTGGCGGAACATCCCCCTCTTCTCGCGACTACCACGCTTGCCCCGACTTTCATGGTCTTGTCAAAATGCGTGCTGTAGAAGAGGCGGTCAAGACATGCGACCAGCGTCGCGTTGGCGGACGCGTAATAGACGGGCGATGCAACCACAAGGCCGTCTGCCTCCTCGAATTTAGGAGCGATCTCGTTCACGATGTCGTCAAATACACACTGTCCGTTCTCCGCGCAGGCGTTGCACGCGATGCAGCCTCTGACAGCCTTGTTGCCGACTCTGATCACCTCTGTCTCAATGCCCTGCTGCTCGAAAACTTCAACCATTTCGTCGAGAGCGGCGCTTGTGTTTCCGCCTTTTCTGGGACTGCCGTTCAAAATCAGTACTTTCATAACCCCATTTCCTCCTTTATCAGACCCACGCTGCAGGTCATTTTTGTCCATTTCAATTTAATTTCTGTTCATGTATGTTCGCCGATCATCTTCTCCATCCAGATCATGCTGTACCAGCGCCCGAACTTGTACCCGCACTGGTGGAAGGTCCCGACTTTGCTGTATCCCATATGCTCGTGAAACCGTGTGCTGTTGTAATCCAGATATTCATCCGGCGTGTCCGGATATCCGATACATGCATACAGGTTCAGGATCCCCTGCTTGCGCAGAGCTTCTTCCAGCGCCTCATAGAGCATCCGTCCCAGCCCTTGTCCGGCTGCGCCGCGCTCCAGATAGATTGACATCTCGCAGGAGCGGTCATAGGCCGCCCGGTCCTTGAAAACGCCGGCGTAGGCATATCCTTTAATAACGCCGTCTTTCTCGATGACCAGATACGGGTAGCGCGCCTTGATCCGCTCGATCCGTCCCCGGAACTCCTCCGGCGTCGGCACATCATATTCAAAGGTGATGGCCGTATTCTCTACGTAATAGGAATAGATCTCCAGCAGGCGCGGGGCGTCTTCGACCGTCGCTTCCCGGACAGAAACCGGTGACTCTGTGCCGCCCCCGCTCACTACATTGTTCATTTAAAGATTGCCTCCCGCCACTGAGAAAACTTGTTAATTCCCACCACCCGGAGGCGGGGAAATCTCCTCCCCTGTATTATACTTCATCCTGCCATCCGTAACTATAAAAAGTTCAAGACTTGCCCTGCAAGCCTTGAACCTTTTTCCTTGAAAAAAGCCTTCCTCACAAGTTCTGCCCTGTGAGGCTCTCAGCGCACTCCCGAATCTCCTCCGGCGTCCCGCAGGCGACGATCCTGCCGCCTTCCGTCCCGCCGCCGGGTCCCATATCGATGACATAGTCCGAATTCCGGATCACATCCAGATCGTGTTCGATGACGATGACGGTCGCCCCGTGTGCGATCAGGGTCTGGAAGACGTCCAGAAGGACCCGCACATCCCGCGGGTGCAGTCCGATCGTGGGCTCATCGAAGACAAATACGGAGTCCTCCTGCCCTCTTCCCATCTCGCTGGCCAGTTTGAGGCGCTGGGCTTCCCCGCCCGAAAGGCCGGGCGTCTCCTCGCCCAGTGTAAGATAGCCCAGGCCCAGGTCATGCAGGACCTGCAGCCTTCTGTGCAGCGTGGGAAGATCCGCGCAGGCCTCCATCGCCTCGTCGACGCTCATGGCCATGAGATCCGGCAGGCTGTACTCGCCACCGCTCCCGGTGCGGCGCCGGATCTCAAACGCCTCCCTGCGGTATCTGGTTCCGCGGCAGTCCGGGCACGGGATATCCACATCCAGCAGGAACTGCACGTCCAGAGAGATCTCTCCCGTTCCGTCGCAGGTGGGGCAGCGCAGTTTCCCGGTGTTATAGGAAAAATCACCCGCCTTGTACTTGCCGGCCTTCGCCCCGGGTGTCTTTGCGTACAGCTTTCGCAGTTCATCGTGCACACCCGCGTAGGTCGCCACTGTGGAGCGCACGTTGATGCCGATGGGCGTCGCGTCGATCAGCTTGACCTGCGTGATGCCGGGTGCCTTAATCTTCACCACGTGGAGCGGCAGTTTCTTTCCGCCGCAGACTGCTGCCAGAGCGGGCACAAGGCTCTCCAGGATGAGGGTCGTCTTTCCCGATCCCGAGACTCCGGTGACAGTTGTCATTCTGCCCATCGGTATGTCCACACTGAGCGGGTGGACGGTGTGGAGCTGCGCAGTCTCCATGTGAATCGTTCCCCTGGAGAACAGCTCTTCCCGCCCGATCCGGGGACGCACTCGCATGGACGCTTCTCCGGACAGATACGGTCCGATTACCGACTGCGGATTTTTCTCCAGATCTTCTACTGTTCCCTCCGCAATCACCGTTCCGCCGGCCACGCCGGCATTCGGACCCATTTCGATCATCCAGTCCGCGTGCGTCAGGACCTGCGTGTCATGGTCCACAAGGACCACCGTATTGCCGTCCGCCGCCAGGTCGTCCATGACGCGCGTCAGCCCTTTGAGATTGTGGGGATGCAGGCCGATCGAAGGCTCGTCCAGCACATAGAGGACGCCCGTCGTCCGGTTTCGCACCGCTCTCGCCAGCTGTACGCGCTGCCGCTCACCGGTGGAGAGCGTGGAAGCTGCCCGGTCCAAGGCCAGGTAACCCAGTCCGAGGTCCATCAGGCGCACCGAGGTGTCCAGGAAAGACTCGCAGATGTTGACCGCCATCGGGCGCATGGGCTCGGGAAGTGAATCGGGCACTTTTTTGACCCAGGGGATGAGTTCCGACAGCGTCATAGCGGCGGCCTCGTCGAGTCCGATGCCCTGCACTTTGGGAGCGCGGGCGGCCTCCGAGAGCCTGCTTCCGTGGCAGTCCGAGCAGGTCCCCTCCGCGAGAAAGCGCTCGATGCGCTTCATGCCCTTCTCATCCTTTACCTTGGACAGGGCGTTCTCCACCGTGTGGACCGCGCTGTAGTAGGTGAAATCCATCTCCGCCGTCTGTCCCGTCTGGGGGTTCATGTAGAAGATATGCTTCTTCTCGGCCGGCCCGTGGTAAACGATCTCCTTCTCCTCGGGCGTCAGGTCTTTGAAGGGGACGTCCGTGCGGACGCCCATCTCGCGGCATACGTCTTTCATCAGGGACCACATGAGCGTTCCCCACACCACCACCGCGCCTTCGTCGATGGTCAGCTCCTCATTGGGCACCAAAGTGGATTCATCCACGGTGCGCGTGATACCGGTCCCCCCGCAGGTCGGACAGGCACCGGCGCTGTTGAAGGCCAGGTCCTCCGCCCCGGGGCCAAAAAAGTGAACCCCGCAGACCGGACACACCTGCTCGTTCATGGTCGCCACATCAAAAGACGGAGCCAAATAGTGCCCGTTGGGGCATCTGTGGCTGGCAAGCCTGGAATAGATCAGCCGCAGGCTGTTCAGAAGCTCTGTCATCGTGCCGAACGTACTCCGAATGCCGGGCACGCCGGGTCTCTGGTGCAGCGCCAGCGCTGCCGGGACGTAGCGGACGTCGTCGACGTGAGCGCGCGCTGCCTGCGTCATGCGCCGGCGGGTGTAAGTCGACAGGGATTCCAGATAGCGCCTGGACCCTTCCGCATAGAGGACGCCCAGCGCCAGGGAGGACTTCCCGGAGCCGGATACGCCTGCGACCGCGACGATCTTGTGGAGCGGAATATCCACATCTATATTCTTCAAGTTATGTACCCTGGCTCCGCGCACCTGCATACTGCAGGGCAGGATCTTTTTCGTTTCTATCATGTGTGGTTGTCTCCTTGCATCTTCTGTTCAAGGCACGCGTGTGCATAATGAAAAGGAGACGTGACCTGGTACGCTCTCCCTGCGCCCTTCTCACGCCTCCTGATCCCGTCCTATGTCACATCATCATAAGTTATTTCATCATGAAAAAGATCGGAATCTGCATAATCAATATAAACCCGACAAGGATCCAGAAATACTTATTATTTGTCATCACAACTCCTTTCCCTGCACCGGCCATCCGGCGGCAGGAACGTACCGCTATCGTCACAGAAAATGACGAGTATATTCTCAAGTAATGATACCATGTCCCAAAGGGTTGTGTCACTAGTCAGTGCCCGCCGGCACCTCTAAACAAAGCCGGCCGCCGGGACGCTCCCGGCGGCACTGCCTTTTCGTTCTGTGTGCTGAGCTATGAGTTGATTACTCAGGCTTTGCGGGCGGCTCACTTCCGTCTCCGCTCGGCCTCTCGGGCGGGGTGCTCCCGTCTCCATGACCGCTTCCGTCTCCGCTCGGCTTCTCAGGCGGGGTGTTTCCGTCTCCATGGCCGCTTCCGCCCTGGCCTCCGTCACCGTGAGAAGAGCCGGAGCTTGTCTCCACCGCGATGGCCTCGCCTTCCGAAGCCGTGCCCTCCGTATACTCCTCGCCGTTTACATACAGCTTGTGACCGTTCAGATTTATGCTGCCCGCGCTGCAGGTCAGGCTCGTGATATAGCTGTCACCGGTCAAAGTCCAAGTGGATCCGTCCTCGATCTCCACATAGACGTCGCCCGCCTGGCCGTCACTGTTGATCGCGCCGCTGAAGCTGCTGCTCTCCTTGAGGTACAGATTCAGCGAAGAGACTTCGTCCACGATCATATCGCCGTCAATGGTCTGCTGCGACGCCGTCATCGTCACATGGCCGCCGTTGCTGCCTTCACTTCCCCAGCCCGCTGCGGCCGCTCTCAGGAATACGCCTTCCTCATCTTCGTTTACAATAGCCGCCCCTGTCAGGTCGATGGTCGCAGTTGTATTGTTGACAAAAAATACATCGCCGTTAAGGTTCGTCAATGTCCCACCGTTCATGGCAAAAGAGGCAAGCCCCTCATCTGCGTCGCCGGACATGGACTGATAGATCATGACCGCCTGGTACCAGTCGGATTTGTCACTGTTCTTTTTCACATTGCTGGCTGTAAGGGTCACATTGTTGAGTGTGACGGAATTTTGGCCTTCTACGACTACGCCCTGAGAAGCCGTGGACTCCATCTGCGCGTCACTGACCGTAATATCTGCCGTGGAGTAGATGACCGGAGAACCGGTTCCCTCTGTGGTATAGCTTCCGCCCGTCACATTCACGGTGCCGCCGCCTCTGTCGGAGCGAATCGCCGCAGAGCTGTTGCCAGTGGTGTGGATCAGGAGGTTAGAGGCATTCATCGTGCCGCCGCCCGTCGTCATCAGGCCGCCGGAGCAATTGCCGGAGGTCTCAATCACAGAATCGGAGATGTTGACCGTCGTCCCTTCCCCATAGCTGAACACACCGTTTGCATGGGTGCCGTCGGTGTCAACCGTGATCTCGCTCAGTGTCAGCGTCGCTCCGTTTGTCGCAAAAATCGCCGCGTTGGCCCCGTAGAAATCCGCTTCGTCACCGGAGGCCTCTCCTGTCTTGACGACGGCGATGTTGGAGTAAGAAGCTTCTTCCCCGTCCGCCGTGATCGCGTGCTCTTCGTCTGTGCTGTTCTCATATGTATCGGTTATCTTGATCTCCTCTTTTGACGGGATCTTCGCCGTGCCTGAGGAAGCAGCTACTGTGTCGGTCTGTGCGGCGTCATTCTGCGCTTCTGCGGCATCCTGTGACGCGTCGGCCTGCGCCTCTGTCTCAGCCTGTGCGGCGCCGGTCTCTGTCTCAGCCTGCTCTGCGCCGGTCTCTGTCTCGGCCTGTGCTGCCTCAGTTTGCTCTACATCACTCTGCGCACTCGCTTCCGTCTCGACCGCAGGGACTTCCGTCGATGTCGCCGCACCCGTGCTGCCGCATCCGCCGAGCACCAGGCTCATGATCATCAGGCTCGCTGCTACCATTGCCGTTGTCTTCTTTATCATAATCTTGTTTTCTTTCTTCATTTTGTTCTCTTTATTCATTTCTATTTACCTCGCTGTTTTTGTGCCTTTTTCGGAGAACTTCTTCATACCGTTTTCCGTTCGGTATGTAAGAAGTATAGTTCGGCAAGCTTAGCCGAAACTTAGAGTTACAATTCTCTGAAAAAGATTTTCTTGTGATATGATAGGCTGGTATTTCATTCAAGGCTCGCAGAGCGAGCCGTTGCGCCGCGTGCGCATCATTTAATTCAGTGGGAGATTGTCTCCCGCCTGAGTTCAAAAACATCGAGGTAGAAAAAATGGACAACAAAGAGACCAATAAAACAGCTGACCTCCGTGACGCCGACCTGATCTGGGAACCCGTCAGCGTCGAGCACGTCATTCAGGACAGATGGATCGACCTGCGTAAGGTCGAGTACCGCTTCCCGGACGGAACTACATTCTCTCCTTACTACAATTACAGCCGGCGCAGCTACGTCGTGATCGTCGCCTCCGACGAGGAGGGCAAGTATCTCTGCGTGCGCCAGTACCGTCACGGCATCGGCGAAGTGACCACAGAGTTTGTGGCCGGCGGAATCGAGTGCGAAAACGGCAGAGAGTACATCACCAAGGCAGACACCATAACCACCAGGGAGGACGCGCTGGCCGCCGCCAAGCGCGAGCTCGAGGAAGAGACCGGCTACAGCAGCGACGAGTGGGAGCATCTCATCACCGTCCCTTCCGCCGCCACGATGGCGGACAACTATGCCTATATCTACAGGGCGAAAAACTGCCGGCGCACGCATGAGCAGCACACCGACAGCACGGAATTTCTGCGGGTAAGAAAATACAGCCCCGACGAGATCGAAGAGTTGATCGCCGCGGGCAAATTCCAGCAGGCCATGCACATCATGGCCTGGCTTCTGGCGCAGCGGAAAGAAGGTTGATCAGGTGCCGAAAGCGGATACTGCTTTGGCCCGTTCAGCGTTCCGGCAGATCAGGCGCAAATTGTCATATTCACGAGAAAACAGTCCTAAATTTGTTAAAAATTGTCAAAATAGTTAGTTGCACTAAATGTAAAAACGGTGTAAGGTATGGGTAGAAATTAAAATTCTATAAAGTTGGCAGATGGGCTGTGTGCGAACGGAAGGGTCGTGTGCGGCCTTTTCTTATTGCATTCTTTATAGTATTCTTTATAAGAAAATCCTGATGAGACGGAGAAATGACAACTATGCATTATAAAGCAGTAATTTTCGATATGGACGGAACGATCCTGGACACATCCGAGGACCTGACGGCGGCGGTCAACTACGCCATGGCGAAGTTCGGACACCGCAGTAACTTTACAACAGTGGAGGGATGTCACTTTTTTGGCAGTGGGGCACACACGGCCATCCAGCGGGCGCTGGCCAGGGAAGCCGGCATGAGCCTGGAAGAAATCCTTCAGATCGGTTCGGCCCAAAACGGCGCGGTGCCCGGCATCGACGAGGAGGAGGTGTGCAGGATCCTTGAGGTCTATCAGCCCTATTACAAAGCCCACAACGCTGTCCGGACCTGCGCTTATCCGGGGATCGCGGATCTTCTGAAGAAACTGCGCGGCGCCGGCCTGCGAACCGCAGTGGTGTCCAACAAGCCGGATAATTCTGTGACGCAGCTGGCTCAGGACTATTTTGGCGGGCTGTTCGACCTGGCCATCGGGGAGACGGAAGGCATCGCGCGCAAGCCCGCGCCGGACATGAACCTCCTGATCCTGGACAAGCTGGGCGTCGATGTGGCGGACGCCGTCTATGTCGGCGATACCGAGATTGACATCGCCACCGCCCGCAATACGGGGATGGATCTGATCATGGTGAGCTGGGGCTTTCGGCCCGTCTCCTACCAGAAGGCGCTGGGCTCCACATCGATCGTGAAAAGCGCCGACGAGATCTACGACCTGGTCGTCGAAGGCGCGGCTCGGATCTGAGCCGCCCGCCTGTCACCCGCATTACAAAACCCGCATGGCCATTTACAGCCATGCGGGTTTTTCCGTTTTCCGATATACACGAACTCGCAGCGCGGCAGCTCGATCTGCCTATGTACCGCTCTTATCTCACCGGCACATTATTTTCCCGAAGCGCCAGCAGTGTTTCTCTTACGAGGAACCGCTCAACCTTGTGGTAATTATCCTCATTGCACTCCGCGATGATCGAGAGCACGGCAAACCCCATCTCCACGGACAATATGCCTTTATAATAGGGACCGCTTATGATCTCCGGATGCTTTGCCGCAATCTGGGGAAGCGTCCGGTTAATGATCTCTTCCGCGTCTCTGATCGCGTAATTTACATCTACCTTGATCGTTATGGCGACCCAGGAATTCATCTTGGTGAGGTTGGTCACGCTCTTTATATCCTTATTGCCGATGACCTTGATATTGCCTCCTCTGCCGACGAGCCTCGTGCTGCGTACTCCGACTTCCTGGACCATTCCCCTGTATCCGTCGATATTGACAATATCGCCGACCTGATACTCTCCCTCGAAGATCAAGGAGACGCCGGCAAAGATATCCGCAATGAGGTCTCTCGCGCCCATGGAAACACCGATACCGATGACTCCTACGGAGGCCAGGATCGCGTTCGTGTCCACGCCCAGATAAGACAGGGAGTAATAGATAAATACCAGAATGCCGATATAAATGATCAGGTTGGAGATCAGCCTGCAGATCGTCTTTCCCCTGGAATTGAGCATTCTTCCCAAAGTGTTCATGAAGAAGCGGACGAACATCATAGACAGAATGAGTACGCACAAAAGGAGCACGATGCTGGTCAGTGAGAAAATATTCAGTCCCTTGTTCCATTTTCCGGTCAGAACATAGTCGAGCAGAAGCCTTTCATGGGATGCTTTACCGGACCGCACATTGACAAACATATTGATAAATGACAGCCCCAGCATGATCTCAAAGGCAACGGCCGCCTTTCTCTCGGGCGTGGCATTTTCCGTAAGATGCCTGATCAGCGATGTGATCCGCCCGACGGGTCTGAAGGCTCTATTCTCGTCACCCTTCTCTGCGTCCTTTTCCTTCGCCTTATTCTCGACCTCCTCGATCATCTTGTTCGTGTAGTGTCTCATCAGGTAAAGAGACAGCAGCGCAAAAACGATCAGGAAACCGAGGCCGCATACAAAGCCATACCGGTAGCCGCTTTGCAGAAGCATATCATTCGGAGTGCACAAATAGACAATATCGCCGCTCTCTGCTTTTTTGGAGACAACCAGATATTTGACGCCCTCGATCCTCGCGAAATCAGCTACACCTTCGCGGACCATGGAATTGCTCATGCCCAGACCTTCTACGCTGTAATAATAACTCAGGAACTCTTCGCTCATAGAATTCTGTATTACTGCGTTTTTGGGATTAACCGTGAAGCTGAACATGCCTGTCGGCGTAAGGCTCCTGAGGATTCCGTTGATCGCGTCCTCCGTCTTGTCATCCTCTACCGGCTTTACCGCAATGATAAGAGCTCCGTATTTGCCGGTGGATGCTTCTTTCATTCGGACGCCGTACTGTTCCAGCTTTCTTCCCGTCACTTCGTCTTTAAAAGCGCTGTGCGCTATGCCGGGAACGCCCTTCAGAAGCCGCCTGAAATCTGCGCTGGAAACAGGATGATCCGCGTCTTCTTTTCCCAGCTCCATGCCGATATAATCTGAGCTGGTCCCGCTCTGTCTGCCCTCTGAATCAAAGAGAATGATATACTCTGACCCGATGATTTTGTTGATCGCCTCCAGGTCTTCCTTATTATTGAGCTGCGGATTTTTCTCGATCAGCTCTGCCGTGCGTCTGCCGTACTCCAGATAAAGGGATATTCTCGCGTTTTTCCTCTTCTCCAGATGATCCGCATTGTTGGATATCCGCTCATTGATGACCTCCAGTTTGAACTGGTTGTCCGTGATCTGCTGATAAATACTGTTCAGCGAACGGAAGAAAACGCTGGCTCCAAATACAATGATTGCTCCCAGGATCCCGCAGGAAAAGGCGATAAATCTCATTCTGCCCGGAGCATACATTTCCTTTTTCTTATCTGTGATGAGTCCGTGCGTCATCTCCCTGTATACGGATGTCACCCATATGATAAAGGTAAATGTCAGGATCAGGATGACAATAACGCCGGCCCGCGTCTCGCCGGCTGCCTTCTTAAACGTGTCCATGCTGTCCGCCTGGATAAGGAGGACAGCGTCCAGTGACGGGATTTCCCTTACTATATAAGTCAGTGCGCCGGTACTGTCCGTGATCACGTATCCGTCCAGCTTCAGAAGCTCTTCCCGGCTTGACGGCAGATTGTAGTCAGCTGCGTTATTCGTATCAATACCGTGGTCTTCAATGGCTTTACCGTAATAATAGATTAGGTCCCCGTTCAGGTTGTAAAAATACTGGCTCTTCTCCCTCTCCGGGCACACAAGGTAAATACTCACTCCATAGGCGATCTCTATTCCGGAGAGTATCTCATCATAATTGACGTACTTGTCCAGATATTGGAGCATCTCCTTTCCGTTGACGATCTCCACATAATAGTAAGGGCCTTTTATGCGGCTGTAATACAGCGAGTCCCGCCTGCTCCCGCTCATTGTCGGCGTATTGTAATCCAGTCTGCCGTTCGCACTTTCGGCTATTTGCGGATATGCCAGAAGACCGTTCCTGATCCCGTCTCTCAGAGTGACTGTTCCGTTCTCGACCTTAATGATCGCTCCTTTGCCCAGCTTTCCGATTGCCGCGTCTCCCTGCTCGGAGACAAGCTCAAAACAGGCTCTCGCAGCCAGATCCGCCTTGCACTGCCACTGGTTATTAAATTCTTCCGACGCCTCCCGGAGATTCACCGAGATCTCATCACAAGTGCTCACAATGCCGTCGAACCTTGTGTCAATATTTTCCGTTCCTGTCTGCTCCCCGTTATTATTCCTGTAAAACAAGTCCTTGAACTGCTGTGTCATCATTATATTGTTCACGATCATGAAGACCCACAGGATGCCGGTCAGAATCAGGGCAAGTATACTGCCGCCCACAAGTTTCCGGACAGGATTTACAATTACGGTCTGCTTTGTTTTTTTCATCTTTACCTCTATATCGAAACGACTTGCGCGGCTTCCCCGAATGCGGTCCCCTGTGCTTATAGCCCGTGAAGCGCGCGGCGGATTCCTTCCACGCTGCACTCCCCGGCAATAACAGCCTCTCTTCCGGTCAGTCCCGCATATTCCGCGGCCGTCAGTGAGCCGATGCAGATCGCGCGCGCTTTCTCAGGAAGCCTGTTTCTCTCAAGAAACTCCCGCACGCCCCCGGCACTTGCGAATATTACATATTCAAAAGGAGGGCTGCTCTCTTTTTTGCCAAAATACAGTGCCGCCGCCATCTCCGGCTCACGATACTGCGTCCGATAGATCCTGCAGTTTCTATATAGAATTTTCTCATTTTTCAGCGTATTTGTCAGTAGCGGATTTCCCTCCGCCGCCCGCAGGATCAGAACTTTTTCATTCGCGCTGACGTTTCGGCACAACTCTACGGCGAGATCCTGCGTGGTAAAGGACGCCGGGACCAGGTCCGCATACAGTTGCGCTTTTTCCAGCTCCTCCGCCGTGCCTCTCCCGATGCAGGCGATCTTTAAGTGTGCGAGACACCGGATGTCCGTCTTCCTGCGCGCCATCTCTTCCAGAAAGATCCGCACGCCGTTGCCGCTGGTAAACACTAGCCAGTCGTACTCCTTCATCTCCTCTTCCTGTGGGATCTCCTCCCTCTGCGGGACGATCTCCATGCAGGGAAACTGCGCCGCAGTGACCCCGTCCTTCTCCAGTGCGGCCGCCATTCTCTCCGTAAAAGAGCTTGTGCCCACGATCAGGGCGGTCTGATGAGGCGCGGCGCTCGCGGGGGACTTAAGGTGCATGGCAGCTGTTTTCCCGATCACAAGGATGGCCGGCGCCTTCACCTCCCCCGCGATCTGTGCGAGGTTTCCCAGCTTCCCGTCCACGCGCTTTTCATCGGGCATAAAGGCACAGGACAGCACGCTCGCCGGTGTCTCCGGATCCATTCCGGCTTCCAGAAGTCCGTCCGCGATCTCTCCTGCTCTGCTCAGCCCCATCAGATAAACAAGTGTCCCCTTGATCCCCGCCAAAACAGAGAATGATTCCGCCGTCTCCCCGGCTCCGTGTCCCGTCACCACCGTAAAAGAGGAGACCGCGCCCCTGTGCGTGATTGGGATTCCAAAGTGTTCGAGGGCCGAAATGCAGGAACTGACGCCCGGAATCATCTCATAGGGTATGCCCGCTTCTTCCAGCGCCAGAGCTTCCTCTCCGCCCCTGCCGAAGACCGTCGGGTCGCCGCCCTTGAGCCGCACGACCTGCAGTCCCCTGCGCGCGCGGTCGATCAGGAGCGCCTGGATCTCCTCCTGCTCCTTTTTGTGCGCATTCTTCCGCTTTCCCACGCAGACCAGTTCGCACCCCTCGGGCACTTCCCCGAGCAGCGCGTGGTCCAAAAGATCGTCATATACCACGACCTGCGCCCTTCGCAGGGCCTCCAGTCCTTTCACGGTGATCAGGCCGGCCTCGCTTCCCGCGCCGGTGATCCACACTTTTCCCGTCATATCTGCCTCCGTGTCGAAACGCCCTGCATCTGCGCACATCCTGCGCAGCCGGGTCCCCGGCTCTTCAGGTCCTGTCTGCGCAGCGGGCACATGCAAGGGCATGAAGAAGACGCGCTTTGCGCGGCTTCCAAAAATGCGAGCCTCGTTGTGCGAGCATTTTTTTCATTCTTCATACATCACATAAAGTTCCGCGCCACTTCCGCCGACCCGGGCGTGAATTCCCACCGCCGACCGGCAGTCACAGCGAAACCGGCAGAAAATTCCTCTCTCAATCTCATAGCGCAGGTAATTCTCCGGCGGCGTGATCCTGTCCAGAAGCGTTCTCATTTCCGTATCCGACTCTCTGCACTCGCAGGCCAGCATTCCCTGGCCCACCGCCGGGATCATCTCCTCCGCCTCGAGCACCATCACGTCAAAATCGCACAGGTCCGCCTCAATGCGGTTCAGTCCCGCTTTCGCGAGCACGATTCCGTCGTACTCGCCACGGCATAGCTTCTCCAGCCTCGTCGTGATATTGCCGCGGATATCCTTAAACGCAAACTCTGCGCCCCATTGCTCTCCCAACGCCCGCAACTGGCTCGTGCGGCGCGGGCTTCCCGTTCCGATGGTCAGTTTTTTTCCGGTGACGACCACCTCAGAGGTATCTGCGGCGGCGAGCACAGGCTTTCCGGCCCCCTTTCGCAGGATCAGGCAGTCCCTGGGGTCCGCCGCGTCCGGCATGCCCGCTATGCAGAGTCCCGGCGCCATCTCATAGGGCAGGTCCTTGACGCAGTGAACCGCGATGTCGGCCTCTCCCAACAGCAGTGCCTTCTCCACGTCCCGCACAAAAGGCCCGTTTCCGCCGAGCGCGGTGACGCTGCTCTTTCGGTCCCGGTCCCCCTGCGTGCTCACCGTCAGAATGCGGACTCTGTATCCTTCCTTTTCGAGCAGTTTTTTGACAAGTTCGTTCTGCGCCATCGCCAGACGGCTCCCCCTGCCCGCAATACATAGTTCTCTCATTTTTTTCCTCTATGTCGAATTGCCTCCTCCGCAGTCCTTTTCGAAGGAAATGCAATACCGTTTCTCTGAAAAGGTCACGGGGCGCTGTGCTCCATCTCATCGATCATGACTTCGATCTCCTGATCCGTGAGCTTGTTCTCACTCTCTATGAGCGCCGCGAGAATGATTCTGTACGCCGTTGCGCGCACTTTCTGGTCCTGGATCCGCTCCGAGACTTCGCCGCGCAGGTTCCCCATCCGGGTCAGGATCGGCCCGATCTGGTCGGGGAGGATCATCTCGATCTCCCCCCGCAGCTGCCTCGCGTAAGCGGGACTGGTCCCGGAGGTTGAGATCGCCACGGTGAGGCTGTCTCTTTTGACAATGCTCGGGAAAATAAAGTCGCAGTATTCCTGGTCGTCCACCACGTTGACCGGAATGCCCCGGCTGCGGCAGTCGCCCGCGACTTTTCTGTCCACCTCACGGATTCCCGTGGCCGCCACCACATAGTCGCCCAGCTCCAGGTCCTTCTCCTCGTACTCCTTGCAGAGGATCTGCACTTCTCCGGCTCCTCTCTGCGGGTTTTCCGCGCGGGTCCCCTCGATCTCCGTCTCCGGGGCGATCACAATGATCTCCTGCGTAAAACGGCGGAGCCGGTTCACTTTCTCGTGTGCGACCGGTCCTCCGCCGATGATCAGGAACGTCTTATTTGTTATATCAAGATAAAAAGGAAAATAACTCATTAAAAGCCTTCTTGCCTGTGAATAAGTCTTGCGTATCTATACTGTATTTTATCATTTCCGTGCTTTGCCGTCCAATCGGATGCGGCGCCCTCTTTCACCCTCTCGTCAGCGCCTTCTCCTTGAGGATCACGGGCCGCAGACGAAGGGCGGCGCCCGCTGCCAGGACGCACAGGATAAAGTCCGGCACTACCGTGGACAAAAACCACACGGAAATAAGCTCTGCAAAGCCGATCCCTACGTCCTTCGATACCACCAGGTTAAACATCAGATAGTAATAGACCAGGCCGCACAGATAATACGCCATCTCTCCCCAGAAGGCCGCGAAAAGAAGTTTCAGATAGCCGTTTCCCGGCAGAGTCTCCGATATTTTGCCCGCCACATAGGCCGCTGCCGCAAAGCCGATCAGAAAGCCGAAGGTGGGCTTCATCAGGTACATGAGTCCGCCGCCGTGGGCGAAAACAGGCACGCCGGCCAGCCCGATCAGCAGATAACAGCCGACCGCCGCAAGGCCGCGCTTAGCGCCGAGAAGAAATCCGGCCAGCAGGGCGAAGAAGAACTGCAGGGAGAAGGTCACTTCCCAGATTCCGATGGGAATCATGATCTTTATAAAGGCGCCGACCGCCATGAGAGAGGCGAACATCCCGCAATAGACAATATCGGTTGTGCTGATCCCGTGCGCCGCTCTTTTTTCGGTTTCCATGGGGTTCCTCCTGAGGTTTCTTTTTGTATCGTAATTATTCAGCGCCCATAGTGCTGAATAATTACATATTATCATTTCACTGTTGCTGCGTCTATTGCGCAGGCAACCTTGCCCTCTCCGCCGTGTTCGGTTAGAATGAAGGGAACCTGTTAACCCTGCACGCGGTGTGTCAGTATTTTGTCACCGTCATCGCCGTCGTGGACGGCATGCATATCGCGGAACAGGGCACCCGCGACGAACTGCTGGCTCTGGGCGGCGCCTACGCGCGGCTGGAGCGGGCACAGAGTGATAAATAATTTTAAGTAAGGATAAAAACATGAACACCAAATCTCCCGGTTACACCGATCCCGTCAAGATCATCGAACTCAAGGAGTCGATCCTCAATGACAATAACAAAGACGCGCAGGACCTGCGCGATCAGCTGAAGGCGCAGAAGACCTGCCTTCTCAACCTTATGTCCGGCCCCGGAAGCGGCAAGACCACAACGCTCCTCGCGCTGGCAGAATATTTCAAAGGGCGCCTGGACTGGGGCGTCATGGAGGCAGACATCGACTCCGACGTCGACGCCAGGACCATCCTGGCGGCCGGCATCCCTTCCGTACAGCTCCACACCGGCGGCATGTGCCATCTGGACGCGGACATGACAAGGCAGGGACTGCGCGCCCTCTCGGAAGTCGCTGACCGTCCTCTCGACCTGGTCGTTCTGGAGAATATCGGCAACCTGGTCTGCCCCGCCGAGTTCGACACCGGCGCCGCCATCAAGATGACCATACTGAGCGTCCCCGAAGGTGACGACAAGCCGGCCAAATATCCCCTCATGTACGAGGAGTGCGACATCATGGCGGTCAACAAGATCGACGCCTTGCCGGTCTTCGATTTTGACAAAGAAAACGCGGAGCGCTATGCAAGGCTCCGCAATCCCGATATCAAAATATTCTATTTTTCCGCCAAGACCGGCGAAGGCGTAAAAGAACTGGCCGAAGAAATTATCGCAAGAGTACAGGCTCACAATGCGTGAGCGCAGAGTGCTTCGACATGGAGGTATCAATGGCAACCGTTAAAACCATCAAAATAGAAGAAAGTGTCTTTGCCGACAACGACACCGCGGCGGAGTCCATCCGCAGGAAACTCACTGAGAAAAAGACAACCATGATCAACGTCATGTCCAGCCCGGGCAGCGGCAAGACCACCCTGCTGACCCAGATCGTAAAGAGGCTCGGAAGCGAGATGCGCATCCGCGTGATGGACGTGGACATCGAGTCCACGCTGGACGCGCAGCGCGTCGCGGACGCGACGGGCGTCGAGGCGCTGCAGATCCACAACGGCGGCCTGTGCCATATCGACGCGGACATGGTGACCCGCGCCCTGGAGCAGTTCGCGCCGGAGGGCTCGGGCGTCCTGGAGCAGACGGACCTGCTGATCCTCGAGAACATCGGAAACCTCGTCTGTCCCGCCGAATTTGACACCGGCGCCCACAGGAACATGATGATCCTGAGTGTCCCCGAAGGCGACGACAAGCCCCTCAAATACCCTCTCATGTTCAGCGTCAGCGATCTGGTGGTGATCAACAAGATCGACACTTTGGACTATTTTGACTTTGATCTGGAGGCCGCCAAAGAGCGGATCCTGCGCCTGAATCCAAACGCCGTGATCCTGCCGGCCAGCGCCAGGACCGGGGAAGGCGTAGACGCGATCTGCGACTGGATTCGCGGCATCGTGAAGGTAAACGGGCAGCGCTGAGCGCTTCCTTCTCCCGACGGCCGCAAAAGCGGCCAAACCAGCCTTAAAGCAGTCTTACGGAATCCGCAAACACCGTCTCCTGTCCGTTTCGCGCGACCATGAACAGATAATTGGGCTTTCCTTCGTGATACGTGAACTTGCAGTCGTATTTCTGCACCTGTCCCAGTGTGAACAGCGCCTCCACCATAATGTCGGCTTCGTTCTTGCGCCGCGCCGCGGCGACCGGCACCGTGACCTGGTTGTCCGCCGCGCTCGAACCCCCGAACCTCTCGGGGATCACGCTGACGGCACACAGACGCCCGTTCTCCCGGTCGCGCCGGATCATGTAATTCCACTGCATATCCTCTTCCCAGGGCGACTGTGCGTCCGCATAATAGGCGCACCCTGTCGCATACTCGCCGATCACGGTGAAGGAGATGCCGTGCTCCTCCTCCCACTCGCTGCCACCCAGGATCACATAAGCGGGGACAGACGCGGCCTCCTGCCTCATAATCGAGGGCTCTGGCCTTAAGACGACCAATTTGGAAGGCTCAAACTTGCGGATGACATTCTCCGGACGCAGTTCCTCGTCGGACAGCTCCTCCGTGCAGTACTCGACGAGGCACTCGCTCATATCCCTGCAGAGATGGTCCCCCATGTTCTCGAAGGAATCGGCGCACATCTGCACGTAGTCCGCCGGCGTTCCGGGTTCATGCCACAGCTCCGCTTCTGTGTCAAAATAGCGACACTTCAACTTTCTGTCATCCGGCACCATCTCTTCCTCGTCGAGGATACAATTATTATAATCGCGGTACCGGCGATCCAGGATTCCCATCAATTCCTCAAAACCGTTTCGATCAAAATCCACACAGTAATAGCGCGGCACGTCGCTTCCGCTGCAGAACACTCTGTAGTAGTCAAAAAAGTACCTGTGCGTGCTGTGACTGAAAGGCATGATGCCTTTTTCATATCTGTAATACTGATCCACGAAGGACCGCGCTCCCAGCTTGATATCCTCTCTGGTCAGAACATAGTCCATGTTTCGGAAGATCTCGATCGGCGTCACGCTTCCGCTCGCAAGAGCCTGCGATTCCCCCGTCCCGTAGATGGCCAGGTACTCATCGCTGACAAGCTCCCTTCGGATCAGCCAGCCCAGAAAATAAGCGGCCGGTGTGCCGGCGTAGTCATAGATCGCGCCCACCTCGCTCTCGGACATCGATGCGATTCGATCTGCAAACGCTTTTTTGCCCTCCGGTGTGTCAAGGCGGATCCCCTCTCCGTGAAGGCGCAGATATTCCGCCGCCGCGTCCTCGAAGGCCCACTCCGCCTTGTCCTTATCAAAAGCCGGAATCTCCGCAGGCCTTATGACGTTCTTCTTCACGTTGTTTCCCTCGCTGAGCCTCGGCAAAAGAAGGCTCAGTGCCGCCAGCGGGATCGAGACAATTACCCCGATCCACCCTGCTTCTGGAATGTCCAGGGCAAACCAGCTGATCCCCAGTGCCATAATGAGCACCGAGAGCTTGAGCAAAAACCCTTGCAGGACCGGAAACTTACTGCCCTTACTGACCTTGTAAAAACTCACCAGCGTGATCAGGAGCATCGCGGCGGCGCCGACGGTTATAGCCAGCACCATGCCCAGCGGCGCGCTCTCCCCAACCGTGAACCCTGTCAGGCCAAAGAGAAACAGCAACAGCTCCGCCACAGCACATATACTCAGAAAGACATAGCGAAAGATCGTCATATTCTCCTCCAAAATTGACATATTCATTATTTTGTAAATTGGTTTACGCCTCGTCATGCGATAGAATACATACTGGAGTTAATTTCCCGCGCCGGAAAAGACGCAGGCGCGCCTCCGGACGTCCATAGTCCCGAATGCGAAGTCCCCGGGACGCGGAGTGCCGAATAGTATTTGTCTGTATTTTACCACTTACGTGTGTCCAAAGGAGTATTGAAAATATGAATCAGAAAACCGGACTGGTCCTCGAAGGCGGCGCCATGCGCGGTATGTTCACCGCGGGCGTATTAGATGTGATGATGGAAAACGGCGTCACGTTTGACGGCGCCATGGGCGTCTCCGCCGGCGCCGTATTCGGCTGCAACTTCAAGTCCCGGCAGATCGGCCGCTCTCTGCGCTACAACATGCGGTTCTGCGGAGATCCTAGATACTGCAGCGTCGAGTCCCTCATCAAGACCGGCGACCTCTACGGCGTTCAGTTCTGCTACGACGAGATTCCCAACAAGCTGGATCCCTTCGATGTGGAAGCCTATAAAAACAACCCTATGGTCTTCTATGCGGTCTGCACCAACGTAGAGACCGGAAAGGCCATCCATAAGCGCCTGGACAACGGCGACAAGAAAGATATGGAGTACTTCCGCGCCTCCGCGTCCATGCCGCTCGTCTCCCGTATCGTGGAAGTGGACGGCTACAAGCTGCTCGACGGAGGCATCACGGACAGCATTCCGCTGGCCGCCATGGAGCGCCGCGGGTATGAAAGGAACGTCGTCGTCCTCACGCAGCCTCTGGGATTCGTAAAAGAAAAGAGCAGCACACTGCCGCTCATTCACCTCGCCATGCACAATTATCCCAATGTCATCAAGGCCATGGATGTGCGCCACATCCGCTACAATAAGCAGACCGCCTACGTCCGCGAGCAGGAACTTGCCGGCAATGCCTTTGTCATCCGGCCGCCCCATGCCCTCGGCATCAGCCGCACGGAGAGCGACCCGGCAGAGCTTCGCAGGGTCTACGACATCGGCCGCGCCGAAATGGAAAGACTGCTGCCCGCGCTCAGAGAATTCCTTGGCGACCAGCAGTGAATATTCGTAGGAAAGCATATTGGTGGGGCGGCCGCATTTTTACAAATGCGCCCGCCCCACTTCTTTACCCTTATTACAGCGATTAACGGCTCACTTCAATATTTTCTCCATCACATACAATTGTGATATCGCCGTCCTTGGTCTGCAGGCACTGCGCGCCTTTCTCCTCCAGCATCGAGACCGTCTTCTTTTCTGCAGGATTCTTTTCAGAGTCACAGATGACCGCATAGGAAGGCTGCATGATGCCGACCATCTCCTCAAGGGGCTCATTGTAGAAGCCGTGATGCGGGATCTTGAGCACGTCACATTTCTGCACGGTTCCTCCGTCCAGCCACTGCGAGATCCGCTCCTCCTCGATATCGCCGGTGAAAACCAGCCGGTTTTTCCCGAAGTCCACCGTCGTGATCAGCGAGAAATTATTATCATATTCATCGTCGGTGTCCGGGATCTCGTAGGACGCGGGCGGCTCGACCTTGACCTTAGCGTCCCCAAGCTGCAGATTCAGGACCTCGGCGACCCTCTCGGGTTCCATCCCGAGGTCATCCAATGCGTCCACAAATTCCTTGTACTGCTTGCCGGTTCCCTCGTAGTCCGGCATCAGGATCCTGTCTACCGGAATGCCTTCCACCACCGTGTCCGCGCCTCCCACATGATCCTTGTCAAAGTGCGTGATCAGCAAAATATCGACCTTCCCGGCGCCTTTCTGCGCCAGATAGTCCAGCACTTCTTCTCCGTCTTCCTTCTCTCCGCAGTCAATGACCATCACTGCGTCGCCGCAGGTGAGCACCATGGCGTCCGCCTTTCCGACCTTCAGAACCTGCAAGGTAAGCGGGTTCAGAGAAGACGTCTCTTCCGCCGCCGCGTCCGCCTTGTCTGAGGGCGCCGCTTGGTCTGCAGGCGCCGCCTGGTCGGACGACGCATCCGGCTTCCCCTGTGAGGTCGAAGTTCCCTCTTTCCCGGATCCCGTCTCCTGCGCCGTCTGCTCTGCGTTCTCCTTGGGAGAAGAGCATCCTGTGAGCGCCGAAAGGGCGATCACACAGGCTGTCATTAATGCCACAAGTTTTACGATCGCTATGTTTTTACGCGTTATTTTTGTCTCTCTCATTCCTGATTGCCTTCACTTGCTGTCACTATCTCGTCCGCGTTCACTTCTCTGTAATCGCCGGAGATCGGCTCCGACTTTTTCCGGCGCGCTTCTGCCTTTTTCTTCATCGCGCTCTCTTTTTCTGTTCCGCTCTCTGTCTTCCTCCTGGACGTTCCTCCCTTTCGGATTTCCTTCCAGTCAGAGAGCCAGTCCTGACCCGTATGCCCATCCGCCAGGAACTCGAAGGACTCGATGAAGAGGAATTTGCGGATGAAGAAGATCACAGCGATCGCGCCTACTGTCAGCAGGTTCTCCATAGCATTGCCGCCCTCCAGCACCATATGTCTGGAAAGTGCGAACAGGAGCACTTCCACGACACTGCCCGGCGTGTGCTTGATCAGCATCTTGATAAACTCAATACCGATGACCAGGTCCAGGGCGCTCTCCAGGAAATGCCTGTAGGCCGTCGTCCCGTTGCTCATAGACCCCAGCAGCGGCAGCTCTCTGAGCAGCGGATATACGCTGGCGAGAAAGCCGAAGGCGACGATGACCGCGATGCCAATCTCAAAGATATCCATCAGGTGCTCCATATGCGCGATGATGTTGTGGATCAGATCCCCCTTCTGCTCATGCCCGTTTTGGTTTTCCTTGCCTTTTTCTGCCATTTCTAACTCCCCCATTTGAATTCATCAGCCCGCCTTGACAGACGGGAGATCGTTTTTCCCCCAGAAAGAATTTTACCATTTTCATTGTACTATAAATGCCTCCGCATTCCTTGTGGTTTTTTTCCTGAAATGCTAGAGTTATGACATGGAATGCTCCGTCACTAGTGGCGGGCAGGAGGGGGAAATTATGGATTTTAACAGCGAAGATTTCAAAGATCAATTGGAGGCGATCCTGTTTAAGGTCAGGACCGGCTTCGTCCAGGTGACCAAGCTTCTTGTTTACGGTCTGTTGTGCGGCACACTTGTCGGCGCCGTGGCCAGCGTGTTCGCGCTCGGCATCGACGGCGCCACGGAGCTGAGGGCCCAGCACCCTTGGGTCATCTTCCTGATGCCTGTGGGAGCCGCTCTGATCGTCTTCTTCTACCAAAAATTCGACCACAGTGAGGGAACCGACACCGTCCTCCTCGCGATCACGAGAAATGAGAGCGTGCCCGGCACCATGGCGCCGCTCATCTTTTGCTCCACCATCACATCCCATTTTCTGGGCGCCTCTGTGGGCCGCGAAGGAGCCGCCCTGCAGATCGGCGGGTGCCTGGGCGATGAGATGGGCAGGCGCCTGCATTTCTCCGAGGGCGCAAGGCGCATCATGGTCATGTCCGGTATGAGCGCGGCCTTTTCCGCCCTCTTCGGGACGCCGCTGGCCGCAACGGTCATCGCCATGGAGATCAGCCACGTCGGTCTTCTGCAGTACGACGCGCTGGTTCCCTGCGTTATCGCTGCCCTCCCCGCCTACTATATTTCCGGCATGATGGGCGTAGAGAAACACCCTTGGGCGCTGGCAAGCGTGAAACCTTTCTCGCTTCCCATGTCCGTCGCCACCTTTTTCCTGGCTGTGCTGTGCGCTCTGGTGAGCGTACTCTTTGTCGTAGCCCTCGGAAAGATTCCGGCTCTGGCGCGAAAGATCCCGGCAAAGCCGATTCCCCGCGCCGTCATTATGTCTGCAGTCCTCCTGGGCATGACCCTTCTCTCCGGAGGCCAGTTCTATAACGGCGCCGGCGGCCATGTCATCACGGAATGCCTGCAGGGCGAGCCCGTCCCGGTCTACGCTTTCCTGCTCAAGATCTTGTTTACCGCCGTCTCCATAGCTGCAGGCTTCAAGGGCGGCGAGATCGTTCCCTCGCTCTTCATCGGCGCCACTTTCGGGTCCGTCGTCGGCCCGCTCATGGGAATTCCCTCCGGCCTCGCGGCCGCCATCGGCATGGGATGCCTCTTCAGCTGCGTCACCAACTGCCCTCTGGGAACACTCCTGATCTGCTTCGAGATGTTCGGCTTCGAGGGTTGGCCCTATTACCTGCTGGCCATCGCCATCGCCTCCACGGTATCCGGCAACTACGGCCTGTACCACCACCAGAAGATCCGTTACGGAAAGCTCAAGCCAGGCCGTGAAGATGCGAATGCGCATCACTGAATATGCTCACTTGGCAAAGACGCCATAATGGAAACGGGCAGGATCCGCGATTCGGATTCTGCCCATTTTGTGTTTTATAGTTTGCTAACCCTGAACTCTCAGCCCGCCAGCTCCTCAGCAAGCTTCTCCAGCGCCGCCTCGCTGTCCGCGTTCAGTGCGGACTTGATCGTGACGGTGTTCTCTGCGAAGGTGATCTTCTTGGACTTCTCAAACATGGCCTTCATAAGCTTGGCCGCGACAGGCGCCCATGTGCCGTTCTCGATGAAAGCGATGGTGCGGTTCTGGTACTCGCGCTCTGTCAGGTGCTCGATAAAGGTGTGCATGAACGGGAAAATGCCGTTGTTGTAGGTCGTTGTCGCAAGGACCAGTCTGTCATAGCGGAAGGCGTCCTCGACGGTCTCGGGCATGTCATCTCTCGCCAGATCGCTGACGGCGACCTTGACGCCCTTTGCCCGCAGCATCTCAGCCAGCTTCTCGACAGCCGCCTTTGTGTGACCGTAGACAGATGTGTAAGCGATGCAGACGCCGGGCTCCTCGGGTGTGTAGGAGGACCACTTGTCATACAGGTCGATGTAGTAGCCGAGGTTCTCGCTCAGCACGGGACCGTGCAGAGGGCAGATGACCTGAATGTCGAGGCCCTGTGCCGCCTTGAGGACCTTCTGTGTCTGAAGGCCGTATTTTCCTACGATGCCAAAATAGTATCTGCGCGCCTCGCAGGCCCATCCTTCGGGATCTTCCACGTCGTTGGCGCCGAACTTGCCGAAGCCGTCCGCGGAGAACAGGACCTTGTCCGTGCTGTCATATGTGAACATGACCTCCGGCCAGTGGACCATGGGAGCGAACACAAATTTCAGGACATGCTTGCCCAGGCACAGCTCCTCGCCGTTCCCCACAATCTGCTTCTTCATGGCGTCATTCTTTCCGTAGAACTGCTCCATGAAGGTAAAGGTCTTGGCGTTTCCGATCACGGTCGCGTCGGGATAGACCTTGAGGAAGCTTGCAATATTAGCGGAGTGGTCGGGCTCCATGTGCTGCACTACCAGATAATCCGGCTTTCTGTCGCCCAGAACCGCCGCCAGGTTGGCAAGCCACTCCTCGCCGAAGTGCTGATCGACCGTATCCATGACGACGATCTTCTCGTCCATGATCACATAGGAATTGTAGGCCATTCCGAGCGGCACTTCATACTGTCCCTCGAAAAGATCGACCTGATGGTCATTGACGCCGACATACTTGATATCTTCTGTAACTCTCATATCGTGCTCCTTTATTGATGATTATATTGTTTTTCTGTAATTGTGAACTTAAGCCGCGCGTCCGGAGAACTCCCTTCCGCGCACTCCAATGTCCAATTACTAATTTACATTAAAAAGGCCTTTCCGTCCACTCCCGCCTGCCTCCTTACGCAAAAAATGAAAAACGGATGACCCGAAGGATCATCCGTCAATGCTTATATTTCCTCTTCCGATCTGGATCGTCAGAAATCTCTTGCCGCTCCCGGGCTGCATATACTGCTTGCCCTTGGAATCGCCGTTATAGGTGATCTCACCGCTCTCGGTCCCGATCTCCATCCTGCAGCGGACTAAAGGGTCGTCTGACTGCACTTTCACATTGCCCGCACCCATTCCGATATTCAGGCTGTTGAAGGTGCATTCCGTCATGGAGACATTGCCGGAATCCGAATAAATATCCACCGTTCCCAGGGAGACATCCTTCATGACAAGATCGCCGCCGCCGGACTGGATCGTCACGGTGCCTGCCGTAATGCTCGTCATGATAAAAGTTCCTCTTTCCATTGCGATCCGCATCGTGTCGATGCCGACGCCCGAAGGGATCGTGATCACGATTTCAGGAGTGATGTCGTCCGACTCCGCAGTGTTCTCTGACGCCGAAGCTTCCTCTGCAGCGTTCTCCGGCTCCGAAGCCTCTTCGGCCGTTTCCTCCGGCACCGCTTCCGCTCCGGTATCCGTCTCTGCCTCCGCTCCGGTATCCGTCTCCGCCTCCGCTCCGGTATCAGCTTCCGCCTCTTTTTCAGCGTCCTTGGCAGCCCCTGAATCTTTTGCCGCGCCGCTGTAGCCCTCCGCGGGCTCGTCCTCGCCCAGTACGACCACCGAGCCGTCGGCACTCTTGCGGGCCTTCTCCTGCGTATCGGCGCTTCCCCTGCCGCTCACGACCAGGGTATCATCCTGCACCGAGAAGGAAGGGAGGTTGTCCCATCCCGCCGGGAAGGCGATTGCAAAGTCCTCGCCCGGACGGACCGTGAGCATCCCCTTGACGGAGTTGACCGCAATCCTGTCAAAATAGTCCAGGGCATAGCTCTTCTTGTTCTCCGAGACGGTATAGCCTGAAGAAGAAGTATCTGAATAATAGTTTTCCGAATAAGAATTTTCTGTATAAGATTTCTCTGTATAAGAGCTTTCTTTTCCTGTGTCCGCCGTATCCGCATAAGCCGGGAGTACACTCTGCCCCATCAGAGTGAGTACAGCCAGAAGAGCCAACAGCTTCTTTCCGGCTTCCCGCAGCCAACTGTTCATATCGCCACAATCCTTTCCTCACGCGCCCTTGGATTGTTCAGCACCACACCGTCCCAAATGCTTCGCATTCGGGACTGCGTGCGTCCGAGGCGCTGTGCGCCTTGTCCGCCCCGGGAAAAGATCCGGAATCTGCCCGGCGAGCGAGCTCCCCGTTCAGATTCCGGATCTTTCCCCGGGGTGCTGATAATTAATTTTATTATAGCCGCGAAGCAAATAAATTGTAAATCCTTTATTTCGTAAATTTTACATAATTATTGTCGAATGTGGCGATCCATTTACAAGTTGTTTCTTCTTATCAAATACTCTCTTATCGAATGGTCCCGTGATCATCCTGTTCGTAGGTCACGCCGTCCACGCTGAAGGAGTTCTCCTCCTTGATGATGAAGATCATGGTCTTGCCCTTGTTGAGCTCGATCTCCTTGCCGTTGTCATCGTAGAAAGTGGTGGGCTTGTAATCGTTGCCCTCGCCCTTCTCCCAGGTGACATGGATCATGCGGCCGCCGGTGATAAAGAATCCGTCCTTGCCGTCCTCTTCGATGCGGATCCGCAGATAGTCGGAACCGTCTTCCCTGGGCTCCGCGTAGGCCCTCTGGATCAAAATATTGTCAAAGGCCATCTGCTCGTTGGTGACGGCGTCGCACTGGGGCTCCCCGTGAAGGGTCTTGTAGTACTTGCCGTCCTCCGGATTGTAGGTGAGGGACGATTTCGATGCCGGGAAGCTCTCCTTCATATCGACATAAACCGCGCTCACGGAATCGGAGTACTGCTTCAGGGTGTTTTTCTCTTTTGCAAAGGTGAAGTGCTTCTTGTTGTAGTAAGCCCTTCTGTGCTCCGCGGAGAAACCTGCTTCCTTGATCGCCGCCTTGATGTGCTCGGCGTCCGTGTAAGCCGTGTGCTCCGAGCGGCTCCAGGAGGGAACTCTGTAAAAGCACCCGTAATCCGGTCCGAGGGGTCCGCCGACGCCGTTGATGTTGTCGACGTCCTTTCTTGTCAGGATGTCATCCGTGTAGTCGATGGGTCCGCCGAAGTGGATGATGATGGGATCCCACTCCAGTGCCTCGTAGACGAAATAGGCGCGGATCGAGCGGATATTGCCGATGCGCTCCAGTTTCTGCCAGTCCTGGATGATGCCCATCTGGCGGCTCATATTGCCTTCTTCGCTGATCTCATAGAAGACGTCGACATTACTGAGTCCGTACTGGGGCTGGGCCTCCTTGTCGATCGGGAACATGACCGCGATCGGTCTCTGTTTGGCCAGCTCGGGATCAATGGCCTCGCCGGTCAATACGCTGACATCGGAATACTCCTGTGCGTTTTCATTTTTGTTCTTTTTATTTTCATCGGCGGTGCCTTCCTGCGCCGCCATCACTGTGGTCTGCTCTCTTCCTGCTGCGGTAAATCCCGTCCCCGGAAAAGCCATGCATACAGTCATTAACAGTAGTATTGCTTTCTGTTTCATTTTCTTTTCCTTTCCTGAATTTGGGTAATTATTCAGCACCCCGGAAAAAAGATCAAAATAAGAGCCGGGGAGCTCGCTCACCGGAACGTTTTTGATCTTTTTTCCGGGGCGGACAAGGCGCGAAGCGCCTCTGGACGCCCACAGTCCCGAATGCGCAGCATTTGGGACTTGTGGTGCTGAATAGTTACAAAATTAGTAAATGTTAAAAGTGCAATGGTCTTTTTCAATAAAAAAGACTCCTGCGGCAGTTTCCTCACTGCGCAGAAGCCTATTATAGTTCAAAAACGGTTCGGTTTCAATCGCTTCGAACAGCTGTTTTTGTTTTTTGTGTAGGTCGATTTGTACTACTTTTATTCCTATTTTGACAAGTACTCCTGCACCTTCTCCCTGTCGACCTTTTCATACGGAAGGCGGATATACTTGTTGTCTGTCATCTCGATTCCCTCGGGCAGCTCGATGTCCGCGGGGGGAACTCCCGTCGCCAGGGCGTACGCCAGGGCCTCCATGGCTTTGGCCTGACCTGCGCTGTCGTTGTAGACCGTGCCTGTCATGAGGCCCTCCTCCACCGCTTTGAGCCCTACCTGTGTGCCATCGATGCCGAAGATCGCCGGCCACTCATCCCGCGGGATCTCTTTGTCCTGATAGGCCTCAATGGCGCCCAGCGCCATATCGTCATTGTTGGCCAGGACCAGCTCGATCTGCGCGTCGCTGCTGTCGATCAGCTGCCCCATCTTGCTCCTGGACTGGGCCCGGTTCCAGTTGGCGATGGCGTAGCCCACCTTGTCCAGGATGATTCCCTGCATGATCATCGTGTCCACGGAGTATTCCGTCCGGATGATGGCGTCCTGGTGACCGGCCTCCCCCTCCAGCACGACGTACTGGATGCTGCCGTCTCCGTTTCGGTCCGCCTCGGGATGCGCCTTGAAATAGTCCGTCGCCATCTCGCCCTGCAAGGTGCCGGACTCAAAAGCGTCCGCGCCGACGTAATAGAGCTTGTCCCACTGCATCAGGTCCTCCTCCACCAGTTCCCTGTTGAAGAAGATGACCGGGACGTCGTTTTTCCTTGCCAGGTCAATGATCTCCGTGGGCGCGGTGCGGTCCACAAGATTGACGCAGATCACGCCGCAGTCGTTCTCGATCATGTCCGCCACATCCTCGTTCTGGGCGGCCTGGGATCGGGAGGCGTCCTGCACAACGGTCGCTATATCGATTCCCTGTGCTTTGCGGCTGTCCACGAAGCTGTTGAAGTCATTCATGAGCTCCATGAGAAAGGTGTCGTACTGGTCATAGACGCTCACGCCGATCCTGACATACCTCTCTTCGCTCCCGGCGTTTGCATTGCCGCAGGCGCCGGTCAAAAGAGCGATGGCCAAGGCGGTACTCCCCACGGCCGCCGCTTTTCGCATCCTCTTAAAGATGCCGCCTATACCCGGAACCTCTTTCCTCGGAGCCCTTTCCCCCCGAACTCCTTTCATCAGATTCTTTTTCTTCAGCCCCATTTTCATCAGACCCTCCGTCATCTCTGCAGCGGAAACAGGATCTCCTGATTTTCTTCTGCGAATAGTGTATCTCTGTGGATCACTCTGTGCAAAACAGTCCGCGCCAGAGGCATGACTCGGTTTTTGTGGATATAATCCGCCAGGTCGGTCACGCTCTGGTACCCCATCATGTAGTCCTCGGGTACCACCAGGCTCTGCGCGACGCCGCTGTCCAGATAATAAAGCGCTTTCATGGATGTGCCTGTCCCGACCAGGATGATCTTCCCGGGGAGCCCGGCCGCATATTCGCCGGCCGCCTCCATTCCCGCGTTGTCCAGCGCGACCAGAATATCCGGGACCGGGTACTCCGCGAGCTGGTCCATGACGTTCTCCGATTCCTCGTTCTGGTACAGGATCCAGGATATTTTGCCGCCGCCGCTCTCAAGAGTCTGCTCAAATCCCGCCAGGCGCTCCTGCGCGGAGCTCATGGCTTCATTTCCCTTGATCACTCCGATGCTGCACTCCTGCAGCGGCTTCTGAGCAAATACCATGACCTCCCGGGCGATCGCTTCCCCGATGGCGGTGTGATCGGGGCTCACGATTCCCACGACATTGCTCATGACCTCGTAATCGTCCCCGTCCACGATCTCGATATTTGTACTGCTGCTGTAGGTCTCCAGCATGCCGGCCGCCTCCGATCCGGACATCAGCTGTATGATCACGCCGTCCGATCCTCCCGCGACGGCTCTGGCGAGCAGAGACTCCTGATCCTGAAGTCCCGACAGTCTGCCGGTCGGCATGATCGTCAGGCTGATCCCCTGTTCCTCCGCCGCCTGGTGCATTCCGGCGATGAACTGCACCCAGCGGTTGTCGCTGCTGTTGTCGATGATCACGTGGATCTGCCTGGGCGCTGCCGTGCGCCCGCTCTCTCGGCTCATGATTACCGTCACGATCACGCTTGCTGTCAGCATAGCCACGACTAGGGCGGCGAAATAATTATTCTTTTTCTTCATTCCGCGCCTCCCCGTTCCAGGTGCCGTGCTCCAGCGCGCGGCGGTTATTCTCCGTGTAGGGCACCGCAGGCAGATGGATCGTCACGGTGGTCCCTTCATCCGGCTCGCTCTCGATCCTGAGCCCGTACTGTGCTCCGAACCGCAGCATAATTCTCTTGTGGACGTTGATCAGTCCCACACCCGAGCCGTGCCTGCTCTCTCTCTCCTCGTGCTCTTCGTCCTCAAGGAGCTTCGCGACTTTCTCGGGCGGCATTCCCAGGCCGTTGTCCCTGACGCTTATAAAAATATCGTCCCCTTCTTTTCTTCCCTCGACCAGGATCTCCCCTTCGTCGCCCAGCGCGTCGATTCCGTAATAAAGCGCGTTCTCCAGGATCGGCTGCAGGATCAGTTTGACCGTGCAGTAGCTTTCGATCTCCTCCGCAATGTTCCAGTTCATCGTGAACGCCTCTTTGTAGCGCACTTTCTGGATATTCATATAGTTGCGGGCGTGGACCAGCTCGTCCTTAATGCTGATCACTGTCCGCCCTTTGCTCAGACTGATCCTGAAAAGGCTTGCCAGCTGCGTGACCATAAAGACGGCGTCGTCATTTCTCTCCCCCTCGATCATCCAGACAATGGAGTCCAGGGTGTTGTAGAGGAAGTGCGGGTTGATCTGCGACTGCAGCGCGTCCAGCTCACTCCTTCTGCGCTCCTCCTGCTCCCGCACGACGTCGTCCATCAGCTTATTGACCTGACGGAAGCTCCCCTGAAGACTTCTTCCCAGATGCTCGATCTCCGCCGGCCCTCCGATGTAGACGCTCTCGGGATCCACGCGGCCGCCTTCCATATTTTGGATCGATTTATTGAGGCGCAGGATCGGGCTCGTGATCCGGCCCGTCACAAGGCGGTTGATCACAAGGAGGGCCAGAATGGCCGTCAGGAGCACCAGGATCGTAAAGTACTGCGTGCTGCCCACCCCGAACCGGAAGCCGCTCATGGGGATGACGCCCACCAATTTCCACCCGGTGTAGCTGATCGTCCTCACGATGACCACCCGTCGCTCGCCGTCGAAGATCTCTTCGTGAACGCCGTCCTCCAGGCTCGCGGCACTGATGTTGTTCTCCTTGTACTTCCCGACGCCGATCTGGATCATCCTGGGGTGATAGATCAGCTCGCCGTCTCCGTCGCACAGGTAAAAATATTGATAGGAACTGCTCCCGTTGACCCGCTCCATCATCTGCTCGATCGTGTTGTAGTTCATATCGACGAGCAGCACGCCGCGCAAGGGGACGCCGCTGCTGGTCAGCTCCACGATCCTGCTCAGCGAGATGACCCAGTAGTAGCGGAAGGAGGAAGCGTCGAAAATGCTCTGCACATGGGGCGTAGAGAAATGCAGGTTCTCCGGTTTGTTCAATGCCAGCTCGAACCACGGCTGCCCGCTCACGTCCAGTCCCTCCTTGAGGGTGGATACGGGCGTCGCGCTGACAAGGCTTCCGTCCCTGCGAAAGAGCGCAAAACTGATCAGGTTATCCTTGTTGGCCTCATACAAAAGAGCCATCTCACTGTCCAGGTTGTCCCTGGCCAGGTCTTTGTCCTTTATGGCGCCGTAATACAGGGCGTCGCTCACTCTGCGCATGGAGGTCAGATAGTCCTCGAAGTTGGCTTCCGTCTGGGACATCAGCTGTTCCGTGCTCTCCGTCATCATCACGCGCGTGCGCATCATAAATCTCTGATACAGAGAAAAACCCATGAGCAGCATAAAAAGGACTGAAACGACAGTAAAGGAGACCAGCACGGTGGCCTGGATCCCCAGTCCGCCCACTTTCTCCCTCCACTGACTCTTCCGGTCCGAAAGACGGCTTCTTTTCTCTTTCTGCTTCTTCCCCTTGTCTTCCAAGGATTCCTCCCGCTCAAAATTGCTCTTATTCCGAATTCGTCCGCTCTGTTTCCGGCCTTATCTTCTCTCGGATCGATACTTGGACGGCGACACGCCGAAACTCTTCTTAAACACGTAGCTGAAGTAAGCCGGGTCCGCGTACCCGACCTGCGCGGCGATCACATAGGTCTTGTCGTCCCCTTCGATCAGTCTCTGCACCGCCTGCTCCATACGGTAATCGGTCAAAAAAGCGATAAAAGTCTTGCCCGTCTCTTTTTTGAACGTGGTGGAGAAATACGCAGCGCTCACGCCCAGGATCCCGCAGATCTTGTCGATCGTCAGATCCTGGTCCCCGTAATTGTCGCGGACATAGTCGATGGCCTTGCCGACGAAAGTCTGTACGCCGCTCTCCCTGCTGATGCGCAGCTGCTCCCACATGGCCAGCGACACTTTGTACAGCCACTCTCTGAGCTGCCGGCTGTCCATGTTCGTCACGTTTCGGAACAGGCTCTCGTCCTCTCCGAAGATGGGCTCCGGCTCGATCCGGTTGCTGACCGCGAACCGATAGAGGGAACTTACGAGTTCCATGATCATAAACCGATGAATGCTCAGGGACACGCCTCCGGAAGTGAGCTCGTCGACACAGGCGTCCGCTTCCTTCCGGACTGCCTCCTGCGTATTCATTTTGACGGCTTTGAACAGGGCGTGGAGCTTCTTCTGGGTATTATCCGCCGCTCTCCCTTCGCCGGGCTCGATCTCGGCGATATTGATCGCCCTTCCGGATCCGTAGATAGAGCGGTAGGAGACCGCTTCTCTCGCCCCCTGATAGGATTCCGGGATCTGGGAGATCTCCGTGCAGGCCTTTCCGATGCCGATCGTCACGACCGCCTGGCTGACATGCCTGGCAAGGCGGCAGAAGCTCTCCGCCTCGTCCGTGATCCGCACCACATCCTCCTGCGTCCTGCAAGGGGCCAGCATAACGATGTTCCCTTCGTGAGGGAACATCTTGGCGTCCCATTTCTCCGCCAGCCGCTCCCGGGCGAGGCGCCGCACAGACTCCGTCAGAAGCACCGCGCTGATCCCTTCCGGCAGCTGCGTGGTACTTGTGTGGACCACGACCACGGTGTACATGGGGCTGTCCATCTCGATCTGATAGTCCCGCAGATACCCGGGGATGCTGTCCTCCGCCACGTTTCCTTCCACCAGCGTGGAGTAGAAGTTCTCCTGCAGCAGCGGCAGGCTCTCCATGTAGTAGTCGCGAAGCTTCTGGACATTGCGCTTTTCATCCATCTCCCGGTCCAGAGACTCTTTGATCCTCGCAAAGATCCGGCGCAGCTCATCTGCGTCCACGGGCTTTAAGATATACTCCTCCACCTCAAGGCGGATTGCCTCCTTGGCGTACTCAAACTCATCGAACCCCGAAAAGATCAGGATCCGGACCGTCGGATACATGATCTTGAGATTTCTGGCCAGCTCCAGTCCGTCCATATAGGGCATCTTAATATCCGTCAGCACGACATCCGGCGCCTCTGCTTCCGCCAGATCAAGGGCCTCGATCCCGTTGTGGGCATAGCCCATTACGTGAAAACCGATCCCCTCCCAATCGACTTTCTTAAGCATTGTGCGGATGACATCTTCCTCGTCGTCCACCAAAAGAACCGAGTATAAACTCATTGTGCCGTCCCTCATCTCACTCGTACTTGTCCTCGAGCTTCTTCCATAACACAAACAGGACCACGACCCACACAACGATCTGCACGAGAGCCGCGACCGCGTTGATCGACTCCAGGACTCCCATCAGAAAAGTGCCCACCGCGAAAAATATGAGCAGCCTTCCCGCGTCTCTGCAGTATCCCTCTTTGTCCTTGGGCTCCGGTTTTCCTTTCCCTCTGATGGCCTTTATATCCTTCAGAACCATTACCCTGTAGGCAAAATAGAGCGCCACCAGCCCGATCAGCGTGGGAATGCCCGCAAAATGTAAGAACTGTTCCAGCATATTCAATCCTTTCCGTTCCGAATATTTCCGTATTCTGTGCGCTGTGCCCGCATGCGGGCCTTAAACAGTAAAAGCGAGGGACGGCATCCCGTGCCGTACAGGATTCCTGTAATCACGTGATGCCAGTCACTCGCTTTGATGTTACTGCACCTCTGCCGCCATTTCAATGCTCACAGAGCGGGCGGCCTGTATTTTGAAATTTACTTCGAAGATTGCCTCGAGAATAACTTCGAGAATAACTTCGAGAATTATTTCGAGAATTACTTCTTTGCGACGTACTTTCTGATATCCAGAGAGATCGCGATGTAGATGATGATACCGAGGGCGATCCACTGTGCGTTTGCGTTGACGCCCAGGAACTGCAGCGCTGCCTTCAGGAATTCGAAGACCGCAACACCGATGACGGCGGAAGAAACTTTACCGCGGCCGCCGGTGACGGAGACGCCGCCGATCGTACAAGCTGCGATCGCTTCCATCTCGTAGCCGAGGCCCAGGTTAACGGATGCACCGCCGGACTTGGCGCCCAGCATGAAGCCTGCAAGGCCATAGAAGGCAGCTGCCTTCGCATAGATCATGACCATTGTCAGTTTGACCGGAACACCGGCAACTTCCGCTGCCTGCGGGTTTGCGCCGATAGCGTACATATATTTTCCGTGACGGGTCATGTTGAAGATGAACCATGAAATAGCCCCGATCAGAATTGCGATCCATACCAGGTAGGGGATCATGAGGAATCTGCCGGAAGCAAGATTTGTGTACTCGGTAACATAGCCGCCCAGAGGAGTCGCATTGGTTACGATCAGGTTAAGACCGTAGACGATCTCCATCATTGCCAGTGTGGAAATGAAGGGAGGCACGCTCAGGAACGCGATGAAAGAGCCTGTCACTGCACCGAAAGCGGCACACACTACCATGACGATGATGGCAGCGAGGAAAACGTTCATAGGCTTTCCGCCTTGGATAAAACGTCCAGAATAATCAGCCTTCTGCAGAAGAATACCTGCAAGGCAGCCGCCCAGACCGATAATACGACCTGCGGACAGATCGCACCCTGCGGTGATAACGCAGCCGGCGATGCCGAGCGCGATGACCAGACGTGCGGACATGTTCAGGAGCAGGTTCAGCAGGTTGGACGGGGACAGGAAGTTGGGCGATTTGATCCCTGTAAATGCAACCAGGATAATGATGATAAGGATAACGCCGTAGTTGATCAGGAAATCCTTTATATTAAAAGCTTTTTTGTTCATTAGAATCCTCCGTTTCAAAGAGCATCTGTGTCAATGCTTTGACCATAGTAACAGACTATAGTGCCGATCAGAACATGGTCGCGTAACTCATGACCTTCTCCTGAGTCATTTCTGCAGGATCGGTGATCTCGCCGCGGATGTGGCCGTTGCACATGACATAGATCCTGTCGGACATACCGAGCAGTTCTGCCATTTCTGAGGAGATCATGATGATCGCTTTGCCCTGCTTCTGCAGTTCAGCCATGATCTCATAGATCTCGTGCTTGGCGCCGACGTCGATGCCTCGGGTAGGTTCGTCCATGATCAGGACATCCGGGTCATTGGCGAGCCATCTTGCGATGATGACCTTCTGCTGGTTACCACCGGAAAGGTTTGCGATGTGTTCCTGCGCATTAGGCGTCTTGATGGACAGCTTCTTAATGCTCTCGTCCACGATCTTGTCGATCGTAGGATGATCCAGAACAAAACCTGCTTTCAGGTGTTTGTCATAAATGGAAATGCCTGTGTTGTCCTTGATGGACAGGCAGCCCAGAATACCATTACCACGTCTGTCTTCTGTGATCAGTCCGATGCCGGCGTTCATTGCCTTGCGGGGAGTCTTGGTATCCACCTTATTGCCATGGACATAGATCTCTCCGGACTGGATTCCGCGCATACCGAAGATTGCTTCCATCAGTTCTGTTCTCTGCGCGCCGACAAGGCCGCCGAATCCGACGATCTCGCCCTTGCGGATCTTGAAAGAGCAGTCCTGGAAAGATTTCTCGTGGATCGAGCAGACGTTCTTTGCCTCCAGAATCACATCCCCGGGTGTGCAGGGATGCGGAGGATATACATTGGTCAGTTCGCGGCCGACCATTTTCGCAATGATCTGGTCCGTTGTCATTTCCGCTGCCGGCCATGTGCCGACATACGTGCCGTCGCGCATGATGGTGATGTCATCGGAGATCCTCTTGATCTCATCCATCTTGTGCGAAATATAGATCATAGCAACGCCCTTATCACGAAGGTCATTCATGATACGGAACAGTACTTCAACTTCTTTGTCAGAGAGGGAGGACGTAGGCTCGTCGAAGATGATAACCTTCGCCTCGTGGGAAACTGCCTTCGCAATTTCGATGGACTGCATCTGGCCGATAGAAAGATCGGAAAGCGGTGCCTTGGGATCAAAATCCATACCTACTTCTTTGAGCCAGTAAGCAGCGTCTTCATACATCTTCTTGTGGTCGATGACCTTAAGAGGACCGTAATTGTGGGTAGGGAATCTGCCGAGGTACATGTTCTCGGCAACACTTCTGGGGAGTACGGGCTGAAGTTCCTGATGCACCATGGCAATACCCATCTTCATGGCTTCATCGGGATTGTTGATGTTGACCTTCTCGCCGTTTATATAGACTTCTCCGGCATCCATTTTATAAATACCGAACAAGCACTTCATTAACGTAGATTTACCTGCGCCGTTTTCCCCCATCAGTGCATGGACAGTACCCGGGCGGACCGAAAGGGAAACATTATCCAGAGCCTTAACGCCGGGGAAAGACTTGGATACACCTTTCAATTCAAGATAATATTCTGCCATGCTAATCTCCTTTTT